>JAFUAB010000023.1 GCA_017460885.1 Lachnospiraceae bacterium
AGAAAAACGAAATGACTACTTTCATTATGCGCTGAACAGCGGCCAACATGAGCCGAACAGCGGATTGGTAAAAATGGGCTAAAGTGCGGTCAGGGTGCGCTCAACTGCGACCGGGGTGCGCCGGGAGCCCGGAATAATCAGTGAATACAGTGATATGAATGCGTTATAATATCTATAGCCCCAGTATCTCGTGTGTTCATAATTCCCGCGCGCCAAGCGCGGGGGAAGAGGTCAGAAGGGCTTTCTTCCATTCCACTCTCCGCGGAGCGGACAGGTTTAGGAATGACAGTAAACGTTATAGCTATGATATCACTATTTTGATAGCCGATATTAAGGTTTCATTTCATGCAGGCATTGTATCAACCCGCATAGGACATTTGACGCTTGGCAGCGTCCTATGTAATCAATAGAAAAGAATTAATTCTTTAAAAAACATGCATGTAAATATTCTATAAAAAAAACAGAAAGGGGTGATAACATGCCCAACGATAACAAAATAATGGCTTTCGATTCTTATCCTCAAGAGCCGATTCCTCCTTCCGAGCAGCAGGAGCCGATTCCTCCTTCCGAGCAGAAACAGGAACCGAAGCCACAATCACCACTTAAGATATTAAGTGGTGAGGACTATTTCACAAAAGCCGAGAATTTCAGTCATGATCTCATAAACTTTTCCTCTTCCAGGAACCGTAAGACAGGATTCGAAAATCTGGATAAATTCCAACCACTATATCCGGGACTTATCGTAATCGGTGCCGGCTCTTCTCTCGGAAAAACAACATTTGTATATCAACTGGCTGATAATCTGGCCCAAAACGGGGAACATGTCCTGTTCTTCTCTCTTGAGCAGTCTCAATTCGAGCTTTATACCAAGTCACTCTCTCGCCGGACACACCTTGCGCATCTGAAAGACTACAGCAAAGCCGAATACTCTTCAACGGATATTCGCCGCGGCATGGACTATGATTCAAACCCGATAGACAAGGATTATCTCCGAGAGCATATCACTGCGTTTCTCGATGAGACTGCGGATCGCTTGAAGATCATAACTGCACCGTTTTCCATAACAGTAGAGGATATCGAAAGCACAACCAAGAAGTATATCGAAGAGCATCCCGGCGAAAGAGTAAACGTAGTCGTCGATTATCTTCAGATAGTTAAACCGTCCGAAGCGAGCGGAAAAGAGCTCAATACCCGGGCTTCAGTAGATCATGATGTACACCAGCTCAAAGTCATGCAGATGGAACTTGGTATAACTATCTTTCTTGTATCCGCCTTAAATCGCCAAAGTTACCTATCCCCTATCGACTTTGAAGCATTTAAGGAATCCGGCGGTATAGAGTATACTGCAGATCTGATATGGGGGCTTCAGCTTGAAGTGCTTTCAGTTGATGACACCTTTAATAAGTCGGAGAAGCAAAAGCAAAAGCGTGATATCATCAAGCTGCACAAGCGCAGAGTCCCCCGGCTGATTGAATTGGTAGTCCTTAAGAATCGATTTGGCAAAACCGGAGATAGTTTCTACTTTGAGTATGATTCGACACATGATTATTACGAATCTCATGATCAGCGGCATTCACTATCGACATTCGGAATCTCCGATACGAACTCTCAAAAATAAAACCACATAAGTAATATACACCATATCACAGACCGTGTTGGCCCCAAGCCTTCACGGTCTGTTTAGATTGCAACAATGGAGGAACACATGGGCAAGGAAAACAGAGACAAAGGAAAACGGTTTGAACGCACTGTAGCCAACCTGTTCAAGAGCCATGGCTACAACGCAAACCGCACTGCACAATACCGAGGCAATACAGGTGCTGCCGGAGATGTTGAAGGCGTACCTTACATACACATTGAGGCCAAGCACCAGAAGCAGATGCGTCTGTACGAGTGGATGGCTCAGAGTGTGTCAGATGCAACCGCAGAGGGTAAAGGGAATCTTCCCGTAGTAATACACAAATCAAACAATAAACCGGTACTTGTATCTATGCTGTATGAAGACTGGATACAGCTCTACTCAGCTTACGATTCAGAAAGGAAATAATTATGAAGCCAAAAATTTATGATCTCACACAAGATCCCTTATCATTAATCAAGCCTATTAATTGCAGCTATGACCCTTTTGCAACTGCCGCATTGGATGAACATCTTGGTAAATACTTCGATATCGCCAGAAATGATGGCTATATCAGCTGTAGCCTTAAGTCTGATCTCTATGCAGAGATAGATACTATGACTCAGGTTCTTACAACCTTGGGATTCTTATCTGAAGATATAGAGACCGATAATTGGGATATTGAATTAGACCAGACCATCGATTCGCTTATGTCCCTTTTAGAAGAGTTTCTCAATAATACTCAATGCCACAAATGCTCGAAAATTTGCATCAGGTACATACTAAGCATATTTGACATGTATTTCGGCAATGACTAATCACTATCAATAAGATTCCCAACCCTATGTAACTAGTTTCAAGTAACTCAGAAGGGGCTCTGTACATACTGTACATCAGCCCCCTTCTGAATAAACCAAAGGAGACCATCTATGAAAATTGCTTCAAACGAAAAAATATTATTAAACGATATCAAAAAGATTGCTATAAAGGGAGCAGAGAAGCGCATCGCAAAGCATGTTGCTAACGCTACCGCCCTCCTTAATATCCCAACCCCGGACATCTATGTAATACCATACATCGCATCCCACAATGATACCCTTGTGTTTGCCGAGAAAAAGCACCCTCAGTTACAGATAGATTCACTCCGAAAAGCAGGGATAGAGCCTTTGCCAGCAGCTTTTATTCCCGAACTAAATATCATTGCCATAACAGGCTATAGCATAGTCCTTGATCAAAAATATTCCGATGCAGTTTTACTGTATTCTGCTCTTCATGATCTTCGTATGATATGGAATTATTATAACAATCCTGTCGATGAACCGCTGGACGTTCCGTTTTGCTATGATATATCGTATTACCATGCAATAGATGCGACTGCTTTCGCACGCCTTTATACCGATTTCGTATACCGTGATAAACCATATGATTATCGCGCCATTATCGGTGCTGTTTTCGCAATGGATGACGGCGAGCGTTACAAACGCTTAGAAGCGCTTAAAGAGGAATATGGATCAAGGATTGAGCAGCTCACAAATCTATAAGCATCTGTATCCTTTATTCTGTATGCATATTTCCGGCGCATCCGATTTCCCCGGAGATCTTGTAAAAGGATCTTCGGGGACATCTTTCCGGCTCCTATGCAATAAATCAGCTAAAAAATACCCGACAGGCCCAGCCTTTCGGGTATTTTTTCTTTGTAACAAGATTTTTACGGGGTAACTGTTATCTCATATTCATTCCTGATACCGCCTGCTGTTGTGTAGACTTTGGTTGTTCCGGCTTTGATACCTTTTACCTTATTACCTGTTACAGAGGCAATAGACGGATCTTCCGATATCCATGTTACATCAGCAGTCTTGAAAGCTGTGTTCTTAAGTGCTACGGTGAGTGTCCTGCCTACTTTGATGCTCTTAGACAGCTGATGTGTCATGGGTGATGTCTTAAGTGCAGGCTCAACAACGTATACAGGAACGGTATATGTCTGCCCATCGATTGTTGCAATAACGGTCTGTGTTACTCCGGGCGGAGTGTAGGCGATTGCAGTGATTGCGATCTTACCTGTCTTCTTGCCGTTCTTTGCATTTATGTCTGCGGACACGTTGATAAGGTCAGGATCGGATGAGGTATACTCAGCATCTGTAGCCGCCGTTACGTTCTTCATGGCGATCTTAAGTGTCTGGCCTGCTTTCATCGTGTAAGAAGTCTTTGCAAATGCAGGGACTTTAACCGAGAGGGAAGCCTTGACAGTGACTGTCTTCATTGCTCCGTTTTTTCCGTTTTCTGCAATGTAAGCCGTGATCGAAGTAGTTCCGGGAGCCTTTGCCGTAATGATACCTTCGTTTGAGATAGAAGCAATGGCGGGCTTTGATGATACAAAGTGTGTAAAGCGGGCATCACCAAGTGTTGCTGCACTTATGTTTGTGATGCAGTCATAGATGTTGCGCTCCTGGTTCTTATAGGTCATGGCTTGCGTGAACTTGATAACAGGTTTGGGAAGGATAGTGATATCAAGGTTCGCATATTCACGTCCGTTATACTGGCCACGTACAAGAATAGATACTTTTCCTGCTTTTTTGGTTGTAAGGTATCCGCCTTTGAAGCTTGCCACACCATTATCCTGCACAATGTATACGTTTGAGGTATTGCTTGCGGGATATTTGTTGTTCAGGTATCTCTTGTTGATGTCTATTTTTTCACCAACGAAGCATGTTTGTGATTTAGCTATAAGCTGTTCCAGAATGTTTACGTTGATATCTTTGGTTATTTTGTTACCATAGTTGTTATCTGTGGCAGTTACTCTGATGACTTCTATATCCACTTTATCGAATGAGGATACAATAAGTCCTATCTGGTTCTGACCAACAACATTTTTATCTTGTTCACAGTGAATGATATTGCTTGGAGCATATGGCAGGGACCATTCGATTGTCACATCAGCATTGGCGGGCAGTGCTGATATGCGTATGTTCTGCTTTGAGTCTTTCTCTATATTGATATTTGTAGCACCAACGTCCAATGATGTAAGTTTCGGCTGTGTAGGTTCAGGTGTTGATCCACCTTCTTTCCAGCTTGCATATAAGGTCGTGTCTTGATAGATGCTGTAATTATTGGACTTTATTTTCTTGGCAGCATACAGTTCACTGCTTTCAGCCCATTCCTTCTTTGCGAACCAGCCGTTGAAGGTATGTCCACTCCATTTAGGTGTAGGAAGCGTTACATTTCCGTAATAGTCAGATGTTACGGAGTTGACGGCGGGGCCGCCAAGGGTATCAAAAGAGCAGGTGAAAGTTTGAGGACTGCAGGTGATTATTTTGTCAAGGTTGGCGAGGACGAATGCAGGATTGTCCCAATCTTTTCCATGGCTTTGAGAATGGTTTGTATTTAATGGGTTATTGCGCCAATCATAATCCCAGTATACAACCCCATCGTCTGGATTAGTTGGATCTACTAAGTAATCGGCACCTTCGTTACCCCCCACCCATGTTAATTTTGTGGGCGTTTTTTCTACAAGAATGCGAGCATGATTGTACATTCCTATATAGTCACCAACATGAAGATCGTTATATGTAGGTCTATGTGTTGCATCATAGGAATTCCAGTATTTTGGTGCATCCCCAAAGATTTCATCCTGTACTGTAAGTGCGAATGCAGCACATGCTTTACCACTTGTTGTAGTTTTGGAACCCATGTAGACAATACTACCTTCCCATGTTTTTGTTTTTCCCCATGGCGTGTTTGAAGGATATTTATTTTTTAATTCCATCAGACGATTGTAAATTTCTGTGTCATTAGCAGGGTATGTGACATTGGAACTTCCAAGTGCATCACAGCTGATGATATCAGATGTTGAAGATACGGGCTCTTCTGTTTCTGTTTCATCATTGTCTGAAGCGTATACAGTAAGGAGTTCATCCTGGTAAAGAATGTCTTCGTCAGGATTTGAAGATGCACAGGTATCGTTTGATATTTCTTCTGCTGTCGCATCGGGGTTAAGCTCGGGTTCTGATATGTCTGCATCAGGAACAGAGTTTGCTTCGATACTGCTTGCAGATGATATATCTGTAGCTTCTTCTGTAATAGCATCTTCTATGAAAAGGCTGTCACTATCAGATGATGATTCTATAAGGATTTCATCATCGATAGGCTCCGCTGCAAAAGTTGTGAGCGGAGTGGATAAAATAAGTGTCGCTGTAAGGAGCAGCGAGAGGAAAGAGTTTAATTTTTTCATGGTTTTGGTCTCCTTTGCCAGAGATTTTCCGGGGTTATAGATAACACGCATTATCGCGTTTAAATGTCACAAAAATCTACAAATGTATTACTTTTTTAGTCTACCACTTCTGCGTTGCATATACAAGATATAAATGTCTTGTATATACATTATGTTTATCTTGCATTTCTAATATATAAGCATTGTTTTGTAGCCTGTAAAATACTTATTGTACGAGGAGAGAAAACAATGCTGAGAATCAAGAAAGAATATTCAGAATACCTGACCAAGACTTTCAGAATACCAACTGAGATAATAAGCCGGCTGGATTCGCTGTCACATGAATATAACACTTCCATGAATAAGGTCGTCATCCAATGTCTGGAATATGCTTTGGACAATATTAGCGATGAGGAAAAGCCGGAAAAACAGTAAAATAATGTATACCGTAAAAGGGCAGAACGTTCTGCCCTTTTTCATCTGATCACTGCTCAATAAGCCCCAAAGCCTTAAACGCTTCCAGCACTGCCAGTTCCTTATCACTTTTTAATACCGGTATTACTTTACCGGCTCCAACCTCCAACTTATCAGCGCCACATTTATCCCTGACAGCGCATACACTTGATTTGCTGATATCTAGTCCATATTCGTCAAGAACCCATCTTCTGACCCCGCCTATGGTGAGTGGATATCCTTGACCCTTAATCTGATCATCAAACTCAAATACAACCCCAAATACATTCTTGAACGCTGAAAACTTCACGTTTGAACTTGGGTTCTGATACTGATGATTTAGTGGACCAGGCGGGAGTCGAACCCGCGTCCAAAAACCAATCCCCGTTTCTTCTACACGCTTAGTCAGTCTTCATACCTGGGGAAAAAGTGAACTGACAGACTTTTCTTCCCCGGGTTCCCGATGGTCTTAGTACCGCTTCTCGTGAACTCGCTTTACGGTAAGCAGCCGCTACTTTTGAACCTTGCGGAGTATAGCGGCGTTATCCGCAAGGCTTATCACCCGAAGGTGAGACAGCTATTTACGCAGCTGCCAGAGCGTAATCGTCGTTAGCGATTATTCTTTGGTGTCGGATTTACGAGGTGTCCACCATCCTCGGCGTGCTTCTCCCGCTTCATGATCCCTGTCGAAACCTTGACTGGCCCATGATTATTCACCTCATCGGTCAGCTTCGCTGACAGCCTCCTTAAATGGAAGCCTGAGGCAGAATTTAATATAAATTCTTTATCTTAAATTCTCTTTCGTGTTCCCTCCTCTGATCCTTCTTGGCGATGTCCGCCCTCTTGTCGTAGAGCTTCTTGCCCTTCGCAAGAGCTATCTCCATCTTGGCTCTGCCGTCCTTAAAGTAAACCTGCAGCGGAACGATCGTGTATCCGTCTCTGGTGACGGCGCTGTCCAGCTTGCGGATCTCAAATCCGTGCAAAAGCAGCTTCTTGGGTCTGAGAGGATCCTTATTGAAGATATTGCCCATCTCATACGGACTGATATTGCAGCCGTAGGCAAAGACCTCTCCGTTTTCTATACGGATATACGCCTCCTTGATCGAGCATTTGCCCATTCTCAGAGACTTCACCTCGGTTCCGTGCAAGACGATCCCGCACTCAAACTTCTCTTCTATGAAATAATCATGGTAAGCCTTTTTGTTATTGGCTACCGGCTTCATCGCCTCTTTACTCATAACAGTCTGCTCACATAAGTCAAAAAAGCTCCTGCATAAGCAGGAGCCCAAATTCGCTTTGATCAGAAGACCTTAAGATTAAGAATTATCGCAAATACGATGAAGAATACCGCAAGTGCTGTAGTAAACTTAACCAGCTTGCCCTCCATCGAGCGTCCCTTATTCTTGCCCCAATAGGTCTCTGCTGCTCCCGAAATAGCACCGAGTCCTGCAGATTTACCCTCCTGCATAAGAACTACGGCTACAAGTGCAAAACATGCAATGATATAAATTATCGTAAGTATTATCCTAAGTACTGCCATAAAAACCTCCAAATCCGACGCTTGACGTCAAACACAAAGAATATAATATCACATCACGCTCAACTAATCAAGCATTATTTAACGGATTGGTCATTTATTTGACGGATTTGACGGATCGGCTATCTTTTTCAGCTTGCGAAGAGCACCCTTTGCTATGATCTCCTCTCCATGCTCACTCAGATAAACAAGCTTGGCCTTAACATCAGGGCACACATTGGCATAATCAAAAGCCTTGGCAGACAGCTTATTGAAGTTCTTCCACGAGCATCTGTTCTTATGTACTACAAGGTAATACTTCTCATCGGCAAATCCGAATGCGGATTTCACCTGATCCGCGGCAAATCCATCCTCTGCAAACTTAAAGACATTCTCCATGGAATCAAACTCAAATATCCGGATATCCTCGGGCTCACTTTCATCTGTCCGGGATGAACCTGCGCCGTCCTCGCTTTCCGATCCGATCTCCTCGAGCAGTTCATTCATAGAGCCACCCATTATCGCCTCCATCACATCTCTCATATGCTCAAGAAAGCTTCTGATACCCAGACCGGCTTCATTAGTGATCGTAATGATCATGCCATCGTCCTGGATAGGGGTGATCTGCATGGAGATGCTGGGACCGCGGAGCTCATACCCGATCTCCTCGTGAGCCTCCTGTATCAGTTCGCGCAAAAACCCCTCGGCACGGTCACTTCTCGATAAGATATCACCGAGAGTAAGTCCTCTCTCGTCCATATCCTCACCGGTCACAATACATTGAATTGTATCTTCATCTACCCGTCTGTACAGCATATGATCTCCTTATAATCGGCATCAGCTGCGATAATCGGCATTTATCTTAACATAATCATACGTCAGATCGCAACCATATGCAACTGCACTTTCGTCTCCCATATGCATATCCGCTATGATCTCGACATGATCCTTTGCAAGTATGGAGGCCGCTTCTTTCTCGATATATCCGGCATCCACTCCTGCCCTGACAATAAGCAGTTCATGATCTCCCGCTTTGAAATATATATCGACTTTAGTCGGATCAAACGTAACCCCGGAATAACCAAGTGCACACAATTCTCTTCCCCAATTGGCGTCGCAGCCGAATACGGCAGCCTTAACCAGAGAGGATCCTATAACGGATTTAGCGAGGATCCGTGCGTTATCCTTTGTATCGGCGCCCCTTACACAGCATTCGATAAGCTTGGTAGCGCCCTCTCCGTCCGCTGCCATCTCCTTTGCCAGGTGCAGACATACGGTATAGAGTGCCTCATAGAAGATATCGTAAGCTTCGCCCTCGGCGGTTACAGCTTCATTTCCGGCCAGCCCGTTTGCAAGCACGATCAGGGTATCGTTGGTACTTGTATCACCGTCAACCGAGATCATATTAAAGGTGTCCGTTACGATACTGCTGACAGCCTTCTGAAGCATTTCTCGCGAAATATCCGCATCCGTCGTGATATAGCCAAGCATGGTACACATATTTGGATGGATCATTCCGGAACCCTTGGACATACCGCCTATATGAACCGTCTTACCCCCGAGCTCTGTCTCCAGAGCATACTCCTTCTCATGAGTATCGGTGGTCATGATAGCCTTTGCCGAAGCATTGGCGGCTTCCGGGCTGCGTTCAAGACTGCCTGCCAGCTGAACCGCACCGTCTTTTAACTTATCAACGGGCAGCTGCATGCCTATGACTCCGGTAGAACCGATCAGCACTTCATCCGTTTTGATCCCCAGAGCTCCGGCCGCAGCCTCTGCAGTCTCCCTGACAACGCTCATGCCTTCCTCGCCGGTACATGCATTTGCGATCCCCGTATTTACCACGACCGCCTGTGCGATACCGCGGTTATGAACAATATCCATATCCCAGATCACCGGTGCAGCCTTGACCACATTGGTAGTAAAGGTCCCGGCTGCCACACAGGGCTTTTCCGAAAAGACCATGGCCATATCGTCACGACCGGTATATTTTATCTGTGCAGCATATGATGCCGCCTTGAATCCCAATGCAGCACATACACCGCCTTGTATTTCTCTCATCTGTTTTCCCTTTCCGCTCAATCCAGTTTAATTCCCTTCAGCAGGTCGCCGAGGCTGGTACCGATCGAACCTCTGTCACTGTATTCAGAGGTATCCACCTCTTCCGGATCACCGCCTGTTATCTCCTCGAGAACCTTCATGGAAAGTGAAATCTTTCCGTCTTCTATCTTGGTGATCTTGGCGCGTACCTCCTGTCCTTCCTTCAGAACCTCATAGGGCGTTCTGATCCTCTTCTGTGTGATCTGAGAAACATGGAGCAGTCCGTCAAGCCCGTTTTCCATTCTGACGAAAGCACCATAAGGCTTAATTGTCTCAACCGTTCCGTTAACTATCTGTCCAACGCTTATTTCCTTAAGCATTTCACCCTTTTGGGCCTCAGCCTTTTTGTCTGCTACGGAACGGCCTGAAAGCACAAGCTTCTTATTGGCCTTATCCAATGTGATGATCTCTGCCTCGATGGTCCTGCCTACCCAGTCATCCGTGCTCTCCACATGCGTATTGGTGATCTTGGATACCGGTATGAAGGCCCTGATCCCCTCAACCGTTCCGACTACTCCTGCAGCCACGGCCTCCTTGACCTTCATCTTGACCGTGTCTCCGTTAGCCTTGAGTTCCTTGAGATAAGTCCAGGCATTCTGCTCCGCCTCCTCTTCCTCAGTCAGCGGGGTCTGCTCCTGTTCATCCTCCTCAAGCTGTTTGTAGGACTCCTCGAGCTCTTTTTCAAGATCCATCATTGTTTCTTCCATTGGTAAAAATCCTCCTTATATATCAGATCCATCCTTCAATTTTGAATACTTTTTGATATAGTTGTTCCGATCCATGAAAGCATCTATGAAACCGATAGGCTTCACTCCCCTTATCATACCGAGATAAGCCGCCATACAGCCTTTCTCAAGCACCTCGGCGACACACAGAGCCTCATCATAGGTCGTTCCGGTACAATATGCACCGTTATTCTCCGAAAAGACTGCATTGGTATCACCCATTGCCTTTATGACCGTTCTGCGGTCTGCTCCGGTCGAAACGCATCTGATGCTCGCACCTGCTATCTGTGCAAAATCATCCAGATAAGCCTTGATCGTAGAATCACGCCGGCTGAGCTCCAGGATATAAGGGGTTCTCGCATGCAGTATCCACTGACCCACATGATCCGCAGTGCCTTCTATCTCCTCGGGCACGGACTGGACTACTCTAATCTCATCAGCCTCGTCGACCGAAGGCTTCCTCGTATTGGGATCGGCCGAATGCTCGTCCATATATCTGTGTATCTGTTCGGTCAGAGGGATCACATCCTCGCAGTAATAATCGAACACCTTGTGAGAAAGGGCCTCCAGGGTATACGCCACATCAAAAGCATTCTGATAATCCCGGCCCAGGCAGAGTGCTCCGTGATTCCTCATGAGTACATGATTGGACTCCCCGTGCTCCCTCAGACAGTCGGCAACCGCCTTATTGATCTTCTTCGATCCGTTAGGTCCGTATTCCGCGCAGAATATCCCGGGTCCCACCAGTTTCTTGACCGATGGCGAAACCCTGTCTCCCAGACGTATATCACTGCCAAGTATGCTCAGAGCCGATGCATAGGGCTGATGGGTGTGGATAACGAAATTGACGTCCGGCCTGGCATTATAGGCTGCCAGATGTACCCCTGTCTCGCTGGACGGAGCTGTATCTCCCTCGTATTTACCGGACATATTGACAACTACCAGATCCTCGACCTTCATCGTGTCATAATCCCTGCCGCTGGGCGTGATCATGATCAGATCACTGCTCAGTCTGGCGCTGATATTGCCCCAGGTACGGATTATCAGTTTTCTGTCTTTCAGCTCTTTACTTGCCCTGAGTATCAACTCACCGGCTTCACTCATTCCGTATGACATATATCCTCTCCGTTATCAGATGACTGCTCTGAACTGAATGAAATAAAAAAACCACTTTATCATTCTACACCATTTTGTGAAGATAAAGCAGCTTTTTTATAAAGGAATGCTGATACGATCAATATTTCCCCGGGATTCACTTTGTTCGGGTAAGAGTTGCGCGAAGCTTTCCTCTGGGATCACTGATCATGAGACGTACCATCCAGATCACAAGCCCAAGTGCGACCACGCACAGTCCCAGGAAAGCATCATTGATCATATCTTCTGCCGCAGGTGTAAAATATTCTGCACCGAGTTCTACGTATTCAAAGATCGCATCCACGAACCACATTATCGATGCGCCCCAGAACATAAGGCTTAAGAATCCAAACTGCATATCATTGTCGCGGCGGCTGTACCATACTAAAGTAGCTATTACGGCCGCAAATACGGTAATCAAAAGTGTCATAACAACCTACCCCCATTCCTATGCACGGGTAATGCTCTCAGATGCAGCCTTGCGGTTTACAATGATATCCGCTGCCTTACATATACCGAACCAGATCGCAGTTGTCAGCAATGCCATACATACACCGACGGTTGCAATCTCACGAAACATCTCCGCCCTGTCCGCGGCATCAGACATGGCCGTCAGGAACGGGAACCACGGAGTGATCTCTCCGTGCCACAGATGCTCAAATGCAAGAAGCGCCGAACCTCCCCAAAGCATCATTGACAGCCATTTAAGCTTTGTACTCCGGGAAATCCTGTTGTCAGTATTCTCTGTCAGCTCTGAGGGAAGCTCCAAATGCTCTGCATGGGCAAGCTTCTCTTTCTTTTCCAAATGCTTCTGAACAGCAGTAACAACAACTGCTTCTACAACAGAAACCGTAAAACAAGCCATATCAGTATCCTCCTATCCCAAACCTCCTATTGGTTTAACCAACAAAAGAAATTTTATGATATCAGAGTCAAAAGGTATTTTGACCCCTGAACTGATATCATACGATTGATTTTATCACGCAATAAAGGTTATATACAAGTGATATATAAATTATTCTGCATTTCGAAGCATTTATCCGGTTCCCATAAGCGCTTCAAGATTGTGCTGTGCGATCGCCAGCCCGTCTTCAATACTCTGTTTACCGTTAAGTATGTCCGCCATTTCCTTGCCGAGATACTGATAGAACTGAGGCCATTCCTTGATTATGGGTCGGTATACCCCATTTTCGAGAGCATTGCATATCTCCGTAAAATGCGGATGAAGCTTAAAGATCTCGGGATCACGCAGACTGGAATATCTGCATGGTACTCCTTCATTTTCTACCGTTGACTTCTGAATCTCAGGATCCATGAGGTATTTGAGCAGCTCGCATGCATTGTCCCTGTTACCCGAATTAGCAGGTATCCCTATGGTCCATATACCGTAAATATTTGAATTATAGTCAGGATCCGAATCGCTGATCCCGGTAGGTATCGCAACAAAATCGGTATTACTCTCCTTATCTGTCGAAACCCATCCGGGCCATCCTACTCCCGTACATCCGCTTCCCGTTTCGATGGAATTGATCATGGTCTCCTTATCCATGGCCGCTCCCGTAGAGATCAGTTCCATATAATATTCCATGGCAGCATGGAATTCGGGAGTATCAACCGTTGGATTATTATCCGAATCGATCACCCAGCCTCCGTGCGCGCATAAGATGGGCAAAAAATCAACGACTACGTTATTTTCCGTATCACCTCTGTAAATATACCCGTTTATTCCCTGTTCCTCGGCATATTTTGACAGAGTCATGACATCGTTCCAGGTCTTAATCCCATCGGACAATCCCGAACCCTCAAGCAGATCCCTGTTGTACAGCATCACCGTAACATTACCGTAATACGGTGCAAGGTACACCTCGCCGTCATGATAGCAGACCTTAGTTGTAGCGGGAATGATATCGTCATCGAAGCTGTAGCCAAGCCCGGTCAGATTCGAAAGTACTCCCGAATCCATGAATTCAGCCATCCAGGATCCGTCCACCATACATAGATCGTAATCACTTTTGTTTACAAGTGAATTGTTCAGAATCGCATTATACAGCTCATCCTCTCCGAATTCCTTTATTTCGCAGGTTATGCCGTATTTTTCCTCAAACCCGGGAATGCACTGCCTGATAACCTCGGAATATGTGCCCGACCGAAGCGCAAGCACGAGCTTGTCCGACGAATTACCGAAAGCCGACGCGCACCCCGGCAAAATGCCAAGACAAATAACACTGATCAGTAACGCAAAAATCTTATTTATGTATTTTTTTTTCATTCAGGTTCCTTTCACAGCAGGTTGCAGGGTCAGCTATCAGAATATACCCTTCGCCCCGCAGCCTGTAAACATTTAGTTATTCATAATTGTACCACGGATGGGACAATGCGTGTACAGAAATACATGGATGTATTTCTACGCCCGGGTACCACGGATGGGACAGGAAGTGGTTTTGTTATTCTGACTTTACTGTCGTATAGTATCCGTCCTCAGCATACAATCTGCCCCTGACAGTCCTGAAATTCGGCGAAAACAGGTTTGTCCTGCCGCTGAAATCATCCGAATAGATCCAGTCTCCGTCACCCTCGTATCCTTCCGCTACAAAGACATTATCTATATATGCGTGATAGTCGCCGTTGGATATCCAGGTACCGATCAGACCCATTGCCTCCGGTGCGGCA
The DNA here is from genome assembly GCA_017460885.1 of Lachnospiraceae bacterium. Lineage (GTDB taxonomy): Bacteria > Bacillota > Clostridia > Lachnospirales > Lachnospiraceae > XBB2008. Next base: position 14,424 of record JAFUAB010000023.1, read on the forward strand.
AGCTCCAGGTCACAGACCTTGTAGCTGTCCAGAAAGACCTCGCCGCCCATGCCGCTGACCTTGATCTCCACGATCTGCTGAACTCCCGTAAACATGACCATCTCCGGGAACATGAAGTCCAGGTTTGTGTACGATTCTTCGTACAGATACCCGTCCTTATATCTCGCAAAGTAGAACCTTGGAATCTCTCTGGTACAGTCAAAGGCAGCAATATAGAATTCGTCCTTTTCGCTCGCGTCTGTCTTATCCGTATTGATCCTGGCTTCGCCCGCGTGCTCTTTGGAAGCCCCCCAGGTAATTCCCGCGACACCGGAGTCAGTCTGTATCTCAAAGTCGATCTTGTATGAAGTGGCGGTGCTCTTTGTGCCAAGATATGGATTTACATACTTTGGAGCGTTGGTCAGCTTTTTGTCGTACTTTTTGTTATCGGCGGAAGACGAAGACTTAATACCGCTTCCGGCATAAGTCTCTTGCATTTCATCTGCTTCGGAATCTCCCGGCTGCTCTCCCTCATCAGCATCGCCCCCGGTTACGCTGCCGGTCTGACCTGACGCAGTTCTGTCCTTATCCGGCGTCTCTACGTCATCCAGCGATTCCACGGTCACGCCGTTTTCCAAAAGGGCTCGTGTAACCTCGTCCTCGACGCTCTCCTGTCCGGTCTTTCCACAGCCTGTTAACATACCGATGACAAGAGATACCGTAAGGATCACCGGCATGATACCTTTATTCCCGTATGCAAAGCTTTTTATATTATTGTGACAATTTTCGTGCATGTCGGTTATCATTCCCCGTATCATTAATCGGTAATCGGAATTTTCATATCAGGGACAAACGGTATTTTGATCCTGACCTGATATATAACTCAATCCGATTCGTATCGAAATTCACGCAGTTTTGATATATTCGTAATCCGTTAAACATTATACATGAAACCAGATCATATTATCTTAAGATTTCCTGAAAAAGGGTTTAGGAATTGACATCGGAAGATTGTATGTCTCGCTGCAATTCCCGAAGGGAGAAAGCGGGAAGCCGATCAGCCTCCCGCTCGTATTGCATATTATGCTGTTTAGGAACTGTCAATAATTAATCTGATCATCTTGTTTGTCTGCTTTCCCGACAGCTGCGTCAGAAAGCCTCGCCGTAGCCCACTACGGCTGCGTTTTCTTCCTTGCAGTCTGAAAAGCATCCTTCGCAATTTGATCAGTTAATTTATTGACAGTTCCTCATTCAGTCATCCGGCATTGATCTAAAATGACACTCTGACTCCGTCCCCGGGTGTCAAAATCAGGCGTTGACGATCTGTCCGAAATCGGGCTTAAGAGATGCGCCGCCGATAAGTCCGCCATCGATATTGGGCTTGGATAACAGCTCGGCTGCATTGCCTGCGTTCATTGATCCGCCGTATTGGATGCGTACAGCCTCTGCTGTAGCGGCATCATACATATCGGCGATGATCTCTCTGATCATCTTGCAGACCTCTTCTGCCTGATCGGATGTAGCGGTCTCACCCGTACCGATAGCCCAGATAGGCTCGTAGGCGATTACAAGCTCCTTAACCTGATCTGCGGTCACATCGGTCAGATCCCAGCGTATCTGTCTTGCGATCCACTCCTTGTATGTGCCTGCCTTGCGCAGTGCAAGAGACTCACCGCAGCACAGGATGGGCTTGAGGCCTGCTGCAAATGCCTTCTTAACCTTGGCATTGATCAACACATCATTCTCGCCGAAGATGTCCCTTCTCTCGGAATGTCCGATGATGATGTACTCAACTCCCGCATCCTTGAGCATGGGAGCCGAGATCTCACCGGTGAATGCGCCCTTGTCCTCGATATAGAAGTTCTCGGCACCGACATGCACATTCGTGCCCTTTACAGCCTCAGCTACGGGTACGATATCGATAGCCGGTACACAGTAAACTACATCGACATCATCATTCTTTACAAGATCCTTGAGTTCATTGCACAGAGCTACTGCCTCGCTGGGAGTCTTGTTCATCTTCCAGTTACCGGCGATTATTCTTCTTCTTGCCATTACTTTCTCCATTTCCATGTATCACTGATACATTATATAAAAACAATTCAATGATTTAATCTCATCAACAACCACCTTAAATAAACCAATTAATTCCCATTGATTATTCTTTTATGGCTGATGATGGCATGTTTGCGGGCAGGGGTTGTTGGAAGCGCCGGTACTTGCTTCCTGCGTTTACGGCAGGAAGCTTAGTACCGTTGCGCTGGAATCAAAGCGAAAGCGTCCCCTGCCGTAAATATGCCATCACTCAGCCTGCAAGTCGCTATAATTTAATGCCGAACCTTGCGCTTGCGCAAGGTCCAACAATTTAGTGAAATCCCTGCGAAGGAAGCCTTTACTCCTAGCAGTTGGATTCACTTAATTGTTATTTGTCGTCAGCCGCATACACTCCGGGCAGCTCCTTACCCTCAAGGAACTCAAGAGAAGCACCGCCGCCAGTCGAAATATGACTCATCTTATCCGCAAATCCAAGCTGGTTGCAGGCTGCAGCGGAATCACCGCCGCCGATGATCGTAGTGGCATCTGTCTCTGCCAGAGCCCTGGCAACTGCGATGGTACCCTTTGCAAGAACGGGATTCTCGAATACACCCATAGGTCCGTTCCATACAACGGTCTTGGCATTCTTAACAGCGTCTGCGAAGAGCTCCTGGGTCTTGGGTCCGATATCAAGGCCCTCCTTGTCAGCGGGAATTGCCGTAGAATCGACATAATCAACGCTGATTTCTGCGTCGATGGGATTCGGGAAGCTGTCAGCCACTGCGGTATCAACAGGAAGGAGCAGCTCCTTGCCGAGCTTCTTAGCCTTCTCCATCATCTCCTTGCAGTAATCAAGCTTCTCATCATCTACGAGTGACTTACCGATCTCATAGCCCTGAGCCTTAAGGAAGGTGAAAGCCATACCGCCGCCGATGATAAGTGTATCACACTTTTCAAGCAGGTTATTGATAACGTTCAGCTTGTCCGCAACCTTGGCACCGCCGAGGATAGCTACAAAGGGACGTACAGGATTCTCTACAGCATTACCGAGGAAGTCGATCTCCTTCTGCATCAGATAACCTACAGCGTTTGTGCCGCCCTTTTCGGTGATATATTTGGTAACAACAGCTACGGATGCGTGAGCCCTGTGAGCTGAACCGAAGGCATCGCATACATAGTCATCGGCAAGATCAGCAAGTTCCTTTGCAAAAGCCTCGCCCGCATCGGTAGGCTTGGTCTCTTCCTTGCCGCGGAAACGTGTATTCTGAAGCAGAACAACATCTCCGTCCTTCATAGCCTCAACAGCTGCAGTTGCAGCCTCACCCGTAACATTGTAATCGGAAACGAAGTTGACGGGCTTGCCGAGCTTCTCCTCCAGAGCCTTGGCTACGGGAGCAAGTGACTCCTTCTCATTGGGGCCATCTTTAACCTTACCGAGATGAGAGCAAAGGATAACTTTAGCTCCGTCAGCGATCAGCTTGTTGATGGTAGGAAGCGCAGCTTTGATACGGGTATCGTCGGTGATAACTCCGTCCTTTAAGGGTACGTTGAAATCGCACCTTACCAGCACTCTTCTGCCGGCCGCATTAAAATCGTCAACACTTTTCTTGTTTAATGCCATAATTATTCTCCTTTTCCAAAAAAGACCCGGCCCAAGCCGGACCGGGCCTAAATTTTTTATATCGTGGAAACCATGGATGGTTTCCGGCCTGTTTGTGATTACACGCTGGTGATCACAGGCTTACTTATTAAGCAGGCTTCCGAAGTGCTTGATGGTACGAACCATCTGAGAGGTGTAGCTGTTCTCGTTGTCATACCATGAAACAACCTGAACCTGAGTAGTGCCGTTGTCAAGAGGCAGAACCATGGTCTGAGTTGAATCAAAGAGTGAACCGTAAGTCATTCCTACGATATCGCTGGAAACGATCTCATCTGTGTTGTATCCGAAGCTCTCGTTTGAAGCAGCCTTCATAGCGTCATTGATCTGCTCCTTGGTTACATTACCCTCTACAACTGCAGTAAGGATAGTGGTTGATCCTGTAGGAGTGGGAACACGCTGTGCAGCACCGATGAGCTTGCCATTCAGCTCAGGGATAACAAGGCCGATAGCCTTTGCAGCACCCGTTGAGTTGGGAACGATATTAACTGCAGCTGCACGTGAACGTCTCTTGTCGCCCTTTCTCTGAGGTCCGTCAAGAGTCATCTGATCGCCTGTATATGCGTGGATAGTGCACATGATACCGCTCTTGATGGGAGCGCAGCCATTAAGTGCCTTAGCCATAGGTGCAAGGCAGTTTGTAGTACATGAAGCAGCGGATATGATCTTGTCATCTGCTGTAAGTGACTGATGGTTTACATTGTAAACGATGGTAGGCAGATCGTTGCCTGCAGGAGCGGAAATGATAACATGCTTAGCGCCTGCATCGATATGAGCCTGAGCCTTCTCTTTGCTGGTGTAGAAACCTGTACACTCAAGAACTACATCTACATCAAGATCCTTCCAGGGAAGATCTGCGGCCTTAGCTTCTGCATAGATCGTGATCTCTTTGCCATCTACGGTGATGCTGTTCTCACCGAAAGAAACCTTATCTGCCAGAGCATATCTGCCCTGTGTCGAGTCATACTTAAGAAGATGTGCAAGCATCTCAGGGCTGGTAAGATCGTTGATTGCCACGATCTCAAATCCCTCTGCTCCGAACATCTGTCTGAAAGCCAGACGACCGATACGACCGAATCCGTTGATTGCTACTTTTACTGCCATTTGAGATTCCTCCTAAATAATATAAATTGTTACATAAACCCATTCCCATAGGGAAAGGGATGTCAGCGTTATGTACCATGTATGGTACAAAGTCTGTTTCGAAAGCCACGGATGGCTTTCAAGAGTTCATTATACTTGTTTAGAGCCTATAATTCAATATTCTTTTTTAAAAAACGGAAATTGGGAATCGATGGATCGATCAGCATTTCCTTAAAGCTTTACCTGTACGGGAATCCGGGCATCATAGACGGTGTAATACTCAAATCCGGCTTCTTCAAGCACCTCTCTGGCCCTGTCAAGCCCCCTTCCGACCTCTTCAACCGTATGGGCATCGCTGCCTACAGTGATCAGCTCTCCTCCGAGCTCCCTATATCTCTTCAATATATCGGTGCAGGGATTAAGCTCCTTCAATCCGTATTTAATGGCCGCAGTATTGACCTCGATACCCTTTTCCAGATCTATGATACGCTTCAGTATCTTATCCAGTATATCACTGTATTTCGCATAAGAATAATCCGCATCCAGTGTTTTGCCCTTGCGTACAACATAATCCAGATGCCCCACCACATCAAAATTGGAATATGACCTCAGATTCTCGTAAACGGCCTCGAAATACCTTCTGTAGGCCTCCTCGTCGCTCCTGCCCTCAAAATACACCGGATCATAGATATCCATGCCGTCAACAACATGTATGGATCCGATCACAAAATCAAAGTCATGATCCTTGACCACCTTAACATTCTTTCTGTTGGTCTCCGGCTGCAGGCCAAGTTCAAGTCCAAATCTGACATTTACATCATTAATGTACTTATTTCGTACCGACAGCAGATGATAAAGATAGGAATCGACATTACATTCAAAATACCCTTCGGGGCACTCATTGGTAACAGGAAAATCCAGATCCATATGCTCCGTAAAGGCAATATCCTTAAGTCCGAGCGAGACTGCCTTTTTGATCATTTCCTCCATATCCGCTTCGGAATCACCCGAAAAAGACGAATGAAGATGAAAATCCGATCTTATACTCATAACTGACCTCCTTTTTTGTAAACAACAAATCCTTCTCTACCGTCAAAGCCGGCAACACCCGGCTAAAAGTAACTTAAAGCCGAACGATTCGAACCCTCCTCAGTCGAACGCCCTGTCCAATGATGAACCCGGAAAGCACGCCGGCTTTTCACGGATCAGCTCCGGCACTTCGGCAACGGCATCTTCGTCCCCTATCCCAAGCAGATAAGCCGTTATCGGGGATATCTCCCCATATACCTCATCGGGGAAGGTGGTATATACACCGTTGATCTTTGTGAATGTCCTGAGCATCAGATCATCCTGACAGAGTGTTTCAAGCGCTGCATATGTCTCATCGGAATAGATGCCTGCACTCGAATACAGATCCTCCGCCCCGAACTGATGCAAAAGCTCATGAGCATATACCGTAGGTGTCTCGTAGGCGTATGTATCGGAATACATGTCCTGCAGATAAAAGACCGACATTTCATTCCAGGTCGACCTGTCATCCAGCAGACAGTGCATTTCCGAATATGAGCAGCCCTCATGGGGCACGAATACAATAAATGCCACGGAAGCCGAGTCATACTTGAGCATAAGATCACGAAAAGGGATAGTCTCAACCCATTCGTCAGCCAGGTCATTGATATGTATCTCATCCCTGAGGCCGACATAGGCAGGTATGCTCTCGTACAGCCTGATATCATACCTCAGATCGGGATCCTCGGTCCAGTCATAGTACAGATTGCACGCGGTATTGTATTTTTCATCAAGCTCCTTTTTGATAAAATCAAATCCGATCCTGCAGACACCAAGCGCATATTCGCGTTCCTCTTCGGTCCAGAGATCCTCCTCTTCGTCCACAAAGATGCTGACAACGACCGTAGGCTCCCATATATAGGATGCTGATCCGGTATCTCTCGTCTTCCATTCATCCTCCGAGTCATAACCGGGCAGATACTCCTCGATCACCGGCTCGGATTCTTCACCGGTATCGGTATCCGTATCATTCCCCGAAGCTTTATTCTCATCCCCTGCCGGCTTGTCCTTTTTGCGCTCTTCGTAGGGAACACTCTGCGCAAACTGCGGCTCCCCCTCGCCCAGAGCCTCCTCCACCTCATCCCGGGTTATCACAAGATCCGGGTCGATATCTTCATATCCGTCAATATTTCCCGTGTGTCCCGCGCTGCATCCCGACAACATGCCCAGAGCACAGAAAACAGCCAGTGATCTGTATAAAAAATGTTTTTTCATGATTTTTTTATTTGCCTTTTAAAACCCGTATAATTATAATTTTACAGAACTGAGTGTTGATTATAACACAGATTTGCGGTCAATGGTATCCAATCATGATTCAAGTCGGGGCAAAATACCTGTTTTGACCATGATTAAAAAATGTGAGGTGTATAAAATGTCATTCGAATTTCATGCAAAGCTTCCTTCCCCATCCGAAATAAGGGAAGGCTATCCTCTGACCGAGGAACAAAAATGCGCAAAGGAGGTTCGCGATCGGGAGATCAGCGACATAATTACCGGCAAAAGCGATAAATTTCTTGTGATCATCGGTCCCTGTTCCGCAGACAATGAGGATTCCGTCTGCGAATACATATCGCGTCTCGTAAAGGTAGCCGACAAGGTCAAAGACAAGATGCTGATCGTACCCAGGATCTATACGAACAAGCCCCGTACCACCGGTGAAGGCTACAAGGGTTTGTTCAGTCAGCCGGATCCTGAGAAAAAGCCCGACTTTCTGGCAGGCCTGATCGCTATGAGAAAGATGCATTTAAGAGCCATCTCGGAAACCGGTCTCACGGCCGCCGACGAGATGCTCTATCCCGAAAACTGGGGTTATGTCGAGGATATACTCTCCTACGTGGCCATAGGAGCCAGATCCGTCGAGGATCAGCAGCACAGGCTGGTGGTCAGCGGATTCGATGTTGCCAGCGGTATGAAAAACCCTACCAGCGGAGACTTTGCGATCATGCTCAATTCCGTATATGCAGCTCAGCATCCTCATTCCTTCGTGTACAGGGGTTTTGAAGTATCCACCACCGGTAATCCCCTGGCTCACACCGTTCTCAGAGGCTCCGTCAACAAATACGGCCGGAGTCTGCCTAACTATCATTATGAGGATCTGAACACGCTGATCAAACTGTACAGTGAACGCGATATCGTAAACCCCGCCTGCATAATAGACTCCAATCACAACAATTCAAACAAGGAATTCCTGCAGCAGATCAGGATAGTCAAGGAGGTACTGCATTCCAGACGTCTGAATCCTGATATTCATAAGCTTGTTAAGGGTGTAATGGTAGAAAGTTATCTCGTGGAAGGAGCCCAGAGGATAGGTGACGGAGTATACGGAAAATCAATAACCGATCCCTGTCTGGGTTGGGAAGATTCCGAGAGGCTTTTGCTTGAGATGGCCGATCTGGTTTGATCATCCTCTCGGAAAACTTTTTGAATAAACTTCTCTTAAATGATTCTGATTCATATTGGCGTAAACCTGGGTAGTTGAGATATCGGAATGCCCGAGCATTTCCTGAACGCTCTTCAGGTCTGCGCCGTTTTCAACAAGATGAGCCGCAAAGCTGTGTCTTAAGGTATGCGGAGTGATATCCGCTTCGATGCCGGCCTTCTTGGAGTACATCTTGATAAGCTTCCAGAAGCCCTGTCTGCTCATGGTCTGTCCGGAACAGTTTGCAAAGAGAACATCCGAGGATTTATCCTCAAGCATTGCCTCCCTGGTACCGTCAAGATATCTGGTGAGCGCATCTCTTGCAGGTTTACCGAAAGGAACCGTACGTGTCTTCCTGGCATCCTTCAGGACAATGGTCCCGTTAGACATATTGACATCGGAAACCTTGAGCGTAATGAGCTCAGTCACTCTGATACCGGTAGCATACAGGAGTTCAAGCATAGCCTTGTCTCTCACTTCCTTGGGTGTATCACCGCTCGGCTGTGAAAGAAGCGAATCTATCTCATCCTGAGACATGATCTCGGGAGCCTTTTTCTCTATCCTGGGAGCGTGTAAAGTCAAAGAGATGTCCTTATCAACGATCCCTTCCGCTTTGAGGTAATGAAAAAAAGCTTTGATCGAGGCGATATTTCTGGATATTGTAGCTGCTTTAAAGTTCTGATCCGACAGATCCTTGATATAGTCCTTTAGATCCTGTTCTTTTATGGATTTTAGACAACTGATACCGCGAGCCTCAAGAAACCTGGCAACCTTCATCAGATCTCTTCTGTAGCTCATCTCGGTATTAGCGGAAGTATTCTTGGTTTCATGCATGAACGCTATGAAATTCTGAATGCTTGACTCCATGCCAACCCCTCGTATTTCGTATTAACGCACTTAATTATGTAACTGAATTTATGTCAATCTTGAGCGCGTCTGAAACCCATTATACGCACGAAAAAAAATAAAATCAATGTCAATTTTGTATTGATTTTTAAAGGTTTTTTACAAAAAAGGACCGATATACAATATATCGGTCCATAATATTTTTATGTCTACTAGATATTGACATAACTCAATATAAAATAACACTGATTTTTAATTTCAGATCTGACCCAGCAACTTTTCGGCTCCGGCAAGTTTTACGCAGAGCGTGAATATATTGAGAGCCTGCTCCAGCTCTCCGATCGGCGGGAACGTAGGTGCTATACGGATATTGCTGTCATGTGGGTCCTTTTTATATGGATAGGTAGCTCCGGCACCGGTCAGGGTAACTCCGGCTTCCTTGCACAGTCCCACGATCCTCTTTGCTGTTCCCTCGGGTGCGTCAAATGATACAAAATACCCTCCGTTGGGATGTGTCCACTCTCCTATTCCCAAAGGACTTAAATCCCTGTCAAGAATATTCAGAACAAGCTCAAATTTAGGCCTGATGATCTCAGCATGCTTCTTCATATGCTCATGCATACCGTCTATATTTTTGAAATACCTGACATGTCTGAGCTGGTTGAGCTTATCGTGCCCGATGGTCTGTATGGTCAGTATCTTTTTGACATACTCAAGATTCTCCTCGGAAGCGGCAAGCGCAGCTATACCCGATCCCGGGAATGTAACCTTGGATGTCGAGCAGAATTTCCATACAAGATTGGGATTACCGGCCTTTTTACATTCAGCCAGGATCTCGAGAAGCTGATCCTCCCTGCCGTTATAGAGATGATGGATAGTGTACGCATTATCCCAATAGATACGAAAATCCTCTGCCGCGGGCTTCAGGTTTGCAAAGCGGCGAACGACCTCATCCGAGTATGTCACGCCTGAAGGATTGGAATATTTGGGAACACACCATATACCCTTGACCGCGGGATCGGAGCCGACATACTTTTCAACCAGATCCATATCGGGACCCTCGGAATTCATCGGGATATTGATCATCTCTATACCGAATAGCTCGGTGATCGCAAAATGCCTGTCATATCCGGGTACGGGGCAGAGGAATTTAACCTTATCGAGTCTGTTCCAGGGAGTCGAGCCCAGTACGCCGAAGTCCATTGATCTGGCCACGGTGTCAAACATTATATTCAAGCTGGAATTACCGAAAACTATGATCTCTTCGGGACTTACCTCCATCATATCGGCCATGAGCTGTCTGGCCTCATGGATTCCGGTCAGTTCTCCGTAATTGCGGCAATCGATCCCAAGCTCCGAATGAAAATCAACCGTGGGATTGAGCGTATTAAAGAAATCCGCCTCCATATCAAGCTGCTCGGCACTGGGTAAGCCTCTGGCCATATTCAGCTTGAGTCCCTTGCCTTTGGCGTCGGCGTATTTCGACTTAAGATCCTCAAGTTCGGCCGTAAGTTCCTCTTTGGTCATTTCGGAATATTTTTTCATTATCTTTCTCCTGTTTATTATATTGTTCAATAAAGAGAGCTGTATCTCGAGAAGCAAAGCTCTCTTTATTGTTTGTATACAATAATACAATATACTCCTTTATCCTGTATATTGCAAGAATAAGGGCGGTCCTTTCGGACCGCCCCGACGTTTACTTGGCGTAATCAATAGCACGACTTTCGCGGATTACATTTACCTTAATCTGACCGGGATATTCAAGCTCTTCTTCTATCTGCTTGGAAATGTCCCTTGCCAATAAGATCATATCGGCGTCGGTAACCTGCTCAGGAATAACCATGACACGAATCTCTCTGCCGGCCTGGATCGCAAAGGATTTCTCAACTCCCTTAAATCCGTTGGAGATATCTTCCAGCTGTTTAAGTCTGGTTGTATATGTCTCCAGGGTCTCACGTCTTGCACCGGGACGGGCTGCCGAAATGGTATCTGCGGCCTGTACGATACAGGAAATGAGGGATGTGGGTTCGCAGTCTCCATGATGTGATGCGACTGCATTGATAACGACCTCAGACTCTTTGTACTTTTTACATAGATCAACACCTAACTGAACATGTGTGCCTTCCATCTCATGATCGACAGCCTTACCGATGTCATGGAGCAGACCTGCTCTCTTGGCAAGACGTACATCAAGCCCCAGCTCTGAAGCCAGAAGACCTGAAAGATGGGCCACTTCGATTGAATGCTTAAGTGCATTCTGACCATAACTGGTCCTGAATTTCATTTTACCCAAAAGACGTACAAGCTCGGGATGGAGACCGTGTACACCGACTTCAAGTACGGTAGCCTCTCCCTCTTCTTTAATCATCTGCTCAACCTCACGCTGAGCCTTTTCCACCATTTCTTCTATCCTGGCGGGATGGATACGACCGTCGACGATCAGCTTTTCAAGCGCTATCCTGGCGACCTCGCGTCTGATAGGATCAAAGCCGGAAAGGACAACTGCCTCGGGAGTATCGTCCACTATCAGGTCGACACCCGTCATCGTCTCAAGAGTACGTATATTACGTCCCTCTCGTCCGATGATCCGTCCCTTCATATCGTCATTAGGCAGCTGTACTACCGAGATAGTACTCTCGGATACATGATCCGCAGCGCACCTCTGAATGGCCGTAACCACGTATTCCTTGGCTTTCTTATCGGCTTCCTCCTTGGCTCTGCTCTCCATTTCCTTGATCATCACAGCTGTTTCATGCTTTACATCTTCTTCTACGATCTTGAGTAAATAGTCTTTTGCCTGTTCAGCGGTTAATCCGGAGATTCGTTCAAGTTCCTGTAGTCTCTGCTCATTAAGCTTGGATACTTCCACCCTGAGCTTCTCGATCTCGGCTTCTCTGGTGGCAAGTACTGCTTCTTTCTTTTCGATAGCCTCAGCCTTCTTATCAACAGACTCTTCTTTTTGCTGAACCCTGCGCTCATAACGCTGTGCCTCAGCCCTGCGTTCCTTGATCTCTTTATCAAGTTCATTCTTGTTCAGAATGTTCTCTTCCTTAGCCTCAAGAAGCGCCTCGCGTTTCTTGGTCTCCGCAGTCTTCAGAGCCTCGTCGATGATCTGGCGTGCTCTGTCCTCGGCATTACCTGTAGTCTTTTCGTCAGCTTTGCGCTTCATGGTCACAGTGACGAAATAAGTTACAGGAACAGCGATGATCAGAGTAACAACTACCGCAATGATAGCTGGCATCATCTACGTGAACCTCCTTATTCGATTTTCATGGTACAACATTACTATATTATCCTTAATAGGATTGGTTGTCAAATGTTATGTAAAACATTTTACAAGTTTTCACAGATCCTCGGACAAACCTGTCATCTCCAGAACATCACGGACCATTTCATTGGCTTTGATCAGTCTGGTCCTGCCGTTCTTGGATTCGGTTACCGCCATTATCTGCAGTATCTGCCTGAGTCCCGCGGATGAAATATATTCGAGATCCTCCGCGTCGATCACGACATCGGTAAAACGCTTATAATCCTTCTTTACCTCTTCCATGATCCTCTCGGCATTTACCGCAGTTACACGCCCTGAAAGCTTAAGTTCCAGGGTTTTGTTCTGAATGTTTTTGTGAATTTTCAGATTATAATCCATTGTCAGGTCCCTTTCCGGAATTTCCATTATATTTCAGACAGAGCATGGTAAGATCATCAAACTGCTCCTCACTCCCTGCAAAGCTGTCTACCGCAGATCGTACTGCCCTGAGTATTTCTTGCGGCGTATCATTCGAGACGCCCTTTATGGCATCAAGCATCCTTTCCCTGCCGAACAGTTCGCCGCCTGAATCCATCGCTTCCACTATCCCGTCGGTATATACGAAGAGCATCTCTCCCGGCTTAAGCGTATACTCCTGATCGGTATAAGTCTTGCCCGCCCTTACTCCGAGAATAAATCCGTGCCTGTCCTTTACAAGCTCCGGTGTCTCTCTCCGGTGGATAAACACAGGATATTCATGACCGGCATTTGCAGCCGTTAAACATCCCGTGGATAATGTCAGAACACCGAACCATACCGTTACGAACATCCCCTCCGAATTATTGGCACATATGGCGGCGTTTGCATCTTCCAGCACCTTGGACGGAGTCTTGCCCATCATTGCATTATTGACAATGATATTCTTAGTATACATCATAAACATCGCCGCCGGAATCCCTTTGCCGGAGACATCGGCTATAAGAAGACCCAGCCGGTCATCATCTATCAGGAAAAAATCATAGAAATCACCGCCAACCTCTCTGCAGGGGGTCATTTCCGCATACACATCGAACTCATCCCGATCCGGAAAAGTGGGGAACTGTGTCGGAAGCATATCTGTCTGTATCTGAGCCGCAAGGATAAGCTCCGTATCGATCCTTGCCCTGTGCTGCGTCAGTTCCCTCTGCCTGTATATCAGCTTTCTGCCATGACCCGCCATGGTGATACATGCCGTGAACACAATGAGTCCCTGCATGGTTTCCACCAGATATCCGTAGAAAAGAGTATTGCGCATATAGTGCATCTTATCATACGGCATGTTCTGCGCTTCAAGCACATCTATTATCCAGGTTTCTTCCCCAAGCTCTATGACGGTTCCGGGGGCCAGCTCCAAAACATTCAGATTAGGTTCCCCGTACAGTGCTCCCCACATGGTAGATAAGAAGAATACTCCCAGAGACACCAGCGCTATGACCGCCGTATACCGCCTTGAGAAATACCGTACAGACAGTACGGTCGGTATCACCATCAATATCACTACGTTATATGTGAAAACAGCGTCTGCCACTGCACATGCGAGGATCATGGCTCCCATAAGGAGGAATTTGACCCATTTCCGGGAATAGTCATAATGCCGGCAGACCAGTATACTTATGACCAGAACACTGATGACAAGAATGTAAGTCACAGGTGATCTGCCCCAGAAATAAACATAAAATACCCCGAGTTCGGAAAGTGGCCATATAATAGCGAACAGTGCCGCCGTGATCGCGCCGGTTACAACCAGAATCCTGTTTGCCTCTATTTCGTTTGTCCAGAGAATATCTTCTGTTCTGTTCTGATCATCCATACCAAGTACTATGCGTTTACTTCGAAATCCTGATCACTCCCTGATAATACTTACATGAAGGCTTGATACGTATATAACCGTCCTCAGCGGTATAATCCTTTTTGGAAACCGTAAGCAGCTTTTTCTTACCGTTTGAAGCAGTATATGCGTATTTAAGAGCTGACACCTTACCCGATTTGTTAAGTGTAACGACCGTATTATCATCACCTAATATCCTTTTGGTGATGTTGAATTCAAAAGTATTATTCGCAAGCGCCTTCTTAATATCACTGCCGGCCTTTTTGACCGTGAAGGGATCACGCACAGCTTCCCATGCAAGAGTCTTTATCTTAAAGGACCCTGTTCCGGGAGCTTTGTTGGCCTTATATGCCACGGTCCCCGGCAGATAAACTTTAGTTCCGTCACTGCTTCTGATGGTAAGCGCAAGGTCATCAGCGGTTATTTTGCTGCCGGTGTAAGGAACTCGGCTTTTATAGCTTACCACATAGTCCCCGATATTTACCATAGTCATTTCCGCTTTCTCATACCCGTCAAGATATCCGAAACGTATATGTTTGTTCCCAAGAGATGTATTACCAAGCACATAATATCTTCCGTCCAGGATCGTGCTTTGCTGATTTACGGTTCTGGCAGCTGAGAAAAGCCTTCCCGTCTCTGTGAATGTAACCCCTGATTCACTTATGTTCATCTTCCATGTATCGGTATCGATGACTCCGAAGGAATTCTCCCTGGGCAGCCCCGTGAGTATGACACCTCCATCATAAGTTGAAACGGCTGCATGAATAATGTCCGTCAATTCGTTTTCGTTTATCCCTTCCGGTAACGCTTTTGGGGAAATGACTGTGTCCGTGTAAGATCCGTCGTCATTTTTCACCAGTTTAACAAGATCCGACATAATCATCATCTTCGTCACATCAGAAGACTTACCGTAGAGCAGATAAACATTCCCATTATATGTGAATACTTTGCCTCCGCCTTTGCCCGCACTCAACTCGCCAGCCTCTGAAAGCTTTCCGGCATCTTCATCAAAACGATAGATCTTCTTTACTGCTCCTTCTTCAATGAGAAAATTCATGATTCCTCCAATAAGCAGCAGTTCACCATCCGCATCTGCGATCATGATCTCTCTTAAAGGAAGCAACTCAATACTCGGTATTTCCTCATACATAGTGATCGGAGTTGAACTTGTATTAAGACTCTCAGGGTCGAACATATTAAGAGAATAATCGTACTCAGTTAATTCACCATTTATGGTCTGACCGCGGGTCACAAATACCAGTTTGCCATCCCGTGACAGGGTATTGCTCACGATCACCGGCGGTGTTTCCTTAACATGCTCAGGCTCAAAGTAGTCATCCGCCACATTTGACATTATCTTGTTCATAACATCCGTATCGGGATCATATTCATATATCAGATATCCCCTGTCATTACCTTCATCATCGACAGTAGTAGTTACATATATTCTGCCGTTTAATGATGCGATATCAACGATCTTCTCACCTGCAATCTGATCGAGTCCTTCCGGTGTAAGGTATGTATAATCACCGGTATTTTCACTTCCCGCCTCAACGCCGATCGCAAATCTGCGATGTCCGTCGCGCATCGATGTATCCCCGGTAACTTTATGCACCTCTACAAGCTTAACTCCGGTCTGAAAACCCGCAGGCAGCCTGGCGGTTATCTCGTTATCGGTCCAGGATGCAACGGTCAGTTTAGTGCCGTCTAACGTAACAGTACCCTTTTTCGTACCAAAGTAGTATCCGCCTATTTTTATCAGATCATTGTCCTTTGCTGCCGAGAAAAGCACGGGCATGGTCTTCTCATCGTCAAGTGCGTATGTTAAGTTGGCGATGCCTCCGGATACGCATTTATCCGCCAGCTTGTCACTTCTTTTTACACTTCCTTTGATACGGGCTGCCAGCTTGTCTGATGCCTCGTCGGGAAATGCTGCCGCCAGCACAGCCGCCTCGCCTGCCACAACAGGACAGGCCATAGATGTGCCGCTGTCATAGGAATACAGAATGCCATCATCCGGCTCGATAAACTTAAGATCATCCAGGTACAACTCAAAGTTTCCGTTTTTATCGGACTCATTTACCAGTTCCAGAGTGATCGTGGTCTGCTCCCAGTTCGCAGCCGCCATATTATGACTGCAAACGCTCCATCCATCAGTATTGCCCAAAGGGATCAGATTAAAGGGAGTATCTTCTGTCATGAAAGCCCTGATCTGATAATCATCGCTCTCCCCTCCCTTGCGAACGCTTACAGACAGGTATTTAGTGTTGCCGGTTGCAGCAGGAGCCGTCGACGGGATCACTTTGGGAAAACTGATCCTCACGGGAGTATCTGCCTTGAAGCTGCCGGTTATTATAAGTCCGTTACCCTCCCTTCCGTCCGGTGTTACCTGAGCCTCGCAGCCTGTAACAGTATAATCGCCGAAATCATTATGGGTATCAAAATCATTTATTGCAAAGCCTTTTGAATACCTGGCGTCGATAGTACCGGTTAAGAATGTTGACATGATGTCGTCACCGGGCGCTGCCACATCTGTCTGATCATAGCCGTAATTGGAAAAAGATGTCAGTTCTCCCTTTATATCCGATGCATTGACAATGATCACATTCGGAAGATCCCTTAACATTACATATCCAAGCGATTTAACGTCTGCATCACGGGTCTCATTGCCGGAAGCAAAGCAAATAACTACGTCGTTTCTTGCCACATTTCTGATAGCAACGCCTTCGGCATAGCTTGAATAAGCATTCCCCCAGGAATTGTTAATGACCTTAACATTTACTCCTGCTTCTATGGCAGCTTCAATGTAGTTATATGAGAGAATGATAGCCGAGGTAGGAAGACATCCCCTTGCATCTGCCGCACGGACAGCCATGATCTTAGCACCGTTTGCAATGCCGCTTACACCCATGCCGTTCCATTCGCCCGCTATGATCCCGGCCACATGTGTGCCGTGATGATGCTCATCCATAGGATCATCAACAGGGTAATTTGTGTCAAATCCCGCAGCCTGTAATGCATTGAAACCGCATTTACCGCCGCCCATGGCAGTAAGTGCAGGATAGTTTAAGCCCTCATTCCACATTACATTCTTAAGATCCGCGTGATCGTGTTTAACACCCGAATCCACCACCGCCACAACGATCTCCTCTCCCGACTCGGGAACAGCATTTTTATTGGCCAGATCATTCCAGCCCGGCACATCTATCCCGTATTCGCCGGTGGCCATATACTGATCGGCACTCAGATCGGGATCAGAGTTATCAGTCTGCTCATCAGCAAGGAGCGGCAGGGGCTGATCGGGAATGCTCAGTGCTTCATCAGCTTCTGCACTATCAGCCTCATATATCGCACTTTCTTCCGTAAGAGGCTCGTATATTTCATCAGTTTCAAGATGATGGATCAGATTGGGTTCCGCGGATATCACATTATCAGCTGCTTTAAGTTTACCTATCAGTTCATCCGTATCAAGCTGATCGGATTTGACAAGACAGATGGTCTCTGATACGTTCCCGTCTGTCGATCCATCGCCTGCCCCGTAAAGCGGCGCAGGAGCTCCCTCAGCATAAGCCGTCACAGCGGTCAGATCATCAATCGGAGCCTGAATGCTCATAAGCTCCGTGATCTCAAAGTCTCCGGGGATACTACCCAGCGCTTCGATAGCTGATCCTTCGCCTGATCCTTTACCGTTGCCTGACAGATCGCCACCGGCCGTCTTGTCCCTGACCACAACGATGGCCTCTCCGGGTACGTATTCGGCTTCGGCCGCGGTCACCGTATCCGATTCGTTATTCGCTGCGGTATATGCATCCATCGGGACACACGCAACAGCAAGTACCAGTGCCATTGTAAACGGCACGATCTTCTTCAAACCGATTCTTTTGATATCCATTTTTATCATCCTTACCATCCTTTCATTTCCTTCATGATCTATCTAAAGAAACGCTGATTACGTCGGCATTTCCCTAAAAATCCAATTCTTTCTTTCTGAAAAACAGATACGAGATCAGGACAGACACTGCGCTGATCCTGACAAGCTCCCAGAGGATCGTAAATACCGCTGCCCTATTCCCCAGCATTATGCTCGATGCGGCGCAGTCAACAGCGCCGGAGAATACCTTATTCTCAAAATGCATGAACTTAATGACGGGCAGCTTCGTAAGAGGTTCCGCCAGCATATTTGACAGCGCCGTCAGTACAACATCCGTGATCGTTGCAAATGCCACATTTTTGGTTAAGTACAGCACGATCATCGAAACAGTCGCAAAACCGATGGTCTTAACAATACCCACCAGGATCCTTACAGACAGAAACAGTATCTCTTCACCGCTAAGATGCGCTCCCAGTATAAATCCCATAAGCAGCATACCTGCCAGATATAATGCAAATGAGATCACTGTGATCACGACGCAGTCGATATATTTCGCGATCAGCAGCTTAAATCGTGACACGCCCCGGCCGATAAGTGCCTGCATCGAATTGGATGTGAATTCATCCGCGTAGACGCTTATGTAGATCATTATCCCCAGCATAAGCTCCGCTGCGAGCTTCATCATATTGTACTGATTCGATGTATATGCTATGTCATTCCAGACACCCAGCCTTGTGCGCACCGTAACAGACATCTCCATAAGAAAAGCCACGACCAGCATAATGCGATAGGAGGGTTTTTTCAGAATACGTATAACATCTGCTATTATCAGATCTTTCAAAACTCGAACTCCTTTCTGCGTAAAGATATGACCGTAACGATCACGGCAGCGGCAACATAGATAACTGCCGGTATGATCTGCCATCCGAAGCGTCCGATCTCTACCAGCTTATAAGATAAGTCCAGCAGCCCGTCAAAGGTATAATCATATATGGTAAACTCCGTGAACAGGCTCATCACCGTGAATGTCACCTTAAAAATGGCAGTAAACGCCACACAGGCCACGATCCCTGCGGCTGATGAGTCCGTAAGGAACATTATCATCGCAGAGAACACTATATAACCATAGTAACGGAGCATCGTAAAAAGTATATATATGACGATGCATCTCCTCTGGAAATCACTCAGCGCGATGCTTCCGTCGTCAAGCGACTTAATAAGCCCCCCAATGAAAATGAAATAACAGGCAAGAAGTATTGCTCCGTCCAGAAACTTGGACGCAATAAGCTTGTCTCTCGTCAGTCCGTGGCCGAGTATGCACTGCATTGATTTGGAGGACAGTTCATTGGAAAAAACCGCTACGAATATGGGGATCACCACAAACAGGGCTCCAAAAGGAGTATCGGACAAAGCTTTGTGCAATCCGTCGATAAAGCCCTTTGCGCCGGCGTCTACGCCCATGGCGCCGGTTACTATCTGATCAATGGTGCGATACAGGACAAGGATCAGACCCACATACAATATCTTGCTCTTCAGCGCGCGTATAAGATCCGCTTTGATCAGGTTTCTCAATCCTTCGCACCTCCGATCAGTTCAAAATAGTAGTCCTCAAGGGTCACCTTCTCCTTGCCTTCCTTCACTACCCTGATGCCATTATCCGCAAGTACCTGTCTTGCCCTGTCCAGATCACCGACTGCCACGGATAACTCCACCTCGGGACGCTTAGCGCTTAAGTCCTCCTGGGAGATCTCCTTCGCTATCACGCCCTCATTTACTATACCGAACCGGTCTGCGGTATTCTCCAGCTCTCCGAGGATGTGGCTTGACACTATCACCGTCATCCCGTATTCGTCACGGAATCTCTGTATCATATGACGCACATCCGCGATACCCTGGGGATCCAGTCCGTTGGTGGGCTCATCCAGTATCAGGATCTCGGGAGTTCCCAGTATGGCATTGGCTATCCCCAGTCTCTGCTTCATCCCGAGAGAATACCCTTTCACGGGTTTCTTCCCCGCATCCTTTAATCCTACCAGTTCAAGTACACGGCTTACCTCTGTCTTCAATTCTTTGCCGGGTATCCCTTTGGCTCTGGCATAGTATTCCAGATTTGCTCTTCCCGACAGGTAATTGTAGAAATTCGAACCTACAAAGAATCCGATTCGGCGTCTGCCTTCAAAAAGTTCCTTTCTGCTTACGGAGCCGGATATGGATACCGTACCGGAGGTATACTCAGAAAGTCCCAGGATCATCTTGAATATCGTCGTCTTGCCTGCACCGTTCTTGCCTACAAGTCCGTATATATCCCCCTTGTTGACCTGCATTGATACACCTTTAAGGACCTGCGCTTTGCCGTAGCTTTTATGGATATCGTCAAGCTTTATCACTGCCGTTTTCTCTGCATTACTCATTTTGTCCTCCATAATCTCACCATACATTTATCCGTTTCTCCGGAGCCAGATACATGCCGTCTCCGGGCTTAATGTCATAGGTTTCATAAAATTCGTCAAATTGCTGAAGAGTGATATTGATCCGGTGGAAATTCAGCGGATGAACATCAATGCCCATCATCTGAAGCTCATTTTTCTCTTCGGTCTGCATGCGCCAAAGCGCTGCATAGGCTCTGAAGAAAGAGTCGTAATCAAAATCCGGGATATTCTTCACCATATACAGCACAGCCTTCATGCCGGCCATATCGGCTATAGCTTCATTTTTGACATTCTGTCCGTTGACCTGCTGCTTGCCGGGTACGGGACGTGCCAGAGAAAAATACCCCGCGAGGGCATCAGCACGTTCATTTAATCTGGATCTGTCCTCTTCGCTCATCCAGTCCAGCTGTTCTCCGTTATCATCATATACCCTTCCGTCCTTGTCATAGTGGGATCCGTCGGCATCAAAGCCGTGGGATATCTCATGTCCCACAACGCTGCCCACTCCTCCCAGAAGCTGTTCGAATGAAGCCTCCGTTCCGTAGCGGTCTTCAGCATCGGCGATCCAGCCCGCCAGTATGAAGATCGCGTTCTGCGATGGGCTGTAGTAGCTGTTGATCTGAGTCGTGGACTGCTCAGTATCATATATATCCCAGAAACTCCTGTCAAAAGATTCATTTGACGCCATCTGTGCAAAATGTCTGTTCAGTTCCCTTCGTCCCTCGGCGGCGGCATCCAAGAGATTACCTCCGTCCTCATAGCCTTTGATCACTACATCGGAATAATCAGCTGTATTGTCCGGCCTGATCACACACATCACCATATTATCAAGCTTCTCTCGGGCGGCGGATGCAGTATCGCCGGATATCCAGTCCTCCTCGCCGAGCATGAAGCTATATGAATCCATCAGATCCTGTGTCATCTGTACATACATATCGCACGAATCCTCATCCGGAAAATATTTCTCCAGATAAAGAGTATCCATAAGCGGCAGATATCCGCAGGCCGAAAGCGCTGTCTGAAAGAGTCTGTTGTCTCCGGGTAATATGGTATCACTGTTATCCTTTGTTCTGGAAAGCTCAGCCTCCATGATCTTATCGACATATTCCCTGTCATACAGAAATCTGGTGCCATTTATCAGATGGACGATAAGAAATGATTTAAGGCTCTCTAAATTCTTTTCGGTATAGATACCGCTCAATCCGGCCAGATACATGTAATCAACATTCAGGCTGTCACACCCTGAATACCCTCTTTGATCAAGTATCTCAAAAAGCGGATAGGCCCCCGTATATGCGCTTAACCCTTCGCGGTCTGTCTGCACCTGATTAAATGTTTCGCTGGTGGAATAAAAGTCCTTATTTTCAATCTTCGCAAGTGCGGTCTCTATCTCATAATTTTGATTCAATATCCGGGTTATTTCACTGTCCGAATATCCAAGTCTGTTAAGTATGGAGCGCACGATCAGATCATTTCTGCTTTTGGCTTCAAGCGTATCCGCTCCAAAAGAAAGATACGCCTCCCTGCTTCTCAGAGAATATGAAGGTGCAGAAAGAAACAAAGTATTCTGGTCTGTAAACTGCAGCTGCGGACCGACCTTACTTAGCATGAGCAGTCCTATGCCAAAGGGATTGTCGGCAAGGCTACCCTGATAGGCCGTAAGATCATCAATGGACGAAATATTCTCAATAGGCTCTAAGTATCTGCGCAGAGGTTCCGCGCCGAGACGATCCCGCTCTTCCCAGTTAAGCGCCAGACCGGCAAATGTCTTCATGACATCGGCATTGGCACCTGTAAGACCTTCGTCGTTTATGATATCCATATATCTGTTAAGGACAGGATCTTCATCCGCAAGCTCCTGTTTTGAAGGAGCGTTAATGATCCAATCCTTATTGGCGGCAGCTGCAAAATCATCCTGCAGACGGATATCACTGGATGCATCCACATTTCCGATAATGTCAGAATCCACCCATTTGCCGCCCCCCGGAATATCCGAAAGCGGCCCCTGACTGCCGCATCCTGCCAGGGTAACTGCAGAAATTGCCACAGCCGCTATAAGTGCAACCGTTCGTTTACGCATGTATATCTCCTTATGTCATGGGATCTCTCATCCCGATATTTCTCAAATATAACCTGACTCCCGTTTGCTGAATATATTAAATATTTCTATATTTCGTGCCTTTATCGTAAACGGAATCGTCAAAAAGCCTCCGTAGCCCGTGCCGTCCGTCTTAGGGATACCGTGCAGGATCACCTTGCCGGTTCCCCGTCCGTTATTGTTCATATAGCCTACGATCTCAAAATCCTCGCCCGGTACAAGGACTTTGCCTGAAGATGATGTTAGAAGTCCCTCAAAGGCACTGTCCGGCAGAACCGCAGCCTCTCCGGTATAGTAAACAGCCGGCAGCTTCTTAGTCTGCTTCGCTACACTCAGTTTCATTGATGAGCTGATAAGCGCATACTCGGCCGATGCTTCACCCTCATATCCGCCTATGCCCCTGACCGTCACTATAATCCGGTCTCCGATCCCCGGCGATGTCACATCAGAGCCGTCAACAGCGTTCTTGAATCCGGCGATCTCGTAATCAGCCGTGGTCAGCTTTTTTCCATCAGTATCGGTAAGCGTGATGACAGTCTTTTTGTATGAATCCGCTTTAGCTGTAAGCACAGTGTCCGCAGCTGTCATTTCATCCTGCAGGATGCTTATGTCCTTTTTTACTATTGAATAATAACCGGTAAACGTACCCGTGTAGCATCCCTTAAATTTCACCTTCAGCACGGCATTTTGCGTGATCTTCCTGTTGCCTTCACAGGTAATGGTATAATCAGTACCCTCAGTGAGCCTTTTGCCGTCGTCCGTGACGGTTACAGCCGGAACTGCACCGCCTTTTAAATACGGCAAACTGTGCTCATATTCGATATGTATGGATTCAGAGTCCGCCCTTTTGCCTTTTTTGATCTGAAACGTCACGGATCTTACGCCTGAGTAACGTATGCCGGTTCCCCTGATCAACACCACCGCCTTGCCGGGCAGGATATTATTGCGTACATCAAGATCGTAATCTATGCTCTCGCGCAGGGTATCGTTCCTTGTCGTGTCCGTGATGACAAGCTTCGGCACGATCTTATCCCCGGTATAGATATATGATTTCTTCTCAATACTTACAGATACCTTACTGATGGGCATTTGATCAGTGGTCACAAGTATGGGGATCGAGATATCTCCCAGGTAATTCTGTACCGTTTTGGTCTTAGCAGTGATATGGGCTATGTACCTTCCCGGCGCCGTGACTCCCTTAAGCAGAACCTCCGGTTCATCCTCGGAAGCATAGGTGAGTGTAAAAACCGATGTCTTAAAGGTAATCTGCGCCCCCGTCTCCGCGTTCCTGAGTACCGGTATGGGTTTTTGCACAGCGTTTTGTTTCTTCGGATTAAGTACTATCTCATCCGCTGTGATATCATTTCCAAGTTCTGCCGGAGCGATGGTAAAATATACCACCTTGCTGGTCGCGGCGTAATTACCCTTAAACTGTATCTTAATCCTTGCCTGTCCCGCGTTTTTATTGTTCGCATAGGAAAGCGTATAGTCCCGCTTCTCCTTTAAAAGCTTTATACCGTCATAGACATGTACCGCCGGTTTTATTGCAGCCCCCGTATAGACATAGGCGCGCTCGCTGTCATCGATCCCGCCGACCCAGAGTTTATATGTGTGGTTTCCTGCATCATCCACATCGGACACCCTGGCCAGTATCTCATAAACCTGGGCATCGGTCAGGCTGCCGCCTTCTCCTTCTCCCGTTATGGACAGGTCCTCAGCCAAAGCCGCCCTGGTGGCCTCATCTGCTTCCTTTACCGGATCCGTATGCCACTTATCTTCCTTTCTGACGGTGACTGTAAATGAATTGGAGACAGTGGGTGCTGCATTTGAGACCGCCTTGATCACACAGCTCCCCTCTGACATACCGGTCAGCACTCCATTCTCATCCACTATGGCGATCCCGGGGTCGCTGCTATACCAGTTAACAGTCCGGTCGGATACGTAATACGGTGTGAAATTGATCCGCAGCGTTTTCTTAAAGCCTGGGCTGACGGTCAGACCTATCACCGATAACCCGTCTTCAAAATCCAGCGCCTCAGGTATGAACACCGCATCCTCCGGAATATCATCAGTAAATGCCTTGATGACCAGATTGCCCCCTATGCTGTCCTCGACATCCTTCCATCCGCCATCATAATACAGGCTCTGTCCGGGCTGTAAGCCGGCTTTGATGGTGGCCCAGCCCGACCAGCTGATCTCTCTGCCTATAGTCGGAACGGCTCCGGACTTTTTAAGCGTCACTACAACGGAGAAGCTCTGTCCTGCGGATACATACGCAGGGGCAGGTAACGGTACGGTATAGTATCCCGGATATACTGTAGTACCTGAAGCCGAAGCCTCCGTGACCTTCCTGCCGCTCTCGGGGTTAGACAGATCGCTTAATTGCGTATATATATCTATGGTATATTCCAGATTGGCAGATGAGGTCTGAAAGGCTGCCGCCCTTATAAGTTCGCCGTTTTCACACGCTTTTGCGGTGAAGATATTTGCGGTCTTAAGTTCGTCCTCTGAATATGAATCAGGTGTCCAGCCCTTCCTGTACATAGCGCCGTCATACTGATAATTATGTGCATAATTATCTTCAGCCTCCAGCTCGAAGGCTCTGGCTCCTGCCGCAAGAGAAGCATTCTCATAGGACATCCAGAAATATCCGGCATAGGAAGGGTTCTCAATGCCCTCCGAAGAAGAACCGGCCGTCCAGCTGTTTCTTATAAGCCACGCTCCGTCACCTTCCGGTTTGGTCGCAAAATTATCTTTGGAGAAATCATCATCCCAGCCCACGATGACTACGGCGTGATTCTGTCTTCCGCCGTGTGTGCTCTTATCATAATATGCTCCGGTATCGCTGTTGTAAGTGCCGGCGTCTGTGAGGGGAGAACTGCTGCTGGCGGAATAGTAGCTTACCGCGATAGCCCCCTGATCCCTGATCAGTCGCTTGGCCCCCTCAGGATCCTCCTTAAGGTTAACCTCATAGATATGTGTCAGATGGGCTTTATCCAGATATGCAAGTTCATCATCCGGTACCAGGATTTTGTTCTGCACGCTGGTCGCATCAGAGCTTTTGAGCACCTCTTCGTCGGCTGCTCCCGTCCAGCATGCAAGCACGTTCTGCGAAAATACCGGATTACCGCCAATGGTTAAGATATTCGTACCTGATGGTACACCGTTGGAATCCTCCGCGGTTCCGCCCAGGGGATCTGTCACTGAATGATAAGAAAACCATACCGTATGAAGCTCCGACAGATCCGGTTCTTCATAAATATTCTTATTCATCAGGTTGATCTCCGCAAGAGCCATCGTAGCGTGCGCCCAGCAGGTGCTTTTGAACTGGCTCCTTAAGTCAGGAAGCTCCGGCGTGATATATTTGGCGGGCTGATAATCTGCAAGAAGATGCTCCGTTTCATCCCCTTCATCTTCGGAGGAAATGGCCGTGCTCTCGATATCATTTTCTCCGGGAACCATGCGGAAACCTCCGGATTCACTATCCTCCTCTGCATATACTTCATCCTGCAACACCGGCACCGTCTCTTCCTGTGCGTACGACACCTCTGTGCCGCACAAAAGGACCGCGGTCGCAAGAAGGAGCGCGGCCGCTTTTTTCCGGACTAATGATCTTCTATGATGTTTTCCTAAGATTTTTCCTCTCATCTGATCATGATCCGTAAGTTATTTTATCCTCTCAAGATCCACGCCTGCCTCGATAAGAAGCGTCTTGATGGTCTCCTTGTCCGCCTTCTTAGCCGAGATCTTAAAGGTCGCTCCTGTGCTGATATCCTCAAAGGCGTCGGCACCGACAGTTTTTAAGTTAGTCGGCGAAGCAGACTGTATGGTGACGGTGTCAAGTGATATGCATCCCGCAAAGGCTCTGCCGTCTATGGCGTCTGTTGTCTTCGGAAGCTTAATGCTCTTAAGGCCGGTGCAGCCCGTAAAGGCGCCGAAAAAGATGGTTTTGACTCCCTTCATCGTAACGGATGAAAGCTGTACGCATCCCGCAAAAGCGTCGGGACATATCTCGGTAACATTTTTGCCAAGCGTGGCTTTCTTAAGATTCTTATTATACGCAAATGCTCCGTCCTGTACTGAAATGACCTTGAGCTTTGCACCGCGAAAGGTTACGGTGTCAGGCACATTAAGCTTCTCTATACTCTTGTCGGTAGATCCCGTAAGCAGTACCCCTGTAAGATCCGGATCAAGGATCTCATATGTAAGCCCTGTCCTGCTTACGAAGGAGGTGGACTGTCTAAGCAGCTGCCCGCTTAGTTTCCGCGCGGCCTCTTCTCCCTTGAAGGAATATTTAAATACCGTCACGTCAGGCACACCCTTAAAGGCGTCTTCTCCGACTGTAAGTGAAGGTGATGCAATAGTTACCTTGTTAAGCTTGGCGCATCCGCTGTAGGCTTCCGCACCGAGAGTCTTAACTGCTGCAGGGATCGCGGCGCTCTTTAATGCCGTATCGCCTGCAAAGGCTCTGTCGCCTATGGAAGTTACTGTCTTAGGTATCGTGACCTTAGTCAGCATCACATTATTCTCAAAGGCTCCGTCAGCTATGGCTGTGACTGTATATTTATATCCTTTGAAGGTCACCTTCGCAGGTATCGATAAGGATTTTAGTTTTGCTTTTGCGGGATCGGTAAGACCTGTCACCGACAGAGTCTTATCTGCTTTGGAGCTGATGCTGTACGTGATGCCTTTTTTGTCTGTCACCTGATCAGATGCATTCATAAGGGTGTCTGTCAGTTCATTCCGGGCAGCAGCATCCTTGATCGCAATATTATAATCCGCACTTTGAGGTACGCCGAGGAATACGTCTGTGCCTAAGTTATTACCCGTCAGTTTATCTGACTTAACAGTAATCTTCAAAAGACCTGTGCAGCCGGCAAATGCCTTGTCCCCGATATATGCAACCGATGCCGGGATGATGAGATTCTTTAATCCTGCGCATCCGTAAAATGCCTCTGCTTCTATGCGTTCAAGCTTAGCAGGTAAAGTGACGGCTGATATCCCGGCGCATCCCTTAAATGCGCTTTCTCCTATCTGTTTAAGCGCGCTGCCAAATGTAACCCCCTTTAAGTTCTCACATCCCTCGAAGGCGCTGCTGCCTATCTGCGTCACATTCCTGCCGATGCTTAACTTTTCTATGCTTAAGCTCTTATTGAAGGCGTAAGCATCAATACGGGTAACATTATATTTCTTGCCATCGATGGTAACTGTGGCAGGTATGGTCAGCGTCTTAACATTCGCACCATCTTCAGGACCACATACAGCAGCATCGGTCTCATTGATGATGCGGTACTGTATTCCACCAACTGCATATGAACCGGTGGTGTCTGTTCTCTCACCCTCCTTAAGGATATTCACATCAATCACAAATGTCCTTATGGCAGCGGTCGGAAGCTTATGGAAAGAGTCTTCCCCATACGAATCCTCATCATCCATGGACTGGAATTCTTCGCCATCGATCACTACGGTGCTGTCTCCGGTATTGTTATCTGCCACATATTCAGAATTGTCCGGATAAACATATACCTTGATCCTGCCGGTTCCCTCACTGAGTGTATGAAGCATTCCGTCAGTGTTTATCTCGGCATTATCTCCGATGTACTCGTAATGGTATGACAGACCCTCAGTTCCGGTGGAGAGTTCTACAAGCTCATTATTCTGATCAAATGTTGCCTGCGCACCCTTTCTGGGAGAATCGGTAAGGATCCTGGCCTGGATATCCACGGTCTCACCGGCTTCTAAGGTGATCTGACCCTTGCCGCTGCTTACGAGCACTCCCGTAAGATTGCCGTCATCATCCTCTGCCGCCTTCACTGCGTCAACCTGTACTCCGGTCACGAAACCTATATCTTCAAGTGCACTTTCTGATATGGAGCGGGTGATGAATTTATTCGATGAAGCAGAGCCGGTATCATACACCGCATCTCGCACAGCATCCTTTACAGGGATTCTGAGCCTGCCCATCCCGCCGGAATAAACTGCGTAGAGCTGCAGTTCTTCGGCGACAAATTCCGTGCTTTGCACCTGATCATCTGATGCGTCGTCATCAACATCAGGATCATCAGATGCACCGTTATCCGCGGCCAGATCATCGGTTACAGTAAAATCATCATCCGATACCTCGATAAGCACGCACCTTGCGCCATCATCCTGCGCATCGTTCTCATTTTCTTCATCGAATTCATAGCTCTCACCCGGCATCAGCGCAGGGTACTCTATCTGCTTAAGTGTCTTATCGGCGGACCCTCTCTGCACTACAAGGCTTATCACTCCGGCATCTGCAAGGGCTGTGCCCTCATTTATTACCCTGCCTGCCACCTGATAGAGATTACGCACACCTGTATCGCTGATGCTTATATCCTGCAGAGTGATATCAGGGGCAAGCTCCCGTGTAATGGTCGCATCATCAACTATGTTGCCCTCTGCATCCGAAAGTGTGATCGTAACCCCGGCATTCACTGCGTCCTCTGCAAGCGGAACAGACCCGGTTACGACGTAAGTGTCGCCGCCTCCTAAGCCGTTTATGGTGATCTTCTCTGCTGCGGTCGTCTCTCCCTCGCCGTCTTCAGTCTCAGCGGGTACATAGCTGTACAAGGTACAATTATTACCATCCTTATCCGTAGCAGTGACCTCTGCTCCGCTTAAGTCATTGAAGCTGAAGTTATGGATCTCCAGTGAAAACGATGCATTCTCACCTGCCAGAGCGCCTGTGAATCCGGCATTTCTGATCCTTGCCGCCCCGTTTCCATCTGTCTTAAATGTTACCGGGTATGCTCCGGTATAATCCCAGATCGCATAGGGCACAAATGTTGCCTCATCGAAGCTGTCCGCGAATATCTCTCGCGCCTCTGATACCGTGATCATGCGCGAAGGGATCTTACTTGCCATACCATATATCTCACCATCATATACTCCGAATGCCACGTCATCATAACGCTCGCCATAGTGACTGGTGATCTGCACAGGGCTTGTCTGGTAAGACATCACGCCATCTGAGATTTCCGTCTTTACTCCCCACATCTGGATATCCTTTAATCCGTCCTCCAGGTTCTCCGGCTTATCGTCTGCCGCCTGAGGCCAGATAACATAGATATATCTTCCATCAGTTTCAGCGTCGAAGGCACTGATTGCTCCTGTCTGCCAAGAATCCGCATCTTTCGAGATGGTACCTGATACAAGAGTAACCGGTGCTTCATACGCTGCGGTCATACCATCTGTATACGGAGTCTTATCTGCATACCGGTATGAGCTTCCCTGAACTTCTCCGGTTTTTATAAGAGCTTTTTCATTCTGAAGCAGATTTCCCACATTCATCGATACGATATTGCCGTCCTTAAGCCACATCAGATAAAGGTCATCTGCAACGCTTACAAATCTCGGACTGCTGTTCCCCTGACGCTCATTGCCTTCCGCATCCGTATTCAAGCTATATCCTGTCAGTATGACAGGCTTTGCAAAGGTTTCTGCAGTAAAATCATAGGTGGACAGGTACAGCTCTCTGTCACCTGCACTGCTTAAGTCGCCATCAGTATCGACGGTATAGGCAAGCACACCCGTAATCTCACCACCGGCTGTAAATGTCGCCATATCGCTGTCAAGCAGTTGTCCTGCTCCGGGATTATCAAGCTTCACGGCTTTAGTTCCGGCTCCGCCTTCGCGGTAATATCCTGCCTCGTCCAGATCCTCCTGCAGTACGACCTCGGGCAGATATCCTTCATAGTATTTCTGTACGTATGTATTTCCGTCATCCGGTTCATTTTCAAATCCGTCGTTAGCCAGGTCATAGGTTCTGTACGCGATCTGAGTGCTTTCGGGATAGAACATATCCCGCACCATTGCTTCTGTACCGGAAGACTTATAGGCTCTCTTCTCATAGGCAATTACGAGCCTGTCGCCGCTTTGGCTTACACCGATGGCTCTGTCTGCGGCGAGGTCGGTTTTTTCTGCGCCTGCATCTGCGTCATCTATTATCGCTGTACTCGTAATCTCCAGAACATTTTCATCAAGCGAACCATCTGTATTTACGAATCTTCCATGTAAGTCAAGGGCATTCTGTCTTGCTATCCTGTCAGTTGTGTCCTTATATTCCTCATTCACTGATGACCACATGATCAGGGCTCTGTTACCATTTATTGAATAGATATGCGGGTACAGATCCAAAGTGCCGTCGTCCTCCAACAGTTCGGGCTTACTCCACTCGCTTCCATTGAAATAAGTATAATAAGCTGCTTTGGCGTTCTCCTCATTCTTTACTCTGTTTTGGGGAACATTAAGGAACACTGCTGCGAACTTACCGTCACCGAGAGATACCATATCGTAGCCTGCATCCGGCGCGATTCTGTTAGAGAGCATACCTTCGATGTAAGATTCAGACCCTCCGTCATCGATAGCGCCAAGTGCCTGCAATTCACCGTCCGCTGCAGCCGTCTCACTATCATCCAATTCGCCGTACCAGGTATCTTCACCCTCCATGTAGCTTAAGTCCTCTGCCTTAAGAGTGTCGACACTCTGTGACAGATAACTGTCCTCTGATCCTATACCCAGGGAACTAAGATCTTCCTCCCCTGTCTGATAGACACCGTTTAAGATCGGTATCGTGTCTGAGTAATTCATAATACGGAGCTTCACGGAACCGTTCTGTGCGCAGGTTCCGGTACTGTCAGCAGATGCACCGTACGCAAGATCGTACTGCGCTTTGCCATCCACATCAGCCTGCACCAGATCACCCGCAAGGTTCGAAAAGCCCGTCAGAGTGATCTCAGGATTAAGGTTAAGTCTCCCGTAGCTGTCAAACCTTCTGTTCTCTCCGCTTCCTGCCACACTTAGGATATCGAAGCTGTCCTTATTATCTTCCGTAATGTAATAGCGCCTCTCTTTCCTGTCTTCGTCCGTAAGATCCTGCCTTTCTTCAACCACAATGGTGGTCCTGCCGGTTGCCTTAAGTTGCCTGCCGATACCGGCTGATAGTCCCAGCCCGGTGTCAAGATTTTCCGATGCATCGGAGTCTGCATCCACGGAGGCTGTGCACAGCATGTCCTTGACATACCATTTGCCGCACTCTTCATCGTAGCCGAAGGTCATAAGCATACTGTACCCAAGATCCATCGGCAGGTTATCATCAAATTCCGCCTGCTGTCTGTACTCGTTCTGTATAGCCTTTATCTTATCATCAAGTCTGCTCTGGGCCTTATCGGCAGCCTCACCGCCCTCATCCTGCGCTTTGGCGGCAGCACGCGCCAGATCCATCAGCATATCCTTCTCGCCGCCTGCGCTCAATATCTTCCTGCCGAAGCCCACACAGATCACGCGGTCCTGGCCGTCCATATATGCAGCACTCAGGTTATCAGTAATATCATCAAATTCTCCGCTCCAGTCCATGGTGATGGTCTGTCCTGCAGCCGGGATCAGACTTACAGACGAAGAATCATCTGTCGCTCCCAGAGGCTGAACCGAAGATGCGCCTGTCAGAGGGTTGATAATGCGGATCGAGCCGATCCCATCCGCAACCTTAAGTCCGGCATCTCTTGACAATAAAGCACGGTCTCCCACATAAAACGCCACTCTTGCTGTAGCTCCATTACCGATGCCCTTTGCTTTAGGATTGAAATCAAAGGTAAAAAGACCGCTGTGACTGGCATCCTCAGTTCCTTCTATGGACACCTTATTGCCATTCGTATTGGTAAAGGTGATCATGCCCTTGGTAAGAACCTCGTTTCCTCTGTGGGCGCTCATCTGCAGTCTGTAGTTCCTGTCGCCCCCGGGAAGAGCATAGTAGCCATCGGACGATCCTATCTTAGTATCGGAAGTATCTACTGTCATATACTCCTTGCCGCTGCCGTCCTTTTTATTCTGCTCTATCAGAAGCTTTACATCGGAAATATCCACATCAGCAGTGGCGTCTACAACAACATTTCCCAATTTATTAGGGTTCTGGGAGTAAACCACTCCGATTGTACCTACCTCGTTCTCTCCGGTGAAAGTCACGTTGTAGTCGTACAGATCGTAATACTTAAACTTTTCATTGCTTTCAAGCTCGTAGTACCCCCTCGCATCGGTTGTAACCTCCTGTCCGGCTTTGAAGCCGCTGGCAAACACCGTGATGCCGCCTAAACCCTTCTGCACCTTCTTCCCGGATATAAGCAGCTGATCATTAAGTAGCAGATACCCCTTGATCGGCAGAGACTTCACCTCCCTGGCCACATTGACATCCTTGACGAAGTTGTAATATACCCTGTTCTTCACCGGTAGTTGAGGGATAAACTTAAACTGATCCCCGAAGGTGTTCCGGAAAGCCTCATAACCCGGGATCCTGATATCATCCACGCCGTCGCCATTGGTATCCTGGGTTCCGTCCTTCCAGTAGGCGTGAAAGCCCGACTTCGATGTAGCACCGAAGATATACGGCTTAAAAAGGTGAACATTTTCGATGGTGAAGGTCTCTCCGGCTGCGACCACCGTACCTAAAATGGGATTTTTCTCTGCTCCGGGACCATTTATAAAGGTAAGCTTGCCGTCCGCCCCTTCATTTACCGACTGTGGACTGGGAGCCATGGTGATGGAGCCTGTGGCTGCATCGCCATAGTAGATCATGACACGACATAAATTTTTACCCAGAATAACTTTTGTCATTCCGGAATTCCACATATCCCCTTTATAATTGATAGCCGCTTCCAATGTAGTGGGATCGTCCGAACTCTGGCTGTCGCTTTGCGTTCTCCATTCGGTCCATTTATCGGATCTGTTGGATTTATTGTAATAAGCTCCGGTGGGTGATTGCAGTATCAGATGGGAAATCCTGTAGTCTGAATTAGCTTTCGCACTAACCCGGATCGTGTCAAGCTTCGTGGCGTTCTGAGTGTAGTCACTCCGAAAACCGTCATAGACACCCTTTACATTGGCCTTTCCGTCCACTGCAGCATAACCGTTGAAAAACTGCACAGCCTGATATTTCGGCTCATAGACGGGCACCAGCGTAAAGGTGCCATCAGAGGAAAGGTAATCCTTATACTTGCTCAGAAAATTCTGGTCAAAGGTAAAGCTGGCTGAGTTTGTGATAAAGCCGCTGAGTTCATTTGTCTTTCCGGGCTTTGCCAGCTTAAAACCACGGCAGATTACGGTATTGCCGTCGGCCTTCACGCCCTGTGAGTTGGTTCCGCCGCCCTCCCACACGGAGGCGCTGACGGTCTGACCACAGACAAACTGCTTTTCCTCAACATGCTTGCCGTTTCCATCCGTGAAATACGGCTTGGGGTACTCTACAAGTTTTCCGGGTTCATATCTGTCCTCGCCGGTAAAAACTCGCTCCCTGTATTCCCCCATGTGATTATAATTATCGTCTACCTTAAAATTATAGCTTGCGTATCCGATTGAATAACTTTGCAGTTTATAGCTTTTTACATACTTAAAATTCCCCTCCAATCCAAGGCCAATGCTTGCCTTGCCGTAATTCCAGGTTTCACCGCTGCCTCGCCTGAAATAATCAGTAAAAGTCATATAACTACCATCATCCAGGCGACGATGAATACAGGGTTTTATGTTTTTCCCTGTAGATGCATCAATCAGATACAGGTAAGTATCGCCCACGTAATATGCCCAATCGTCAGCTGAAAATGCTGTCACAACCTTTATATAGTCTGCAGTTCTGAGATCGATATCGTTCACAACCCTGGTAGGGTTATCG
The DNA here is from genome assembly GCA_017460885.1 of Lachnospiraceae bacterium. Lineage (GTDB taxonomy): Bacteria > Bacillota > Clostridia > Lachnospirales > Lachnospiraceae > XBB2008. The sequence goes on from JAFUAB010000023.1 coordinate 48,702, forward strand.
CTAACCGGAGTAACACTACCCCCACCGATAGAAGTAACTTCCAATGTACCATATGGCTTGCTGCCCAGTGCTTCTATCTCCTCATCAGGCATCCCGACAGCACCGGATGATTCCTTTTCAATCTGATCATTTTGAATGCTGTCCTCCGCTTCAGCGACCGCTGCAAAGGCGTTTACATCCATCGAAGACCACACCATCATGGCTGCCATAAGTACACTGATTGCTCGTTTTAAATATTTCCTCATCTCTTTTCCCCTGTTTCTGTTCACAAGTCCTTATCTGTTACGCTTTCTCAAAAAGCTGATCAAGATCGATCACCCTGCTTACATAATTGCTGTACATATTCTTTTTAATGCCGCAGGTTGTTATCATTACAAGCTGAAGCGTCTTATTCGTCTTTGTTTCCTCTCTGAACACTCTGACCCCGGTCTTCAGAGCCTCGTCGTCCTCTTTTTTGATATCATACACATCTGTGTAAAACTTAATTTCGCAAAGGCTGATCACTCTGTCATGACGGTCTATGACCAGGTCAATCTGTGCACCCTTTTCTTCGCCATCACCTTTTTTCATCCATGATGATATCTCAGATCTTACGGCCGCGATCCCCAGCGCTTTTTTTATCTGTTCTATATGATCCTTACATACCTGCTCAAATGTAAAGCCCTGCCATGCGCTTCTTTGTCTGTCATCATTGGTATCACTCCACAGATGCGGGTTTTTACCGGAATTATCCCTTACAAAACTGAAGAAAAACTTGGTATAATAGTCTGACAACTGGTAATGCATATCCCTGCTTTTATGACGGTATGCGGGATTAATACGGACAAAGCCGGCATTTATGAGATCATCAAGTATCTTAGTCAGCGTTCCGTTTTGCGGGAGCTTCGTATCAGACTCGATCTCCGCGCGGGTCAGTCCCTTTCTTTTCCTGCTCAGGGCTTCAACTATTCTGATATACTGGTCGCTGTTTTTAAACAGAGTTCTGTACAGCTGTTCAAACTCATCATACAGCTCTGCCCCGTTTCTGAAGAAAAGCTCATCAATATTTTCATTCAGCGTAAGTCTTCTGTCCAAAAGTCTTAAATAATACGGTATTCCACCCATTATCATATAGCACTGCGTGATATCATATCTCGACCAGCAGATATCTCTGGATATAAGATACTGCTCAACATCGTGTAGGTTCAGGGGCTTAAGGTGCAGTTTGCAGGTACACCGATTAAAAAGGCCTCCCTTATTCTTCTCAATATTGTCCGTAAGCCATGATGCCGCTGATCCGCATGCGATAAATACCAGATTCTTCCTTGTGCTTGCCCATGCATTCCAGAACCATTCAAATGCGGGAAGAAAACCTGATTTCTGCTTATCCATCCACGGCATTTCATCAAAGAAAACCACCTGTTTTTCATCGGATGGCTTACTTTCGAGATAGTCTCTCAGCAAAAAGAAAGCCTCAGTCCAATCCTTAACCGCAGCGTATTCTTTTTTTGAACATCGTTCAAGCTCCAGAATGAAGTTTTTTAACTGGATCTGCGTGCTCTGATCATAGGAGCCGGTGAATTTAAAATCAAAATCATAGTTAAAGTATTCATTGATCAGAAATGTCTTTCCAACTCTTCTTCTCCCGTAAACGAGGATAAGCTGCGCTTCCTTTTCCTCTAATGCTCTGTTCAACCTGTTTATTTCATTCTCTCTGCCGATCAGATCATTCATAGCACTCACCTTCAAGACCTCAACGCATAAAGCGATTTTTAGTCTATATCCTGAAAAAATAATGACTTATAGACATAAAATGTTTATTTCTTATCTATATCGTATATTCTATTCAACATAAAGTACAATTACAAGTCTTTTGTTTTAGCAAAGTATACGGCGATTTGTGATGCTCTGTCTCATTTCAGGTATTCATCCAGTCTCGATTCATACTCACTCACTCTGGCTCCAAGTATAGGGTCTCCCAGGATCTTACCGTTACTGTCAACAAAATAGGTCGTAGGTGTTCCTACACAGGATAACGAATCTGTAAAGCCTTCCCATGCCCGGAGATTGATATAACCGACCCCCGTGTCACTGATTATATCCTGTGCATCCTGCAGATACATATTATTTCCTACCGGAACATCTGACACCAGTCCTACCACAGCGCCTCCCCTGGCGGAGATATCATCATGGATCTTCTGAAGCTCGGCCATCTCATTAATGCAGGGACCGCAGGTGGTTGCCCAGATATTGACCATCGTAACCTTGTTTCTTCCAAACAGATCGGCCGAATTAATTGCAGTCCCATTAAGATCCACTGTGTCAAATACGACTGAATCTCCTGCGTCGTTACCGTGCCATATATACGGCTCGCAGAATTTCATGCTCGCTAAAATAGCGTCGGCGGCATCATAAAACGCATTGTATTCAGCTATATTGTCACCCTCAAAATTCTCTGATGTATTCTGTGCGATGGCCGAATACCATGTATATTCGCCTTCCTTATGGATCTGCTTAAGGGTCTCAAGCGCCTCTTCATCTCCCTCTTCCAATTTGCCGCCGTATACAACCTTAAGGTTCTCAATGATCTTCTCTTTGACTTCGTCGTCGCTGCCCGCATCCTTCACGCAGAACACCTCGAAGCTGAAGCCTCTGCGTATCTTATCATATTCTTCCTCCGGCAATGCGTTCAGTTCATCCTCCGTCATATTGAAATATACCGGAATACCGAACATCACGCCTTCTCCATAGTTCATTTCGCCGACATCATTAGAAAGGATACATCCGGTTTTTATCTCAATATCACCCGGCAGTTCAAACCCGAAGCCGGTCTGCGGAAAATCATATGTACAGCCCGTACCGGATATATTTCCCTGAGTTTCACTGCTTTCTGCTGTCTGATTTTCAGACGAGCCGCAGCCGGCCATAGATAATACTGTAACTACACTCATCAATAATGCTAAAAACTTTTTCATAATGATTCCTCCTGATCTACTCTGTGTTATTTAATCGCCTGCGGTATTTTGCCTGCTTCCGGCGATGATTGACTTTTCCTTGACTTAACACCCATCGAAAGCGCCTTTTTCGGACAGGCCGCAATGCATTCCCGACAGCGGATGCATTCGCTGCTGTTTGGATTTATATGCGGATCCACATTCATTTTGCAGGTCTTTGCGCAAAGTCCGCAGTTTATACAGCTATGCTCATCCACATGCATACGCACGAGGCTGACCTTCTGGAACAGTCCGTAGAAAGCGCCGAGCGGACAGATATATTTGCAGAACGGCCGGTATATGAACATGGAAGATAATATGCACAGGATAAGGAGCAGGAACTTCCACTTAAAAAGCCACCCTAACATGCTCCTCATCTGGCTGTTTAACAGTACAAGCGTGATACCGCCCTCAAGCGTCCCAACCGGACATATGTATTTACAGAAGAACGGCTCTCCGGCTCCATACTCCGTGCGGTAGAAAAAAGGCAGTCCGAACACCATTACCACCAGGATCACATACTTTAAGTATCTTAATACATTGTCCAACTTCTGAGGCACCCTGATCTTGGGTACCGGGATCTTATATAAAAGCTCCTGCAGCAGTCCGAAGAGGCACAGCCATCCGCAGATAAACCGGCCGCATATAAGTCCGATAAGTGACAGATAGCCTATGACATAGAAAGCGAATTTCCTGTGCCGCCCGTCAAATACCGCCTGCATTGATCCGATAGGACAAGAACCCAAAGCCCCGGGGCAGGAATAACAGTTCATGCCAGGTACGCAGAGCTTTTTTAAATTGCCGCCGTATATTGCAGGTCCTCCCGGGAGAAATCCTTTTACATATGCGTTCGTAATGATCCCCCATCCTGCCTGAATACATTTTCTGATAATTCCTGTTTTCTTATCCAAGTCCGATACACTCCATACAGATATTTACCGCCTTATTTAAAACGGTATTTACCTCGCCTCTCCATATGCCGAACGCACAAAGAGCAATGGATGCGAGCATCAGAACCACTGTCACTGCAAGTGGTATTTCCCTGTTGTTTTTTTTCAAGAAATTCTCCTCCTTCATTCTCCTGATATCTGATCTTTCCTCTGTTTTTCCTATGCAGGATCGACATCTATTTTATTCTCGTCGGATCAACGCCTGCTTCGGTAAGGAGCGTTTTTATCGTTTCCTTGTCTGCAGGCCTGGCCTGGATCTTAATGTAAGCATTCACGCTGATATCATCAAAGGCATCGGCGCCGACTGCGTTAAGCAGTGTCGGTGTCGCAGACTGTATGGTGATGGCAGAAAGCGATGTGCAGCCGTCAAAGGCTTCGTTGCCGATCTCCTTAACAGTCTTTGGGATCGTGATCTTCTTAAGCGATATGCAGCCTGTAAACGCACTGAAACTGATATTCTGAACTTTCTTCATCGTAACGGAAGTAAGCGCAGTACATCCGGCAAAAGCGTCAGGATATATCTCAAAGACATTTTTG
>JAFUAB010000024.1 GCA_017460885.1 Lachnospiraceae bacterium
AAACTCTCGACAAAAATTGTTTTTGTTATCATCCTGGAACAAAACCTTCTGGCTTTTTCCGAATAATGAGTTCGTTTTTTATAGAAGTTCTCTTCTTCTTGCTTTGAATAATTTCTTAGAATTGTTCAAGGTCGCACTGCTTTGAAGTTATGTTAATAACTGTTTTTTCAAGGTTCGTGTGTCTTTTGACGCAACTTGTACACAATATCACTTTTATAAGTATACGTCAAGCACTTTTTTGAAGATTTTTGAATTTTCAAAAATCTTTGAACGGAGAAGGAGGGATTTGAACCCTCGCGCCGGTCTCCCGACCTACACCCTTAGCAGGGGCGCCTCTTCAGCCTACTTGAGTACTTCTCCACGTCGTCGCAAACTCCGCTTACACTCGGCCCTCGTATACTCAGGCCTCGTCGCGCTCCGTTGCTCCTCCTTATCCCCACGAAGCAGGCTTCGCGGGGGCCCCGGGAACTACGCTTTACTTCGTCCCTCACAGGCTCAGGATTCGCAGCGCTCCGTTGCTCCTCCTTATCCCCACGAAGCAGGCTTCGCGGGGGCCCCGGGAACTACGCTTTACTTCGTCCCTCACAGGCTCAGGATTCGCAGCGCTCCGTTGCTCCTCCTTATCCCCACGAAACTGGTTTCGCGGGGGCCCCGGGAACTACGCTTTACTTCGTCCCTCACAGGCTCAGGATTCGCAGCGCTCCGTTGCACTCTTAGTCTAAATTCATTGAAAAATATTATAAAAAGTTGCGTCAGTCTTCACGAGTGACGCAACAAATATTATATCTTTATGAGTTTTAGTTGTCAATCACTATATTTAGTGATCTTAATGGAACTTTAAATATATTTTGTGGTATGACTGCAGTTCGCCCTTTTGCAGGGGAAATACAGATCAAATCGTTTACCGTCGAAACCGCAGGTTAAATCTGATATATCAGTCTTCCCCAAGAATACGGGCAGTTTCATCCAGTTCCTCTTCTGACGGTTTCCCGGGATTCCAGCCGATCTTCTGACCGTCATTGCTGTATCTGGGAATAAGATGTATATGAAAATGAAATACGGTCTGCCCCGCGGTTTCTCCGTTATTCTGTACAATATTGAATCCGTCGCAGCCAAGTTTGTCCGTCATACGCTCAGCCATCCTTTTAGCCAGAGTAAATGCTCTGGCTGTCTTATCCTCAGGAAGCTCATATATATTTCCATAATGCTCCTTAGGTAATATAAGCGCATGTCCGCGCGCAGCAGGACCAAGATCAAGTATCACCCTGAACAGATCATCTTCATAGATCGTACGAGAAGGGATCTCTCCGTTTGCAATTTTACAGAATATACAATCACTCATTTTATTCTCCTCCGTTTCGTACCGAAACTCTCGCAATTCTGAAACATTCGGAATCCGCTAATTTCCTTGTTTTACAGCAAATTACTACAAGCAATCTATGATTGCTTCCCTCCTTGTTTCGCGGGTCCCAAGGTCAATATCCTCATCCAAACAGGTTTGATTCGGATTTTGCACCTTTTTATCCTGATATCATATTATATCCCGAAAGGGAACAGAATATCCAGGTTCCTGAGCATCATAAACTCTCCCCTGAGTGTCATTTCTCCGGACATGAATGCCCTCTGGAATGTCATCCTTCCCGAAACTATCTCATTCATGCAGTCATATGTGGTTTCTACCTCCACATCATATTTGTCAATATCCCCGTAGAAGCAATCCAGCTTACCATCCTTAACGGATATCGTGAGAGGTACTCCACTGCTTATCACGATCCGATAATTCCCGCCCATGCCGGCCTGAGGTGTAAACCTGTTCCTGAGATCGTTTACAAATCTGGAATCATCATCTTCTTCCTCTGTATTCATCAGATCCCTGAAGAATGTGGTCAGTTCCTGGATATCCTCCTTTTGCTGTGCCACATAAATCTCATCGGAAGCATACTGGCTCAGCTGCTCGGATTCCTGAGGGGTCAGGTCAATGTTTTTTGTAAACGACACCTTTTGCTTGACAGCATGATTACTGGCAGGAAGCGAAGGCAGGTGCTGATTGACCGTCCTGTACAGGCCCTCAGCCGTTCTTTCTATTATATTTATGTAGTCGGAATTATTCTCCAGTACAGTTGAGTCCAGGATATACCCGCATACTCCGCTGCAGGGAATTCCTCCAAGTATCTCCCAGGCTTCCGACAAATGCAGATTCCCTTCTCTCTCTCCGTATGTAGTAGCCATTACCACCGGACACATATATAACCGGGATATCAGTTCCTTATCACCATATAGCCAGCACGCATCCAGAAACTGCTGCATATATCCGCCGATACCGTGCCACTCAACGGTTGTGGCCAGAATAATTCCGTCGGCATTCTTTAATGTCTGCGGAAGTGTTGTTATACTGTTTTTGAGTTCATAGAGATGATATGTTTCAACAGTGACCCGCAGATCCTCAAGCACCTCCTGCATCTTACCGACGCAGAACAATGTTGGGTCATCCATCAGACCCCTGCCGCCGTAGTATATATTTATCTGCATATATCCTGTCTCCTTAGGAGATTATCATATCATTTTACCCTGCCTGACGCAAACAATAGTTAAGAGATCCGAAACGTATTTCATCCCCCTCTTCTATCTCCCTGCGTTCATTGGGTTGAAGGCGGATCCCGTTTAAATATACTCCGTTCGTGGAATTCATATCGGACAGCATCAGTCTGCCTCCCTCGTTTTCTATCTTGGCATGAATCCTGCTTACCGACGGATGATCGATTATAAAATCCACGTATCCCGGCATTTTCCCGATAGTACACGGGAGCTTATCCAACTCGATATGTCTCTTGTTCTTCCTGTCCAGCGCATAGAGCTTATAGCTGCCGGACACGGGTGCATCACCGAAAAATACAGTCTGTCCCTCATAGCTTTCGGGCTCTTCCTGCAGTCCCGAAGCGGAATCCCTATCCGAAGAAATCCCTCCGGTGATCATCTTTTTCCCGGGCTTATGCTCCACAGGCGGAATAAAATCCTGCATATGTACATCCGGCGTTCTTAAAACATAATCGTTCGAACCGGCCTCAAACGAGCCGGTCATACGTTTTTTCCTTCCTTTTATCATCCTGTATACCAGACGAACTGCTCCGGCTATCAACACCAATGCGGATACAGCCCCCGCTGCAAGTAATATCAGTCTTTCGTCCTTATCAAGTTTAAAAAACATATATACACCTATACATACCGCCAGGCCGAATACCCCCGCTGCCGGAAGGATATAGTCTGCGACTCCCGGGCCGGGATCATTTCCTCCTCCGGCATTATCTCCTCTGCAGGATGAATAACAGTCTGCCTCATTTATAGAAGGATCATCTTCATTATATCCAACGGACTGACTTACATTACCGCTATCGGCCGGTGAAGCAGCATATGGATCATATTCTTCACCCGGAAACCTGACGTGGGAACCGTTTGCCGATACATCATTTTCCTTACCTGTATTGTCGTTGAAAGCGGCATTGCCGGTCGAAACAAGATCCCATACATCGAATCCGCCGCGCTCGTACTGTTCATAGAGCCGGTAAACCAGATCCGTTGCCTCGGCATCATCCGGATCGGTTTTCTCCAGTATAAAATCCATAAATCTGCCGATACCCTCCCCGGATTCATCAGGTGAAACCGAAACATTATATAAAAAAGAATACTTTTCTTTTGAGCAGCTGTAAAAGATCAGTTCCGGATCGATATCCAGTCTGCGTGTATCCAGCAGATACCGGTCAATTTCCTCACATGCTGCCTTGATCGCCGCAAACAGCTCCCGCAGATCCGAAAACAAGAATTCCCTGCTTACATACAGCTGCTTCAGCGAAAGACGAGAAGAAATATCATAATAGTTAAATTTCTGTCCGTCTACAACTCTGACTCCCGCGCGAAGCAGATGATCCATATTACGGCTCTTAAGCATACTTCTGTGATATCCGATATCGGAATCAGCCTCTGTCTGTCGGATCACCATATAATTATGTTGTTGTTCCTTATAATATTTTACTTCCATTTACGTCTCCTTTTTACGATCTTATCAGTCGATGATCATTCTCCGATCACTCTCATTCCCATTCTGAAAAGGCGCATTCTTCTGGTATAGGAAAAATTATCCGCATTCACCTCATCCGAGATGCACCAGTTCCCCGAAGGTATCATTCCGGCATGAAACGACAGTGGATGACTGACCCTCATTGAGGAACGAACCTTGACGGTGGTTATACCAACTTCTCCGGTGCATTCCACTCCGGACGTGCCCATGTATTTGCTTCCGATCTGTCCGGGTATATGTGAATTAAGCCAATTCTGCTTATCTTCATTGGTGGTTATCCTGGAGGCAGTCTGTGTAGCAATTGAATAGTCATCCTGGAATATCAGGCACCGGTTATATTCGAAATAACCCAGATATATAATCCATACTATGATAAAGACAACCCAGGGGACCACAAATGCGGCTTCCACAGTCATATAACCGGACTCGGCAGACTTCTGTCCGGCCTCCCGGCCATCACCTGCAGAGCCGGAGCCGTACGAAATGATATGAACATCATTTAAATGCAAACGCCATCACCCCCAATCCGAATGTTATAAAAGGAACAAACGGGATCCGGGTGTTCTTCCCCGCTTTTTTGAAAACCAGCAGTATACCGCTGAAGATACAGCCGGCGATCAATGCCCCCATCAGGAGATAGGCTGTTTTTTCCAACCCGAGTCCGATACCTATTCCAAGTATCAGAACGCCGTCACCCATCCCGATCTTACCCTCTGTCATAAACGAAAGGACGATCATAAAAGCTCCCGGAACGCAAGCCAGCACAATACCCGGAATATCTATCCCGTTTCCGGCCCCGGTCACGCAGCAGACCACAGATACAGCAAAGACAGCACCAAGCCCCCAGACCGGAATGCTTTTGGTCCTTATATCAAAAACTGCCAGCACGATCAGAATCAACCCATAAATCAATATCCACATATACTGCATGGACTGCGTCCTCCTACTTCAGATAAATGTATGGCAATGATGTTCCTTTTTATTCCCGGACAGAACAGATCACTGTGAAACCTATTCCCGCTTCCGGTAATAAACACATTTCCGATCATTGATCCCCCGCCGCAGATCTCACAGGGATAATATATTGAACCGTCCGAACTCCTGAGTGAACTCACGGCAGAGGCAGCCACGCTCGTAACACTCGGATGAAGGTAACGGCAATCATAATCTCTGTGATACACTGTTCCCGTCGGAGTGATATAAACGATCGGATCTTCATCAGTCAAGGTATTCAGTGTTCCAATTCCGTCATATCCCACCCATGCATGCCCATACATGGATGTCCCAAGTATGAATGGCCGTATGAAACCAAGCTTCACCGGAAACTTCAGTGTATACCTTGCATTCAACCTTACTATCCCATTGTCTTCCAGGATAGATGATCCGGTGTAAATGATCCCTGCCCTGCCTCCGAGGATACCGCCGCGATTCTGAACCGTACTTCCCAGCTGTGAAGTAACCGAACCAATTGCATATACCGTCGATACCAATCCGGATGGCGCATCCCCGGTCACATGTTCGGCCGCATAAGCATAGCTGCATATTTCACTCCCGGTCTGATGCAGGGCGGCCGTTATCCTGCTGGACGTTTCCATAACCTGGATCCCAAAAAGAAGATCCAGCATACAGAATATAAAAAGAGGAACTACTATAGCCGACTCAACGGTCATAGATGCACGCGCGGCTCCGGATGAAACTCTCCTGCATACCCTGTTCATTAAAATACATATACGGAAAGATTTAGAACCTTGTGTCCGGAGAAACATTTTGGAACAAACTTTTGCTACATATGAATTACTTATCATCTTTTCCATTTTTTTGCAGAAGAGTCTCATCCGAAGCCGCGCTCCTTTCGTATCATGCATAGTAATATCCGCTTCGCCTGATTATCTCGGCATTATGCCTGTGTGTTGACCTTGTTTTGATATGAACCAGGAAGCTCTGCATACATGCATCCATTCTGAAAGCTCCGTTTCCCGAAGCTTCTCTTACATCAAGCTCCATGATATCCAGCGAACGGGGAAGAAGCTTATCGTAGGATTCCATCAGCAGCATAGTGTTGAGATAGTCTCCGTATTTCGGTCCCGCCTGTCCCGGATAACTGTGAAGTGCCGATCTGGGATGAAGGATACCCGACAGTCTCGTGTGCCACGTAGTAGAATCCTTCATAACCGGAACTCCGTCTCCCTCGAGAAGTATCTTCACATCCTGAAGAGATTCGACATATGCCCAGGCCAGCAGGATTGCCCACATTATGGGCTCCGCCAGATCCGGAAGCAGTATCACGCAGGCAAGGGCGGTCGCCATCGCCTTGGCTTCGGCTTTTTTGCTCTCATCTCCCGCCAGATACAGGAAGTTGATCCCCTCTCTCCAGAGTGTCAGCGTTTTGGCGACAGCTTCCAGATTATCCCAATCGCAATCCTTACCTTTTATCACATATTCGATCTCGTAATCGAACACGCTGCCTTCTTTTGGATTTCTGTAATACCCGCATTTATCAAAAAGGTATTCGCAATAGGATACCTTGCCTGCCGCATTTCCCAAACTTCTCTCTTCCTCGCTTATGCCGTCTCCCTGATCAAGCGTGCGCCGGGTAAGAACATCATCCAGGCCGACTACCTTTTTGGATATATCGGATGTATCATTTAATACCAGTCCGAGAATCCCCGCGCTTCTGATCGCGTCCACACTTCCTGCGGGATTGACTATCGGCTCAGTGACTTCCTCACCTTCCTCATCGATATATGTAGGATCGTCATATGAATCGATTTTCGAATAAACCTCGGCCCGCTTAGCACCTGTATCGTAATCAAACCCTGCGCCGGACAGTTCTCCCCCAAGGTCATCAAACAATCCCGTCAGCTTTCCTGTCAAAGTAGTATCCATATAATCAGATACCTGTCTGCGCACCGCTTCGGCAAAGTTATCCGTCGCCAGGGCATATTCTTCTATCATTGCATCATCCAGCCTCATACCCAGCAGATCACGTGCCATCTCCGGTGTGGATTCATCCAGATTCATGGTCAGGTAGTATTTCAGATGTGACCTGACAGCCTCTATGCCACCGCTGCCGCCTCCGTATGTCATATCCGTAAACAGCAGATCATATTGCTCAAACAGCTCCTTGTTAAACTCCGAAAGTACCGAATTGATCCCCATATCCGCAACACACAGAGCGCGCATTCTCGTGGCACTGGTCCTGGCTCCCTCTACGAGAGCCAGAACAAATGACACCATTACCGCCAGTGTCAATGCCAGATAAACGGTCATATATCCCCGTCTCATGACATTACCGAATCACTGTCCGAAGAGATCTTGTTCATTATCGTTTCAACGATCGCCCTTATCTGTTTCTTGAAGATCAGGACAAGTCCTATCAAAACCACGATAATAAGTATCACCTCCACCGTTCCCATTCCGTCATCCATGACCGTCAGATCCGCCGGTGTAAAAAGTCCGTCGATCGCGTTCATGATCTTTTCCTTCAGCAGGTTCAGTTTTGTTTTAAGCTTTTCTTTCATAGTTTCCCTCCCTATTGTGAAAATGACATATATGCCGGCACCATGATGATTATCATGACAACCGTAAGCATCATTACCATGGGCAAAAGCATCTTGGTGGATGCCTCCTCGCCCAGTTTGCGGGCTTCATTTTTGCGAAGCACGAATGCGTCTGCAGATTCCTCCTTCAGCATGCCGATAAGATCCTGACTGCCTTTACGCATATTCTGTGTGAGCAATGCGGAAAATCTCATGTACTCTCTCGTCCCGCATCTTTTGCCGAAATGTTCGATCGCTTCCGCCTCCGAAATCCCAACCTCCAATTCATGTGACGTGATGATCAGCTCCTTTTCCAGAAAAGTGTTTTTTCTGTTTACCACAGCCGATGCTTTTTTCCCCATCCCGATAAGACAGTTTCTCACGCTCATGCCCGCTCCCATAAAAAGTGTGAGTCTGGAAATAAAAGACGGATATTCGATCAGAAGCTCCTTTGATCTTTTCTTAAGGTCTGAGCGGATCTCCGATTCCCTGAACGGTACGGTCAGAACGCATATGACGAGCGCTCCCAGCAGGAACATCGGGCTGATATCGGAGATATTTTCACTCCATGACAGTTTTCCGAAGGATATACTGCCGGGCAGCATAAGCTTATCCATTGAGGCACTGTCTTCATCAGCTTTCCTGACTGCTGCGGTGATCTCTTCGCGGATCTCTTCGGCAAGAGTCAGCTCCCTGGGGCATATCTGCAGATCCCTGACCAGATACCAGTGATCCTTCATATAGCTGCAATCACCTGTAAGCGTTATCATCACAGGCTCCTCCAGTTCGCCGTTATGAACAGCGCCATCATAGTCCAGCAGCTCGTAATCACTGCATTCCCAGCTGATCGAAAAAGGATAACCATCCACGGATCTGATCAGATTAATATCTCGGACAACATGAGCAGGAGAATCGTTCCCGTTTAAAATCAGAGCGTCGATCTCCTCAGACATTCTGTCGAAAAGCCCGGATGCTTCTTCATGTGAATAGATACGTGCAGGTATCAGTATATCCATCTGATATGCCTGTTCTTCGGAATCTGCTTCTATCCCGGCGGAAAGATCCGCTTCCACATCCATACCGCCGTAAGTATTTCTGTAGATCACATTTCCTTCCGCCAGCACGCCGTCATTGTTCGCCGTATAATTCATGATCAGGCAGGCTGCAGACCCGGCTGCAAGTATGAACATTACGGTCGAGATAATCTCGGCCCGATATCTGAACATACGGGTTTCCGCCGGATCACCGGGATAGAGTATCTGTAAGTCAGCAGACAGTTTCTGATCTTTGATCCTTTGCCCCGCATGCCGAAAAACCCATTTTTGCTTATCCGATGATAACTTATCCAGCCATATGCAGATCTGAGCGGCGGGAGTCAGAAAGACTTTTGAAATGCCGTTCTCTGTTGTCGGCAGTGCCGGATGAAGAATCTTTGCACTGATCGTAAGCGCGATCAACATGAGCAGGATGCAAATGTAAACAAATCTCATTTCGTCTCCTTTCTTACATTAAATGCGTATATCAACTAATCTCTGAGAGATCAGGTACGCCGAAATATAGATCGCCAGACAGACACTCATTATCGCTATCCCGGCGATATTGTGATACAGTGAGTCAAAAAATCCCTCACTGGTCAGATCCATATACAGGATCATCAAAAAAGGAACCAGGCTCATCACATTGGATTCCATTCTGCGGGAGCTGATCATTACGGCAATCTCCGCTTCAACATCGGTCTTCTCTTCTATTACCTGAGCTGTCATCTCTATCATCTCTGTCAGATTCCCGCCGTTTCGTTTGGCAACCGCAAATACCTCTCCAAACTGCCTTATATCGTCCACTCCGCTCCTGTCCCCCAGATCCAGCAGCATCTGTTCCAGAACCAGATTATTGTCCAGACCACGCCGGATAATATCCAGTTCCCTGCAGATTATGCTCCTGGTTCCGTACAGAAGCACCATATCCTTCCACGCCTCCCGAAACGAATTCTCAACGGAGTAACCTGCCTTCTGATTGGAAGAGATGGATATGACAGCATCCTTAAACTGAACCTTGAGCTCATCTCTTCGTTTCCTGCCGTAATCCTTTCTCCGATATCCGAGAAACCACGGCAGCGCCGCCAGAGCTGCGACCGAAACTATGAGCGAGTCATAGAAAAAGTGTCCTATCGCCCAGGCAAGGATCACCCCTATAAGAAGATTCAGAACAAACTCAGCGGGTGTAAAATGATAATTCGAATAATCCGTATGCTTTTCATGCGGTACGAAGTCCCGCCGCATAGAGCTTATCCGTGTTTTGAAGTTCTCCCCGTTTTTCGAGTTTTCCGATGATCTTTCCGCTTTCATCCGTTCCGGTCTCCCTGAATTTGTAGATAACATTTATTCCTATCTCATCCGTTCCGTTGTCAAAAATCTCCGTGATCTCCAGGACCCTTCTCGATCTGTCTCTCAGTCTCCCCAGATGTACCACCAGATCGATACCGCTTGCGATCTGCCTCCTTATCGCTCCCAACGGAAGCTCCATTCCCATCAGTATCATGTTCTCAAGTCTGGACAGCATATCCTTACAGCTGTTAGCGTGACCGGTAGACATGGAGCCGTCATGTCCCGTATTCATAGCCTGCATCATATCGAAGGCTTCGCCGCCCCTGACCTCTCCCACGATCACCCGGTCCGGTCTCATACGTAAACTGGATTTGATCAGATCACGGATACTTATCTCCCTGCAGCCCTCCACGTTGGCATTTCGAGTCTCAAGCTTGACCAGGTTAGGGAGGTCAAGGATCTGCAGTTCGGCATTATCCTCGATCGTGATGATGCGTTCATCCCTCGGTATGAAGGCCGAAAGGGCATTGAGGAATGTTGTCTTGCCACTTCCGGTGCCGCCGCTGATAAAAATGTTGTATCTGGCCTTAACAAGATCCGCGAGCCAGTCTGCGATCTCCTGCCCCAGTGAGCCGAACCGGATCAGGTCATTCATGGAGATCGGCTTGTCCGGGAAACGTCTGATAGTAACGATAGGACCGTTAAGGGCAACCGGTGCGAGTACAATGTTTACGCGCGATCCGTTTTCCAGTCTGGCATCGACAATGGGATTGGCCTCATTTACAACCCTGTTGCATCCCGATACGATCTGCTGGATCACATCCTCCAGTTTTTCTCTGGTTTCAAACTGCATCGGATATCTGAACAGTCTTCCGGCCTGCTCTACGAATATGGTATCCGGGCCGTTGATCATGATCTCGGTGACTGTCGGGTCATCTACCAGTTCCTGCAGGATATCAAGTTTGCGCAGCGCATCGAACATCTTTCTGCGCAGGTACATTCTGTCCTCCAGACCCAGCGGCCGAATTTTGCTTTCCGCGATGATCATTTCGTCGATCTGCTCATACAGTTCGGAATCGTCAATATCTCTTGATAGATCGATCTGAGATATCAGCCTGTTCTGCAATTCCTTCTTAAGTTCCTTTATGTCCTGCATTTAACCCTCCGGTTCATTCCAATGTGTCTTCGTTAATAATGCTCCTGACATATCCCGCCAGCTCACAGTGAGTCAGCATTTGGGGATCCTCGGGCAGATCGGTAAATTCCGGAAACGAAAATCTGACAGACTTGCTCATCACATCAGCTCTGGAATGATCCACCATCCATCTTTCATATTCCGCAAGCTTGGCTTTGGAAATGGCATCAGATCTTACACAGGTATATATCCTGTTGCAATACTCCATCACCTCGAGCAACCCGCACATGGCATCCGTCAGGTCGAGGATCAGATACTCATATTCCGTTGCGTTCTCGATAGCTTTTATGATCTCCACCCACTTTTCACCGTTTCGGTCATAGGTGTCGTAATAACCGTTTGCCGGAGGAAGTATGTCCAGATCACCCAGATGGTGGACCATAAGCGGTATCCTGACCGAAAGCCTGTCGGGATCACAGTCAAAGTAATACAGCAGATCCACCACGTTGGATCTTGATTCGGATCCCAGCCAGGACGAAAATCCGGAATAGTTTTCAAAATTCATATATAAAACCTTATGATCCTGCGCCAGCATCTGTCCCAGAGACAGTGAAAAAGTCGTCTGAAGGCATCTGCGCACCGGAGAGTATACTCCTATAACCTTCCAGGATTTGGTCGCCATCCTCTTTCCCAAACAGGTTTCCATGGTATCCGGCAGCTGTTTGATAACCGACTTCAACAGCTCCTCTTTTGCTTGGAACCGGTCTATGAGTATAGCCCTCTCCGGTGCGAAATCCGGCGTTTCTCTCAGTATCATAAGATTGGCCGGCAGATTATCTAATACCGTCGAATCATATGCGGACTGACTGATTATTATGATGTCTATATGATGATCTCTCGAGTATTCCGCCAGTGTTTCCGCTCCTGTAAAAGAGGAAATCTCAAACTCCGACGGAACCCATTCGGCCAGAGCGCCGCTTAAGTCAAGCGCATATCTGGGATCCGTATCGCAAACCGCTATAGATCTTTCATTCATTTTCCGATCAAACCTCCGTAAACCACCGCCACTCCGATGAAGAGCGGTATCGTAAAATGGATCTGGTGAGCCGCCATCTTTCCTCCGGTAGAAGAGGCCGGCAGATCGTATTTTCCGATCCTGCCCGTGGCGTTTACCTCACGCAGATAATTAACAAAACAGACAAGCCTTTCTTTGAAAATACCCCGAGAAACGAGCCTGAACGTTCCTATTCCCGCACCTGCCGCCAGGCTTAGGAAAACAGCTGAGAGAGCGGGACCGATCCCGAGAAACGCAGGAAGCATTATCATCAGCTTGCAGTCGCCTCCGCCAAGAGCCCCTATCGAAAACAAAGGGAAGAGAACAAGCATCAGACAGATGCCTGCCGCAAACGTCCTCAGAGCAACCGTAACGGAATGCGACGTGCTCAGAACATAAGCCTGGGAAGCCAGCACGCCGAATCCGACGAGCTGTCTGGGAATACGCCCCTCTCTCAGATCCTCCGCCAATGCAGCCGCCAGGATCGTGAGACATAAATACACTGGATTTTCCTTTCAAAGTTCAAATAAAAATGATACTGATAATCGGACTGACCAAGTCCTTATTGACCGGTCTGATGAATCAGACCCGGCAGAAATGTACCCGTCGGTACTGAATGCGGTGTCGGTTACCGCGTCGGTGATTTGCATAATAACGCCTTCAAAAATGAATTGCAAGGGGTTTTCTGAAAAAAATCCATACGAATGAACGATTTGTAAAATACTTACAAAATTTTGAGAAAATACAACTGTCAGAAAGCAGAAAACCCTTGAAAATCCAAGGGTTTATCGGGTGTCAAAAGGCTTCGGATCCGCAAGTGATCCTACTTATGATATTTATAGTGAACGTCAAAAATATTTTGTCGTTTACTATAAATATCTCAAGATGCGAAATTATTATACATCGCTACGTGATCGTAAATACATCTCCATGAGCTCCATGCGTCGGCGGTTACGCATATATAACGTCTGCCGCTGTCCGTGATCTCATAGCTGGCACCGCAGCATCCGCTCTCATTGACAAAGCCGGTTTTGGCACACACAACCTCCCCGCCCGTATCCTTGTCCTCGATCCTTCTCAGGAACCAGTTCGAGATCTCTATACCATCGGGATGTTCCTCGGTTTTGGAAGTTGTGTAGATGTGGGCATGCAATATCTCCCTCGCAAGATCGTTCTCCAGGGCAGCCTTCATGATCATTGCCATATCACAGAGCGTACAATAGTGATCGTCATCATAAACGCCCACACAGTTTGTGAAATGCGCAGAGCCGGACAGTCCGAGCTCATCCAGTTTTGCATTCATCATATCAACAAATAACGAATGATCTCCGGCCACATATTCAGCAAGAGCAAGAGCGGCATCCGCTCCGGACGGGAGAATCGTTCCATACATCAGATCGCGCACGGTCACGCTTTCACCGCAGGCAAATCCCACAGCCGAACAGTCATGCGAGTATGCATAGTCGGTGATCGATATGTCTATCCGAAAGGTGTCATCCAGATTACTCACATGCTCCGCAGCAACAAGAAGTGTCAGTATCTTGGTCATGGAAGCGGGATAGATCCGCACATTGGCATCCTTGGCCGCGACCACTTCGCCGGACACGGCGTCGATCAAAACAGCGTGGGTGCTCAGTACCTCATCCTCCGGAGGATATCCGGCGGAATCCGTAACAGCTACGGAATAACCGTCAAAAAATGCATCCTTGTCCTCTGAATAAACCTCTGCGTAAGGGCCGTATTCGGAATCCGAAGATTCTCCCCCGGTATCATCGGCATCCGCATCATCCATGGCTCCGTCAATTCCCGCATACGGCTCATCCTCAGGCGTCCCTGTACCGGCCATGTCGTCCGTATCCTCTATACCCGCCGGTTCGGATGCCTGTACTTCGATAGTCTCGGTTTTGTCACTCTTTCCATGATGCACAGCCACCGAGACCCCTATGATCAGGACAAGCAAAAGCAAACCTGCTCCGGGATATATGATTTTGGAGTAGGTTCGCATAAACATCTGGCGTCTTTTACGCCGGCGCATTTTTTGCAAACGTGCCGCTCTCGCGAGGCGCTGTTCTTCTTCAGTCATTATTCTATCGGCGTGAGACCTGTCTAAACCGATCTCACACTTCTCAACCTTTCAACAATAGTTTTCAAAACACGGATCACCGTATCGACCTCTTCCGCAGTATTCGATGCTGCAAGCGTTAGTCTAAGTGATCCCGCGGCCTCCCTCGCATCCAGTCCCATTGCCGTCAGTACATGCGAGGGTTCAAGTGCGCCGGTCGAACATGCCGATCCGGACGAAGCACATATGTGCTCTCTGTCCAAAAGTATCAGAAGAGTCTCTCCCTCAATGCCCTTAATGGAAAAATTAACGTTTCCCGGAAGCCTTTTCTCCGGATGCCCGTTAAGTCTGACATCAGGAATGTTGCTCAGCACTCCGTCTATCATTCTGTCTCTGAGGCTTCTCACATGATCCGCATTGTGCTGCATATCTTTCACGGATATCCTTGCAGCCTCGCCCATTCCCGCTATGCCGGGAACATTCAGAGTTCCGGCACGCATTCCCCTTTCCTGAGGTCCGCCGTGAATGAACGTCTCCGGTTTCAGACCGTTTCTGACATAAATAAAACCGATACCCTTGGGTCCGCCAAATTTATGAGCGCTGGCGGAGAGCATATCGATATTCATCTCCCTGACATCGACAGGCAGATGTCCGTATGCCTGTACAGCATCGGTATGAAATATTATACCATACTCTTTGGCAATATAGCCAATTTCACGGACCGGTTCCACGGTACCCGTTTCGTTGTTTGCAAACATCACGGAAATAAGCGATGTTTCCGGCCTTATCGCGGCTCTGACCTCCTCGGGATCGATCACGCCGTCGCTGCCGGGTCTGACATAAGTCACCTCAATACCACGGGCTTCCATCGCCCTGCAGGACTCAAGAACGGCATGATGCTCGATCGCTGTCGTGATGATATGGTTCTTTGCGGATTTTACGGCCATATTATCGGACTCGGTTCCCCCGGATGTAAAAATGATCTCCGACGGATCCGCATTCAGTGTCCCGGCGATGATACGACGGGCCTCGGACACTGCCCTGCCCGCTTCTCCGGCATATCGGTATACCGCAGCCGGATTTCCGATCTTTTCGGTAAAAAAAGGAACCATAACGTTCACCGCCTCGTCGTACATAAAGGTGGTGGCCGCATGGTCCATGTAGATCAGATTATTGTTTTCGGCAGAACACATCATCAGATACAGTAATCTCCGAGCTTTTCCCTGCTCCATTCAACGAGATCTGCCAAAGAGATCGAATCTGCCGTCTGATTGATGGCATCGGTAAGCTTTTCCCAGACCCTGACGGTGACACAGTTTGCCTCACGATCACACTCCACACCGTTAGGGCTTATACATTCCACCAGAGAAAGATCTCCCTCCGTCACCCTGAGTATATCACCGACAGTATATTCGGCGGGATCGCGTCTGAGCAGATATCCCCCCTGAGAACCCCTGATCGCCTGTACAAGTCCTGCCTTTCCCAGCATGGAAATGATCTGCTCAAGATATTTCTCGGATATGTCCTGTCTGCGCGCAATATCCTTGAGCGCAACGGGATCTCCGGTGTTATAGATCGCAAGATCCAGCATCAGTCTGAGTGCATATCTTCCTTTGGTGGAAACCTTCATAGCTTATCCTTCTTGTCTTAATTCTTAGTAAAAAGCGGAGTGGAAAGATATCTGTCTCCCGAATCCGGAAGGATTACAACGATATTCTTACCCGCATTCTCAGGTCTCTCCGCAAGGATCAGAGCTGCCTTAAGCGCAGCACCCGAAGAAATACCAACCAGGATTCCCTCGGTTTCTCCAAAAGCTCTGCCTTCTGCGAAAGCATCTTCATTCTCAATCGTAATGATCTCGTCATATATATTTGTATCCAGTGTTTCCGGTACAAATCCGGCACCGATCCCCTGGATCTTGTGAGCTCCGGGGGTACCCTTTGAAAGAACCGGGCTGCCTGCGGGCTCAACCGCAACTACATATACGTCCTTCTTCTTTTCCTTAAGGTATGAGCCTATACCCGTGATAGTTCCTCCGGTTCCGACACCGGCAACAACTATATCCACATTACCGTCTGTCTGCTCCCAGATCTCAGGACCCGTGGTA
Source organism: Lachnospiraceae bacterium (assembly GCA_017460885.1). Lineage (GTDB taxonomy): Bacteria > Bacillota > Clostridia > Lachnospirales > Lachnospiraceae > XBB2008. The sequence goes on from JAFUAB010000024.1 coordinate 16,294, forward strand.
GCCTTGTGCACAGCGGGATTTGCGGGATTGACAAACTGTCCCAGAATAACGGCTCCGGGAGTTGATTCCTTTAGTTCCTCCGCCTTGGCTATCGCGCCCTTCATACCCTTGGAGCCCTCTGTAAGCACCAGCTCTGCACCGTACGCCTGCAAAAGGTTGCGACGCTCCACACTCATGGTATCGGGAAGGGTAAGTATGGCTCTGTATCCCTTAGCTGCAGCAACGGAAGCGATACCTATGCCCGTATTTCCGCTGGTAGGCTCGATTATCGTGCCGCCTTCCTTCAATATGCCCTTGGCCTCGGCATCCTCTATCATGGCTTTGGCGATACGATCCTTAACCGATCCCGCAGGATTCAGATACTCCAGCTTGGTCAGGATCGTCACCCCTTTTGCTCCTGCCGCAGCTGCGAATCTGTCAGCCTGCAGTAAGGGGGTTCCGCCGATAAGTTCCGTTACGTTTTTTTTAATTTCTCCCATGATTATACTCCTCCCAAAATGTTTTGTACAGTATTCCTCTATGCTTACGGGGTTTGCCTGACTGTTTATATATCTGGTTACTCCCGTGTTTATTTCCCACTTAATCAGTGGGATAAGTATGAATTGATTATAATTCGAAGTGCTTTCCTTGTCAACACCAATTTTTCAAAAATTCTTGACACTCCATTTTTCAAAAATTCCTGACACTCCATTTTTTAAAAATATCCTTCACTTCAGATACCGGAAATTTCCGGCCGCACTTTCCTTTTTTCTCACAATGTATTTATGCTTTTTTTACAAAATGCGACCACAGATGTGATAAACTGATATCTATGAAGCTTAAAACACGACTGATAATCACATTCTGCGTAATAATCGCCCTTCCCGTTCTGATGACGGGTGTGGCTTTTTTTGTTATCGGATCCTATGCACTGCAGAAAAGCGATCCTGCGACACACCCCGGTATATCATCTCCGTCGGTGATCATGGGCGAAGTCCATAAGGCTGTTCCTCCGGCAACGGTGCAGTCCATTTTTATCGCATTTGTGATCATCCTGCTGATAACTGCGATCCTGCTCACACGGTGGATGTGGAAGGGGCTCTTTTCGCCCATTTCCCACATCAATACGGCGCTGCAGAGAGTCGCGGAGGGCGACCTGGATTATCAGCTTGACAGGGAAGCCTACAAAGGAAACGGCGAGATCTCCACTATGGTAGACAACTACGAGGATATGCGGCTCAGGCTGAAGGAATCCCGCGACGACATGCTCGATCACGAGGGTGCCAACCGCGAACTGATCAGCAATATCTCTCACGACCTCAAAACCCCCATCACTTCCATCAAGGGTTACGTTGAGGGAATAATGGACGGCGTTGCGGACACTCCCGAAAAAATGGAGCGCTATATCCGGACCATATATAACAAGGCCAATGATATGGACCGTCTCATTAACGAGCTGACCCTGTATGCCGGGATCGACACCAACCGCATACCTTATAATTTCCACAGGATCAATGTTGCGGAATACTTCGGAGATTGTGTGGAAGAGGTAGGTCTCGATCTCGAAAGCCGCGGGATCAGGCTCAATTATTCCAACTATCTCGATCCTGCAACCATGGTCATAGCGGATCCCGAACAGATGAAGCGTGTCATCAACAATATAATCAGTAATTCCGTCAAATATATCGAAAAAGCCGACGGCATAATCGATATCCGTATCCTTGACGAGGTAGACAGCATCCGCATCGAGATCGAGGACAACGGACGAGGGATAGCTCAAAGAGACTTATCCAGGATTTTCGAAAGATTTTACCGCACAGACTCGTCCCGGAACTCTTCTCAGGGCGGCAGCGGGATAGGCCTTTCCATCGTCAAAAAGATAATCGAGGATCACGGCGGTTATATATGGGCAACCAGCAAAGAGGGCGAGGGTACCTGTATGCATATAGTTTTGAGGAAATATACGGAGGAAAAACAAAAATGAAAACAAAGATCCTGATAATAGAAGACGAACAGGAGATCGCGGATCTCGAACGCGACTATCTCGAGCTCTCGGACTATGAAGTACACATCGAGAACGAAGGAGACGCCGGACTTAAAGAGGCTCTGGAGAACGATTATTCCCTCGTGATCCTTGATCTGATGCTCCCCGGTACGGACGGCTTCGATATCTGTCAGGAGATCCGTGAGAAAAAGGATATACCGGTGATCATCGTTTCAGCCAAAAAGGACGATATAGACAAGATACGAGGGCTCGGACTGGGTGCAGACGATTATCTGACCAAGCCCTTCAGTCCCTCAGAGCTTGTGGCCAGGGTCAAGGCACATATGGCACGTTACGAGCGTCTGCTCGGAGCAGGGCACAAGCCGAATGACATCATAGAGATCCGCGGACTGAAGATAGATAAGACCGCCCGCCGGGTTTATATCGACGGAGAGGAAAAAGCCTTTACCACCAAGGAATTTGACCTGCTGACGTTCCTGGCCGAGAATCCCAATCACGTCTACACAAAGGACGAACTGTTCCGCACCATATGGGGAATGGAGTCCATCGGTGATATCGCCACTGTCACGGTACACATCAAAAAGATCCGCGAAAAGATAGAAGCAGATACCTCCAACCCCCAGTACATCGAGACCATCTGGGGAGTGGGATACAGGTTCAAGATCTGATGGAACCGGATATCATATACGAGGACAAATATCTGATCGCGATACACAAACCGGCCGGAGTGGCTACACAGACATCTCGTGTCACTTCTCCCGATATCGTCAGCATGACCTCCGGATACCTTTCAAGATCCGGAAAAATTTCCGGTTCAAACGGCTCCGTCCCTTTTATAGGCCTTATCAACAGACTCGATCAACCCGTTGAAGGGATAGTGTTGATGGCCAAGGATAAAAGATCCGCGTCCCTGCTTTCCGAGCAGCTTCGCAATGACGAAATCGAGAAGCATTACCTTGCGGGCATTGTCGGTTCAAAGCCGGAGCAGGGGCATCTGACCGGAAATATCCTTTTTGACAAAAGAACAAATACCTCCTCCATGGTACCGGATAATACTCCGGGTTCCAAACCGGCCGCGCTGGAATACCATATGATCAAAACGATCAAACCGCAAAACTGTTCCCCATCGGAGGATACCGTGATCTCGCTTGCCGACATACATCTGATCACGGGCCGTCATCATCAGATCCGCGTACAGATGTCGGATGCAGGGCTTCCTTTATTGGGCGACAGAAAATATGCTCCCGAATATGTCCGGAATGTTAACGACTTGTTAAAAATATCCGAAATATGCCTCTGTGCCTGCTCACTGACCTTTACTCATCCCGTCAATAATGATAAAATATCCTTGCGGGTTAAACCACAATGCAGGTGGTACAGGTTATTTAATTAACAGCTATTGGGCCTGTTGTCGGACGCTTCTTACGACGTCTGATGACAGGCCTTCCCTATACGCCAAAAAGTATATAGTGAAAGTCAAAAATATTTTGGCATTCACTGTAATACGTATTGACACGATTACAAAATACAACTAAAATAGTAATGATTACTGATTTGTAATATAAAGAAAGGTAAGCAGATGAAATTCTCACGGCAGCGTGAAGCTATAAAGGAATTTATGATGACCCGCAAGGATCACCCGACCGCCGATACGGTTTATACCCATATGCGCGAAGAATTCCCCAACATATCTCTCGGTACCGTTTACCGTAATCTCCAGCTGCTTACAGATATCGGAGAACTGCAGAAGGTGAGGGTCGGTGACGGTCTGGATCATTTTGATGCGGATACCAGTCTGCACTATCACTTCTATTGCAGACAATGCGGTGCTGTGATCGATATGGATATGGACAGTATTACGGAGATCAATGATATCGCTTCCAAAACCTTTGACGGATATATTGAATCTCACAGCCTGACCTTCAGCGGTCTATGCGGCAGGTGTGTGATCAGATCCTGAATCCCATCAGTACATCCGGCAGGAAACAGATCGTTTCCGTGCATCAAATAATTTAATTTACAGGAGGGTTTAAAATGAAGTATGTATGTTCTGTTTGCGGTTATGTTTATGAAGGTGACAGCGCACCCGCAGAGTGCCCCGTATGTCACGCTTCGAGCGACAAGTTTAAGGCTGTAGAGGGTGAACTTACACTTGCGGCCGAGCATGTTTTCGGAGTATACGGCGAGACTGTCAAGAACAATCCCGATGTCCCCGATGATGTTAAGCAATACATCTTTGATCAGCTTAAATCCAACTTCAACGGTGAGTGTTCCGAAGTCGGCATGTATCTTTGTATGGCAAGGATCGCACATCGCGAGGGATATCCCGAGATCGGGCTTTATTGGGAGAAGGCAGCATATGAAGAGGCTGAACACGCAGCTAAGTTTGCAGAGCTTCTCGGCAGCGACCTTGAAGCCAATATGACAGATTCTACCAAAAAGAATCTTGAATGGAGAGTTGACTGTGAGTTTGGCGCAACATCAGGCAAGACCGATCTCGCAAAGTGCGCTAAGCAGTACAACCTTGATGCTATCCACGACACTGTACACGAGATGGCCCGTGACGAGGCAAGACATGGCAAAGCGCTCAAGGGTATGCTTGATCGTTATTTCAAGTAAACGAAACAGGTCTATGAATTATAATTAGACAAAAACTGACGGGTCCTTTCCGCCTGAGGGTTATCGATAACCTGGCGGGAGGGGCCTTTTTCTACTATGACACCGCTGTCCATAAAAATACACTGGTCTGCCACATCACGTGCAAACGCCATCTCATGTGTCACTATGATCATAGTAGTATGATTTTCGGCAAGCTCACGTATAACCTTCAGGACCTCACCGGTAAGCTCGGGATCAAGCGCACTGGTAGGCTCGTCAAAGCACAGGATATCGGGATGCAGTGCAAGTGCTCTGGCTATCGCGACTCTCTGCTGCTGTCCTCCCGATAACTGATGAGGGTAATTATTCATTCGATCCGAAAGCCCCATCTGATCCAAAAGCTTCTTACCGGTAGCTTCGATCTCATCCGCATTTTTCCCTCCCGATGCCAGAAGCGGTGCAAGAGTGACATTTCCCAGTGCGGTATATTGCGGAAAAAGATTAAACGATTGGAATACCATGCCGAAATGAGCCCTGCGTCTGCGAAGCTCATCTGCGGAAAGTGCCGGCTCGGAAGCATCAAACACAATCTGTCCCCGAACCGAAACCGAGCCCCTATCTGCCTTTTCCAAAAAATTAAGGCATCTGAGCAAAGTAGTCTTGCCGCTGCCGGAGGAACCGATTATGGACAGGGACTCACCCTCCTCCATCGTAAAACTTATCCCTGAAAGGATCTCCGTATTGCCGAAGCTTTTGCGTATATCATTTACTTCCAGAATTGGCATAAATCATCACCTAAAATAATCCAGTTTTTTCTCTATATATCCGAAAAGCAGTGACAAAAGGCCGCTGAAGATCAGGTAGAAGGCGCCGGTATAAAAGAGCGGCCATATGATACCACTGGACTTGATAAATGCCTGGCCGTTCCAGATGATCTCGTAAACCGCGATAACTCTGGCCAGGGAAGTATCCTTGACCAGAGTGATTATCTCATTGGACATAGGCGGAACTATCCTCTTGATGACCTGAAGCAGAACCACCTTACGGAATATCTGGCTTCGCGTCATACCAAGTACCTGACCGGCTTCATACTGGCCGGCCGGTATGGACTGGATACCGCCTCTGTATATTTCCGAAAAATAGCAGGCATAGTTGATAACGAATGCCACGAGAGCCGCGGCAAACCTGCCTCCGGAAGAACCTCCCCACAGATTGTTGCCCAAAAGGATACCGGGACCGTAGTAGATGACCAGCAGCTGCAAAAGCAGAGGTGTACCTCTTATCACCCAGATCAGAAATCTGATGGGCAGTCTGATAACGCTCAACTTACTCATGGAGCCAAAGCTGATCACCAGTCCCAACGGAAGCGCAAACAGAAGTGTCAGCGCAAATAATTTGATTGTTCCGAGAAATCCCTCAAGCAGGGAAAGTGTAACGGTTAAAAACATAAATCCACGTCAAAAGAAGAGCCGCATGATAGTGCAAGACGCACTGTCTGTCAGGTTTACTGTGTCAGGATAGCATACTGTACGCCGTATGTTTCCGCGATATCCATCATGGTCCCGTCATTGTAAAGAGACTTAAACTGATCATTGATATATGCGGCAAGATCCGAGCCCTTGCGGCAGCCTACTCCGTACTCTTCCACTGTCAGTTCCACGCTGGTGCATGCAAGGTCGGAATAGCTTGTACCCTCTCCTACCATGGCTCCCGCCATGAGCAGATCGATGATGCAGGCATCAGATGTGCCTGCGGCAACCTCCATTACCGCATCTGCCTGTGTGGTAACCGATGTGTAATCAAAGCCGTTATCCGCAGCAGCTGCCTCTCCGGCACTTCCGGCCTCAACAGCAAAGGATAAACTCTTGGCCTGAGCAGGATCGGTAATTGAATCCGCAGCAGCTGCGGATGTAACTATTACCTGTGCATTGTTAAGATAGGGATTTGTGCATTCCATGGAATTCCTGACCTCATTGGTAAGGGTCATTCCGTTCCATACCACATCGATGGACTTGTTGTCCAGCTCAAGGATCTTGTTATCCCAGTCGATCTCCACGAACTCTGCTTTTACTCCGAGCGAATCCGCTACCTTGACAGCCATATCGGCATCAAAACCGATCCAGTTGCCTGATGCATCCTTGTAGTCCATAGGCTCAAAATCGGTGATACCTACGATAAGTGTGCCTTTACCCTTGATGTAATCGAGATCACTCTCACTGCCTGCTCCGGCGCCCGAGGCCGAGCCACAGGCTGTCAATGACAGCATACATACAGCTGCCAATACTCCCGCAATGATCTTTTTCATAATTCTCCTCCTTACAGATCAAAACTAACGCGACGCAATATATTCAGCACAGGTCATGCCTGCTACTGACTTAAGATCCGCTTCTACCATCATGCTGACAAGTCCATCGAAGTCAACCTTACGTTTCCATCCGAGTTCCCTCTCCGCAAGAGAAGGATCCCCCCACAGGAACTCTACTTCAGCGGGACGATAGAATTCGGGATTGACGTCTACCAGCAGTCTGCCGGTACCTGCGTCATAACCCTTTTCGTTAACGCCTTCTCCCTCCCATCTGATGGGTATACTGAGCTTTCCGAAGGCCTTTTCCACAAATTCCCGCACCGTGTGCGTCTCATTTGTAGCCAGTACAAAATCCTGGGGAACATTATTCTGGAGTATCCTCCACATCCCCTCAACATAGTCTCCGGCAAAGCCCCAGTCTCTTTTGGCATTCATATTGCCGAGCGAGAGCTTCTCCTGATTGCCGGCTACGATATTTGCGATCGCCAGCGTGATCTTGCGCGTTACAAAATTCTCGCCGCGTCTCGGTGATTCATGGTTAAAAAGAATACCGTTGCAGGCGAACATATTATATGACTCACGGTAATTTACCGTTATCCAGTAAGAATATAGCTTGGCTGCACCATATGGACTCTTGGGATAGAACGGAGTCTTTTCACTCTGGGGTGCAGTCTCCGGGATCCCACCGAAAAGCTCGGATGTAGACGCCTGATAGTATCTGCAGTTTCCACCGTTAACACGCAGTGCTTCAAGCAGTTTGATGGTGCTGACTCCGGTAGCCTCGGCAGTGTATTCAGGTACTTCAAAGGAAACTCCCACATGGGACTGAGCGGCAAGATTATAGACCTCGGTAGGTTTGATCTCCGCCACAAGCCTCATCAGATTGCTGGAATCGGTGGTATCGGAATAATGCAGGAAAAATTTCACATTATTGTATTCCGATCTGATGATGTGATCGATCCTTGCGGTATTGCTGATAGAATGCCGTCTGATCAGGCCGTGAACCTCATAGCCCTTTTCAAGAAGCAGCTCTGTAAGATATGAGCCGTCCTGCCCTGTTACGCCTGTTATCAGTGCTACATTTCTCATAAATAATCTCCTTATAATATAGTCAACGAATTTAGTAATCGCCGTATGGCGAGCCATAATGCCTGAATTTATGGCAGTTTTGGCTCGGCAAGGTGCAATTACTTAATTCGTTTACTATAACTAACGACAGAAGTTCATCAGTGTATGCCAAGTCTGTTCAATGCGGAGAAAATACCGCGCATTGACGCCCTGGTAATATTGGAGCTGACTCCTACGCCATAGGTTGCTTCTCCCGTATCAGCATTCATAAGATGTATGTAGGCAGCAGCCTGTGACTCGGCGCCGGCCTGTATCGCATGCTCATCATAATCAAGTATCTTGATATTGCAGCCGAATATCTCCTTGAGACCGCGGATAGTGGCATCCAAAGGTCCGTTCCCGACCGCATCAAAGGATTTTTCCGTTCCGTTATCCGTATACCTGACATGAACTCTTGTATCGAACTCGGAATCGATATCGTCGCTTAAGTCGTCCACCTTCAGCTTGCGGAAATGAACAGGTTCCTTTTTGTTGAGATACTCCTCTCTGAAGGCATCCATGATCTGCTCCGGAGCAACCTCGCCCTGCTTTTCCGAGAGAGCCTGAATAACATTGGCGAATTCTCTGTGCATACTCTTCGGCAGCTTGAAGCCGAAATATGTATCCATGATAAATGCAACCCCGCCCTTTCCGGACTGGGAATTGATACGTACTATAGGCTCGTACTCCCTGCCTATGTCTGCCGGATCGATGGGGAGATACGGAACCTGCCAGATATCTCCTCCCCTTTCCTTCATTGCTTTTACACCCTTGTTGATAGCATCCTGATGCGACCCGGAAAATGCAGTGAACACCAGCTTGCCGGCGTACGGGTGTCTCGGATGGATCGGTATCTTACAGCATCTCTCATATATCTCTATCGATTCGTTTACATTCTCTATGGCAAGCTCAGGATCGATGCCCTGACTGAACATATTATAAGCTATGTTGAGCACATCAACATTGCCTGTACGTTCTCCGTTGCCGAAGAGTGTTCCTTCCACTCTGTCCGCCCCCGCAAGTATAGCCAGTTCGGCCGTTGCCACGCCGGTGCCTCTGTCGTTATGGGGATGAACACTCAGGATGATCGACTCCCTGTTAGCCAGATGCCTGCTCATCCACTCTATGCGATCGGCAAATACATTGGGAGTGGTCATCTCCACTGTGGAAGGGAGATTGATGATCATCGGATCCTCCGGTGTGGGAGCCCACTCTGCGGTAACGGCATCGCAAACCTCAAGAGCATAGTCCAGCTCTGTGCCCGTAAAGCTCTCCGGAGAGTACTCAAGGATTATTTTGCCGGGAAATGCCGACGCATGCCTCTTGACCATCTTCACGCCCTCTATGGCGATGTTCTTGATCTGTTCCCTGTCCATATTAAACACAACGTCTCTCTGAAGAGTGGATGTTGAATTGTAAATATGCACGATAGCCTGCGGACAGCCCTGTATCGATTCAAAGGTTCTCTCCAGAAGTTCTTCGCGGCATTGGGTAAGGACCTGAACCTTAACATCATCCGGGATCATCCTCCGTTCTATAAGCTGGCGCAGAAAGTCGAACTCGATCTGGCTGGCTGCGGGAAATCCCACCTCTATCTCTTTAAATCCGAGCTTGACCAGATACTGGAAAAACTCTATTTTTTCGTCTACAACCATGGGATCGATCAGTGCCTGATTTCCATCACGCAGATCCACGCTGCACCAGATCGGAGCTTTGGTGATCTCCTTGTTTGGCCATTCCCTTTCCGGATAATCCACTACGGGATTTTTTTGATATCTTTTGTAGTTTAACATATGACTTCCTTTCAAATGATATGAGCCCGCTGTGTTCAGCGGGCTCGTAAATCTACTTATTCCCCTAATCCGGACTCAATAGCAGATACAAGGGAATTGAGAGCTTCCTCCTCGTCCGCCCCGTCACAGTGTATCTCTATCTCATCTCCGCATTTGACACAAGCACCCAGAACGCTCAAAACGCTTTTAGCATTGGCCGTGTTTTCTCTGAAAGTGAAGGTTATCAGCGATTTAAACTGCATTGCCTCCTTGCAAAGAACCCCGGCCGGGCGTAGGTGAAGGCCTGTAGGATTCTTGATCGTTACTTTCTGGCTTACCATTTATAGTACCCCTCCAATATCATAAATATACCATTTTGTCAGAATATTATCAAGTCTCGGCAAGAACGAACCACACCTGCACCGCAGAGGCAATTTTTAACGGTTTGCCGTCATAGTTGAAATCCAGTGTGACATGGTAATTCTCTCCAACCCTGTCTTCCTGTTCAAGTATTCCCTCCAGATCCGCCACAGCCTGTATGCCGTTCTCATCTATAACGCTCAGGTTCTGTGAAAGACCTCGAACGGAAACATTATATGATCCCTCCGGGTCAACAATTTCTACCCTGTACCCCTCCGGAACGTTTTCCCATACTATATCCGAAGCATTCAGGCGCAGCGTTCTCGTTGTAACCTCCTGTATGGAAACAGTGACCGTCACATTGCCGTTAAAGGTCGAATCCGCAAGTTTGATCGAATTCTGCAGGTATTTGCCCACATCGATCACAACCTGCATATCACCTGCCTGTCCGGTAATATTGATCGGTTCATCTATATCTATCGATTCGATCGATGACAGAACGGACGACTTACCGGCTACCAGTATCGTTTCCGGATCACAGGTGATGGTACCTGTGGCTTCATATCCGTCGGCGGGAACCCCCGTAGTCGTAAAGTTCAATCCGACCCGTTTGGTCTGAAGCATCTCAACCTTCACCCGTACGCTGTTAATATTGGATGTGATCGTACTCGATCTGATGGTATTACCCTCCGCATCCATAAGCACTATATCGGCATCGGTTATGATATCCTGCGTAAACCCCGTGACGGAGACGCTTGCTTCAGCCCTGACCACCTGATCGATCAGTGATTCGGGACCGGAGATCCTGATCTGGTTCTCATCGGCGGTGATATCCCCGATCATATATCCCTCGTTGACTGCTCCCGAAGTCACAGTGGAAAGAGCCAGCGTCTTGGACTGCTTGGTCTCAACGGTCAGCTGCACACTGTCAAAATTGCCCTTGATGCTCTCCAGCTGAGAATTATACTTATTTGTCCCGAACGTAATGGGAACGGTGTTGGCCGCTGTCAGATTCCTAAAATCGGCTTCGGCATAAACATTTTCCGAACCAAGCGAATCAATTATCGAACGGGGTGCACGTATGGTCACGGTATCAACTATATCCGTTCCGTCCTCAACTTCGTAGACCTTGCCGGTATCGGTTATGACATTTGTGTTCAGAAACTTGACCTTAACATTGCTGATGCGAAGTGATGTTGTGGGATCATTGATATTGGTAACCACAAGCCAGAGTATCAGTGCGAACAAAACGGAGCCGAGCTTGAGGCCCCAGTTGTCGAAGATCTTATGCTTCATTTGCGGCCCCCTCTCTTCCTTTATTTCTGCGGATCTTCCGCTTCCTGACTTCCTCAACGGGTTTGTTCTGTATCTCGCTCAGGCGCTCCTTCAGACGATCCGGATCCTTAATGGTCTCCAGCTGTCCCTTGTAAGCTACGGATATGGCGCCCGTCTCCTCTGACACGATCACGGTCATGGAATCGGTTGCTTCCGAGATCCCCACCGCCGCTCTGTGTCGTGTACCGAGATGCTTCGGCAGTCTCATATTATCAGAGAGAGGCAGATAGCATGTTGCGGATCTGACCCTGTCGCCGCCTATGATCACGGCTCCGTCATGCAGCGGAGTGTTCTTTTCAAAAATATTTATCAGAAGCTGGCTCGTCACCGCACCGTCAACTTCGATACCGGTACGGTCATACTCCTCCAGACTCTGATTTTGCTCTATAACTATCAGCGCGCCAGTTTTAACCTTGCCCATTTCCACGCAGGCACGTACTATCTCGTTGATCGTCTTATCCGAAAACCTTCCCTCATCGCCGGAGGTCGTTTTGATATTATCGGACACAAAACTGGTAAGGAAATTGTTCTCACCCAGGTCTTCAAGTGCCTTACGCAGCTCCGGCTGAAGGACAACAACGATAGAGATGGCCACTACGCTCAAAGCATTGCGCACCAGCCATATGATCGTATTCATCCCCGTAATCTCCGCAACAAGAATAAAAGCCAGTATCACCAATACTCCCTTGAAAAGTGACCAGGCTTTTGTTTTCCGCAGCCATTTCAGTATATGATAGATCAAAAAGGATATGATCAGTATCTCGATGAAATCGGCGACATGCATTCGCGGAAGATGCAGATCTTTGATATTTGTAGTAAGAAATTGAACAATCTGCTGCATCGAAAAAATCAGTTACCTTTATCAATATGTTTCTTGCTTGAATTTATCCTCTTAACTTTCTTGTGGGTATTCGGAACGGTAACCTTCGGAATAGCCTTGACATAATAGTAATAGTCATCGTCCTCGAACTGGAGCTTCTCCGTGCGGGAATAATCAACATGGAAAAACAGGAACTGGATCACCACCCCGACAACTGCCGCAAGTACGGATCCGACTATCAACCCACCGCTGGAGATATGTGTATCAAAAATGATGTCGAATATCAGGATCAGAACTATGTCCGCTATGATCCCGACACCGATAGCGATATACCATGAGTAAACCAGTTTCAGCCGGCTGATGCCGTATACGATAAGTATGGTTATTGCAAACGCGCACACGATAGCGAGCATTGGCTTGTTATCCAATACCGTATCGATAACAAACTTAAGCCTCGTCGTCATCTCCTCCTCGGCAAGTGAGGTGATGGAACCGGCTCCTCCGACAAGTGCTTCAAGAACATAATACACTATCACGCCACAGGCCACCGACACAGCCGACGAAGGTCCTCCGAGCAGTCCTGCAGCTATGGGCATCACATAAGGAACCCCCATTATAAACGTGACAGGAGTCAGCAACACCGCTATAGTATCCTTTGGTGAAAATCTGAAATAAAGCAAAAACAGGATACAGAAAAGTGCCGCCACAACCAGAAAGCATTCCAGTGAAAGCTTATACATGTGAAGTATCACAAATACGGCAGCGATAAATACGGTGAAATTCAACGGCATAAACGAACACATGAGCGCCGCCATCAATACTATCGCGATATTGTTCAATCTGGGCATATACCCAAGTCTTTTGTTGATTATAAGCAGGCAGATCAAGCTTATAAGAAATTTAATGACCGGCAGTACAAAAGCCTCATACTTACTGTAAAACTGCTTAAGCATCTGCCTGGCCATGACAAGCGATGTCATATGCATCCTCCGTCAGTCTTCATCGTAATTTTTCGAGAGTTTGTTGAGATTATGCACATACATCCGCAGATTCTTACGTGCCACAGCATAACGCCACGTAAAAACAATGTACGTGATGACCGAATATACTCCGATAAACACAACATATTTGGTCAGGATATCCTTTGCATATTCAAGAAGATCCATCTTGTATATCTCGATCATAAAATTCTCGAAATTATATATAACATAACCCCCGAGTATGATGCCGAATATCACCGTGCCGGCCACGATACTCTTGAGTACCTGCCAGCCGATATAATCGCCTCTGAAATATTGCCATATACTCGCGTTATGCTTCTCCTCGTTCTTTTCGAACGAAGCAAGTCTCGCCATGAGAGCTATTCTCTCGGGATCCAGCATATTTTACCTCCCGGATCTCCTGTCAGCCCAGGAATCTCATCTTGGGGCCGCCGGTCTTATCATCCTTGGCAGGCTGGGATACGGTCGGCTGCTGGTATACGTTATTCAGACTGTTGGCCATCGAAGCCTTACATTTGGCGCAGAATCTTCCGCTGGTGATGGGTGCCCCGCACTGCTCGCACCCGAGTTCGAGAGAACCCTCTGCAAACTCAAGTCTCTCCTCACGGATCCACTGGCGGATCTGACCGGGATCGACATCACACGCCTCTGCAACATCAGTCACACCTACGCCTTTGTTATCCTGAATGTATTTCTTTACTTCCTGGAATTTCTCTTCTCTTTTTTCACGACAGGCCGGACAGATAATCGGACCTGTTATATAGTTGAACATTTTGCCGCAGCCTCTGCAATTCCTTACATCCATAATTGATTTCCCCTTTCTGTTTATGATCACAAGATGACAAGCTCATCAGGGAGCAATTCCGGTCATTTATACGCCCTTTCCGATAGATAGTGTCGCAAAGTAAACATTCTCGGCTCCGGCCGCTTTTAAAACCCGTGCAGCCTCATCTATGGTAGCACCGGTGGTATATATATCATCTATGATTACAATCGTCTTTAATTTTACATCATTTGAGGTTATTTTGAAAGCCCCCCTCAAAATATTGTTGCGCTCCTCGGGCGTAAGATCCTTGAGCGGAGACGTCTTCTTCTCCCTGATCAACAGACCGTCATATACCGGTATACCGATCCGTCTGCCGAGTTCACGTGCAAGAACCGATGCCTGGTTATATCCTCTGGTCCTCATTTTGGAGCTGTGGATCGGGATCGGAATAAGAGCATCCGGGCGCAGTCTTCTCAGATCACCGCCCAGTTTGGCGGCCATCTGTTTACCGTACCACACCGCATATTCACGTCTCCCTCGATACTTGAACCTGTATATCGAATCGGACACGGAATTATACTCAAACAGTGAAAAACCCCGCTTGAAATCATGATGCCTTCTTTCACAGTCCCTGCAGTATTCCCGGGAGTCCGGTACCGGTTTTCCGCATTTGCAGCACACATCGCCCTCAACATATCTGATCCGGTTTTCGCATTCCGGACACGAAAGCGCCCCGAACGGCCTGACCGGTCTGTCACACACGGGACATCTCCCGGGAAAGATCAGGCTGACCGCCATTTCATATATTTTCTTTATTATTTTCCGAATGTTTCTTTTATCCATTTCAGATCATTTCCCGTATACGCCTTTCAAGTCCTGTGTTTCTGAGGATCTCTCTGGTATTGTCCACCATTGCGCGGACGGTCGCCTCGCTTCCGAGAATGATCACGCATTTTTTCGCACGCGTTATCGCGGTATACAGAAGGTTTCGGTTCATAAGCTGCGGCATACCGGATAAGAGAGGCAGCAGCACCGCCGGATACTCACTGCCCTGCGACTTGTGAATAGTGACAGCATACGCAAGCTCCAATTCCTCAAGATGTATCTGATCATAGACCACCTGCCTGCCCTCATCGAATTCAACGATGATCATCCTCTCATGCTCATTGATCGAAATTATCCTGCCCAGATCTCCGTTAAACACCCCGGTACCGGACTGAACAGGTATATTATACATACCGACAACATTCCACTCGGTCTGGTAGTTGTTTTTTATCTGCATCACCTTGTCGCCCTCGCGAAACCTGATACTCCCGGATTCAAGCTCTCTCTTCATCGGAGAGGGCGGATTGATATACTCCTGCAATATCTCGTTCAGTCTTTCCACGCCAAGCGGCCCCTTGCGCATCGGAGTCAGCACCTGCATATCAAACGGCGATGCCCCGACATATTCGGCAAAGTTACCCTGTCTGCCGGTTATCAGATCGACCATATGCTTGCAGATCACGCGTACATCATCTCTCGGCAGAAAAAAGAAATCCCTGCTCTTATTATCCAGCCTGGGATAATGCCCCATACGTATATTGTGTGCGTTGATGATGATATCCGAATCCGCTACCTGCCTGAATACCTCGGTCAGTTGGACAACCCTGAAGGCTCCGGAGCCGATCAGGTCTCTGAGAACCTGTCCGGGGCCTACGCTGGGAAGCTGATCCACATCTCCGACCATGATCAGTCTCGTTCCGGGAATGATCGCCAGCAGCAGTGCCCTGAAAAGAAAGATATCCACCATCGACATCTCATCCAGGATTATCACATCCGCTTCCAGCGGATTATCCTCGTTGCGTTCGAATCTCGCTCTTGTGCTGTCATCATCAGGATTACTGGAAAGCTCAAGCATCCGGTGTATGGTTTTGGCTTCATATCCTGTGGCTTCCGTCATCCGCTTGGCCGCACGTCCCGTGGGTGCCGCCAGCATTATATCCATGCCCTCATCGCTGAAATACCGGATCATGGCATTGATCGTAGTGGTTTTTCCGGTGCCGGGGCCCCCGGTAACGATCAGTATTCCCTCTGTAGCCGCCGCCTTCACGGCTTCCCTCTGGAGCTCATCAAACTCCATATCCAGTTCCTTCTCAAGCCCGGAAATCTTTGCTTCCGTTACAGTTTCCTCTGCGCCTTCCTTCAGCGTGGAAATATGTATATTCAGCTCACTTAGCAGGGCTGCACATTTGAGTTCACAATAATAGTGCTCCGGGACATAAACGTGACTCTCGCCGTCTTCGGATTCGTTTTTGATCAGGATCCTTTTTTCGGCCGCCAGATTCATAATACCCTCAGACACCAGATCGTCAGGCACTCCCAACAGCTCGGAGCATCGACCGGTCAGTTCCTTCATCGTCAGAAACATATCTCCGTCCAATGACGATCTCGACAGTTCGTACAATATCCCGGCCGAGATGCGGTACTCGGAATCCGTATCTATCCCGGCTGCTCTGGCGATCTCATCCGCTGTTTTAAAGCCAATGCCTTTGAACTCATCTGCAAGCCGGTAAGGGTTTTCCCTCATTATCCTGTATATCCCGTCTCCGAACTGATCATAGATCTGGGTTGCCAGACTGACCTTAAGACCGTATTTCTGAAGAAAGATCACAGCCTCCCTGGTCTGGCTTTTTTCCATATACTGCACAGCGATCTCCCGGGCTTTACGTTCGCTGATGCCCTTGATCTCAGCCAGTCTCTCGGGTTCCTTTTCCAGTATCTCAATGGTTTGCTCGCCGAAATGGGCAATGATCCTGTCTGCGAGTTTCTCTCCGATCCCTTTTATGGCTCCGCCTCCCATATACCTTCGCAGGCTTTCGATATCGTCATTGGGAAGTCTTTCATATACGGTGACATTGAGCTGTTCGCCAAAGGAAGGATGGTTTTTCCACTCTCCTTCAACACGTGCGTTTTCACCGGGATCGATACCCGGCAGAACTCCTACACACAGGATCTTTCCGGATGTGCAGGACAGTTCAAAAACCGTGAAGCCGTTCTCCTCCTGGCGAAATATTATGTTTTCAACATAGCCTTTATACTGTTCCATTTACACTTGGGAAAAGACTGGATTAATCTTTTCTTAGAATACAAAGAGACGCCAACCGTATAACCGGAAACATCCGGATCACAGCTGGCGATTTCTGTGTAATATTTCTATGGAAATACTGCTTTTATCAGCATCTCCGTATTTTATCATTCCGTGATGATCACTCCGTTTGCAGCAGCATTTTCCGACAGACCGGCCGCGTCGGTTTCGGCAGTGCCGTCAGCTTCCGTCTGTGCTGTTGCCGCATCGATCTCCCCGGGAGTAATGACTCCGATGCCAAGATTACGCTTGAGCTGCTGATACAGCTGCATCGCGAGTGAATTATCCTCACCGGATACGCTCATTTTGGATACTTCCTGTATCAGATTGTCGGAGAACATATTGACCATATTTCCGGCATAGCTTCCATCGGATTCCGTTCCAAACACGTTGGAAGTCTTATCCACTTCCTTGTAAACCTGTTCCCAGAGATATGCTTCAAACTCCTTACATGCTCCGAGAAGCTCCTCATCGGTTGAGTCCTTGCCGAGACCGCTCAATGCGGATTTGGAGGAAGCGGCGGACCCGGAGAGCTTAGCATTGCTGATCAGGCCTGAAGTATAATCGGTTAATGAAGAAATATCAAGATCTGACATAAATGTCTCCTTTTAATCTGCTTATTTGCAGACATAACGCATATTAAAATGTGTATATCCGACCATGGATCACCGCACTTTATCGTTTCAGATTGTTTGCAGTATCCATCATGGAGTCGGTGGTTGTGATGACCTTGGAATTCATCTCATATGCACGCTGTGCGACGATCAGATTGACCATCTCATCAGCAACATACACATTTGAACCCTCCAGGTATCCCTGTACGATACGGCTGCGCTGAACGTTATTGTTGGTGGCCTCATTGATGGCTGCGCCGCTGACCGGGCTGACACTCCACAGTGTGTCGCCGTATCTTTCGAGTCCTGCGGGATTCTGGAATTGGAAGGTGCCTATCGTGATGCCCATAGACTGGGGATTATTGTTAGCATCGGGATACATCAGTTCCCCCTGCTGTGAAACCGTTATCCTGTTTATCATATATGTATTGTTGACCTGGATCGCCCGGCCCCTGTTATCCATAACCGGATTACCCTCGGAATCACAGAGTACCATGGTATTGCCGTTTCCGAGTGACCAGTTGAAATCACCGTTTCTGGTATATCTTACCGTACCGTCTCCGCAGGTTACCGCAAAGAATCCGTCACCCTCGATGGCAAATGCCGTATCCGACTCGGACGCAAGCAGCGAACCCTGACTGTGAAGTGAATTGATGGAAGCAACTCTGGTACCGAGTCCCACCTGGGATGACGTAGGCTTGTTCTCACCGTTGGCCGTTGTAGTCTTGGTCTGCAGTGTCTGGTAAAGCAGCGACTTAAACTCGGCCACCTGCGCCTTATATCCAACCGTATTAACATTAGCCAGGTTATTGGCAATGGTATCGACATTGGTCTGTTGAGCATTCATACCGGTTGCACCGGTCCATAGACTTCTAACCATATCTTACCTCCTCTAAAACTCAAACGCCGGTTCACTCAAAGATTACTGTACCCTGCCAAGCTGGGTTGCAGTTTCCAGCGACGAATCAAAGGTCTGGATCAGCTTCTGGTTGGCTTCATACGATCTCTGGATAGTGATCATGTTGACCATCTCCGTGACGATAGAGACATTGCTCTGCTCCAGATAACCCGAATAGACCTGATACACTCCGGGCTGCTGCTGGGCACCGTCTACCGGCTGATAATAGTTTTCCCCGTATTTCTCAAGATAATCGTAATTGGCAAAATCCGTTACGCCGACAGTTGCAACCAGATTGTTGTTCTGATATATCTGCCCGTTACGGTTGATAGTTGCTTCCTGAAGCGGATTGAGAACTATATGCTGTCCGGTGCTGCTGAGAACAAAATCCCCCTCGGGAGTTTTGAGATTACCGGCAGCATCGACCGTAAAATTGCCGTCTCTCGTGTATTTAACTGATGTTTCTCCGGATTTGCTGGTGAATTCGATGTTAAAGAATCCCGTACCTCCTATGGCAAGATCAAATGTATTGCCGGTCTCCTTGAAGGAACCTTCAGACCAGTCCACATAATTCTCGCCGATCTTAACGCCGGGATTGATGATGCCCATACGGCGGGGCAGATTACCCGCCTCGGACACGTCTTTTATCTTATAAGCGAGCACATCATCAAAGGCCTGCGCCGTTGCGCCCTCCTTCTTAAAGCCGTTGGTGTCGAAATTGGCGATACTGTTGGCTACGGTATCGAGTCGGTGCTGTTCGTTCAGCATTCCGGTATAAGAAGTATATAAGCCTTTGACCATATGCGGTATCCTCTAATTGTCCTCTCTGTAACCGCCCAGGAATTCAACATATTTGCCGGTACCTATGGCCACCGCGGTCATGGGATCCTCCGCGGTCATTGTGTTGATACCCGTCTGGGAATAGATCAGATCCTCGAGTCCTCTGAGGAGCGCACCGCCGCCGGTAAGGACGATCCCTCTGTCGACGATATCCGCCGCAAGCTCGGGCGGAGTCTTCTCCAAAACGCTCTTAACAGTTTCAACGATCTGTTCTGTCGGTTCCTTGAGAGCTTCTTCTGTTTCTTCGGAACTGACCTTGATCTCCATCGGAAGTCCGCTGATCAGGTTTCGTCCCTTTACACCCATATATGTAACTTCAGGCCGCTTAAAAGCACTGCCTATGTTTATCTTGATGTCCTCCGCGGTTCCTTCACCGATCAGCAGATTATGCTTCTTGCGCATATACCTCACGAGAGCCTGATCAAAATCATCTCCGGCGACCTTGATGGAATCGCTTACCACGGTACCTCCCAGCGAGATGACCGCCACATCGGTCGTTCCGCCGCCGATATCAACTATCATGTTTCCGCAGGGCTTGGAGATATCAACTCCTGCTCCGATAGCTGCGGCTATGGGCTCCTCTATGATAAAGACCTCTCTCGCACCGCACTGTATCGTCGCATCTTCTACGGCCTTGCGCTCTACCTCGGTAACTCCGCTGGGTACGCAGACCGCAACTCTGGGTTTGCGGAAATTGCGCTTACCGAGTGCCTTCTGGATGAAGTACTTCATCATCTTCTCTGTAACTGTATAATCAGAGATAACTCCCTCTCTCAGAGGCCTGACGGCTGTAATGTTGCCCGGGGTACGTCCCAGCATCAGTCTGGCATCCTCACCGATCGCCTGGATCTTGTGTGTATTGGAATCAAAGGCTACTACCGAGGGTTCCTTCAAAACTACGCCCTTGCCTCTGATATACACCAGAATACTGGCTGTTCCCAAATCAATTCCTATATCTGTATATTGCATAACGGATTCCTTTTTCTACTCTTATAGACAACGAATTTAGTAATTGGCGTATGGTGAGCCAAAGAATTGCCGCGATTCATTCCGAATCGCTTTCAATCCCGATAACACATTATATTATAAGGAACCCGTTTGTTAAAGTAGTTTAATTTATTTTTTAGATTTCCGTCATTTTTACCAAAAAGCAAACGCACTGACCCTCCGAATCCTTTCGGTGATCAATGCGTCCGTGCTGATATTTATATCGGAGCTCCTTAAATGATTCTTAACCCTTCGATACGGATTTATTTTTTTTGCCCGCTGTCGTTGTCCTTTTTGACCCGGAGGTTCTGGAGGCTTTGGTTTTTGTACTTTGTGCCGGTTTTCTGTCTCCCAATATCTTTTTTAGATACTGGCCCGTATATGACTGTTCAACCTGCGCAACGTCCTCGGGCGTACCTTTGGCTACCACCGTTCCGCCGCCGTCTCCTCCGTTTGGTCCCATGTCTATGATATAGTCGGCACATTTGATCACGTCCAGATTATGCTCGATGACTACCACCGTGTTACCGCCCTCGGCCAGTCTCTTAAGGATATCAATAAGTTTATGAACATCGGCAAAATGCAGACCTGTAGTCGGTTCGTCCAAAATGTATATCGTCTTGCCCGTACCGCGTCGGGAAAGCTCAGTGGCAAGCTTGACTCTCTGTGCCTCTCCACCCGAAAGCTGAGTGGAGGGCTGTCCGAGCTTGATGTAACCCAGGCCGACATCGTACAGGGTCTGGATCTTGGTACGGATCGACGGTACATGTTCAAAAAATACCAGTGCCTCCTCGACAGTCATGTCAAGTACGTCAAAAATGCTCTTGTCATGGTATTTCACTTCCAGTGTCTCACGATTATATCTGCGTCCCTCGCATATCTCGCAGGGCACATAGACATCCGGAAGGAAATGCATCTCGATCTTGACGATACCGTCTCCGGCACAGGCCTCACATCGTCCGCCCTTGACATTGAAGCTGAACCTGCCCTTGGTATATCCTCGTGATTTGGCGTCAGCGGTGGCAGCAAAAAGATCCCTGATCTGATCAAATACTCCGGTATAAGTCGCAGGGTTTGATCTCGGTGTCCGTCCTATAGGCGACTGGTCTATATCAATGACCTTATCCAGCTGCTCGATACCGGTGATATCCTTATGTCTGCCGGGTATCGAGCGCGCCCGGTTTAAGTCACGCGAAAGCCGCTTGTTGAGTATCTCGTTAATCAGAGAAGATTTACCCGAACCGGATACACCCGTTACACAGGTAAATACACCGAGCGGTATATCAACGTCTATGTTTCTCAGGTTGTTCTCGCAGGCTCCCAGTATATGCAGCCATCCCGCGGGAGTTCTGCGCGCTTCGGGGATCTCTATCTTTTTGACGCCGCTTAAATACTGACCGGTTATGGATTCCGGAACCGCACAGATGTCCTCGACCGTGCCTGCTGCCACGACCTTACCGCCATGCTCGCCGGCACCCGGTCCGATATCCACCACGAAGTCCGCTTCCCTCATGGTTTCTTCATCATGCTCCACCACGATCAGGCTGTTGCCCAGATCCCTCAGATCCTTAAGCGCCTGCAGAAGCTTGCCGTTGTCCCTCTGATGCAGCCCGATACTGGGCTCATCCAGGATGTAGCAGACTCCGACCAGACCTGAGCCGATCTGCGTCGCAAGCCTGATACGCTGTGACTCTCCCCCCGAAAGGGATGATGTCGCACGGGCAAGTGTCAGATATTCCAGTCCCACGTTAACAAGGAACCCGACTCTGGCTGTGATCTCTCGCAGGATCCTCTCCGCGATCAGAGCCTGTTGCCTCGTCAGCTTCAGATCCTGCAGGAATTTCTGCAGATCCCTGACGGAAAGGGACGTGAGCTCATATATATTCAGATCGCCGATGGTCACTGCCAGTGATTCGGGCTTAAGCCTCATGCCGTGACAAACATTGCAGGGCGAAAACCTCATATATGTCTCATATTCCGTCCTTGCGGACTCGGTATATGCCTCACGGTACCGGCGCTTGATATTCTCAAGAAGGCCCTCAAACGCGATCGGATAATCTCCGGTTCCCCGCTGTCCCTTGTAATGTACGGTGACCTCCTTCGCCCCTCCGTTTATCAGCATGTCCTGAATCTTATCGGGAAGGTCCTTAAAAGGGGTATCCAGACTGAACTTATATTCCTCGGAAAGAGCCTCAAGAAGAGCATGTGAAAAGCTCTTTTTGTCCTTACTGTTCTGCCAGCCGAGAACCTGAAAGGCTCCCTGATTGATACTGAGCCTCTTGTCCGGGATCATGAGATCCTCATCAAATTCCATGCGGTATCCGAGTCCGGCGCACTCGGGGCAGGCACCGAACGGGTTGTTGAACGAAAAGCTGCGGGGTTCGATCTCTCCTATGGAGATACCGCAGTCCGGACATCCGAAATTCTGCGAAAATGTAAGCAGCTCCTCCCCACCTGTGTCAACGTACAGCAGACCGCCGGAAAGCTTCATCGCACTCTCTTCCGAATCGGTAAGCCTGGTCTCGATACCGGGCTTTACAACCAGACGGTCTATGACGATCTCGATGTTGTGCTTGATGTTCTTCTCGAGCTTGATCTCCTCACTGAGTTCATAGAGGCTGCCGTCCACGCGGGCTCTGACGTATCCGCTCCTGGCGGCGCTCTCCAGGACCTTGACATGTTCGCCCTTACGGCCTCTGACCACGGGGGCAAGAAGTTGTATCTTAGTTCCCTCCGGCAGAGCCATGATCTGATCCGTGATCTGATCGACGGTCTGTCTGGCGATAACGCGGCCGCAGTTGGGGCAATGAGGTACTCCGGCTCTGGCATAGAGCAGTCGGAAATAGTCGTAGATCTCAGTCACGGTTCCGACTGTTGAACGCGGGTTGTGACTGGTGGATTTCTGGTCTATGGAGATCGCAGGCGAGAGGCCGTCTATACGCTCCACATCCGGCTTTTCCATCCTGCCCAGAAACATGCGGGCATAGGATGAAAGGGATTCCATATAGCGGCGCTGTCCCTCCGCGTAGATTGTGTCAAAGGCAAGGGATGACTTGCCCGATCCGGACAGTCCGGTCAGCACCACCAGTTCACCCCTGGGTATGTCCAGGTTCAGGTTTTTGAGATTATGTTCGTTAGCGCCGCGGATCTTAATGTATTCCTTCGGGCGCATTTTTACGGATTCTGACATTGGTTTACTCCCGGTTATTCTTCGTATCTCTTTTTCAATTCAATCATCTGGTCACGCAACATTGCGGCATTCTCGAAGTCGAGTTCGGCCGCCGCCTTGCGCATCTGTTTTTCGACCTTGTCGATCAGGGCCTTGAGTTCTTCCTTGTCCATGGACTCAGGATCCTTGGAGAACTTCATCTGCTCCTCGGCCACTTCGCGCGTCACGGCTATCAGATCCCTGACAGCCTTGTGTATCGTCTGCGGCGTGATGCCGTGCTCCTCATTATACTTCTGCTGGATCTCACGGCGGCGGTTGGTCTCGTCGATGGCATATTTCATCGAATCGGTCATGTTGTCCGCGTACATGATCACGCGGCCCTCCGAGTTACGTGCGGCGCGTCCGATAGTCTGAACCAGTGATGTGGATGAACGCAGAAATCCTTCCTTGTCCGCATCCAGTATGGCCACGAGCGCGATCTCGGGGATGTCCAGACCCTCTCTCAGCAGATTTATGCCTACAAGCACATCGAATACATCCAGACGCATGTCACGGATTATCTGCGCGCGCTCCAGAGTCTCAACGTCCGAGTGCATGTACTTGACCCTGATGCCGACCTCCTTGAGGTAATCCGTCAGGTCTTCCGCCATTCGCTTTGTAAGGGTCGTGATCAGCACCTTGTTGTGAGCCTCGGTGACCTTACGTATCTCGCCTATCAGGTCATCGATCTGTCCCTCCACCGGGCGCACGTCCACGATCGGATCCAGCAGTCCGGTAGGCCTGATTATCTGCTCTGTACGCATCAGTTCATGCTCCTCTTCGTAATCTGAGGGTGTGGCTGACACGAACAGCATCTGATCTATGTGCGATTCAAATTCTTCAAAATTGAGCGGGCGGTTATCCAGGGCACTCGGCAGCCTGAAGCCGTAATCCACCAGCGTGGTCTTGCGAGAGCGGTCGCCGGCGTACATGCCCCTGATCTGCGGTATGGTCATGTGCGACTCATCCACTATTATCAGGAAGTCATCGGGAAAGAAGTCCAGCAGCGTAAAAGGCGGCTGGCCCGGCTGCAGGTCATTTAGGTGCCGCGAGTAATTCTCGATACCGCTGCAGAATCCGGTCTCCCTGAGCATTTCCACATCGAAACCGGTACGCTCCGAAATGCGCTGTGCCTCCAGGAGCTTATCCTCACTCTTAAAAAACTTCACTCGTTCCTTCAGCTCTTCCTCGATCGCAACACAGGCCCGATTGATATGCTCCTGTGCGACCACGTAATGTGATGCGGGAAAAAGTGATACGTGTGACAGCGTGGACTTCATACGTCCGGTTACCGGATCCAGCTCACAGATGCGGTCGATCTCGTCTCCGAACCACTCTATGCGTATGAACACGTCACCGCCTACGGGCGGATTGATATCCAACACGTCGCCCCGCACCCTGAAGCAGCTCCTGTCTAAGTCCATGTCGTTGCGCATATACTGCATATCGACCAGACTTCTTATCACCTGCTCACGGGTGATCTCCATGCCGGGTCTGAGTGACAGGATCATGTCCAGATATTCGGAAGGGGATCCAAGTCCGTAGATACATGACACAGACGCAACAACGACCACATCCCTGCGCTCGGTCAGCGCAGCCGTAGCGGACAGGCGCAACTTGTCTATCTCATCATTGATCGATGAGTCCTTGGCAATATATGTGTCAGACGACGGCACGTAAGCCTCCGGCTGGTAATAATCGTAATAGGATACAAAATACTCCACCGCGTTCTCGGGGAAGAACTCCTTAAATTCTCCGTACAACTGGCCGGCGAGGGTCTTATTGTGCGATATTACCAAAGTAGGCTTATTTAAGGCCGCTATGACATTGGCCATTGTAAAGGTCTTGCCTGACCCCGTAACACCTACTAAAGTCTGGAATTGATTGCCTTCACGGAACCCATCTACAAGCTCCTTTATAGCCTTGGGCTGATCACCCGTTGGCTGGTACTCACTGTGCAATTTGAACAAATTCTCTGTTTTTTCCATCTCAAAACCTATAGTAAAAAAGTTTGTCTATTCACCACAAAATTGGTATTTTGAATTTTCCAGCGTATTCATGTTTTGCCCAAATACCACAAAATACCGCTCAAAGTCACAAAACCGTTTTTTCAAGACCCCGTAATACAGGGTGTCCATAAATGGATTTGATAACCTTTATGGACACTGACTTTTCGGACACTTTTTGCTCAGTAACTATATCATATAAGGCTAAAAAAGTACAGCAATATACTACGTATAGATACCCCGAAAATAACAAAAACCGCCGAAGCGGTTTGTCATTTTTTTCTATATATATTCCGAGGTATCTATACATATAATTCCGATATCATCAATGCGTTATACTATCCTCATACATAAAGCGACACCTCTTTCTGTTTGTATTTTTTTGGCGATTAATACTTTATCACAGAAGAGGTGTTCTTTATTTCTGAATATTTAATTTTCCAAGTAAAACTTTACGCTAGCTGAGCTTCTCGGCCATATACAATTATCCCCGCAGCCATAAGACTGCGGGGACTTAAATACTCTCTATTACTTCCCTTTTGAAACCTTTATCGTGACAGTCTTGGTTACTCCTCCGGGATAGATAAGGGTTGCCTTGACTGATCCGCTGTTACCGTCAAGTTTCGTTATAAGTATCTTTCCGTTATTACCGTCGGCTCTTGCTTCGACGCTCTTACACTCAAGCGTAACTTTCGTAGGAACAATCGTCTGCACGTGCTTCGCGCTGTCCTTATAAGTGCTTATGATATTCGCGCTTCCGATTACGGACTTTCCGTCGGCTTTTTCTGCAGAAGCCTTCGGTATCGTGACCTTTACTGCCTTGACCGTGGGTTTAGTCTTCTTCGCGCTCACATTCTTAACGGTAAGCGGTACGCTTATCTTATTACCGTCATTATCCGTTACCGTAAGTATGAAGGTCATATCACCTACTTTTAAGTTCTTCGCGCTAAGCAGCGAACCGCTGTAGCTTACCTCGATATTTCCATTATTGACCTTTGCGGTAAAGTCAGAAGCTGAAGGTGCCGTTCCCTTCTTAAGTGTAACAGCTGAAACCTTCACTGCGCTTATGCTTCCCTGCACTTCCTTTAATGTCGGTGCGATCACCATGGGCTTACCCGTCACAACATCATATTTCTG
This sequence comes from Lachnospiraceae bacterium, assembly GCA_017460885.1. GTDB lineage: Bacteria > Bacillota > Clostridia > Lachnospirales > Lachnospiraceae > XBB2008. Next base: position 43,159 of record JAFUAB010000024.1, read on the forward strand.
TGTGATCTTACCCGAAGCCGCATTGTCAAGTGCCTTGTCGGTGACCTTAACCTTCACTGAAAGTGTTGCCTTGCCAGCCTTAAGCTTCAGGGTGTAGCTTCCCTTTTTGATGCCGCTCCTTCCAAGAGAAACGGTGAGCATTCCGTCGCTTATGCTTCCAAGCGCTTCCTCACCCTTCTTGCCCTTTTCGATCGAAACGGTATCTGCCGTAGCCGGCACTCCGTTTAAGGTAAGCGGGAACGAGAATGTCTGCTCAGGTGCGTTTGTATTAAGGGTAACCTGCTTTAACCCTCCCATGTCAATCATAAGCACATCCTTATCGGCCTTTACCTCGGCTATGCTGTAGTTAAGAGTCACAGGGTCCTTTGTATTCCACTTATCCTTAGTGATCGCTATCTTTCCGGATCTCTTACCGTCTGCCTTTAATGATACAAGGCCGTCATCTCCCGTGGTCACGGGCTGACCTGCATAGGTCACGGTGGCTCCTGTCAGATCAAAAGGCACATAGTTTCCGTTCTGTGTCTGGTACAGGACTGTAGTAGTAAGTGTCGTCTCCGTACCCTTCTTTACCGTGCCCTTCGTGCTTGTGAGCTTAAGCACCGGCTTGTTATAGGTAAACGGAAGCACATAGGATACCGTTCCCTCTTCTCCCAAGTCAAAATCAAATGTATTGGCATTCGCTGCCTTCTTCCGGTCAGCGCCTTCTTTCAGGCTTACGCTTATGATATTCTCCGAAAGGGTGGCATCAAAGAATTTCGCGGAGGTCTTGTTCGTGTTTACGGCTTCTTTGAAGGCACGGATCCCCTTCACCATAAAGTCATGGGCTTTGTCATCCTCAAACAGGTTCCACTTCTGTGCCCCTTCAATGGTAAAGCTCATCACGGCGCCTCCGTCCGTGAAGTTCACAAGCAGCATGTGCTCCCCGGGTCCCAGGCTGTCAAGGTAGGACGCTGTCAGCTCGATGATGGTGGTGTTGCCTGCATCGTCCGCCGCAAGCCTCTCCACCTGCTCCCCAGCTGTTGCAAGGGCGCTGTCTACTGCCACGTCACTGTCCTGCGGAAGCATCAGGGATAGGCTCTCCCCGCTTCCTGCTGCGAGCAGCGCATTCTGCTTCTGTGCGGCGCTGCCGCCACCATTCTTTACCGTGTAATCCTTACCTTCACGAAGCGCATTCCCGTTTTCGTCCATCACTGTGGAAACCTTATCGGGATCCGCATTTATCTTAAACTGTGCGGATTTATCAACCTCAGGTGCGCCGTCCTCCCGTTCTGTTTCAGTCACGGTCTGATCGTCGCCCTCAGTTACTTCATATTGTTTCTTATCACCCGTAAAGACAAGCTTGAACGTGACAACAACATCCTCGGTGCCCATGGTGCCGTTTATCTCAGACGGCGTTACCGTGTATACATCGCCTAAGATCGGATCGGTATATTTCGGTGCAGGGATGTGATAGTCATATCCCTCCAGGCAGCTCTTACTAGACATCCTATGTCGTCGGCTGTGCGTATCTTCCACATAGACATATATCTCGTGGGTTTTCCCCGCAGGTTCATACCCCACCGTTTCCACCACGTTTTCCTGTACGTTATTACGCTCCACATACGCCTGCTTGGGTTTCATGTTCTCCACCGTCGGGCTGTCCACGTGGTAGGAGCCTCCCTTGCGCACCGCCTCGATGTGGGTCTTTGGCTGCTTGAACAGATAGGCGTATTCATCGGGGCCGGCGTAGACGTAATTCACCGTCACAATGGGCGCGAGGTCATATTCCACATCGAGCTCCAGATCCTCGTAGATAGTGTAGTCGTGCACGTCGTCGACCGGAAGTACAGGCAACCAGCCGACCACCCCCTTCGGAGTATCTACAAGGATCTTCGGTGACGGGACATTGATGTGCGTACCATAGGGCACAACCTTGTAATAGCTTTCCGGGTACGGCCAATAATGCGTCCCCCATTCGGTATAGTAGCGTATATAAACGGTGCATGCCTTCTCATAATGGAAGGTGAACTCCTGATCCTCCTCCTTGAACTTTCCGGACAGGACATCCGATTTTTCCGTAAGCATCAGCCCGCGGATATGGGGTGCCACGATGTAGTAGGGCGTACCCGGAAGACCCGTCGTCTGGAAATCCGGGATCTTATCATAACCTTCCGGAGTTTCAAAGTGAACAGTCACATAATAGTAGTTACCATCCTTTGGTTTATAGGTAACCTCAAAGGTCGTATCCTCTCCCGGCATGTTTCCTTCTACCTTGTCCATGGCGGGAACAAGACCCTCGATAGTAGGACTGGGAATGCTGTACCACATGCCCTCGGAATACTTTCCGGTATAGGTCTTGGGCTTATATGCGGCATATTCATTCGGTACGGTATAGTTGACAGTCAGAGTGTAGGGCTTAAGCATCACAGGGGCATTGGTGTAATTAACCTCCACGGTGATATCCTCTTTGCCCATATTTCCGTACACGGTAAAGGGATTGGCCTGAAGGCCCTCTATCTTCGGTGAGCGGCGCACATACTCATCCCCTACCCTGACGGGCTTGGTGTAGCTTTCGGGCTTTTCATAACCCGCAGGCACGTTATAGTTGATGGTCAGGGTATGGTATGTCTTGGTATAGCTCACATTTACGGTCACATCCGCCTTGCCCATGTCTCCGGTCACGGTCTTTATATCAGGGGCAAGACCCTCAAGCTCGGGAGAGGGGATCTCGTAGCTTCGTCCCTCCCCGTAGTATTTCGTAACGGAAGCAGGGGCAGTGAAGCCTTCCGGCACGAGGTAGTTCACGGTCACCTTATGCTCCACTAAGACTGCCGTGTTGTAATCATACACCACGTCGACCTCAACGTCTTTATCGCCCATGGTACCCGTCACCTTTTCAGGCCAGGGCGCTACATCGTTATAGCTTGGCGGGGTGATGTTATAGGTCTCACCGGTATTGTAATAGTAGATCACGGTCTGATCCTTCGCCCCAGTGAAACCCTCCGGGAATTTGTAATACACGGTCACCCGCCTTGAGGGAGTGTAGTTAACGGTCTCTGTGATGTTCAAGCCCTCGGTGATCTTATCTTTCACCTTAGCGGCCACCGTTTCCCGGTCGGGCTTTAGGCCGTTAAGCAGCGGGGATTTCACAGAATACTCTTCGCCTCCCATGAGCCATGGCAGAACCTTCGGCTCCGGTGCGGTGTAGCCCTCCGGCACCTCGTAATTGATCGTAACGGTATAGCCATCCGCAGGATAATATTTTACAGTCAGGATCTCATCTGTGTCCTTGAAGGTGTAGTTGATGACCTCCTGATCAGGCAAGAGGCGGTAGATGTGGGGAGACCGGAACTCGCAGGTGGTACCGGCTGCCTGGGTCTCCTCAATCGACCATGATTTTCTGTCGTAATTCCCCTCCGGCACCACGTAGTTGACTGTGACGGTGTGGTTAGTGACGTTGTGAGGATCGCGGGAAACCACTCCCGTCACATGATTACAACCAGTGCATACGTTTATTATATCGCCCGCCGCAAACTCTTTTCCATCATCCGCCGTGCCGGAGCTGGGTGCAGTAAACGTCCGACCACAGGTTTCCATCATGTTTGTTGCTGTATACTGTTCCCCTGCTGTTACTCGCTGACCAACGCCAGCACGATGCCCTATTACATTCTTCATGCCGTGAGGGCAGGCCTCTGTTTCGCAATACATTCCACGGTCAATGAAATCCTTGGTCGGAAGATAGAATTCGGCGTTTGGGTCACTATTACAAGGATGGCTATGATAAGCTTGATAATCGTATCCGCTCTTGTAATACTCTGCCAGTACCATTCCACAGTCAATACAAACAGTTCTTGCTTTGGCAAATAGGTATTCATAGTCATCTATGGTTTGAGGGTAAAACTTGAGGGACGATGTTCCGTTCCACCCATCCTCACATTCTTCTATTTCTCCCCAACGATGTAAACCATCTGTACTGTTGGGACACTTGGACTCCGTATCCACCACATACTCTACCGTAAACTCCTTGCCCTCCTTGCCGTAGGTTCCCGTGATCACTGCCTGATCGGGATCCTTCAGCTTAAGGCCTTTGATGGTCGGGGAGGGGATGCTGAAGGTATCGTTTTGATAGCCCCATTCCAGCTTGGCCTTGGGGGCGGTGTAACCCTCCGGCACTACATATCTCACGAAGGCGCACTTCTGGGACTCCACATATTCCACGGTCACTTCAACATCCGAGTCGGTGATCTTTCCCTTTACCACCTCCTTATTTTCATCCTTAACATAGCAGCCCTTAACCTCGGGAGACGGTATGCTGTAGCTGTCTCCGGCATGCTTGCCGGGCTCCTTCTTGTATTCCGGAACGGCGGTAAAGCCCTCTGGAACCATATAATTGACGGTCACGGTGTAGGTGGTCTCGCTATAGGTCACCGGGACGATCGCGTAACCATCTAACATGGGGTAATCACCGATCTTACCTGAAACCTTTGACCGATCCGGGGTAAGCCCCTGTATGTCAGGGGATTTGATCTCAAATTCCTCATCGGCTGCACCCGTTTTGGTCTGCTGCTTGGGCAACTTGTCCTCATAGCCCATGGGCACCTCGTACTGCACTATGACTGTATAGAGCTTGTCGGTGTATCTTACCGTAACGGTCTCATCCTCATAACCGATGTTTTTAACCACCTCTGTCCCAGCGGTATACAGACCCTCGATCCCCGGTATGGGAACGGTGACCTCCTTGCCGATAAAGTCCGTCTTCTCTACGGATTCGGGTTTTTGAGACTCATATTCTGCAGGTACCTCGAAATTCACGGTGAGGGTGTGCTTATCCAGTGTATAGGTAACGGTCTTCGTTTCATCCGCCTTGCCTATATTGCCCTTGATCTCATCCTTATCAGGAGTCAGGCCCTTAAGCTCAGGTGATTTTACCGTATACTCCTTCCCCGGAACGCCAACGGCACTACCGCTTGCGGGGGCTTCAAAGCCAGTAGGAACCTTGTAATCCACCGTAACGGTGTACTGATCGGCGTAGTAGGTAACGATAAAGGTCTCGTCCTTGTTACCAATCTTACCGGAAACATAATCCTTATCCGGTATAAGCCCCTCGATGTCAGGCGTCTTGAAGCTGTACTCCGTTCCCGGAGAGCCGGTCTTGTGCTTATTCTTGGGCTTTTTGCTCTCGTAGCCCTTGGGCACCTCGTATTTTACCCTTGCCACATAATAGATGGGCGAATACTTCACGGTGATGGTCTCGTTCGTTATGCCGAAGTGGCCGTACACAGCCTCCTGATCGGCCACAAAGCCCTCCACCTTGGGAGATGACGCCACATAGGCCTCCCCAGGCGCACCCTCCAGCTTTTTCGATGCCGGAGCAGGTGTTTCGCACCCATCGGGCATTTCATACACGATAGTAAGCCTGACCTTCTTTGGCGTAGCCGCAAGTGTGCTTAAGGGCATCTCCCCAAAAACAAACGCAAACGCCAATAGAAACGCCAAAACTCTTTTGATGCTTGTTTTCATGCTGTACCTCCTTTTTCTGCAATCTTATTGTTTAGCCTTCAGACTTTGCTTTTATCCGTGTTCATAAGGAGTCAATGGGGACGATTCACCCTGACTCACTTTTTTATAAATCTTTTCTACTTATCTGCTTCATCAAATGAGTCATTAAGAACCATCCCCTCTGACTCATGCGCTTACCCACAACACAAAAAGCACGTCCTGCAGGAACAATGTCCTGCAAGTCGTGCTCATTTTACGAACTGACCAATATGAATAAGCGCGCAGCTATGCCGCCGCTGTCTGTCTGTCTGTCTGTCTGTAAATTGTGGGTTATATACTTCATTCTGTCAACTAAGCCTCTGTATAAAACATAAATTTCTAGTGTTATGTTTAGATTTTGTCAAAAATTTTAGCATTTGTATATACCAAATGGATAATCGGTCGTTTTTCGTGTCTAATCGGTTTATTGCGATTTTTATACCTCGCAGAGAACATCCATTCGGCTTTCGTATCAGAGAAGATACTCTTACCTGGACGAATGAAAGTCACAAATACTATATGTCCAGGCAGTGTTTTTTAGTCCTTACAAAAAATAAAGAGTCCGTGAAAGCCGGATAAAATGGGCATTTCGTAAGCGATAAATAATTCGGCGGATAGAATCCGCACTGTAACAAGTTCATAATGGATTTGACCAATAAACCACGTTTTGGTGTGACATTTCGAACTAATGCACTACATTTTGGTGTCACACAGAAAGGACAGATTATGGCAAATCCAAGTTACCGTACTAAGGATGAGTGGTTTGCTCTCATCCAGGAATGCAGGAAAAGCGGGTTAACCGATGCGCAGTGGTGTCGCAATAACGGAATTAACCGAGATTCCTTTTACAACGCTGTCAAGCGACTAAGGAAATGTTCATACACAATACCTTCACGACAGTCGCCAGACATATATGACTTAACTTCACCCAAACAGGATGTTGTTAAGGTGGACATCGTTCCGGATGTCCCGCTTCCAAAGGAAATAATCCCTGAGGTAGCACCGCACTTTGACAATTCACATATGATAGAGATCACTTTCGGAGATATCCATATATCCCTCTGCAACGGAGCAGATCCGGTTCTGGTATCAAAGACGCTGTCTCTCTTAAGGAGTTACTCATGATCGGCGATATCACGGCCGCCGATGAGATCTACATCGTCTGCGGCTTATCCTTATGATTTTTTTATCCTCATCTTTTTGGAAAACGACTGAATTCAGCGGATGTCGAATCAAAAAGATGAGGATAACTTATTTCATGCAATAATGGAATCACCATATTAAAGAAAGGGGTGGTTTCATGAAC
>JAFUAB010000025.1 GCA_017460885.1 Lachnospiraceae bacterium
CGCGATCGGATTTATCTTCAAGTTTTTCTATACCAGAGGCTTCGTGTTCGATACGGTACTGCAGTGGTGCGGGTTTCAGCTGGACAACCTGCCCTACTGGCTGAAGGATCAGCGGATCAATAACTTTTCCCTGGTGGGAACCAGCGTCTGGAGGTACTTCGGCCAGAACATGGTGCTATTCATCGGCGCGATCATGTCGGTGGACGCGGAGCTGTATGAGGCGGCGACGCTGGACGGCGCGAACAAGTGGCAGCAGTTCAAGTACATCATCCTGCCCAGTATCAAGACCATTGTCACGCTCAACGTGATCCTGTCGATAACGGGTTCACTGAGCGCATTCGAACCGCCTTACGTCATCACCGACGGCGCAAACGGCACCGGCACGTATTTCGTGGTAATGCATCAGATCGCGCACGTGCAGCAAAAGGTCGGACTCGCGTCCGCCATGGCCATCGTGCTGCTGATCATAATATTCATAGTCACCCTGCTGCAAAAAGGCTTCTTCAAGTTCGTGTTCAGAAGCGCAGAGGATGAAGATCCCAGAGCAGCTGCCAGACGTGAGAGACAGCTGGCTAAGATCTCTGCAAGGAAAGGAGGTTCACTCGCATGAAAAAGACAAATGAGCAGGCCAAAGCCGGCAGGATCATATGGATCATTGTTGAGTACATCTCCCTGATCTTTTTCAGCTTCGTGGCAGTAATACCGGTTGTGAGCTGCGTGATCACTGCGTTTAAGACCGACGCGGAGTATCAGACCACAAATGTAATGACACCTCCCGGCAGCTGGCTGAACTTTGACAATTATATCCAGGCGTTTCAGAGAGCAAACATGGGGCGCGGTTTCCTGAATTCGGCTGTCATCCTGGTGAGCGTTCTGGTGCTCTCGACCTTCATAGGAACCCAGCTGGCATATGTGCTGAACCGTTTCAAGTTTTTCGGAAACGGGATCATCCGCAGCCTGTTCCTTTTCGCAAGCCAGCTCCCCGGAGTTGCAATGCAGGTTGCAATGTATGAGATCATGTATAAGATGCACCTGATCAACTCCATGATCGGCTATATTGTGCTGATGTGCGGAACCGATATCATCTCGATCTATATATATATTCAGTTTTTCGAAAACATCAGTTATTCGCTGGATGAATCGGCGATCGTGGACGGCGCAAATTATTTTACGATATTTTATAAGATTTTGTTGCCTCTTTTGAAGCCGGCTATCGTAACATCGTGTATACTAAAAGGAGTGGGCACATACAACGAGTACTATCTCGCGAACCTGTATCTGCAGGACAAGACGAAGTACAATACGGTGGCTACGTCACTGTACACCTTCGTGGGACCATTGGGAAGCAAGTATAACCTGATCTGCGCGGGAGTCATCATTTCGCTGCTGCCGGCACTGATCGTGTTCATTACCTGCCAAAAGCAGATATACAGCGGACTGACGCAGGGAGCAGTCAAGGGTTAGAAAAAGAGAAGAAGAGAGATGAAAGAATTCAAGTACAAGGAAGAGATCGAGCACCATTTGGTGTATGACATTGCGCCGTTTTGGAAGAAGCTGCGGGATGACGAGTACGGCGGGTATTACGGGTTCGTGGATTATGAGCTGAACCTGGATGAAAAGGCCGTGAAGGGCTGCATCTTAAACAGCCGCATCACCTGGTTTTTTGCCAACGCGTATGACGTGACCGGTGATGACAGCCTACTCAGTGAGGCCCGCCACGGATATGAATTCCTGAGGGATCATTTCGTGGACAGGGAGAACGGCGGCGTATACTGGTCGCTTAAATACGACGGCACACCGGAGGACACCACCAAGCATACGTACAATCAGGCGTTCGCAATATATGCGCTGAGCTCGTACTACGCCGTGAGCAAGGATTCCGATGCGCTGAATCTGGCTTATGAGCTGTATGACGTGATCGAGGAGAAGTGCCGCGATGAGGGAGGTTATCTGGAAGCCTTCAAGGTCGACTTTTCTCCGGAATCCAACGAAAAGCTTTCCGAGAACGGAGTCATGGCAGACCGTACCATGAACACGATGCTTCACGTTTACGAGGCTTATACGGAGCTTTACCGCGTGGGTAAAAATGACAAAGTGGCCGACAGACTTCGCGAGATCCTGAACCTTTTTGCGGAAAAGGTGTATAACCCCGAACTGCACAGACAGAAAGTGTTCTTTGATCACGATTACAATTCTCTGATCGACCTGATCAGCTACGGTCATGATATCGAGTCCTCATGGCTGATAGACAGGGGAGTATCCGTACTCGGAGATCCGGAATATGAGGCAAAGATCTATCCGATCACCCGGGATCTGTGCCTTAATATATTTAAAACAGCTTTTGACGGACACAGCACCGCTAACGAGTGTGAACGCGGTAAGGTTGATCCGAAGAGAGTCTGGTGGGTACAGGCTGAGGCTTTGCTTGGCTACCTTAACGGCTATCGGAAGGATCCGTCCAAAACGGAACTGCTTGAGGCCGCAGAAGCCGAGTGGGAGTTCATCCGTGACCATGTCATCGATCCGCGCAGCAAAGAATGGTATATGCATGTGGACGCACAGGGTAATCCCGAGACCGACAAGCCCATAGTCGATCCCTGGAAATGTCCGTATCATAATGGAAGGATGTGTATTGAAATAATAAGGATGTCGGAGTAGTCGGGATCTGTTGCGGCATGTATTGAATTCCGCACAGCTTCCCAGTTTGGGACTGGCAATAAATATTGACAGCTCCTTAGTGACGAGGGTAATCAACTATGATTCACGAAAAGTATTATGAACTGCAAAAGCAATACGAGGCGCTGATCACCCGCCCCAACAAAAAGAGTGATTTTTATAACGGGATCTATGACAGATATGAATATCCCGTTATCACAAGAGAGCACATTCCGCTTACCTGGAGATATGACTTAAATAGGGAAACCAACCCGTTTTTTATGGAAAGGCTCGGGATCAATGCGGTGATGAATTCCGGTGCGATCCTGATCGACGGCAAATACTATCTGGTAGTCAGGATAGAGGGAAATGACCGTAAATCATTCTTTGGAGTGGCAGTCAGCGACAACGGCATCGACAATTTCCGTTTTATGGAAAAGCCCATACTTCTGCCGGATACCTGTCCCGAGGAGACCAATGTGTACGATATGCGTCTGACAAAGCATGAGGACGGTTATATCTACGGAGTGTTCTGCTCGGAGAGTAAGGACACGACAGTAAATGATCTGTCTGCGGCAGTAGCGGCAGCAGGCATAGTCCGCACAAAGGACATGGTGAACTGGGAAAGACTTGATAACCTCAAGACGCTTCGGAGTCCTCAGCAGAGAAACGTGTGTCTGCATCCCGAATTCGTGGACGGTAAATACGCCTTTTACACCCGTCCGATGGACGACTTCATTGAGACCGGAAGCGGCGGAGGGATCGGCTTCGGCTTAAGCGAGTCCATCGAGCATGCCGTTGTTGATGAGGAAAGAATGACGAGCCTGCGCAAATATCACACGATCACCGAGGCTAAGAACGGTGCCGGCGCAACCCCGATCAAGACTGACAAGGGCTGGATCCACATTGCCCATGGAGTGCGCAATACTGCAGCCGGCCTCAGATACGTCATATATGCTTTTGCCACCGCGCTGGATGATCCCGGCAGGGTCATCGCGGAACCCGGCGGACTCCTGATCGGACCGAGAGGCGGTGAAAGAGTCGGAGATGTCAGCAATGTGGTATTTACCAACGGCGCGATCCTGAATGACAAGGGTGAGGTGTTTATATACTATGCTTCGTCCGATACGAGGATGCATGTGGCTACTACAACCATCGACAGGCTGATCGATTACGTATTCAACACGCCTTCAGATGCGATGAGAAGCGTGGACTGCGTAAAACAGAGAATAGAACTTATAGACAGAAATCTCGAGTTACTTAAGTGATTTTTTGGAGGATAGAATTATGAAGTACAAAATGATCGCACCCGCAGTACCCAATATGCCCTGGCAGGACAGACCTGAGGGAATAGTCAACGCTCCGATCTGGAGATATGATGCCAATCCCGTGATCGACAGGAACCCTATCCCGGGAGTAGCCAGAATATTCAATTCCGCAGTAATGCCCTATGAAGGCAAGTTCATCGGAGTTTTCCGCGGTGAGCAGGTAAACGGGGTTCCCTACGTATATCTCGGACGCAGCGAGGATGCGATACATTGGGAGTTTGAGCCCGAGAAGGTTCAGTTTGTGGATGAGGATGGCAAGCCCTTCATGCCCGTATACGCTTATGATCCCAGACTTGTCAAGGTTGAGGACACCTACTATATAATTTGGTGCGGGGATTTCTACGGAGCATCAATCGGAATCGCCAAGACAACGGACTTTAAGACATTTACAAGGATTGAGAACCCCTTTATTCCGTTCAACCGTAATGCGGTTCTTTTCCCGAGAAAGATAAACGGCAACTTCGTGATGTTATCCCGCCCTTCGGATTCGGGTCATACGCCTTTTGGTGACATTTTCTTAAGCGAGTCGCCCGACATGACCTACTGGGGCAAGCATCGTCACGTAATGAGCCGCGGCAGTGAATGGTGGGAGTCCGTCAAGATCGGCGGAGGCGCCGCACCCATCGAGACCAGCGAGGGCTGGCTGCTCTTCTACCACGGCGTGAGCAGCACCTGCAACGGTCTGGTTTACTCGATCGGCGGAGCCATACTCGACATCGACCAGCCTTCGGTTGTAAAATACCGTTGTGAGAACTTCATCCTCACTCCTGAGGCTTCATACGAGGAGAGGGGATTCGTTCCCAACGTCGTATTCCCTTGCGCGACGATCCATGATTCCGAGACGAACAGGATCGCGCTGTATTACGGCGCGGCAGACAGCGTGGTTGGGCTTGCGTTCTGCAACGCGGACGACATCATTGACTACATCAAGGAGCACAGCGTAGTAACGACCAGCGATACCGAAGTGGGCCGCAGGTAAAAATGTTTCAACGGGACGGTTCTGCTGATACACTCATTTCCGCGGCGGATGTATATCAAATATATAACCCCGGTTACAGGCTACCGATTTTCTAAATCAGTTAACTCATCTTCTTGATACGCTGCGTGAAACCGCAAACGCACTTCGTTTGAACGGTGCGGTTTCACAGCGCGTATCTGCGACGATTCGTTTCTGATTTAACGAAAATCGAGCTGATCGTTACCGGGGTTTTATATTTGATATACATTTCCCCGTCTCCGAAAGTGGGTCAAAGGAACCGTCCTGATCGAGGTCTCTGCGTCTTAGTTGCAGAAGCAGATAGAAGTTGTAATCACTAATTAATTTTTGTAAAATATTAGAGCGTACTCAGGCTTAATGCGTATATCAGATCAGGAAGCCTGAAGAGGAGCGGTAATAAACTACCATTTGATCACCCCCGGTCATTTGTTGAAAAATATGAATCTCCAGAAGAAGGACAAACTGATACTGGCTGCGATCCCGCTGGTGTTTTATATTGCTTTCTGGCTTATCGATGGTGCGGTATGGTGCGCGGACAGTATCAGCTATGTGACAATGTATGATTCCAGAGAGCCACTGTATCCTACACTGTTGGCTTTATTCAGAAGGGTTATAGGATATCGCGAGTCGTTGCCGGTCGAGGAACAGCCGTATCTGTTTTGGGTTGCCGGATTTCAAAGCCTTCTGGCAGCATTTGCCACCGGTAGCATTGCGTTTTTTTTGACAGAGCATTTTAAGCTGAACCGTATCGGAAGCTGCCTTGTAATGATGATACCGATCGGAGTATCGTTGCTTAACAGATTTGCGGCTCGCAGAGGATCGATGTATTCTAACTGTATTCTGACGGAAGGGATCACCATAAGCATTTACCTGCTTTTTTTCAGGTATGAACTGGAGTATATTTTTGAGGGCAGTCGTAAAGGATTCATCATCGCTGCGTTACTGGCTTTTGCCGGGATAACTGCACGCAAGCAGATGTACGTTCTGGCCGGATTGCTGATCGTCGGGGAACTTTTGGGATGGATCCGGGATGGTAAGCGGGAGCTGAAGCGATGGATTATACCTGGAGTTGCGCTGATACTGATTTTTACCGCATCGGGAGGCTTCGATCGGATATATAATTATGCTTTGAGGGGGGCTTTCATCAGACATACCGAGGATAACCGATTCGTTACGACTGTTGCGATGTACACTGCGGACAGGAATTTTGCGGAATATATCGATCCGGAGATCCGAGACGTTTTTCTTGAGATATACGACGAATGCGACGCATCCGGATATCTGGGAAATTCGGCGCCGACGGGCTGGATGGCCTCGGTAGATCATTTTGGTAAGAACTATGATCATATTCAGCTGGATGTAATGGAGGCAGTGCTTGAGCGTACCGTGGATGACCTTGACTACGAGCCACTTGAGGGATCCAGACTGCATTCCGAAAGAATGGACATAGTCAGGGCCGCATTTAATAAGGCGCTCATTCCACATGAGATAGGGAGACTGTTCCGGCTGGTTGTTTTCAATTTTTTGTCAGGCCTGGTGCTGACTGCTGCAAAGATGAACGGGGTGCTGGTCGTTTATTCCGTTGCGGTCTATGCGTTTTATCTGATGATGCTGGGTATATTGACCCGAAAATGCTCAGATCTGAGAACGGACAGTAGCGCTCTGAAAACAGCGGGTTCAGCAGGCGGAGTAATTATAGAAGAAACAGAACATACGGCAGCGTGCATTGCGGATTCTGAGAGAAAGTATGAACCTGATAGGATGATCGCCTGTCGGGATGCAGTATTGACAGGAGTGTTTGTTCTGTTCGGGATAGTGATGAATGTCGGCCTTGTGAGTGCGGTTATCTTCTGCCAGACCAGATATACAATATACAATATGCCGTTGCTGTACTGTGCTATGATCATAATGGGCCGGGGAATTACCATCATAACCCCCGCAGACCGTAAATCTGCAGGTAAAGGTTGAAGCAGGGGAGCGGGGATTACCATCATAACCCCCGCAGACCGTAAATCTGCAGGTAAAGGTTGAAGCAGGGGAGCGGGGATTACCATCATAACCCCCGCAGACCGTAAATCTGCAGGTAAGGGTTGAAGCCGGGGAGCGGGGATTACCATCATAACCCCTGTAAACCATGAATCTGCAGGTAAAGGTTGAAGCCGGGGAGCGGGGATTACCATCATAACCCCCGTAAACCATGAATCTGCAGGTAAAGGTTGAAACCGGGGAGCGGGGATTACCATCATAACCCCCGCAGACCGTAAATCTGCAGGTAAAGGTTGAAACCGGGGAGCGGGGATTACCATCATAACCCCCGTAAACCATGAATCTGCAGGTAAAGGTTGAAGCCGGGGAGCGGGGATTACCATCACATGACTATGAGCCGAATTGGGCGAAATAATATACTCAAAACAACAGGAGCAGAAATGAAAGACAACAGGATTAACTATGAAGGAGCGGTAGTTGAAAAAGGAACTCCGGAGAGGGTTCACAGAATTGAGAGACTGTTTGCCCGTGCGGAAGCCGGCGAGCCGGTCACGGTCGGTTTCCTGGGCGGAAGCATCACCCAGGGATCCGTGGCGACAGATGACACGCTCTGCTACGCATACCGGGTGTATGACTGGTTTAGAAAGAAGTTTCCTCAGTCCGACGTAAAATACGTCAATGCCGGTATCGGAGCCACTGACTCGGAGTATGCGGCTGCAAGACTGCAGGAGCATCTGCTTGCGAAAAAACCTGACTTCGTGCTGATGGAATTCTCGGTAAATGACGAATGCGAGGATCACTTCATGGAAACCTATGAGGGTGCCGTTAGGCAGATTCTGTCCTATCGCGAGGACGTGGCGTTCATGCTGATGGCCAACGTGTTCTATAATGACGGTGCCAACTCCGAGCGGATCCACAGACGGATCGCCCGGCACTATGGTCTGCCGATGGTCAGCATGAGGACCACGATATATGATGCCATTTTACGCGGGGAGATCGGGAACAATCGCGATATCACCCCTGATGACCTGCATCCCAATGACGACGGGCATGCCCTGGTTGCGGGAGTGATCACGCATTACCTCGACTGCGTCAGGGAATACGGCTACGCCGGCAAGCCGTCTTTTGTCGAGGCCTTTACCGAGGCGGACAGGGAGGAACAGCAGGATTGGGACAGGGTTTCCGCAGAATTGGAGTATCCCGGGGAAGGACTTGGGCTACCTGTGCCGCTGACACTCAATCGATACGAACACAGCATCAAATATGACAATCGAAATTCCGAACCGGTACTAATGGGTATGCAGGGCTTTATCGCGGATAATGCTCAGAGGACAGCAGTAAAGGATTGCTTCAAGGAGGGCTACAGTACAAGAACTCCCGGAAGCTTTGCAGAATATGAGGTCGAGGGCAGCTGCATCGCAGTTCAATACAGAAGAACCATCAATCTGCCGGCCCCGAGGGCTAAGGTACTGATCGACGGAGCAGAGGTCATACTTCCGGTTATCGAGGGAAATGATCCCCGGGAGAATGGGGATGAGGCTGGCTCACCGCTGATCCTTGATGCCAATTTTGACGAGACCTGGGGGGATAAGCTTGTACTCACAGATATTTATATGAGCGAAAAAAAAGCAAAGCATACGGTTCGTATTGAGATCATTGATGATGGTATCTCCGAATATTATGGAGATTTCTATTTGGCCGGAATCATAGTTTCTGGAAACAGATGATGAATCCGAATAACAAGGGTAAACACTATTGAATGATGTTGATGGTTTGATAATGATATTGGGCGGTAGCAACTTCCAATAAAAAACCGCCCTGCGATTGCGAGTCCACGGCGGTTTTCTCATGTCGTAACACGTAGTTAAGGGGCGTTGTTATCGCCTTTTTGTATCTATATTAGCATATTTCGCGGATAATTCAATGGAAAAACAAAATGAAAGAGAAAACATATTTTAACGATGTCCGCCGTCTTACGGACAATCCCTTTTTGAATCTGTATGAGATGGACGCGATCGCGCACAGCGGCGCGGATTTCAAATATTATTTCGCCAGCAGACGATCCGAAGACAGGATACTGGTCCGCAGCGGCGACCTGACACCTGAGGGTGTGCTGGTTTATGCACTGGATGAAAGGGATCCGTCGAGGATACTCATGGTGCACCAGTACCGTTATCCTGTGGACCGATATCTGTATGAACTGCCGGCGGGACTGATAGAGCCCGGCGAGACTCCCGAGGAAGCCGCTATACGTGAGATCCGTGAGGAAACCGGCATGGAGTTTGCCCCATATGATGCGGGCATGAGCGGACTGACGCGTCCGTATATGCTGGCACAGGGGATCACGGACGAGGTCGGGATCAATGTGTTTGGAACGGTGCGAGGGGAACTGTCGGCGGACTATCAGGAGGACACCGAATACATCCGCCCCATGTGGGCTGACATAAACGAGGCCCGCAGGATCCTGCGCGAGGAGATCACCTCGATGCGGGCGCAGCTGTTGCTCGGAATGTTCGTGCATGCGGACCCACAAGCTCCGTTTGAATTTTTGAAGTAAAATGATCCATGGGGACGGAGTCAGTGGAGAGGTATATGAAAATGAACAAAGAACTGATATTTATGAAACCGACGTTTAGTCACACGATCTGGGGCGGCACCGCCCTTCGTGATAAATTCGGATATGACGAACCCGGAGATGACATAGGCGAATGCTGGGGCATATCCGCGCACCCTCAGGGCGACGACCTGATCGATGGCGGGAGTTATGCGGGTCTGCATCTGAGTGAGCTCTGGGACCGGCACAGAGAACTGTTCGGCGGAGTCACCGGAGACAGATTCCCGCTTTTGACTAAGATCATTTCCGCCAGAGAAGACTTAAGCATCCAGGTTCATCCCAATGACGAATACGCGGGCATTCATGAGAACGGCTCGCTGGGAAAAATGGAATGCTGGTATATATTGGATGCGGAGCCCGGAAGCCGGCTCGTGGTCGGACACAATGCCCGTACCCGTGATGAGCTTATCGACATGATAGATGGCGGCCGCTGGAATGACCTGATCCGTCACGTCGACATAGCTCCCGGTGATTTTGTTCAGATAAATCCCGGTACCGTGCACGCGATCTGCGGCGGCGTGACGCTGCTTGAGACGCAGCAGAATTCCGATGTTACGTACAGGCTTTACGACTATGACCGCCTGTCGAACGGCAAGCCCAGGCAGCTGCACCTGCAGCAGTCCAAGGACGTGATCACGGTGCCTTCGCCGGATGCTGCTGACATGATCATACGCGATGACTCGGATGAGCAGATAGCCGGGCTCATTACATGTGAGTATTATGAGGTCTGCCGCATCAGCTGCAGCGGCGGGATGAGCGCGAGCTTCGACAAGCCCTTCATGCTGATGAGTGTGGTCGACGGGCATGGCACGATCGATTCGCATCCGGTCAAAAAGGGAACCCATTTTATTGTTCCGGCCGGATATGGTACACTGAACATGACAGGTGAGATGAAGCTGATCGCATCATCTTTGCCGTAACAACGACTTACGCTATACACAAAATTGTGTATAATAAAATTATAGGACACTTGATGAATCCTCATAAAATTGCAGAGAAAGAATTAAAAAATTGTGGTTACGTTGTTAAGAGGAGGGGCTCTAATCATGACATTTACTACAATGATCAGACAAAAAGCATAATACATCTTAAGAGACATGATTTTGATGAGGATGATCTTAGGTATATTCAGAAAGAAATAAAATGTTATGAAAAAAGGATGGAGGATGAGTCATGAAATATTCATATTCAGCTACCTTCCAGGTTAAAGATGGAAAAGTATATGCCCGAATTCCCGATCTGCCCGGATGCATAACGACCGGCAAGGATCTGGATGATGCGCTGGCACAGATAGTTGATGCGGCAAGCGGATGGCTGGTAGTCGCGGAGGATGAGAACCTGGACATACCGGTTCAGACAGTGCAGACTTCCCTTCCTCATGATGATGAGACCATATACTCCATCATACAGGTTGATACCATTTCGTATCGGGCCAGAACTGATACGAAATCGGTAAGAAAAAACGTGTCCCTTCCTGCATGGATGGCTAATCTGGCGGATCGAAGGGGAATCAACTGCTCTCAGGTTTTGCAGGAAGGTCTAATGCGCAGATTCTCGTGATTGAAACAAATATTTTTCAGGATACAAAAGCACACAAAATCGTAGATTCCAAGGGTCCTTTTTCGGTCCTGGAATACGAGCGCGACATGTCGGTCAGGCCCGAAGAGGCGGAGCTGGCTTATTTTGCGTCGGAAATGGACGTGCGCAAGAGACAGCTGGTGGCGGAAATACGCCGTGACCAGTCAGTGATCGCGCAGAAGGGCACCATGCAGCTGATGATCGGCGGAGTGACCGCGCAGACCGACGTATCGGATGCCGGCGACCTGGTCAAAAAGTTCGTGGGCGGTAAGGTGACCGGAGAAAAGGGCATCAAGCCCAGGTATTCGGGCGAGGGCCTGCTGGTCCTGGAGCCATCCTTCCGCTATATCATATTGGAAAGCCTGAAGGAGTGGCCCGGCGGGCTGATCGTGGAGGACGGCATGTTCTTAGCCTGTGAGGGCAATACAGAGCTGCAGGTGGCCGCGAGGCAGAATGTTTCATCGGCTGTGCTCGGCCGCGAGGGCCTCTTTAACACTGTGATGAAGGGCATAGGCGTGATCGCACTCGAGAGCCCGGTGCCAAGGGACGAGCTCATAGAGATCAATATGAAAGACGACGTGGTCAAGATTGACGGCAACATGGCGGTCGCATGGTCGGCGGAGCTCAAGTTTACGGTGGAGCGAACCACACCCACGCTGGTCGGCTCCATGATGTCCGGCGAAGGATTGGTCAATACCTATCGTGGCACCGGCCGTATTCTGGTGGCACCGGTCCGCGAGAACCGCGGTATCCCCAGCCCGGATAACAAAAAATGAACCAAAGGCTTTCTACCTGGGAAGCTGTCAGCAAAGCTGACTGATGAGATGGTGGTACCCCGGCATCTTAACCCGGATAACAAAAATGATCGGCGGAGCCCGTCATCTGTATATTTAACGAATATCGGAGGAGCAGCAATGGATAAAGTAGTATTATGGGTCTTTAATGCGCTGATAGCGGGATTCGGCGTGTTCGTGTTCATCGGTATTTCATCGGCACACAAACGCATGCTGGACAACCGTGACGAAGCCAGAAACGTATACGAGACCATCAAGGGCAAACCCGTGGTAGACATAGCCTCAGGCATGATGGGTATGTCCGCAGTAACGGAGTTTCAGCCCGAAAACATGGATTACATCCGTGAGAAATATAACAAAAACAGCACTATGTATTTCAAGTGGACACAGATGATATCCATTTTCCCGCTCATGGGACTGCTCGGTACTGTCATCGGCCTGATCCCCGGTCTGAACGCGGTCAGGGACGGCCAGTTCGATCTGCTTTATACCTCGTTGTCCACGGCATTGTACTCCACGCTGATAGGCCTGATCTGTTCGATAGTGCTCAAGCTCATCACCGCGTCATATTCCAGCACGATCTCCGACATAGAGGATTATTTCGAAGAAAACGACCGTAAGTACAATATGGCGCTGAACTTAAACCGCGTAAAAAAAGACATTGATCAGGGAAATTGATGTACATCAGGCGAAGCGTCACCTGTCCGTAAAAGACAAATCAATACGGTACCTGCATAAATATAAGAAATGAAAAAAAGCGTTAAAAAGGGACAAAACAGCATAGATATCGATCTGACCTCCATGCTCGATGTGATCTTCATTATCCTTATGGTCGTCATGTGCAATGTTACGCTCGGTCAGACCAGGGCAGAGGAGATACAGGAGCAGCTCGAGACAGCACAGTTCGAATTGAATGAGGCTCAGGCGAACCTTGAAACCTATGAGCAGCTGGTTGAGACCGAAAGTAATATTGAATCCGAGGTTGCGATCATTTCGCTTCACGCCGATTATGATATCAATGATCCGACCACCCGCAGTGTCCGTCTGCTCAGGCGTGTCGACAGAGACGGTAACGAAAAGGAGGCTGAGTTTACCGCCGTTACCCTGACCCCGTCCAATGACGGAAAGGATGCCGGCTTCGAGGAGATCCGGAGCAGTCTGGAGACCTTTCTGAATGCCAATTCCGAAATACCGGTTCTGCTGCGGATCGATGATGAGCAGATCCTTTACCGTGACTGGATGACCTTGAACGAGATACTCGGTGAGCTTCAGACTGAGCATCGCAATCTGTTCGTTACGGAAGGCGCGTCATGAACAGAGCCATGCCTGGTATCATCAGCACAGTTTTTATCGGAGATGTAAAAAACCTTCTCGGCAGTATGATCGCCAATATTGATCTCGGAATGATCATTCGCATAGGTCTGGCGATCGTGATCATCGTTATGCTGATCAGGTTTTCCTTTACCGACAACCTGCTCAGGAGAAATCTTAAACCCTTTGCTCGCAGACTGATCGTACTTATCGGAGTGATCGCGGTCATCATCCTGATGCTGGGTGCTCTCGGAAGCCTGAAAAGCCGCGGCGAGGGCACACTTTTTACCGATATGTCCTCGTATGGCAACCAGATCCTGACCGGAGATACGGATACCGGAGATGCAGTGCTGGAGATCACAATTCGAGGAAACTCGGTGACCCTTGATAAAAAGGAGTATGAGAATATCGGGTCTTCGGATCAAGCCGCAGGTCAGGCCGGATCGCGTACGCAGACCGGCAGGGATGATCTCGCAAACCTGATAACAAATGCGGTCGGGAACGGCAGCAGAATAGTGATCATAGATGATTATGCCGCACGTTCGACCTATGAGGAAGTGATTTCAATGGCGGAAAATGCCGGATATGATCCGCAGAATATTGAATATGTTAAGTTTTAAAATAGTTCATTATCATTCAAAACATAAAACAGCATATATAGCAGCACTGATCCTGTTGTCGTTAATACTGACCGGTGCCGGGCTGTATCAGATGGAATTTAAAAGCGGTATAGATAATGCCCATCCCCTGGTCAACTTAAACGAGATCATCAAGACAGGCGGAAGCTATCTTGCTAATGACTATACCTCTGCAGAGGCATCCGTGTCACAGACACCGGGGGCAGATGTCACTGCCGTGGAAACGACCGACACCGGCGCAGAAGAGACACCGGCGTCGTCGGTCACGGATCCGGCGGAGATCGAGATCCGCGGAACCCGCATCACCTATAACGGCAGTGAAAAGACAGAGGATGCGATCTATGCATACATCGAAGCCTGTAACAGACGCGGCACTCCCATAACGATCGACAACAGATACGCTGACTATAAACTGTTTAAACGTATACAGAAATTTCTGGATGATAACAATATAAAAGGTTATGAGATCAAGGACTGAATCAAAAAAACATCATAACAGGGCATTATTGATGATCCTGAGTCTGATTCTGTGTGTTGTTTCGCTTGGGGCAAATCCGATATCCCATAACGATCCCGTGCTGGATATCTCCGAAGATCCGGTTTATGAGGTGGTTGATGCTGAAAACCTGTATTTAAGCCTCAAAAATTCTTATCAGAAAACCGTCTCGGTTTATAACGGACACAAGATTCTGATCTCGGGTACGGTGGCTTCGACCGACAAAACCTCCCTTACGCTTATGTCAGGTAAAGATGCTCCGGTTTCCGTCAGTGCAGACAAAACCCTGATCTCCGGCATAAAAGACGGCGATGAGATCTGCGTTCTCGGATCACTAAAGATCGGTAAGCAAAACAGTTCAAAACCGATAACCGTCAAGGCAGACCTGCTGACAACTCAGAAGCTCGACATGCAGCAGGACTACTATACCTGCATAGACGGTTTTTACAAGGGCTACTCGGATAAGTCTTCCGTAACTTATAAGCTTCCCGGAGGAAATATCTCGTTCAGAGTTCCTTCAGCCTGGGAAAATGTAAAGTGTACGGACGAGGAGCGTGAGAAGCTTTTTAATTCCGAGATCCTGGCAGATGCCGAATGTTTTTATCCGGGCGGTCTGTACGGCAGCCGTGACCTTGAATGTTTTATCATCTTTTATCTGGATGATGATCTGCTTAAATTCGATTCCGACAGGGGCAGTCACGCTGTGATCGAGCAGACCGCTAT
This sequence comes from Lachnospiraceae bacterium, assembly GCA_017460885.1. Taxonomy (GTDB): domain Bacteria; phylum Bacillota; class Clostridia; order Lachnospirales; family Lachnospiraceae; genus XBB2008. Next base: position 15,121 of record JAFUAB010000025.1, read on the forward strand.
AACCAATATCTGCCCCGATGAAAGGGGATTTATGGGACTGCGGCTTGCCGTTAACGATGCGCTGTTTAACAGATCCGTCAAATCCGATCTCGGGACGACCTTTTATACCAGATATGTTGCCACCTATGAGGATTACCGTGTCGAGTTTTCCTTTGTGCGGACAGGCAGCGGACGCATAGCCATGATGTACATCTATGACGACGACCGCGCGGCACTCTCCGACATCCTGTATGTGATGCGCTCGATCAGCTTTTGATGTGTCAGCAGAACCGTCCCGGCGACACATTGTGTGTCAGCAGAACCGTCCCGGCGACACATTGTGTGTCAGCAGAACCGTCCCGGCGACACATTGTGTGTCAGCAGAACCGTCTCGGCGACACATTGTGTGTCAGCAGAACCGTCTCGGCACACATGTTGTAAATCCATTTACTTTACTGTAAAATAGAAATAGCGTCCGAACACAGGCTTTCACGACTTCTGTGGGTCTGACGGACGGCTAAACGTATTGAACAGGGGATTTACGACGGAGAGAGGCATGAATATTGTTCTTTTGTCCGGCGGCTCCGGCAAGCGCCTGTGGCCGCTTTCTAACGATATCAGATCCAAACAGTTTATCAAAATATTTCGTGACGCGGACGGAGAATATGTTTCGATGGTTCAGCGAATGTACTCTATGCTTCTGAGTGTGGATCCTGACGCGGATATAACCATCGCCACCTCCAAATCCCAGGTTTCTTCCATAAATAATCAGATCGGCGGGATCCGTCCCGATGGCTTTGAGTCCGGATCGAAGGCCAAAGAGATCGGTATTTCCGTAGAGCCCTGCAGACGCGACACGTTTCCCGCGATCGCGCTGGCGGCTTCATATCTTTATCATGTCCGCGGCGTTCGGGAATCGGAACCGGTTATCGTCTGTCCCATCGATCCTTATGTGGAAAAGGATTATTTTGAATCCCTGAGACTGCTCAGCGACCATGTGGCCGGGACGGATGTGAATCTGTCGCTTATGGGTATCGAACCGACCTATCCCAGTGAAAAGTACGGCTATGTGATACCAGAGGACAAGAGTCTGTTTGCCGGAGTATCCTCCTTCAAAGAGAAACCGGATAAAGAGATGGCACAGAAATACATCGATCAGGGTGCGCTGTGGAATGCCGGAGTTTTTGGATTCAGGCTTAAATACATGCTGGAAAAAGCCGAAGAGATCCTCGGCACCTCCGACTATAAAACTCTTTTTGATACATATGATACGCTGACAAAGATAAGCTTTGACTATGCTGTCGGAGAGAAGGAGCCGTCGATCGATGTGCTCAGATTTGCAGGAGAGTGGAAGGATCTGGGTACCTGGAACACCCTGACAGAGGCTATGGATGAGGCTGCCATAGGTCAGGCGGTGATAAGCGAAAGCTGCCAAAATGTCCATATCCTGAACGAGCTTGACATGCCGGTTCTTGCCATGGGGTGTGAAAACCTTGTGATCGCTGCCAGCCCCGAGGGGATACTGGTATCGGACAAGGAGCAGTCAAGCTACATCAAGCCTTATGTCGACGCTATGGACGGCCAGGTCAAATATGCCGAGAAATCCTGGGGCGAATTCAGGGTTATAGATGTGGAGGAAAACAGTCTGACGATACGTGTCACGCTGAATGCCGGACATGAGATGAATTATCACGCTCACGAGCATCGCAGGGAAATATGGACGGTAACTGACGGAACCGGAGCCGTATGCGTGGATGGGGATGTCAGAAATGTGGCACCGGGAGATGTGATAGAAATCCCGGCAGGAGTAAAGCATACCGTGCATGCATTCGATACCCTGCGTATCATGGAGGTTCAGCTGGGCACGGATATTCGGACATACGACAAGATCAAATACGAGATAAACAGGGGCTGGTATACGGAGACTCAGCCCTGACACCGGGAGAATAAAATGACTCACAGACAGATAGTAATCATAGGCGCAGGTGTAAGCGGCGCATGCATCGCACGGGAGCTTTCGAGGCGTGAGCTTGACGTACTTGTAGTTGAGAGGGCATCGGACGTTTGCGAGGGTACATCCAAGGCAAACAGCGGTATAGTTCATGCGGGATACGATGCCAGGCCCGGCACGCTCAAGGCCGAGCTTAACGTAGAGGGAAACCGTATGATGGCGCAGCTTTCAAAAGAGCTGGATTTCCCTTTCATAAATAACGGTTCGATGGTGCTGTGCTTCGAGGAAAGCGGGATACCAAAGCTGGAGGAATTAAAGGCGCGCGGAGAGGCAAACGGTGTCGAGGGGCTTAAGATACTCTATCGCGATCCCGTCTCCCGAAATGCGTCCGGTGACAAAACCGAAGATACATCGGACAATGCTCCGGTATGGGAAACCCCGGCATCCGCAGAACCCAACATATCTCCGGATGTAGTGGCCGCACTTATCGCTCCCACAGGAGGCATAGTTGATCCATTCCTGCTGAACGTGGCGATGGCCGAAAATGCCAATGTCAACGGTGTCGATTTTGCCTTTGATACCGAGGTGGTTTCCATAGAAAAGAATGAGGGAGGGTCCGGATACATCCTTGACGTCATCAGACATCCTTCGCTCAGGAATCATATTGACGCGGAAACCGGTGACCGGATCAGTGCGGATATCGTGATAAACGCCGCAGGTGTGTTTGCGGACAGATTTCACAATATGGTATCCGCGGGAAAGATCAATATAACTGCGCGAAAGGGCGAGTATTGTCTGCTTGACAAAAAGACCGGCGGCTATGTGAGGCATACGCTTTTTCAGCTGCCGACCGCCATGGGCAAGGGCGTGCTGATAACACCCACTACACACGGCAACATTCTGATCGGACCTACAGCGGTCGACGTTGAAGACCGTGATACGACGGACACAACGGCCGAAGGTCTTTCCGGAGTAATTCAAACGGCAGGCAGAAGCGTTGCAGCCCTGCCGTCCGGTGGAAACATCATAACCAGCTTTGCCGGACTCCGGGCTCACGAGGATAACGGAGATTTCATTATAAAAGAGGTTGAAGATGCTCCGGGATTCATAGACGTGGCGGGTATCGAATCCCCCGGACTTTCGTGTGCTCCGGCTATAGGAGTGTACGTGTCGGAGATCGTGGATCGCATATGTCCTTCCGAAATCAAAAAGGATTTCGTTGCAGAGAGACGGGGTATAACATCCATGTCCCATGCCGATGACGATCTGCGCGCAAAGTGCATAGCCGAAAACCCCGCCTACGCAAACGTTATCTGCAGATGCGAGCTGGTGACCGAGGGAGAGATAGTGGATGCGATAAACCGCCCTGTCGGAGCGGTTACCCTGGATGGGATAAAGAGACGTGTACGCGCCGGAATGGGCCGCTGTCAGGCAGGCTTCTGTACTCCCAGGCAGACCGCGATCCTGGCCGGAGAGCTTGGAGTGGACATCGAAAAGATCAACAAGAAGGGATACGGATCCGGGCTGTTAGACGGATACAATAAAGAATGATAAGGGAACGCTGACTTAATCAACATTTCATTAAAAGACCGGAGCAGTGATACTTATGGGAAAACACAAAAACCTGATAATAATCGGCGGAGGACCTGCGGGGCTGGCTGCCGCGGTAGCCGCACACGATGCCGGAGTTACCGATATATTGATAATAGAACGCGATGAACGCCTCGGAGGTATACTGAACCAGTGTATACACAACGGGTTCGGCCTTCATACGTTCAAGGAGGAGCTTACAGGTCCCGAATATGCCGACAGGTATATAGAGAGGGTAAAGGAGCTTGGTATACCATACCGGCTTTCGACCATAGTAACGGATCTAAAGGAGGATACCGTTTCTGACGGATCGGACGAAAACGTAAATCCTTCTGATGGCAAAAAGACTATGCAGGGGTGCAAAAAGCTTGTAACCACCATGAATGGCGAGGAAGGAATGGTCACATACTCGGCAGATGCGGTGATACTTGCCATGGGCTGCCGTGAAAGAGCCAGGGGTGCGCTTAACATTCCGGGTACACGTCCGGCAGGCATCTATACGGCGGGAACAGCCCAGTATTTTGTCAATCTCGAGGGGCGTATGCCGGGGCGTGAGGTCGTGATACTCGGCTCCGGTGATATAGGTCTGATCATGGCCAGACGCATGACTCTGGAGGGGGCACATGTTCAGCTGGTCGCAGAGCTGCAGCCGTATTCGGGCGGTCTTAAGCGAAATATCGTTCAGTGCCTGGATGATTTCGGGATTCCGCTGATGCTTTCACATACCGTGGTAAAGATCCACGGAAATAAAAGACTTGAGGGTGTTACGATAGCCGAGGTGGATGAAAAGCTGAAACCCGTGCCCGGCACTGAAAAATATTATCCCTGCGATACTCTTTTGCTCAGTTGCGGTCTTCTTCCCGAGAATGAGCTTTCCTCCCAGCTGGGAGTGGAATTAAGCAGGGTGACGGGCGGCGCTGTTGTAAATGAGAGTCTGGAGACCTCGGTCAAAGGTGTGTTCTCCTGCGGAAACGTTCTGCATGTACATGATCTGGTGGATTATGTCTCCGAGGAAGCCGCTGCGGCAGGCAGAAACGCTGCGGAGTATATCAGCCGCCTGACCGAATCCGGAGCCGGCAAAGGATCGGAAACTGATGAGGAACCGGTTCAGACCGGGCGCGGTACCGTGTCAGATGCAATAACGATAGTCCCCGAGGGCGGTGTGCGATACACCGTTCCGGTAACGATCCGTCCCGCTCATATGGCGGAGCTTACAACCGTGCGGTTCCGTGTGGGCGCGATCAAAAAGGATGTGGATGTTGTCGTGTATGCCGACGGACGGGAGCTGTCCAGAATTCATAAAAGGATCATGGCTCCGGGAGAGATGGAGCAGGTGATCCTCAAAAAGGATAATGTGCTGTCGGGCGGCGTTCCGGCGGAGTTGAAGATAACCATAGAGTAGAGTGTGTCATGGGGAACATAATGAACCATAAAGAACTGATATGCATAAATTGTCCGATGGGCTGCATGCTGAGTGTGGATATTGACGAAAACGGCGAGATGACCGTCAGCGGCAATAACTGTCCGCGAGGGGATATATACGCCCGCAAGGAGCTGACGGATCCAACCCGGATCGTGACCTCGACCGTCAGTGTCAGGAACGGCGAGCTCCCTGTAGTATCGGTAAAGACTGCTTCGGATATACCCAAGGATAAGATCGGTGCGGTTATGGATTCCCTCAGGGGAGTCACTGTGGAAGCACCTGTTACGATCGGTGAGACGATAGTTAAGGATGCAGCCGGTACGGGAATTGATATTATCGCCACCAAAAATGTAGGCAGACAATGAATGCAAAGATATCGATAATCGTAGTAACTTTAAATGCCGGCAGGGAGCTTACGGCAACGATCAAGAGCATCCTTACACAGGAATATGAGGATATGGAGATCCTGATCAAGGACGGCGGCTCTACAGACGGCTCGACGGATCATCTGCCGGACGATCATCGCATCCGGTTGATCGCAAAGCCCGATACCGGTATCTATGATGCCATGAATCAGGCACTTGAACTTGCGACGGGAGATTTTTGCTTTTTTCTTAACTGCGGTGATTATTTATATGATATACGCGTGTTAAGCGATATTTCAAAATATCTTAATGACGGGAATATCGTTGTATACGGTGATATCTTTGACAGGATAGCGGGTACCCGCGTAGCGTCAAATCCGGAGATCGATGAGTTTGCACTGTATCGAAACGTGCCGTGTCATCAGGCATGTATATATGATCGAAAGATGCTGCTGGCTCATCCTTTTCAGACCGAATATAAGGTGCGTGCGGATTACGAACAGTTCCTGTGGTGTTACTATATTGCAAGGGCTAAGATGATATATGTTGACCGGACCATCAGCTCATATATGGGCGGCGGATTCTCCGAGACCCGTGAAAACAGACGGATCTCGGCAATGGAACACAGGGAGATAGTAGCCAAATATATGGCGCCGGAGAATATCAGGATCTACAGACGCAGAATGAGAATGACTCTGGCTCCGCTCAGGGCATTGATAGCGGGCAATCCGGTCACAGGCGGATTATATAATAAACTCAAATCCAGGGTATATAAAAAATGAAAGTACTGTGGGTAGTTAATCTTCCCATGCCGGTCATTGCGACACAGCTGGATCTTCCCGTTTCCAACAGGGAGGGCTGGCTCACCGGTATAATCGAGAAGATCGGCCTGAAGCCTTATAACGAAAGATTTAATCTGGCGGTTGCTTTTCCGGTAGACGGGGGCGGTGTGGTCATTAATCGCGAGGTTACCATCAGTGAGCAGTTCAGAGTCCGTGCGTATGGATTCGGTGAGAATACCGATGCACCGTATAATTATGATCCTGCGCTTGAGCAGACCCTTCGAGCCGTTATAGATGATTATAAACCCGATATACTGCATGTTTTCGGAACGGAATTTCCCCATTGTCTGGCAGCCGTAAGGGCTTTCGACGATCCGGAGCATACGATTCTGGGTATCCAGGGATTGTGTTCGAGGATCGCGGAGCATTATACAGCCGATATCCCCATCACGGTCAAATACGGTATGACGCTGCGGGATCTGATCAGACGCGATAATATCTGGCAACAGATAAACAAATTCCGCAAGCGTGGAGTGAACGAGGTTGAGGCGATCAGGCTGACCGGTCATGTTGCCGGGCGCACCGCTTTCGACCGGGATGTCTGTGAATCGATACATCCGGGTGTTAAATATCATCATCTCGGCGAGACCATGAGGACGCCTTTTTATCAGGGCAGCTGGAAACCGGAGAACTGTACTCCTCACAGCATATTCTTAAGTCAGGGCGACTACCCGCTCAAGGGTTTTCACTATGTGCTTCGGGCTTTGCCGAAGATACTGGAGGCATATCCGGATACGGTCGTATATGTGGCCGGAGCCAATCTGCTGTCCGATCAGACCTGGAAGGACAGGCTAAAGAGAAGCTCCTACGGACGTTATCTCAAAAAGCTTATACGTAAGAATCATCTTAAAGGGCATGTTGTCATGCTTGGTAAGCTGAACGCGGATCAGATGAAGGAGGAGTATCTGGCGAGCCACGTTTTTGTGTGCCCTTCATCATTGGAGAATTCGCCGAACTCTCTGGGTGAGGCGATGCTTCTGGGTGTACCCTGTGTAGCCGCCAATGTGGGCGGTATTCCGAGCATGATGGTCGGAGGACAGGATGGGATCCTGTATCCTCCCGGTGATGTGGATGCTCTTGCCAATGCTGTGATCGAGATTTTCGAAAAGGACGAGATCACCAAGCTTTACAGCCGCAATGCCAAGCATCATGCCCACGAAACACATGACTCCGATAACAATTATTCAGCGCTTATGGTGCTGTATTATGATATGACTATCTTTAAAAACGCTGATTGATTTGGGCATATCCCTTTGAAAAGAGGAAGGCAGGGAATGAAATTCACATTCGTATCCAACTACATGAACCATCACCAGCAGCCGTTCTGTGATGCTATGTACTCGGCGCTGGGTAAGGACTTTACTTTTGTGGCTACCATGCCAATGGAAAAAGAAAGAGTCGAAATGGGCTGGGATGAGAGTCTGAGCCGGCTTCCCTATGTCAGACTTTTGTACGAGGACCCTTCAGCCGAACAGCTGATCTACGACAGTGATGCCGTACTTCTCGGATGGACGGGGAGAGAGGATATCGCCCAGAAAAGACTTATGTCCGGCAAGGTTACGATGCGTGTCAGCGAAAGGCTTTACCGAGAGGGCAGAAACAGGGCGATTTCTCCCAGAGGGCTGATCGCCAAGTACAGGGAGCATATCCGGTTTCGCAAAAAACCGGTATATATGCTTTGCGCCGGAGCCTATGCCGCTGCCGATTTTGACCTGATCCGGGCTTATCCCGGCAAACTGCTTAAGTGGGGCTATTTTCCTCCTTTTATAGAAAACAGTGAAAAAGATATCGATGCAAAACTGGATTCCCCGGAGCTGATCAGGATCGTTTGGGTCGGCAGATTTATCCCGCTCAAGCATCCGGAGTATATGGTTGAGCTTGCGCGTACGCTCAGAGCGGAAAAGATCAATTTTGAGATAGATATGATCGGCGACGGCGAAATGCTGGATCAGATCAAAAAGGAAGTTGATGACGATGATCCTGCAGCCGGCAAAAAGCCGGTACCGCAGTATATGCAGAGCTTTGAGGAGCCCGAAGAAGCAGTCAGGCCGCTGTCCGAATATATACGTTTTCATGGGGCGCTTCCGCCCGGGGAGGTTCGCCGCATAATGGGCGAATCTCATATACATATCATGACGTCCAATCAGCTGGAGGGCTGGGGAGCCGTGATCAATGAGGGGATGAATGCAGGATGTATAGAGATAGCCTGCTATCTTTGCGGAGCGGTGCCATTTCTTATCCGCGACAACGAAAACGGCCTGATCTACGATCATGAGATATGTGAGGAGATGGAACAGGTGGTTTTGAGGGTGCTGAGGAATCCCCGCGGATATGCACATCTTGGGAGTCGCGCTTACAGGACGATACGTGATGAATGGAATGCGGAGCTGGCTGCCGGGAGACTGCTGAAGTTTACGCAGAGCCTCCTTCGCGGTGACACACCGGAGCTTCCGGAATCCGGTCCTTTATCTCCGGCTCCGCTGCTCGTTTCCGCAGCCGAGCCTGCAATATACAGTTTTTCATCATATTTTAAATTTTAATGAAGATCAGTATCATAATTCCCGCTTATAATTGTCAGGATTGTCTGGAGCGAAGTGTGAGAAGCGTGTGTGCTCAGACTCATTCCGACCTTGAACTTATAATAGTTGATGACGGATCTGCCGATTCTACGGGGGAGATCGCGGATGCTCTCGCCCTGACGGATCCGCGGATCAGGGTTCTGCATCAGTCCAACGGAGGGACTTCGCGCGCCAGAAATGCCGGAATCAGGACAGCAAAGGGTGAGTATATTGGTTTTGTCGATGCGGATGATGATATAGAACCGGATATGTATGAGCGGCTCCTTGGGTTTATTCTGGAAAAAGGCCTTAAATGCGCACAGATCTGCAGGGACGAGAGAGCGGCTGACGGAAAACCGCTTCCCATGGTGGTCACTCCTCCCGAAAAGCCCAAGATCATAGACTCGAAGGATTTTTTGAAGGAGCTCCTGCTTCACCGGGGAGACTGCTCCATGTGTACCAAGCTTACCCACCGCAGCCTCTTTGAGACCGGAAGGTTCCCTGACGGAGAACTGAATGAGGATTTCAGGATCTTTGTAGGCTTTCTCGAAAATATGGACGGAGTAGGCAGCCTGCCTGAAACAGGTTATCACGTAAATTATCGTGAAGGGAGCAATACCAGAACCGACACATATACTTTTTCCCGTGTATTTAAGGATATAGTAGTGAATGCCGATCGTGCGGAAGAGCTGGTCGCCCGTAAATATCCGGAGCTTTCGGTCTATGCCAGGAGATTTGCGCTTGTTCAGAGACTGGATTATATGATGCATATCCCCGTGCCGCAGATGGATCGGGGAGACTCATTTTATACCGGAGTGGTCGGTTATCTGCGCAGACATCGTGCAGACATCCGTTCCAATCCGTATCTGTCCGATGACCAGAGGAATAAGCTCCGCATCATGTCGGTTGCGCCGAGGCTGGCCAGAACCGTTCATTCGATGATAAAAAGTGTGTCGCGGGGACGGTCCTGATGACACATTTTAGCTGTTAAACCGGTGTATCATGATCTCTGTAATAATCATTTGGGTATATATACTCGTCACAACATATTCAGCCGGTCATATTGCGGTCGCGGCAGGCCGCAGGGCCGGCATCATTGATGATGCATATAAACCGGATCCCCCGGCGTATGTGCTGACGGGGCTTGTTGCGGTTACGGTCTATGCCGAGGTGTGGAGCCTGTTCGGCAAAGTGGGACCGGCAGCGAATATCGTGTTTGTGCTGCTGTGTGTCGCCGGGACGGTTCTGCCGACACATTTTGTGTCAAATTCATTGTTGGATCAAATATTGAACAAAATATGTCGGCAGAACCGTCCCGGCGACACACACGTGACACATTTTGTCCCCGCACTCGTTATCTTCTTCATCATGGCTTATGGAACGTCCCACGGGATCATGCACTATGACACTTCGCTCTATCATGCGCAGGCGATCCGCTGGATCGAGGAGTACGGCCTGGTTCCGGGACTTGCGAATCTGCATACGCGTCTGGGCTATAATTCTTCGGCTTTCGTACTGGGCGCCTTCTACAGCTTTGCGTTTACTGGGCAGTCATATCACGTGACCGGCGGGTTTTGCGCACTTTTGCTGGCATGGGAATGCATGGCGATCCCTTACGGCAGGATTGCAGCGGAGGCCGGTACAGGTACAGACTCCGACCAATATATCAAAGGATCCCACCCCATGATCCGAAAGCGGATACAAGGATGCATATCCGTGATCCTGTCGGTGCCGGGGATGGCAAGGCTGGCGGGAATCTATTATCTGCTGATGATCTATGATGAAATGGTATCGCCGGCATCAGATTACCATATGGTCTGTCTGGCATTTATCCTGATCATCAGATGGCTGGATATGACAGAGGATCAAAGCGGATGTTACTCCGACCGGACGATCGATCAAAGCGGCAGTTTCGCAGCTTTGCCTGAACAGGTCATGCTTTCGTTTTTTGCCTGTTTTATACTTACCGTTAAGCTTTCGGGGGCGCTTCTCCTTCTGCTGGCGGCAGCTCCCGCCGTTATGCTCATCCGCCGCCGCGATTTCAAAAGGACGGCTAAATGCCTCCTTACCGGAACGGTCATCATCGCTCCGTATCTGATCAGAAATTTCTTCCTTTCGGGATGGCAGCTTTATCCGTCGACCATATTGGGGATATTCGATACCGACTGGCGTGTTCCGGAGGATATCGCGATGTATGACTATAAGGAAATACAGGTCTACGGACGCGGATACACGGATGTGTCCCGGTATGATGAACCCCTTACCGTGTGGCTGAAAGACTGGCTCGGCCTTCAGTCCTCCACAGACCGTATCTTAATAGTGCTTGCGTGTGTCGGAGCCGTGATTTTTATGTTATACTATATTGTTGAAGTATTTCGATCATGTGTCGGGAGTTCTTCATTGCGGGATAACACCGATCGCAGCCGGATAGACGGGATATACCGTATGTTTCCGTACGCCGTGCTGTGTATCTGTTTTGCATTCTGGCTCCTTACATCACCGCTCATGCGATACGGATGTTTGTATGTATATCTGACGGATGCGGTTACCTGGGGAGGTCTGGCCTGCTTAATATACAGAAAAAACAGATACGCAGGATATGCGTTGATCTCTGCGATCACTTTGTTTGCCGGATATAAGGCGTGCATGTGGGGAGCGGAGGTTTACCGCGGATATCGGAGTGATACCTGGATAGCACAGCAGGATTACGATAACTTCGAAACATTTCCGTATCATCCTCAGGGATCCGAAGTCACTTTGTATGCTCCGGTCAGCGGAGACAGGACAGGATACGAACCGTTTCCGACTTCGCCCTGGGATATGAACGATGCGATAGAGCTAAGGGGCGATTCGCTGAATGACGGCTTCAGACATAAATGACTGCTGATCCGTGGTACAGGGAATTGTTTTCGTAAATGGATGCGGTGAGATCCTGACACCGGGAAAGGAAAAGCAAATGATACAACACAATGACAAGATCTATGTAGCCGGACATCGCGGACTGGTAGGGTCGGCGATAGTCAGAAATCTGGAATCCAAGGGATATACAAACATCATAGGACGGACCCATTCGGAGCTCGATCTGATGGATCAGGCAACGGTCAGGGAATTCTTCGACACCGAAAAGCCTGATGTCGTGGTGCTTGCTGCTGCCAGGGTCGGCGGGATAAATGCCAATAATACGGCTCCCGCCCAGTTTGCTTATGAGAATATGCAGATCCAGTGCAACGTGATAAACGAGAGCCATCTTCATAATGTAAAAAAGCTCCTTTTTCTGGGGAGTACCTGCATCTATCCGCGCATGGCACCCCAGCCGATCCCGGAGGATGCGCTTCTTACAGGCCCGCTTGAAGAGACCAATGAAGCATATGCCATAGCCAAGATCTCCGGACTTAAGATGTGCCAGTTCTATAAGAGACAGTACGGCGATGACTATATCAGCTGTATGCCTACCAATCTTTACGGTCCTCATGATAATTATGATCTGAAGGGTTCGCATGTGCTGCCGGCCATGATCCGTAAATTCCATGAGGCAAAAGTAAACGGTACGGATACGGTTGAGCTTTGGGGAACGGGCACTCCGCTGAGGGAATTCCTGTATGTTGACGATATGGCCGATGCGTGCGTGTTCCTTTTGGAGAATTATAACGGAGAGCAGCATGTCAATATCGGTACCGGTAAGGAAGTGACTATTGCACAGCTTGCCGATATCATTAAGAAAGAGGTTGGCTTCGGCGGTGAGATAATCTGGAATAAAGATATGCCTGACGGTACGCCCCGGAAGCTCACGGATGTTTCCAAACTGCACGGACTCGGATGGACTCACAGGATAGAGCTTGAAGAAGGTGTTCATCTGGCTTATGAGTGGTTTAAGGAAAATGTGGATTCGGCGAGGATGTAATGCAGACGATCAGTATTGTTGTTCCCTGTTATAACGAAGAAGAGAACGTCAGGGATTTTTATGATGAACTGATGAAGAACGAGCCGTTTTTTGCCGAAAACGAGCTTGTTCCGGAGATAATCTACGTGGACGACGGCTCCTCCGACGGGACCGTAGCCGAGGTAAAAAAGCTTGCTGCCAAGGACGGACATGTACACCTGATATCCTTCAGCCGTAATTTCGGCAAGGAAGCAGGTATATTTGCCGGTCTGTCCAGATCCACCGGAGATTATGTAGCGCTGATGGATGCTGATCTTCAGGATCCTCCGGCTCTTTTGCCGGAGATGTTCGGTTATATCAGGGACGGATACGATTCTGTTGCGACCAGACGTGTTTCGCGTAAAGGTGAGCCGCCGATCAGATCTTTTTTTGCAAGGCAGTTTTATAAGCTTATCAATCGCATGTCCAAAACCGAGATAGTTGACGGAGCCAGAGATTATCGTCTTATGACAAGACAGTTTGTTGACTCGGTGCTTTCCATGGGAGAGTATAACCGGTTTACAAAAGGGATCTTCAGCTGGGTCGGATTTGAGACCAAGTGGCTGGAATACGAAAATATAGAGCGCACCAAGGGCGAGACCAAATGGTCCTTCTGGAAGCTGTTTATATATGCCATTGACGGTATCGTGGCATTTACCACGGCACCCCTTGCGATAGCATCATTTTTGGGTGTTCTTTTCTGTGTACTGGCATTTGTACTGATTGTTGTAACGATCATCAGAAAACTTGTTTTCGGTGATCCGACCTCCGGATGGCCGTCGCTGGTCTGCATCATTTCGCTGGTCAGCGGAGTACAGCTTTTTTGTATCGGGATCATCGGCCAGTATATGTCCAAGACCTATATGGAAGTAAAAAACAGACCGATATATCTGGTTAAGGAAGAGTTCTGATGCAGGAGCTGGTCAGTATAGTTACCCCGGTATATAAAGCGGGGAAATACATCGCAGAGACGGTAGAATCGGTTCTGGCCCAGACATATCGTGACTGGGAATGGATCCTGGTCGACGATCATTCTCCGGATGACACTGTTTCCGTGATCAGGTCGATCCTAAATGACAAAAAGGATGATCGCATACGCCTGATAGAACTGGAAAAAAACGGCGGAGCGGCACATGCCAGAAATACGGGGGTAGATGCAGCCCGCGGGAGGTATCTGGCTTTTCTGGATGCGGACGATATATGGTTTCCGGACAGGATATCGGAATGTCTGGAACATATGAAAAGGACCGGAGCCGGCTTCGTTTTTACGGCGTATGAATTCGGTGATGAAAAAGCAGTGGGGACGGGGCGGACAGTACATGTTCCCGAGAAGCTTGAATACAGACAGGCACTGTCACGGACAGTCATATTTACATCGACCACGCTTTTTGATAAGCGGAAAATACCGGTTGAACTGATGCATATGCCGGACGTTCCCAGTGAGGATACCGCTACCTGGTGGCAGATCCTGAGAGCCGGATATACGGCATACGGGCTTGACAGGGTTACGGTCATATACCGCAGGCCCGGCGGGTCTCTTTCTTCAAACAAGGCAGAGGCCGTACGCAGGATCTGGAATCTGTATCGCAGGGTTGAAAAGCTTGGTCTGGTCTCCAGCTTCTGTAACCTTGCCGGATGGGCATATCGAGCGACGGTCAGGAGACTGTAGCGTTTACCGGTGTTCATCGTCGGAAACCGGAATATAAGGCGTCATTCGTAACATTACGTAATGAAGAAACTTGAATCTCTCAAAAGAATAATAATCCTTCAGCTGTCTGTGATCGGAGTTATCATAGACACGGTGTTTTATGCATATTTCTGGATAGAATACTACTATCCGATCCTTGCCCGCAGAGCCAGAGGTCTTAACTTTTATTTTCGCGGACATGTCCTGGTTATCCTGATATACCTTGTACTTATCTTATTCTGCATGAGTACTTTCGGCGGACTTAAGGTGGGCTATCTCAAACCGGGAGACATTTTTTTCAGCCAGATATTCGGTATCATTTCCGTCAATATCATTTCGTATTTTCAGATCTCACTGATGGGTAACTGGCTTGTCCCCATCCGGTATATGGTCGTCTGCGCAATGGTACAGATCGTATTCAGCGGACTGTGGGTGGTTCTGTGCAACTGGTTTTATCACAGGGTTTTTCCGCCGAGACAATTGCTTTTTGTCCATGGTGACAGGAGTATAGATGATATTCTTTTTAAGTTTTCGACCCGTCCGGATAAATATCTGGTCAGAGATACGATAAATGTTTCGGAGGGTATTGAGCAAATAGAAAAAGCGGGAATGAGCGGCCTTTATACCGGAGTTGTTCTCTGGGATATCCCGACACCCGCAAGAAATAAACTGCTCAAATTCTTTTACAGCCGCAATATGAGAGTCTATATGATGCCCAAGATCCCGGATGTGCTGATACAGGGAGCGGACTCGATACATCTTTTCGATACTCCCATCATGCTGACCAGGGAATATGCACTTACCGCGGGTCAGAGATTTGCCAAGAGAACACTGGATATAGTGTGTGCGCTTATACTGGTGGTCGTTTCATCCCCTATAATGCTTGTTACCGCAATATGTATCAGGCTGAACGATCACGGACCCGTTCTGTACAGTCAGATAAGATGCACGCGCGACAGACGGGAGTTCAGGATACTCAAGTTCAGGAGCATGAGGGTGGATGCCGAAAAGGACGGAGTCGCCAGACTGGCTTCCAAGAATGACGACAGGATCACACCGGTCGGGAAATTTATCAGAAAAGTGCGCATAGATGAACTGCCGCAGCTTTTTAATATTCTGAAGGGCGATATGTCCTTTATCGGCCCAAGACCCGAACGTCCCGAGATCATCGAACAGTACATGAACGAAATGCCGGAATTTGCGTATCGTATGAGGGTTAAAGCCGGATTGGCCGGATACGCTCAGGTTTACGGCAAATATAATACGACACCTTATGACAAGCTTAAGCTGGATCTGATCTATATAGAGAATTATTCCTTTTGGATGGATATCAAGCTGATGCTGCTAACGCTTAAGATACTGTTAAAGCCGGAGAGTACGGAGGGTGTGGACTCGGATCAGACTACCGCACTGAAATAAGGGAAACGCCGGTTAAAGTGTTTTCGGCGTGACGCTGCGGTTGACGCGAGGACACTAAGTCGGAGAGACATATGAACCCAAAAGACAACGCAAAATCGATATACTGGAGTGCCGGACCGGACAGGCGAAAGATCGCGCTCCTGATATACCATAAGATCTGGATCGTGGCAGCAGGCGTTATTTTCGGTGCTGTATCCGGTGCATTGATATATCTGCTGTATCACGCCGTTACAGATAAGACGGAGTACAGTGCGTACAGTGAGTTTTATCTGGACTTTGCCTATGATCCGACAGGGGAGGTATATGATTATTATAACGGATATACCTGGAACGATCTCGTCATGACTGATCCCATTGCGGGCCATACGCTGGAGGAGCTTGAGGGAACAGGGGTAGATATCGGTGTTCTTGAAGCCGCTACCAATGCAGAGATACTATCCGATATACGTGTGCTGAAGGTGACCGTTCGGGAGCACGATGAGGCTCTCTGCGCCGAGATCCGGGCTGCTACCGAAAAGGCACTTGTCCTGTTCGGCCGGGAGGCCAGGGAATTTGAACAGATCACCGTTATCAAATCAGCTCCGGTAAAAAGGCTCTATGCAGACAACAGGCTGATGCAGGCAGTGATCCTGGGTATCATTATCGGTTTTCTGACAGGGGTATTTGCGGTATGGTTCGTGTATATACTTGATGATAAGGTCAGATTTCCTGCGGATCTGACAGACTGCGGAGCACCTGTGATCCGGGTCGGTTTTGTCCGGGAGGATGAAGCTCTCTCGTCGAGATTTCAGATCCGGCGCATAGGTGAAAAGAAACCGGGTGATCAGACGCCGGAGGGAGACTCGTCATCATCCGTTGGAAGATCCTCATTGGAACAGGCGTCTCATATAGATGCAGGCAGCTTTGCGGATATTAATTCCGGGTGGACCGGCCTTTCGGACGGGAGCGGGATCACGCCGGCAGAGAATGCGTCTCGCGGCGAAACAAAGGATCTGCCGGTCGCAGCAGACAATGTGATCGTTGATATTCCGTACGCGAAGGTAAACAGAACAGCGGTTATTCTGCTTGCGGACAGGCTTCGTTCAGAGGGTCACGAGGTTGTGGGCTTTACTATATATAAAGCCGATAACCGTGAATATAAACGTTATTATTTTGATTTATTCCCGAAGCGATAATATGAAGATCGTATCCCTTGTATCGGCTGTTGATCAGAATACAGAAGAAATGCTGGCGGGCATGCATCTTGAGACAGAAGCGGTCATTGTTAATCAGTGCTCCGGTACTGATGCGGAACCGTCACACGCGACACATTCTGTGATCACAATGCGTGAACGCGGCGTAGGCTTAAGCCGCAACACCTGTATCGAAAACGCCCCCGATTGTGATATCCTGCTTTTTACGGATGAGGATATTGTATATGATGAAGGTTATTCCGAGCTGATCCGAAGAGAATATGAAGCTCATCCGGAAGCAGATGCGCTTCTTTTTAATATGAGGGTCTGCGAGGCAAGAAGAACTTACTGGAATGATGATTTCGCCAGGGTGCGATTCTATAATTACGGCAGATATCCGGCATACAGCATTTCTGTCCGCCGTGACAGACTCTTTGCATCGGGAGTCAGGTTTCCGCTGGAATTCGGCGGCGGAGCCAGATATATCAACGGAGAAGACTCGGTATTTCTGCACGATCTTTTGAAAGCCGGACTGAAGATATACAGAACACCGGTCTGTCTCGGTGAGGAGACCGAGCGGGAATCCACCTGGTTTAAAGGATATGACGAGAGATTCTTTGTCAGTCGGGGAGCGCTTTATGTCCGGCTGTACGGGGTATGGGCGATGCTCAGGGCGCACGTATTTCTGATCAGGCATAAATATATGTACAGCGAAGTCGGATACGGACAGGCAATAAGATGGATGAAGCAGGGGATGCTTGAGATAAGTCTTTCGTCCGTCAAATGAGGAATATTTCCCTTGATACTTTATATAGCTATAGCGGTGATCACAATAGCATTAGCGTATCTGGCAGGTGGCGCCGGCAGATTTGTACCGGCAGCCGATATCACGGGCACCCGTGCGCAGTTATTCGGGCGTGCATGTCTGGCTGCGATATTTGTAATATTGTTCTGCGTTTCCGCATTTCGCCTGAACGTGGGAAACGATTATGCCACCTATGTGGAATTCATGCACCGGCTGTATACCGATAAATATATTGCCGATCCGGGCGTGCCTACCGAATGGGGCTTTAACCTGCTGACACGGGCGGTGTACGCAATCTCCGGCAAGGAGAGCTTCATACTGGTTTTTGCTATATATGCGTTTGTCACCATAGCGGTCTTTCTGATCGCGATGTGGGAACAGAGTAAGGATTTTGTACTCTCGTTTTTCATGTTCATGACCCTGGGACTGTACTATCAGAGCCTGTCGACGGTGAGATACTATCTGGCCTTGGCGATCGCACTTTACTGCATGAAACTGGTGAATGAAAGACGGTGGATCACTTTTGCGGCACTTGTTTTGATCGGAAGCGGATTTCACAAATCGATACTTTTGATCATTCCGCTTTATCTGCTTGCCACGATCGACTGGAAAAAATGGCAGCTCGCGATCGTTATGGTTTTTTTTGTATCCTGTCTGTTTCTTCAGGACTATTATCTCAGGATACTTGTCCTGCTCTATCCGAGCTATGAGGGAACGGAGTACCTCGAAGGCAGCGCGACCAGCTATATAAATATAATCAGGTGCGTGCTGGTGCTGTTTCTGGCGCTTTACTGCTGCATGGACGTAAACGATTGCAGTATACGGGAGCTCTTGAAAGGAAAGCTCAAAGGCCGGATAAGCCCTGATCCGGTAAACAGGTTTTATTTCTATCTGAATCTCGGTGCGCTGGCACTGTATGTGTTCTGTTCCTTTGTGCCTGTGATAAGCAGGATAGGTTACTATCTGACGGTCAGTCAGCTGCTGTTTGTGCCGTCACTGATCGCCGGCTTGAAGGACGGCAAAAAGAAACGTATCATACGGACATTATGTGTTGCGGCCTGTGTGCTTTATTTTGCGATATATTTGAGGAGAGCATCCTCGGACGGGATCCTGATCCTGCCCTATAGAACATTCTTTTTCAATGATATGGTTGATATACTATCCAACGTAGGATAAGTGGATCAGAGAGGAGCTGACATGACGGAAAAATATATACTCGCCCTTGATCAGGGCACAACGAGTTCACGCGGCATCCTGTTTGACAGGACAGGGCAGATACAGTCTCTGGCACAGAAGGAGTTTACCCAGCTTTATCCCCAGCCGGGATGGGTAGAACATAATCCCCGTGAGATCTGGTCAAGCCAGCTTGCGGTAGCGACGGAGGCAATGGCCAATATCGGTGCCAAATCAGAGGACATAGCCGGAATAGGGATCACGAATCAGCGTGAGACCACGATAATCTGGGACAGAAGCACCGGCGAGCCGGTATACAATGCGATCGTGTGGCAGTGCCGCAGGACCGCCGATATGATCGACCGTATAGTCAAAGCAGGCAGGTCGGACATGATCAAATCACGGACCGGACTGATCCCCGATGCTTATTTTTCGGCGAGCAAGATCGGGTGGATCCTGGATAATGTCGACGGAGCAAGGGAGCGTGCACTCAAAGGAGAGCTTGCGTTCGGTACCGTGGATACATGGCTGATATGGAATCTTACCGGGGGCAGGGTTCATGCCACGGATTACACCAATGCGAGCCGGACAATGCTGTTTGATATTCATAAGCTGAAATGGGATGAAGAGCTTCTGGCGCTTTTTGATATACCGATGAGTATCATGCCCGAAGTACATCCGTCGAGTTATGATTTCGGCATTACCGACGGGTCCGTGATCGGAGGAGAGATTCCCATCACAGGTGTTGCGGGTGATCAGCAGGCAGCCCTTTTCGGTCAGTGCTGTTTCAAAAAAGGCGATGCCAAGAATACCTACGGAACAGGCTGCTTCCTGCTGATGAATACGGGCGGGGAACCCGTGGAGAGCAGTAACGGACTGCTCACGACCATCGCTGCCAGCACTTCCGAAAAAGTCGAATATGCGCTTGAGGGGAGTGTGTTTGTGGCCGGAGCTTCGGTGCAATGGCTCAGAGACAGTATGCGGATGATCAAAACGGCATCCCAGTCCGAGGAGTATGCCGATGAAGTATATGATACAGGCGGAGTATACGTGGTGCCTGCCTTTACGGGACTTGGCGCGCCTTATTGGGATCAGTACGCGAGAGGGACCGTGGTGGGGATCACCAGAGGCTGCAAAAAGGAGCATTTCATCAGAGCCACGCTTGAGTCTGTAGCATACCAGACTGCGGAGGTACTCAGAGCCATGGAATCCGATGCGGGAGTACCGCTGCCGGAATTGAAGGTTGACGGCGGTGCGAGTGCAAATAACTTCCTCATGAAATTCCAGGCGGATATCATCGGCAAAACGGTACGTCGGCCGAGATGTATAGAAACCACTGCGCTCGGAGCGGCATATCTCGCCGGATTGGAAACCGGCTATTGGAAAGATCGGGATGATATAATAGAAAACTGGATCCAGGGAAGAGAATTCGCTCCGACGATGGACGAGGATACCAGATCGGCCCTGATGAAGGGCTGGAAAAGGGCCGTCAGGGCCGCACTTGCCTGGGCCGAGGACGATCAGGAGCTGTAACAGATCCTTGGATCGGAAGAAAGGAATAACGGAATCCCTGCGGGAACAGAAAGCCGCAGGGAAATCATCATAAGGAAAGAAGGAAAGAGAAATGGTTTCAGAAGATTTTAAATCAATGCTGCAGGGTAAAAGCGTTATAAGACAGTTATCGGAATATGCGACAGCCAGAGGCGCGGAGATAGGGTATGAAAATGTGTTTGATTACAGCCTGGGAAATCCCAGTGTGCCCACACCGAAGTCCTTTACGGATGCGATGATCAGACTTCTTACCGAAGAAGATCCGATGACGATACACGGTTACAGCCAGAGTCAGGGCATTCCCCGTGTAAGACAGGCTCACGCGGATTTCCTGAACAGGAAGTACGGAATGAAGTACACGGCAGAGCATCTGTTTATGACGACAGGCGCTGCCGGTGCGATAGCACATGCTACAAGGGCGGTGACCAAACCGGGAGATGAAGTGGTCACCATCGCACCGTTTTTCCCGGAATATATGCAGTACATCAACCGTACCGGCGCTGAACTTAAGGTGGTACCGGCCAAGACATCGGATTTTCAGATAGACTTTGACGCTATGGATGCCGCCATTAACGAGAAGACGATGGCGGTCCTGATCAACTCGCCGAACAATCCGTCAGGCGCGATGTATTCCGAAGACACTCTCAAAAAGCTTGCGGCATTGATGTATGAAAAACAGGATAAATTCGGACATGACATCTTCCTGATATCCGACGAACCTTACAGGGAGATCGTTTTTGACGGTAAGGAGGCTCCTTATCCGGCACATTATTACGATAATACACTGACCTGTTATTCGTATTCCAAATCACTCTCCATCCCCGGAGAAAGAATTGGGTACGTGGCAGTGAATCCCGCAGCAACCGATGCCGATATCATCTCGGTAATGTGCGGTCAGATATCGAGAGGGATCGGTCATAACTGTCCTCCGTCGATCATTCAGCTGGCGGTAAGTGAGGTACTCGGCGAGACTGCTGATCTCTCTGTCTATGAAAGGAATATGAACATTCTGTATGACGAGCTGACAGCGCTTGGCTTTGAGGTGACCAGACCCGGCGGAACGTTCTATATCATGCCGAAGGCACCCGGCGGAGATTCGATCGCTTTTTGCAATAAAGCAAAGGAATATGACCTGATCCTCGTGCCCGCGGATTCTTTTTCTGCTCCCGGATTCTTCAGGATGGCCTATTGCATCGATACGGAAAAGGTTGAAAGATCGCTGGAAGCCCTGCGCAGGCTGATGAAGACTTATTGATCCGATCTGAGGAATAAAATGAAAGATATTTTATATGCAATATTATATGGAATAGTTGAGGGTATCACGGAGTGGCTTCCGGTCAGTTCTACCGGTCACATGATACTCTTGAATGAACTGATCGGACTGGATGTGTCCGAGGAGTTTTTTTCGATGTTTCTGGTTGTGATCCAGCTTGGCGCGATCCTTGCCGTGATCATACTGTTCTGGAATAAACTGTGGCCTTTTGCGAGGCCCTCCGATAACAATGATCCGGTCGGTAATAACGGGATCCTCTCGGCGTGTGTCAGAACACGCTGGATAATGTGGGGAAAGATACTGGTTGCCTGTGTGCCCGCCGCGATAGTCGGGGTATTGTTTGATGATGTTCTTGACAGACTGTTTTACAACCCTGTCTGCGTCGCGATCGCACTTATAGTTTTCGGTATCGCATTTCTGGTCGTTGAATCTCTGAACCTGCCCGTACAAAGCGGCTGTAAAACGATTGATGATATCACCTTTAAACAGGCTCTTATAATCGGCGTATGGCAGCTGATCGCCGCGATCTTTCCGGGGACATCGAGATCGGGTTCCACGATAATCGGTTCACTGCTTCTCGGACTTCCCAGAGGCGTGGCCGCGGAGTTTACTTTTCTGCTTGCGGTCCCTGTCATGCTTGGAGCGAGCCTGCTTAAGATCCTTAAGTTCGGTTTTCATTTTACCGGAACAGAAGCAGCGATACTTTTGACAGGTATGATCGTTGCTTTTCTGGTCAGCATTTTTGTGATCAGATTTTTGCTCGGATACATACGCAGACACAACTTCAAGATCTTTGGTTATTATCGTATAATCCTGGGACTTATAGTGTTTGGATTTTTTGTTGTATTCTGAGATCCGTTTCGGTAAAAGACGGTGAGGTTTTTGCGGTGATGTGATTGCGGTTTTCCTATCCGGCAATTCGTTATCTGGAAGAAATATAATTGCAATAACAGATAAAAATATCTATAATAAATACTTGGAATGCAGTCATGCTTTTCGGATCATTTATTGATCGCATTCATGCATTTTGTTCAAACCTCACAATTACCGAATGAAGATAGCCCGATTTTTTTTACACATTTAAATTGACACATTTTTTTCATATCAGTAAACTTGAATTGTCCTATTAAAATTAGGTTTGTGAGGGAGTGTGGCAACTGAGAGTTGCCGAGAGAGTTTTATGAAAGGAGCCATACCGATGGCAGAGACCAAGAAACCTGTAGCAACAGTTAAAGTTCAGGAGTCTGCAACAGTTGCAACAAAACCTGTTACAGCCGCAGCTCCGGTAGCAACCGCTAAGAAGGAAGAAGCTAAACCCGCAGCAGAGAAGAAAGAGACTGTAAAGAAGGCAACGACAAAGAAGGCAACCGCAAAGAAGACAACAGCTAAGAAGACTACTACTGCAGCTGCTAAGAAGCCTGCAGAGAAGAAAGCTACTACCAAGAAGGCCGCAGAAAAGAAGGCTGAGCTTAAGACAAGCGCAGTATTCTCACTTGACGAGGGAGTTAATCTTACAGCTGATGCTCTTATGAAGCAGTATCTTAAGTCTGCTGAGGATCGTACAAAATATGACCTTAATCTCGAGAGCACTGAGCTCAAGAGCATTGACATTTATGTTAATGTAAAAGAGCAGACCGTATACAGTGTTGTTACCAAGACAGACGGTACTGTGATAAACGATCAGTTCCCGATGTGATCGGTTTGATCAACTGATCAGACGCTTATGACCCCGGAGGATTTCTTCCGGGGTTTTTATATTTATTTAAGAAATACCCTGTTGACACAAAAGCGGGTTAGTGATAACTTAATGTTAGCACTCAGAGAGGTTGAGTGCTAACAGGAGATGAAGAGGTAATGATGCACGATCTGAGTGAGAGAAAGATCAAAATACTCGAAGCGATCATCCGCAATTACCTGGAGACCGGTGAACCGGTCGGCTCCAGAACCATTTCGAAGTATACCGACTTAAACCTGAGTTCGGCTACAATACGTAACGAAATGGCTGATCTGGAGGAACTGGGATACATACTCCAGCCGCATACCTCGGCCGGCAGGATTCCTTCAGACAAGGGCTACAGACTCTACGTAGACCAGATGCTTGAGGATAAGGAGAGAGAAGTTGAGGAATTAAAGGAAACTCTTCTTGAGAAATCCGACAGGATGGACAGGCTTCTGGAACAGGCAGCCAAGGCTCTTGCCACAACCACGGAATATACCGCGCTGGTCTCGGCACCAAAGGGCGGCAACAGGATCAAGTTTCTGCAGCTGTCGAGAGTGGATTCGGAGCATATCCTGGTTGTGGTGGTATCCGAGGGTAACATGATCAAAAATACGATCATGGAGCTGGATGAGGAGCTGAGCGACGAGAATCTTCTGAAGCTGAATATACTGCTTAACACCCATCTGAACGGACTTGCGATGGAGGAGATCAATCTGGCGATGATTACCGCCATGAAGGATCAGGCAGGGATTCACTCGGGACTGATAGGCGAGGTTATCGACGCGGTTGCAGCGGCGATCAAAACCGATGAGGAACTCAAGATCTATACCAGCGGAACGCAGAATATATTTAAGTATCCCGAGCTTTCCGATAATCAAAAGGCAAGCGGCATAATCACTTCCCTGGAAGAAAAGACAGCGCTTCGGGAGCTTGTGACCGAGACGTTGTCGGCGGAGAGCCCCGATACACGGATTCAGGTTTATATCGGTGAGGAATCTCCCGTAGAAGGCATGGAAGACTGCAGTGTGGTTACCGCAACTTACGAACTGGAAGAAGGAATGAGGGGAACGATCGGGATAATAGGTCCCAAACGAATGGATTACGACAAGGCGATCGGAACGGTACGAAGTATGCTTCATCAGCTTGACAAGGCATATCATAACCGATAGAAGGAAGTACACGATGGCAAAAGAAAAGAAGATCATCATAGAAGATGAGACGGAAAAAGAAAACGGATCCGGATCCGGGTCTGAAGTAAAACCGGAATCCGAAGAAGCGGCGGCTGAGGCACCGGAGGAGAAGGCCGGTAATGAGGAGCAGGAGGAAGCCGGAGAGGCTTCCGACGGGCAGGGATCAACAGATGATGATCCGGCCCCCGGAGCAGATGATGATCCGGACGGAGCAGATGAGACTCCTTCCGAAGTATCATCGGATAAGAAAAAGAAAAAGCCGGATAAAAAGACAGATGCTCTTCAGACCAGGATAGAGGAACTGGAGGACAGGGTCAAACGGCAGATGGCAGAGTTTGACAATTTCCGCAAAAGGACCGAAAAAGAAAAGAACCTGATGTTTGAGACCGGAGCAAAAAGCGTGATAGAAAAGATCCTGCCGGTGGTCGACAATTTCGAAAGAGGACTTGCGACCGTACCTGAAGATGAAACCGGTTCGGCTTTTTGCGAAGGCATGAACATGATATACAAACAGCTTATCGACGAATTGGACAAAATGGATGTCAAACCGATCGAGGCGGTTGGATGTGAATTCGATCCGGAGCTGCACAATGCGGTATCCCAGATCGAATCGGATGAGTACGATAGCGGTGTGATAGCACAGGAATTCCAAAAGGGATATACCTACAGAGGCACCGTGGTAAGACACTCAATGGTAGCAGTGGTTCCGTAGGGACCGGTAAATTTTTGGTACAAATGCTTCTACAGATTTGATCAGATACAAATTATTCAGAAACCAGACAGGGAGGAAAATAAAATGAGTAAGATCATAGGTATCGATTTAGGAACAACCAACAGCTGCGTGGCAGTTATGGAGGGCGGACAGCCCACAGTTATCGCCAATGCGGAGGGTGCGAGAACTACGCCCTCGGTCGTGGCTTTTACCAAGACAGGCGAGCGTCTCGTAGGTGAGCCGGCCAAGAGACAGGCAGTTACCAATGCCGACAAGACCATCGCTTCCATCAAGAGAGACATGGGTACAGATCGCGGCCGCACAATAGATGACAAGAAGTATTCACCCCAGCAGATCTCTGCGATGATCCTGCAGAAGCTTAAGGGAGATGCGGAGAATTATCTGGGTGAGAAGATCACGGAAGCGGTTATCACGGTTCCCGCATACTTCAATGATGCACAGCGTCAGGCAACCAAGGATGCGGGCAAGATCGCAGGACTTGAAGTAAAGCGTATCATCAACGAGCCTACGGCCGCAGCGCTTGCATACGGACTTGACAACGAGGGCGAGCAGAAGATCATGGTTTATGACCTTGGCGGTGGTACATTCGATGTTTCGATCATTGAGATCGGTGACGGTGTCATCGAGGTTCTTTCAACCAACGGTGATACACACCTTGGAGGCGATGACTTCGACCAGAAGATCATAGACTGGATGCTGGCAGAATTTAAGGCTCAGGAGGGTGTGGATCTGTCCAATGACAAGATGGCACTTCAGAGACTTAAGGAAGCAGCAGAGAAGGCCAAGAAGGAGCTTTCGAGTGCTACCACGACCAACATCAACCTGCCTTTCATCACGGCTACCAGTGAGGGTCCCAAGCACTTTGATATGAACCTCACCAGAGCCAAGTTTGATGAGCTGACCAGCGATCTGGTTGAGAAGACAGCCATACCCGTACAGAACGCCATGAGAGATGCCGGACTGACCAATGCGGATCTGACCAAGGTTCTGTTGGTAGGCGGTTCTACCAGGATTCCCGCCGTACAGGATAAGGTTAAACAGCTGACGGGCAAGGAACCCAACAAGAGCCTTAACCCCGATGAGTGCGTCGCACTGGGCGCTTCCATCCAGGGTGGTAAGCTTGCGGGTGATGCAGGTGCCGGTGAGATCCTGCTGCTGGATGTAACTCCTCTTTCGCTTTCCATCGAGACAATGGGCGGAGTTGCTACAAGACTTATCGAGAGGAATACCACTATTCCTACCAAGAAGAGCCAGGTATTCTCAACCGCAGCAGATAATCAGACGGCAGTTGATATCAACGTCCTTCAGGGTGAGAGACAGTTTGCAAGAGATAACAAGTCACTCGGCCAGTTCAGACTGGACGGAATACCTCCGGCAATGAGAGGCGTACCGCAGATCGAGGTTACATTTGATATAGATGCCAACGGTATCGTTAACGTATCCGCCAAGGATCTCGGTACCGGCAAGGAGCAGCATATCACCATCACGGCAAGTTCAAATATGTCCGATGAGGATATCGATAAGGCCGTGAAGGAAGCCGCAGAATATGAGGCACAGGATAAGAAACGTAAGGAAGCCATAGATCTTCGTAATGACGCCGATTCGTTCGTATTCCAGACCGAAAAGGCTCTGAACGAAGTGGGAGATAAGATCTCAGAAAGCGATAAATCCGGAGTTGAGGCAGACCTGGCCAAGGTTAAGGAACTGCTTGAGGCTACAAAGGATCAGGAAATGAGCGATTCCCAGATGGATGAACTCAAGGTTGCAAAGGAAAAGCTTGAGAAGGATGCCCAGTCGCTCTTTACCAAGATGTATGAGCAGATGCAGGGAGCCGCAGGAGCAGCCGGTGCGGGCGGAGCAGGTCCCGATATGGGAGGCTTCACCGGAGCAGGCCCTGATATGGGCGGTGCGTCGGCAGGCGGTACTGCAAACGATACTCCCGATGATGTAGTTGACGGAGATTTCAGAGAGGTATGATCAGACCGTAACTGATTTACGCAAATGATCACGATCGGAGAAAGCGATGGCAGACAAGCGAGATTATTACGAAATATTAGGAGTTTCCAAGTCAGCCGATGAGACGGAACTCAAAAAAGCATACAGAACTTTAGCCAAACAGTGTCACCCGGATACGCATCCGGGTGATGCTGACGCCGAGGCGAAGTTCAAAGAGATTTCGGAGGCATACGCGGTCCTCAGCGATCCGGAAAAGCGCAGACAGTATGACCAGTTCGGACATGCGGCCTTTGACGGATCTGCCGGCGGTGCGGGATTTGATTTCAGCGGAATGGACTTTACCGATATCTTTGGCGATATTTTCGGCGATTTCTTTGGCGGAGGAGGCAGAAGGAGCTCGGCAAGGGGCAATGCGGCAATGAAGGGTGCCAATATACGCACCAGTGTCCGCATAACCTTTGAGGAGGCCGTGTTCGGATGCGAGAAGGAGCTTGAACTTACTCTTAAGGATCCCTGCAGCGTATGTAACGGGACCGGAGCAAAGCCCGGAACCGAGCCTGTGACCTGCTCAAAGTGCGGAGGCAAAGGTCAGGTTGTATTTACATCACAGTCGTTTTTCGGAACCGTCAGAAATGTTCAGACGTGTCCGGATTGCGGCGGATCCGGCAAGGTCGTCAGAGAGAAATGCTCCAGCTGTCAGGGAACCGGCTATACTTCCTCGAGAAAAAAGATACAGGTGTCCATACCGGCAGGTATCGATGACGGACAGTGCGTCCGTATCCGTGAAAAAGGTGAGCCGGGGATCAACGGAGGTCCGAGGGGAGACCTGCTCGTCGAGGTTGTTGTATCCAGACATGCCTTCCTTCAGAGACAGGATACGAACCTGTTCTCGACTGTTCCGATCTCCTATGCCGTTGCGGCACTTGGAGGCGAGGTTATAATAGATACCATAGACGGTAAGGTTGCATACGAAGTTAAGCCCGGCACACAGACAGATACGAGGGTCAGACTCAAGGGTAAGGGTGTTCCTACACTCAGGAATAAGGACATCAGGGGCGATCACTATGTTACACTTGTGATCCAGACGCCTGAGAAGCTCAGTCATGAGGCAAAGGAACTGCTCAGAAGATTTGACGAGATAACCGGAGATTCCCTGAATGCGGCGGCACGTGCAAGTGAGGCTAAGAGCAACGAGGGTAAGCGCAGAAAATTCCGCAAATGACCTGAGGTACGGGAAGAGATCTGACAGGTTCCCCGTTGCCGGAGACAGTCCGCAAAGGGGATCCGATTAGGGAATATAATATGAAATGGTTAGGGATCAGAATAAAGACCACCACGGAAGCAGAGGACCTTATCATAGGTTCTCTGTATCTGCGTGGTTTGGAGGGGGCACAGATCGAGGATCATATCCCCCTTTCTCCTTTGGAAAAGGAGCAGATGTTTGTTGATATACCCCCTGAAACAGGGGAGGATGACGGCACGGCGTATCTGACATTCTATCTGGAATGTGTGGATGACAACAATCCCGATGTGCAGGAGATCCGGGCCATCATCGATGAGGAACTTGATCAGCTTCAGTATTATGACATCGATGCCGGCGAGCTCTCTGTGGAGATATTTGAGACAGAGGACATTGATTGGATAAACAATTGGAAAAAGTATTTTCATCAGTTTACCATCGATGATCTGCTGGTGATACCCTCCTGGGAGGAGGTGTCCGACGAGGATGCCGGTAAAATGATCCTGCATATCGATCCGGGTACCGCGTTCGGCACGGGGATGCATGAGACAACACAGCTGTGCATCCGTCAGATGAGGAAGTATATCACTTCGGATACGCGTCTCCTGGATATCGGGACGGGAAGCGGGATACTTGGTATACTGGCACTTATGTACGGGGCGGCCTCCGTGACTGCCACCGATCTCGACCCGTGTGCGGTTCCGGCGGTAGAAGATAATCTTAAAAACAATGGCGTGGACAGCAGTAAGTTTGAGCTGATGATCGGTAATATCATTGATGACCGCAGCGTTCAGGATAAGGTCGGATATGAAAGATACGATATCGTGATGGCCAATATCCTTGCCGATGTACTGATCCCGATGATGCCCGCGGCATCAAAGGCGCTTAGGCCCGGCGGTGTGATCGTTACCTCCGGTATCATCGAGGGTAAGGAAGATTCGGTTTCGGAAGCAATGAAAGCAGCCGGTCTGGAAGTGATCGATATTTCCGAACAGGGTGAATGGCGTTCGGTAACCGGCAGGAAATGAAGAGCAGGATTCATCTTATAATCCGTATATTTGCCGCTGTATTTGCGATCATGTGGATGTTTCGGATCTTTTCGTTTTCATCGGACGTGGCAGAGGTTTCGGGAACCGTAAGCAGATCGATGAGCTTTAATATGATCGAAAAGATCAGCCGGCATCTGCATCTTGGCTGGGATGAGGAAAGGATCGAGGCTGTCTCGAAACCTGTGGAGAAGTATCTTCGCAAAGCGGCACATATGTATGAATATGCAGTGCTGGCCCTGCTGTGGGGGATCGCATTGGACTCCTTCGTGATTGGCGTACCGGCAGCCGGTGATATGTCGTGTGTCGGCAGGACCGTCCCGGCGGCACGTTTGCTGATACCGTTTGCGATATGCGTGATATATGCGGTGACGGACGAATTTCATCAGGTTTTTGTCGACGGGCGGAGTGGTGAGATAAGGGATGTTATAATAGATACGTCAGGTGCGGCAGCAGGGCTTTTGCTTGGCTGGTTTGCGGTACGTATTATTATCAGGATCAGATCGAAACATCAGAAATGAATCAGTTTTTCACAGATGCATCAAATATCCGTGACGGACGGATCACCGTTACCGGAGCGGATGTCAATCATATATCCAATGTACTTCGATTAAAGAGAGGGGAAACTGTCAGTATCGTTTGCAATGATAACGGACTGACCTATACCTGTGCTATCGATGAGATAACGCCTGTGGAAGTGGTATGTCTCATCCGGGACGTGCAGTCGGAATCAAGGGAATTACCGGTTTCGATCACTCTTTTTCAGGGGCTCCCCAAATCCGATAAGCTTGAATTTGTGATCCGGAAGGCGGTGGAAATGGGTGCGGTTCGTATCGTTCCGGTTGCCATGAAAAGAAGTATAGTCAGGCCGGATCCGGCCAAAGCCGCCAAAAAACTGCCTAGATGGAATGCGATCGCAGAGTCGGCGGCGTCCCAGAGTAAGCGGGGAATGGTTCCCGAGGTTCTGGCTGTTCACACTTTTGCGGAAGCGGTTACAGAGGCCCGGAAATGTGATAAGATACTTATGCCTTACGAACTGGCCGAGGGGATGGACGAAACGAGACGGATCATGACGGATATCAGGTCATCTGAGCCCGGATCGATCGCGGTGTTTATCGGCCCCGAAGGCGGCTTTGACGAGACGGAAGTGAACTCACTGAAGGAAGCGGGAGCCCATATCATCACTCTGGGTAACAGGATTTTGCGTACCGAGACGGCTCCCATAGCGATACTTGCGTGGCTGACATATATTTTTGAGAGATAAAGGAATCAGGATGAACAGATTTAAGAATGCGCTGCGATCCTTTGGAATCCCCGGGATCATCGTGATACTGCAGTATGCGGCGGTAGTACTTTTTAATTTTCTGTATACCGATAATGCGATAGATTCCGATACTGCCAAGCTGCTTCGACATGCCGTCGAAATGGGCAGGAATCATACTCTTAATATTCCGGAATGGATCCATACCACCACAATGGAGTGGGATACCTCGGCACTTCTCTCCGCACCGATCTATTCGCTGACACACAATATCTATATATCGACGGCTGTTTCGAACACCGTAATAACGTCACTGCTGATCTGCCTGATCATCAGACTCTTTGGCAGATTCGGCTTAAGCATCAGGACGGCGCTGAAGTCATGCGCGCTCCTGCTGATACCTTATGCTTTCGGGATGCTGGATTATTATAATCTGCTCATGTTCGGGGGAGCGCAGTATGTTTTCAGGATCATGATCCCGATCCTGCTGCTGTGTATCCTTAAGACATCCGCGGATAAAAGAACCGGGATCGAGAACATTCTTTTATCCGTGCTGGCGGTGATACTGATCCTGATCGCATCGGTATCCAGCGGATTGTATATCGTTGTATCCTGTGTACTGCCCGTGGCAGTGCTGGTGATATATGATGCGTTGATGTACGGTAATAAAGAGAAATACAGATTTCTTGTGGCCGGTGCGGCTTTTGTGCTGTCCGCCATAGGAAGTGTTATCTCGATCAGAAGCGGCGAGGCATCTTTCGGCAACGGTATGAGTCTTCTACGGTGGTACGACCTCAGATACTATGTCGATTGCGTTGCAGAGGGTTTCTTAAGACTCATGGGAGCAATGCCCGGCGCCGTCCAGGATGAGAGCATTGCCGTATTTTCGGTTAGAGGCATAGCCTTTTTGTTTAAACTGGTGATAGCGCTGACCCTTATTCCGGTTCTGGTTTCGGGATGCAGACATGTCCTTTTTGCAGGGAAGAATGATCCGGATCCCGTATTGACGGACAAGGAGCAGGGAACAGGGGATGCCTCAGATCCCGGCGATGATATCAGATTCTGGCTTTGCGGGATCGCACTTATCAACTTTATAATTGTTGCGGTCTGCGAAACACGTTACAGCTCACTGAATTCTACCCTTGAATACAGATATCTTCTGCCGGTAACAGTACCTTTGCTGCTTTGC
>JAFUAB010000026.1 GCA_017460885.1 Lachnospiraceae bacterium
CATTGTACCGTTCCACACTCCCGTCCTCCGAAAATACTGGCAGCGCAAACCTTGAATTATAGCGATACCATCCGTATCGCGCATTCCATTGGTGCTTATTTCCCTGATTCTCCTTAAAATGCTTATCGGTGGCAATCTCAATGAGTTCAGGAATGCCTTGCGCCGCATTTGCCTTAGCTTTTGCCGCTGTTCCCTTCAAACCGTGTGTATATCTTGATCCCGTATATTCATCCGGCAACTTGCTACCTATGTATATTACATCCTCTGATGATGCAATCTGAAAAAAATGTCCGACATATTCCTCAAGATACTCTTTGACTTCATTCCAATCCACAGAGCGTTTCCCTTTAAAGCGAATATCGTTTATCTTAACCAACTGCTTTCCCTTTGCATCCTTTATTATTTCTACATTTCTCTCCATAACAGTTTTCTCCTTCGTATTCTGAAGCATATTCATATATGCCAGCAATCGTTTTTTCTTCGTCTCCGACAGTTCCTTGTATTCCTTGACAAGTTCTATCTCCGTACCATCCATAGAGACGGATGCGTCATGATCCACTGATGCAGAGCTGCGTTTTCCGATAAGCAGTTCCGCCGGCGTGATCTGTAATGCCTCACATATGACCATGATCTTATCCGCTCCAGGGTTGGTATTTCTTCTTTGCCAGTCAAATATCGTATGTCGGGATATGCCTGTCATGCGTGATAACTCAGGCATTGATATATTTTTCTCTTTCATGATACTGAAAAGTCTTTCACCAATCGTCATAGCTGTTCTCCTTATAATTCAAGACATGCCGCGCATGTTCTGTTGGCATATCCCAACGATACCATATTATGATACTTTCTGCAATAGGATCCGCTCATTTTCTGCAAAAATCGTGTAGTCACTTATCCTGCTGTGCTCCTGTTTTCTCCGGCTTCCATTCTTCATAACATGAAGCCGCTCATATAAAGCATATAACTCGTCCATTTTCACAAGGCAGGCGTATGACGGAAGCGAATCCATATCTATTTCATCTATATGTCTTGCGATCACATCTGACATAAAAACGGCAAACCTCTGCCAGATGTCGTCCTTGTTTTCCTCTCCCAAGCGGGAGGGTATATTCTTCGTATTATCATGCACATAAATCTCCTCCTTCCCGCACTATCGCTGTAGTATTTCGGTGTTATGCCGCCGATAGCTTTTCGATGGCTATGCTGCCTATGGGCATAGTCCAGTGTCACCTGTGATATAACGATCAGGCGACTTGTGAGCGAAACATCATTCCTCATCAGATTCTTCTGATTCTTCCTCGTTATCATCCCCTATGGGTTCGTTGTTTTCTTCGATTTCCGACTCCTTCTCATTATCCGCATCAGGTGAAAATGTCGGTTCTTCTTCCGAAGAAGCAAGAGTATGGTGTTCCCTTGCGGAAGACTCAATCTCATTACCGTCTTCCCCGGATATGTCCGCCTCGTCAGATTTATTTCTTATTTCCGATATCTTATCCCTGACAGCCTTCTGCGACATGGCGGTATCGACAATCTCCTTAAGCTCCTCTCCATCAAAACAATAAAAATCCGGCAGGTGGTCTGCAAACATATCCCCGATACATCCCCTCGCTTTCTTCTTAAGTTCTTCGATCTTCCTGTGATCTTTCCGTATCTGCTCCTGCAAACGCTTCTTATCACGCTCCAATTTTTCCATAAGGCGGATCTGCGCCTCGCTCTTGTTATTCTCATCAATTCTTATCATCTTAAAAGTCTCCCTTCCTGAAATCATTACAGGCTTGTCTGCCTTTTCTTTCTTTTAGTTTCATCGTGTTCCCGCGAAATTGCTGTCCGCTTCAGTTCATCGCTTCTACGAACAACTTCTGTCTTTTCTTCAAGCTTTGCCTTCATGGATACCCGTTGTCTGTGTCCGCTCTGGTTTGCCTGAGTCTGCTGCTGTGCCTGCATCTGGGCTGTCTGCATTGCCTGTTCCTGTGCTGCCTGCTCCTGAGCTTTTTTCTCCGCCTCATCTGTTGTTGTCATCTGTTCTCCACCCGAAGCCGCATCATCACCATCGCTGTCGGCATCGCCATCGCTTTTCTTTTTATCAGTCATAAAATCAACAGCATCCCTGATATAATCAAGCATCTTAACTTCCTGATTAATCGGATCGTTCTTTATCTTTTCGGATTCGGTCTTTATCTCATCCTCAAGAGCAGCCATCTTTTCTGTCCACATTTCCCTGCAGATTTCAAAAGACGGCTCATCATATCCCTGCTCGCTTAAAATGCGCTTTGCCTTCTGGAACTTAGATATTTCCGCATGATGCTTTTCCCGGTATTCATTCTGTTTTGCCTTGAAAAAGATCTTCCTCGACTCCTCATATACAAGCTTATTCTCATAGTAATCGTCTATCAGGGACAGGTTCTTCTTTATCCTCTTAAGCTCAGATTTTTTGTTATCGAGACCATCCTTCGCCTGCTTCAGAAGATCATTTTTCTCGCTTATGATTCTTTCCACATCGTCAATGGTGGTCAGATTATTCTGCTCAATATACACCTGCACCTTGGAGACATACTGAAGATTTCCAAGCTCCGCCTTCTTTGTCCCGCGCTCATAACCTTTGGCAACTTCATCCCTGTGTTCGTAATAGGTCATGACCATATTTGAGATTGTCGGGTTCTCGATACGATGAACCCTCTCCCTGGCATCCTTCATCCACTCGGCAAGATCTCTGAGGGCGTTAAGCAGACGGCGGATATTATTGTTGGTTCTCTTAGGTCGGGCATGGAACGAATACGGCTTCATGCCTTTCTGGAATGCCCTGCACTCAAACAGATGGAAACAAACCGAACTTGAGAAGATGGGATTTGATTTTTTAAGATCACGATTTGAAAATGGATATCCACTGGATATCTATGCTGCCCTGCGGATATCCGAAGGATATCTAAAAGCAAGGCTCCTAAGAGACCGGAACCGTGCAGCGGATATCTTCAATATGGAAATG
Source organism: Lachnospiraceae bacterium (assembly GCA_017460885.1). GTDB lineage: Bacteria > Bacillota > Clostridia > Lachnospirales > Lachnospiraceae > XBB2008. The sequence goes on from JAFUAB010000026.1 coordinate 2,984, forward strand.
GCAGAAATAAAGGACGGACTGATGAACTGGACGGACGAGAGGATAAAAACTCCGAAAAGGTTCTATGAAAACAGTACCCTGTCAAAAAAAGCGATCAAAATAGACTTGTGGTATCCTACCGGCACCCCGGAACCGGAGTGTGTCATTGCCCATGATTCCATCCTGCCCGTAATCAATTTTTACCACAGCCGCCTGCTATCCGCCGGACTGAATATCCGAAAATGTAAAGTCTGCGGAAAGAATTTCTTAGCCGAAAGCCTGAAATATGAACTATGCAGCGAGAAATGTCGTAAGGAACAGGGGAAGATCAAGAAACGTGAGTTTGATGCCCGGGCAGTCGAGAACAGCTATGATCGGACATATAAAAACGAGTGTCAGCGGTGGCGTAACATCATCCACCGAGCAGAGAAATCCGAAGACACTTCCCCGGAACAGATCTCAAAAATGAAAGCCACTTTTGAAGATTTCAAGGCTGAGGCTTTAAAGAGGAAAACTGCTGTCAAAAATGGGAAGTCTTCCTCTAAAGAATTTGAGGACTGGATTCTTGTCCAGTCCTCTATTCTCTATAAACTGCTTTGATGAGTATACACTTGCAGCATCCTCTTACATTTTAACCCGATTTACTATCAGACCTCTACTTGAAGTTATATCAAATAGCTTTATGCGTCTGTCCTATTATTGTATACCATCTCTGACAACTTCGAAGCCGCATAAAGATATGCCAATTTCATCTTCCAAAATATCTTTTGCATCCTTAAAATGTGTTGCTATATATTCCGGAGTATGGGCATCAGAGCCAAGAGTAATATATTTACCTCCCAAATCTTTGTACAGTCTGAGAATATCCCTGGATGGCTGTGTGTCTGACAAACCATAACGCCAAGAAGAAGTATTCAGTTCTAATCCTTTTCCTTCTGCAATTATGATTTTAAGTATTTCCTTAATAATATCCTGAACCTTTTCAAATGGATATATACCGTTTTTATCATATCTTGTGATTAAGTCAAGATGCGCCAACACATCATAATTCTTAAAATGATTTATAACAGCAAGTATTTCTTCGTAATACCTCCTGTTATATTCCTCCTGAGTCTTTCCTCGCTGAAAATCCTGTGTCCATAGTTCCTGATTATCGACCTGATGAACAGAAAGTAGCACAAAATCAAGCTTGTCTCCGTACTTTGAATAAAGCTTATCATACTGAGGTATGGTGATCGTCTGTATTCCAAACTCAAGCCCGGCGCGGATAATTATTTGATCCTTGTATTTTCTTTTTAATTCTTCAATTTCTTTAAAGTATCGGGGATAATCTACATTTGCAAGTGCCATACGCTTAGGTTCTCCGGGACCTCCTTTTCGATATTCCATTCCCCGGGGATCATCCCAGTCTCGCTTGATCCCATAATCCACATGATCCGTAAAGCAGATTTCACGAAGCCCTAATGATATAGCCCGTTCCACCTGTGTCTCCATAGGAGTTTCCGAATCATCACTGTAATACGTATGAACATGATAATCAGCAAACATTTTTCTACTCCGCAACAGGATATTTTTCGTTATCATTTTCTTCCTTCTCTATTCTTAGGATATCCTGCCATGCCTCTTCATCGATTTCCCGGCCTGCAAAGTGCTTATTACGGTCTGCCTCAGTAATTTTTCGTATTACACGACACGGATTGCCGGCAGCCACAGTCCACGCAGGAATATCCTTCGTAACCACAGAGCCTGCACCAATCACCGTATTATCACCTATGGTCACTCCCGGACATATCACGACATTTCCACCAATCCATACGTTATTTCCAATGGACACATCTATTCCATATTCATACTGCGTGTTTCTGGTAGCCGGATGAACAGGGTGCCCTGCCGTATAGATTGCCACATTCGGAGCAATCTGTACATTATCTCCAATCCTGATTTTTCCCACATCAAGCATCGTACAGTTATAGTTCGCAAAAAAGTTCTTTCCTACTTCTATATGGGTTCCATAGTCACAATAGAACGGTGGATTGATAAAAGCATCCCCGTCTGACTTTCCAAGAAGTTCATTTACAATTCTTTTTATGGAAGCAAAATCAGACCGGTCTACAGTATTCAGTTCCTGCGTAAGCCTTCTTGTGATCTTCTGTTCCTCAAACACTTCATCATCTGAAATATAAACCAGCTCCCTGTCTCTTCTTTCAATATTACTCATTTTCATCGAATCTATGCTCCTTAAAATAATATTCTTTATCATGACCATCAATCTTTCGGATTGGCTTACATGGATTGTCGGCAGCTATGGTATATGCCGGTATGTCTTTTGTCACCACCGATCCCGCACCAATCACTGCATATTCTCCTATCGTGATACCCGGAAGTATAATCGCACCTGCCCCTATCCATGCGCCATCTCCGATCACAATAGGAAAGGAATACATACTTCCCTTGGCACGTTCCTCAGGATCAATCGGATGACCGGTTGTACAGAGCGTAACATTCGTTCCAAAAAGACAACCTTTTCCGATAGTAATCTTGTAATCATCAATGAACGTCATACCGGAATTAATATATGTACCGTCTCCAATCGTAACCGTTGACCCTACTGCCAATGTCAAAGGCTGATTAATCCAAACATCCCTTCCCACGCTCCCGAACATTTTTTGAATCAGTCCGGCTCTTTTCTCTGTCTCGCTTGGCTTTGACATGTTAAAATCGTACATCAAATCCTTCACCTTAGCCTGATGTGCCAGATATTCATCTGTATCATACCAGAGCTTTCCTTTAGATATTCTCTTTAATCTCTCTTGTTCTGTCATGCTGCTCCCTCCTTTGTTATATTTTGTATCCATTTGCCCTGTCTATATCGCAGGTAATAGACAGGCAGTTTAACAAGTTCATCGGTGCTGATAAGAAGATAAACAACCATAGGTGGTAGATGAAGCACAAATGCAGCTATGAATCCCAGCGGCACACTGTAGCACCACATATCTATAGTGTCACAAATCAGTCCAAATCCGGTATCTCCTCCGGCCGATAGTATTCCGTTATTGAATACACAGTTATATGCCTTGGTCAAAATATACACGGCATTTATAAGCAACATCTGACCAAGGTACGTCTTTGCAGTACCTGTAAGATTCGTCATGTTTGCTATGAATGGTTTTGCCAAAACAACAAGACTTCCTCCTACTATGGCAAGTATAAATGTTAGTTGCAAAATAACTACTGCTTCGCTTTTTGCACTCTTTAGTTCTCCGCTTCCCAAAAGTGTTCCAAGATATATTCCTGCACCACTTGCTATTCCGTTACATCCTACCAGAGCGAAATTTCTCACGATGGTTGCAATAGAATTGGCTGCCACCATATCACTCCCGATATGCCCAAGGATCACCGAGTAAGTGGCAAATGCCCCTCCCCAGCTGAGACCGTTAAGAGTGATTGGAAGCGTGTAGTGCCAGAATTGCCGCTTCAGTTCTCTGTCTGTATGGATCAGGTTATCGAAGCTAATGCCAACTCCCGTATTTCTTTTTATTGTAAGGATGCACCAGAGTACTTCGATTACTCTTGCGATCAAAGTGCCAAGAGCGGCTCCTGCCACTCCCATCTTCGGAATCCCCAATAGCCCAAAGATAAAAACGCCGTTGAAAATGACATTTAGTACAAGCGCCGTTGTACCTATCACAGTGCTGATTTTAACCTTCTTTACAGCCTTCATGACAGCTTCTGCAACTTGGGATACACCCATAAATATATAGGATATTCCTACAATTCCAAGATACTTTGCACCTTCTTCGACCAGCACAGAATCCACTGTAAAAACTCTCATTACTACGTTCGGGAAAAAAACGGTAACAAAGAAAAAAAACGACGAGATTATAATAGCCATTCTCATGGAATATCCCTGGATCTTTTCTATCACCGGGATATCACCTTTTCCAAAATACTGTGCCACTATAAGACTGGTTCCTATTGTAAGCCCAAGCAGTATGAGATTTAAGACAAATGTAACCTGCCCTGCAAGGGATACTGCGGACAGGCTGTCCTGTCCGATCATTCCAACCATTAAAACATCTGCAGAACTGACCGCTGTAGAGAATATGTTTTGCACTGCTATCGGAAGTGATAGTGCTATTACATCTCTTATAACAGCTTTATTGTTTTTCATAGCACTTCTCCTTCCTTTTAGACTAATGTAATGATATAATCAAATTATAAACGAAACAAGCAATATAGTATCAGTATTTTATAAGGATTGTATCAGCTATGACAAATTTAGATGTAATGCCCGACGCATCGGAAATTGTTCACTATGACAGACCGGATATTCCACTTTATATAAGAATAGGAACACTGTCTCATTATCCGGACCATAAGGCACTGTGTCACTGGCATGAAGATTTTGAGTTTATAAGAATATATGACGGAGAGATGGATTACTTCATCGGCGGAAAAAATATCCGCATGAAGGCCGGAGACTGCCTTTTTGTCAACTCACGGCAGATGCACTACGGCTATAGCTCAAAGAAGAAAGAATGTCATTTTCTATGCGTACTGATTTCCCCCGCAATCTTAACTGGGAGCAGACAACTGTTTGATGAGAATATTGCTCCGCTTATGAAAAACGGCAATTTCCCATTTGTCCATATTACTAAAAAAGATACTGAAATAACCTCATTTCAGCATCTTCTTGATAAGACTTACCACTTAAAGGAAAACAAATCAAACTACGAAATTCACGTTATGTCCGCCCTGCTGGAGCTGATTTTAAAGCTGACAGAGCGTGAACCTGCTACAGAAGATTTCAAGTCAGAGTCATCATGGCTAGACGCTCATCGAAAGATGGTGGCTTATATATCCTCCCATTTCGACGATGAGATCTCATTAAATGATATCTCAGGCAGCGCCTCGGTCAGTCGGGCTACGTGCTGCCGCATATTTAAAAAATTTGACCAACTCTCTCCTATAGAATTTCTGACCATTTACCGCCTTAATGTAAGTGCTGACCTCCTAACAAGAACAGATGAAAGTATCTCTTTAATAGCAGGAAAATGTGGCTTTAACTCTGTCAGCTATTATTCCAAACTATTCCTTGAACATTACGGCTGTCAGCCACATAAATACAGAAATTTAGCTATTATATCATCTTAAAATGCCTCAAAGCATCCTCTATATCTTTTACCTTTTCCTCCGGACATCCAGGCTGTCTGCTGTTTTCTGATTTTGGCTTATTATAGTTTTCACGTTCTATGATTCCATGCTTTTGCTTTACTTGCGCAATGTTCAGATTTGTCACATGGAATCCGTAGTGCTCCTGCACCCATTCCTCAATTTCCTTGTATGTAGCCTTGGCTTCGGCACTTGTTAGATCAAGTTCATCCATATCCACCTTAACCTCGACGTGATGCTTTGCCTCAGAAAGTTTGGACAAAAGTGCAACCGTCTCGACGTGTTCTTCATTGGGTTGGGAATCTCTTTTGAACTCGATTGTATCGAATTCATCGGGAGTCCCCTTCAACATCGGTACCTTAAATCTCAGGCTTTTCACCCAATAATTTACACCATCAATTCTTTCAGGCTCTTCATATATTTGGATATTGTCAATAAAGCTGTCCATGAATTGCTTGACATATTCCTGTGGAAGCTGATCAAGGTGATTCCACATTTCACCTATCACCTGCTTAACTTTTTTAACGGACTCTCGCCTTGCTCCATTAGACTCAATGCTCACCTTTAGATCCTGCATCTGTGCTTCAAGATCAACTATCTCCGAAGTAAACCCACGAATCAGACCATCATAGTTATCATATAGTTCATCATACAGAGGATCATTTGCGTCCATATCTGCCATCTTTGATAACATTTTGTTCTTTTTGCTTTCAACAGACTTTCTCCGATCTGTAAGATTCTTCAATTCTTCCTGCAAGCTTTCTATATCCAGTTGCTCACTCAGAAAATCAATGGCTTGACCTTCATTTACACTTTGGCGCTGAAAGATATCACGCACTATACCAAACATTTCCGCATTTATATCATCCTGTTTTACATACTTTGTGAAGGTACATGGCTTTCCACCTACTGTTTTGCGGTTCTTGCGACATAATACCAGCAGTCCTTATAGTAACCGGAGCCATCCTTCTTCTTTTTTCGATTTACATTTCCATACATCGAAGCTCCACATATAGGACACTTAAGTATTCCAGATAGAATATGCGAATGCTCTAAACTGTGGGTCTTTTCTCGGACATAACCATTTTCTTTTCTCTTGCTCTGGGCTATTTCCCATGTCTCTCTGGGTATGATAGCCTCATGCTTACCTTCGTACATTTCAAATTCTGATTGCTTTACCACATGAAATTCATTCCTCGTACCATCTATCTTTTCAGTCTTTCTTCTGCCATACGGCAAATATCCTGCATATACAGGATTGTCCAATACCGCTTTAACAAAAGACGCACCGATGCGATCAGTATTGGCATTGTTACGAATCTTCTTTTTGAATCCGCGTTCGTTTAACCGCCTTGCGATGGTATTGATACCGGTCTTTCCTTCAATATACATATTAAATATTTCACGTATTAAATCTGCCTCGTCCTCAGCGATTTTTAGTTCACCATCTTCAAGTCTATATCCATACGGCGCAAAGCCACCATTCCATCCGCCATTCTTCGCTTTTTGCCAACGTCCTGCCATTGTCTGGACATGGATATTCTCACGCTCCGCTTCAGCGACAGCTGCATATACAGCAATCATCAATTTGCCCGCAGCTCCGGCACTGTCAATACCATCTTCTACACACAACAAACTAACACCGAAATCTTCCAATATCTGAAGGGAGTTCAGCGTATCCGCAGCATTTCTACCAAATCTTGAAAGCTTAAAAACATAGACATAGTCTGGTCTCTCTTTTTTGGTCTGAATATCTTCAAGCATTTGTTTGAAGGCATCTCGTCCAGCAATATTTTTTCCGGACTTTCCTTCGTCCGAGTATACCTCTGTCACCTTATATCCTCGGTGCTCCGCTTCTTTACGAAGTCTTTCTTCCTGTGCTTCAAGACTATATCCGTCAACCTGAATGGCTGTGGATACTCGAGTATAAATATAACAGGTCTTCTGTATCTTTTTGTTCGTTGTCATTGATTCAGCCCTCTTTGGTTTGAAAGAATTAATAAGGAATAATTTACTCTGCGCTACTACGAATAATCATAACGGATCAATCATACATGTCAATGATTATTCCCAAAATGTTTTACGCCGCGAAAGCCGCTTGACGCAAGGTAAAGCACGTGATATAAGGAGCCGGGGCAGGCTCTCATTTAAGGGAGCCGCCGCATCCTGCCCACATCGCGTGCGCGGGTTCATTGGGTCAAGCGGAACGTGGAGTAAATCCTTTATTCAACTATCCGCTCTACCTGATCAGCCCTAAAAAGAAATGCTTTCGCCATATAAAAATCTCTGTTGGTCGCTTCCTCGGTGTTTTCGTTTTCATCCGAGGAAGCAACCTTGTCTTTTCTCTTTTTCCACAGCTTTGTTTCTAAGCCATGCTCACCTTTCTTTATGCGAAAAGGACCGCGGGCCGCCCAGCCCTTTAGGGTATGAAGCGGTATATCTTCTCCGGTCGCAAGCATGGTCATAACCGTATCTTCTCCATATATAGTTGCCGCGATATCCGCGATAATCTGTTCGTTAGTCATATTACCTCCTTCTGCCCGTATAGCCGATAGCGCAGCTTTATATGATTAAGCAAAGATCAATCCGTTTTCTGTAGTATATCTGTACGGATGGTCGCTTAATCTTTCATCGGGAGCGACCTGTCCGGCATTTACATCCTGTATCATCTCCGTAAGCTGTGCTGTATCCATGTATTCGGAGTCAGAGGATACGATGATCCAGTCATGGACGCTGGACGGAAGTAAAATGAAATACCGGCCAGTCTCCATAAACTTTTCGGTTACTCCGTTCATAAAATCTTTATCCAAAATAGCGGAAGCCCCAAACATTCTCTGCTTGTTCGATAGCACAAACATAAGATCGTCCTGCGGCATCATAGCAGCTTCTTCATCATCAAGATCACCTACTATAAGTGCACTCAGCACAGACGACATTGACTGAAAAGTCCCGGGAAGCAGAAGAGGTAAATTTTTTAGCGCAAGACTATGTAATTTCTCTTTACTTGTCCCCCAGGACTCCATCAAAGCATTTGTTACAGCAACGCTTGCAGTTCCTTCTATTTTATCATCAAGCAGGATATGATATGTAACTGCAAGATCGGATATATCCGTATACGGCCTTACTTTAAGGAGTTCTTCATTCCATTTCTTTCCGACCACACGAGGAACGATCCTGTCTTTAACCTGTTCAAAATCAGTTATCTGCTTAATATCGAAGGTATCCCTGACCTCATGGCGGATCCTTAAATCTGCGATATGTTCAAGAACCCTGCTCATTTCTTCGCCGTTCTGATACCTCTCAAAAAACTGTTCAAGATATATCGTCGGACTGATATTGCTGCTTTGGGTCCTTATAGTAAGTCCTGTGAGCTTAAGATCATTGTTCTTTACCACGGTCTGAAGATCAACAACGGCATTAGCGAAGCTCTCCGGCAGATATTCTCTTATCTTTTCAACTACAGCATTAGTAAACTGTTCAAATCTCATTTTTCCCATATTTAACTCCTTATCCGAGAGCCTTAGCTCTCTAAACTATTATCCTGTTTACTTTATTCAGCCTGAACTATATGAAAAATAATTCACCTCCTCCCGTGTGTTTTGGCTGCTTTTACGCTGTCTCACACCGTCACGGAGGTTCTGACAAGGGGTCCGGGACGGACTACGCTTGCCCCTTGTCAGGTTCTATGGGACGGTGTAGCGTAAAACAAAGCAGCCAGCACGGGAAGAGGTGATATTTTCAATAGTTCCGGATGATGATCAATCCAGACTTATTTAGTCACTTCTGTTAAACACGTTATGATTGCTTTCGTAAATATTATTGGGATATTCTGATCTGTCAGAACTGATCTGCGTGATATAAAATGGATTCGCTTTATATCAAAAGGTAAGAATCACAGATCATACGGATGGATACCTGTATGATCCCTGTATTATCACTGATAATCATATTGCGAAGGATCAATGCGAATGATATACTTTCCAGAAAGGGTGTCATCTTTAGCGCGAAAGCGCGGTGGACGGTTAGGCTTCCGACTTGTCGGAGGTCGAGTATTCTGAATTGTGAATAGCTAACGCGCCTCCGACTGTAACTGTAGTACTGGCAGTAATGCCTAGTCTCAACAGGAAGGAGGTCTGCCGATGTTAACTGTTGAAGGATTAATCGCTGTGATCAGCCTTGTGCTGACTGCGTTCGGTCTCGGATACGCCATCGGACGCAATAGTAAAAACACACGAGAATAGCCGCCCCGGTCCTGGCAGACTTTTGTGAGCGGCTGTTCTTAGCTTAACATAGGAGGCCTGACCGTTGCCGGTGGCATCCTTTTTTATCTGCTTTTATGTTATCATTTTCAGTCTGTTCTGTCAAATGAGTTTTTCACATTCAGAAGCCTTCACAAACGGCATAATATCTGAATTTCTGCAGGAAATATCCGCATATTTAATCTGACTTATCAGGGGGAGGTGTCTGCGGAACCGGGCACAGCGCATGCATTATGCGCTGGGGTGCTTGGGGGGGTGCCGCGGAAAAAGCCGAAGCAGCTGCTTCGGCCATGTCCGATATGGCATAGAGCCGAGGGATTAACCCTCGGCTTTTGCTACGAAGTTGGAGCTGATGTTGGTAATCTTGCCTGCAAGTGCCATCAGCATTTCTTCCATGCTCTTGCAGTCTTCCTTGACCTGACTCTTAAGGAGCTTGTAGAGATAAATTCGCGCGCCCCTGCCTGTCAGATCGAACTTGAAGGTAACTACAGCCTTGTCCGAAAACTCCTTATTCCAGTCGTTCAAGAGAACGCTGTCAAGGTCGATACCTTCGATGATTGCCACGTTTTTCTTTGCGTTGTAGGATACTGAATTGATGTCCACGTACATAGTGTTTCTCCTTTCATTGGGTGAGTTGTTTTATGTTCCGCAGCCTCGCTGCGTGGCACATACGGTATCGGAGAGAGGCCGGATGTAAAGGATGCCTGCAGGGCACGTGCAAGGAAAATTTTTCAGAGAGAGCAGCGAACGCCCGGAAAAAATTTCTGTAGTCCTTTACATCATAAAGGGCGAACAAAGATACAGTGCCATTACGCAAGAGGAGCGAGAACTTTACAACGAACATGAAAGGGATAGAAACCCTTTATGTAGACGAGATCAGTATCACGCAAAGATGGCAATCATGGTATTGACCTGTATTCTCTTACTGGAACAGAGTTTTCAAGGCAGCGGTTACTGTTCGATCAGACAGGGGAGCCGGGAATATCTACAAGCAACTTGTCAGGTCATGACTGCAATGGAAGATATGCGGCATTTCAGCAAGATACATTGGCGGAGTAAATAAATGTGAGGGTAATCCCGGGCTTACAATATGCCAGGACATGGGAGCAGCTGCTTTGGCGTAATACCAAAGGAACAGCGCAGACTTAATGAGCCATACCCGCTTGCGAGCCCTTTCGGTTCCTTTGGGGTGAGCAGGGTACAGGTGAGTTTAGTCGGAGCGTACATATGATTAAGGGTGATCAATTCTGTCCTTGTGAGGAGTTTCTTTAAGACAGTCTCGGTGACCGTCAGCGACGATTGGTCTGGGAGCTCAGACCTACGAAGCTGCTGGGGATGGTACCATCTATAATTATTTATTTTAATAATATGAAGGATTCAGAGGACTCATTACAGAGATTTCTGCTCATAATTGAGGCGATTTTCGACAGAATATAAAGTGCCGCAAAGCCATGAAAATACTGGATTTTCTCGATAAAAACACTTGCAATTGTCATGCGATTGTAGTATAATTTATGTAAACTAAAAGAATAGAGGCAAGGTAGCCGGGTCGCTCCCGATTGATATGACATTCCATATCGCCCTTGATAAATAAGCCCTGAATGTAGAGCAATCTATGTTGGGGCTTTTTCTATTCTTTTGCAGACCAAAAGAGAGCGACGTTATAAAGAATATCAATGGAGGAGGATCGGCGATGTGTGAATATTGCAAGAACATCAACAATTCCGGGATTGCTTTCCCGCTGGTAGACGGGGATGCAGACTGCGGGATCATGGGACTTATGAATGTATCGGCATATCTGCGACTCCGTGATAACAAACCTGTCATTGAAGTAACGATGAACGGATTCCGGTTATCGGGAAAGACTTATCGGGTAACACAGGATATAAACTACTGCCCGGGGTGCGGGAAGAAGCTGGAGGGAACGAAATGAAAGAGAAAGAACTTCGAAAGATACTGGCAGAAAAACAGAAGGAAATAGAAAAAGTGCAACGAGAATATGAATCACTCAGGTTTGTGAATCAGATTAATGCAATTATCGATGAGATCAAAAAAAGCACTGCTGTTATAAGCGTTATTAAAGACAATAATCTTAATGCCTCTGATGCAAGATTACTTGGCGCCAGCGTTGCTAACAGGATAGGCGAAATTTACAAGGATTCTGCGGATGAAATTGATAAAAATCAGTTGCGCAGAAGCCGGAAAAACGAAGCCCGTAAGGAACGCAGGGCTCGGAAAGCTGACAGAGAATCTGTCAGCAATACTGCCAATCAATCAGCATCTGTTAACCGCTCAACCATGGTAAAGACACTTCCGGATCATACGGGAATGGGAGGGGCCGGGGATGAGCAGATGCGGCAGTATTAAAGCAGAGATGGGGAGATGTGGTAAGCACATCGGGGAAGAGGCGCAGCTGCTCTTCCCCAGGGGATCGCAAAGGGGATCTGCCCCTTGCCAAGCAAGACTTTGTCCTACAAAGTCGTTGCTTGCAGGGATGAAGCGAAACAGGTACGGATAAATAAAGAAGGGAGGACATTAAATATGAGCGGAGAGAAGAAACAGCGTAAAGACAGGTCGGTAACTGTGAGATTCAGCCAGAAAGAAGTGGAGGCGCTGGCCAACATAGCCACGGAGTATAACACTACATTGAGTGATGTGGTAAGGTGTGCGGCCAGTGGCGAGCTTGACAAATATTTGGGGAAAATCAGGTATATGGATATGCAACAAGGAAAGGTCATCAACAGTAACATTGTCATACTTGGCAATGCGATAATGGAGACCCGTGACCACCTGCGAAGGATCGGGGTTAACTTTAATCAGGTGGCACGTCGCGTAAACGCGGGAGAAATGCAAGCATTGCACGCTAGTGGAATGCTTGTAAGCAAAGAGGAACTCGATGAGATCACCCGCAGGGTGGAGCAGGCGACAAAGAAGGCCGGGGAGATTGTATTATGTATAGTCGAATAACCGCTTCAAAAAATGGCAGGGATGCCATTCGATACGCGGAGGGCAAGGGACCGGGGCAGAACGGGCGGTGCGAACTAACCTGCGTTTTGCCTTATGATACTGGTTCAGTTCCTTACGATGCTCCTTCTGGAATTGCTCCCTCTTACCCTTAAAATGTATCTTCTGTGACTGATCAAAAATCGGCTTATACTTCCCATAGTTGTCAAGCGCCATGATCAGATCCCTGTAATCAGCCGCTTTCTGTTTAAGATCCTCAATATCCTTATCCTTTCCGGCAAGCGACTTCTCTTTCTTTGCAAGCAGAACTTCCAATTTCTCCGGTGTAGTTATGTTATTTTCCATCAGGTAATTGCAGGCTTTATTTATCTGTTTCATATTGGTTTTCCTTGCATTCTGGACACCATGAGAATATGTATTTGCCACTTCGTTCCGATGGGTATGATAGCGCATGACCATATCGGAGACCGTCGGATTCTCGATACTCTTTATCTCATCATGCATTTTCTTCATCCACCCGGATATCTCACGGATAGCTGATAGGATATGATGTATTGCATCATTCGTTTTAGAAACCCAGTGGTTCCATGTACCCTTATCGGTTTTGATTCCTTTTGCCTCCATCCGTCGTACCGCACTGCCTTCATGCACCTGCGGAGCATCTGTTATACCGCGCTCCTCATTTGAGCGGTGATCAATGCGACAGGACAGACCTTTCTCTTCAAATTTTGCATTGGCAAGTTCCGCCCAGCGTTTACGCCAGTGTTCCAAAAGTGCGGGATCATTCCATCCGGTATTCGATACCGCCATGGTCTTATATTTTCCATTTGCCTTTCGTATTCTTTCACCGTTTTCATCAAGAACATACTCCTGATGCTGTTTATCTCCCCACACACCGTTTTCCAAAAACGGGCGTATAGGTGATGAAAGATGCCCGTGAGGGTTCGGGATTCCGTGCTTACCCTTGTCCGGATCATGTATCGCAACATCCACGATCATTCCCCGTGACACCATCTCTTCCCTCACAAAAATATCCAGCAGTTCGATGTTTTCCTCCATGGTCAGCTCGTTCTGCAAAGCTATATCAAAGCTGTAGGCAAGCTGGGCATCCTTTCGGCTTTCATTAAACTCAACTTCTGTCCATAAAGTCTGACGGTCATGAAGCCTTTCCGGTACATAGTCCGGTGCATAGATCTTCGTAGTGACCACGTCCTTTTTCCTACTGTAATCCTGCGTCTCGCCATAATATGCATCATACAGTTTTTCTCCCGAACGATACGCCGCCGCGGCTATCGCCGTATGGCCTGCCGTCCGCTTTATGTGGCCAAGACTAAAATGATAAAGTGCCATATTTTATGTACTCCCCCTTTCCAAATGTACCAATGTGATCTGTGATAAAATCTGGTTTCGAACCCCTGCGTTTGCGTTAAGGGCGTCTATCAGCTGATAGAACTCCGGCTCTGTCATATCGGATGTCTCAGGATAAAAATGCTCAAACACCCCACCCTTGATAACCAGCCGGTGTGTCCTTGCCGCATACTTGGGATCATATTCACTTCGCCTTCGTTTTTTCTGATAGTTCTGCTTGTTCAGTTCTCTATTAAGTCTCCTCCTTTCCTGCATCAGCTTGTCTTCTCCCTGATGATACTCTTCTTTTGCTTTGTCAATCCTTCCTTGTTGCTCCATAGGTTTTCTCCTTCCTGTTATAACTCTGTTGATTGGGATAGCTGCCAAAGGCAACGCAAGGGCATTAGCCCTTGACGGTGCGAAGCACCGAAAGCGTATCATTGCTCCGGCAATGTACGCATAAGCTCCCGGCACGGGCGCGGTTCATATTCACCCAATCGGGTGAATATAGAAGTGCGCTCTTACGAGAAACATATGAAGACTGCGCAACGATCCCGTATTCGATTGCTCTTATGTCTTCTCAGCATCTTCTCTCACCTCTCTTTCTATTTTGCGTGTCTGTCGCTTCTTTGTTACGCATTTCGTACTGCACCTTGATAATAATATGACTGCCCAGAAAAGTCAATACTCATTTTATTTCTTTCTTTACAGAATTACTTATTGCGTAATTCGCGGACTGGTGTTATACTTTCCACAGATGGGAGGATCTACGACATGGGATACGGAAAAAACCTTAAGGATATACTGGATGATAAAGGGATGACAGTAAAAGAACTCGCAAAAAAAGCCGGCATAGCGCCGACTACTCTTTACTCTATTATTCAAAGGGATACTGCGATCAGATTTGATACTGCACTTAAAATATCAAACATCCTCAACATCCCAATCAACTCGATTTGCAAGGATAATCCATATGCACCGGGAGAAGCACTTCCAAAACTCCCGAAGGATAAAGAGCGAATGATGATAGGGCTTCAAAAGAAAGCATATTTTTCTGATCGCACTTTAAAAATCATTGAAAAGTTTGATTATACAGATCTTCCCAAAGTGGATCAGCTTATCGCTGACTTCTTTGTCTTAAATGATACTGCTCGCAGTGATCTGTTTGAATATATTAAGATAATGAAAAATAATCACTCAGACTCTGAACGCACGAAAACTCTAGGCAAAATCAAATGATATTATGATCTCTTATCTCCTCTGTGGGTATGAATAATATTCCTCCCATGTATCCAGACATATAGCCGCAAGTCTGCCTCCCGACATATAGGCACCGCAATCAATGGCTATATGATTATTCTTCCTGTATATATATCCCGGTCTTGGATTGTCTAAGATATTCTGCGTAGGTGTATGACCGGTAATAACATATTTATCCGTATAATAACAAATATCATACTCTGCCCGATCCCAAACAAGTTCCTTAAGAGAATAATCTTCAATATCTTTTCCTGGATCAAAACCCCCAAGTCCGGCATGTACCAGCAGATAGTCCCTTCCGGCGACTTCTGTCTCCTCATAGACAAAAAAATCCCTCAGATATTCAATCACTTCTTTTTGATCATCAGGACTCAGCTCCCTAAACTCATCCATTGTAGTTTTACCACCATTATGCTCCACCCATACCAGAAATCCATCCAGCATTTCAGTATCCAGTTTCTTTATGTTTTCTGTCGTAACTTCCTGCATCAGAAATCTCAGGCTCTCTAAGGCCATAAGTTCGTGATTTCCGACGAGACAGATCACATTCGGAATCACCATAAGTTTTCTAAGTGTTTTTATAGGATGTGGTCCTCTATCCAAGATATCGCCAAGGACATAAAGTGTATCCGAATCTTTCAAGGATATCTTCTCAAGCAGATCCATCAACATATCATATTCACCATGAATATCAGAAATCACATATGACGCCATAGTAGCACCTCCCCTATTCGGCTTCCTTCAAAATTTCATGCTCTATGCCTAGAATAGCATCATCTGCTGACAGTTCTCCCTTAAGCACTCCAAAGACAAAAGGAGCAAGTTTATCAAGCAACTCAGGCTGATATGCCGTAATATAATCATCTGTTTCTGACTCCGCCATCTGCCAAAACTTGTAATTCAGCAATGTCGTAATAGATATATCATATCCATCGTCCTCCGTCATATAAATACGTGGTGTGTGAAGTATCTGGGGATCGTACCATCTGTTACATCCATCGCTTAATTCCATAAAAACTCTCGCATTTATAAAATTCAATAGTCTGAGCAGATCCTGTCTGCATTCACTCTTCCTGCATATATCGGCTCCCATTTGATTATAATACACTCGAGTTTCTGCAACTTTATCAAAAAACCATATGCATCCCTCCGTGAACCCTCCCGGTGCATTCTCACACATGAATACGAAAGTAAATCTTGTAACCCCAAGATCAATGTCTTTTTTATAAGGAACAGCACAGCTCCTTAGATAACTTTCCAGCCAGTACGCCGTCCGCTCCGAGTCCTTTCTCTTCTTCGAATAAGAAGGGGTAAATTCTACCGGGAAATGAATTATGGGTAATTTTTCCAGCATGTCTGTTCCATACCTAATCTCTTCATACGCTGCATCCTTAAGCTCATTCTCTTTCGGAATCCTGATATGTTTCTTTTCAAGCAACTCCTCTACTGACAGAGTTTTCTTAAGCAGTGTATTCACTACTATTTTTACCGTCACCTTTTGCCTTCTCCCATTTGCTATGTTTTCAAGAGAAAGCTCTACCCACTCATTTTTGCTGTAGGGCAGCTGCAACCCCATATTGTCCGGTGCTTCATAAATCATACCATCATCACCCAGTGTTGTCTTTACAAGATAAAATAGCTCTTCCCTATCCCTCGGAGCATCGCATCTATCATAAAACACATAATGCTCATCCATACCCTCCAGCATCTTAAACAGTTCCCAGATTTCATTGCTTGTGATTTCTTTTGGTCTGCTATTATCAATAATTCTCATAACAATTTACCTCCTTTTCCATCGCGTTCTTACGGGATTCCAGCAGATTTATCATATATGTTAAAGCCTCTCTTATTTCGGCTTCTTCCCTAAGACTTTTCCCTTTCCCGGGATGGAGATCCTTAAGAAGCGGGATCACATGATCCTGATCAATGATTCCGTCCCTGAATCCGGCCTCCAAACATTCACGTTTTACCCATTTTACAGGATCGATGGGTAGAGGATTATTCTCCCTACTATGTACAAGCAGAGGGTTTTCTTTCCTGTTCCTTACATCTGCCGTGTCGAAATATTTTCCAAACCAGTTCTCATCAAAAAGATGATAAAGCATGGGAGGTACTTCATCATATAATCTGACTCTTCCCATACCTTTTACCTCACAGTTGTACCTTGCCCTGTTCATCTCTCTGTCAGGAAGAAGGATATAATTGCATCTTAGTTCCGCAAGTTCAAGAAATCTGTCAAGGAGCTGAACCAATTCATGCTTTGGAGGAAGGTATGCATCTCTGTCATCTGCAAGAAGCCTCAGATAATGATTGGGATCACCATCCGTTACATATTTACAGAATTTAATGCCATACTCCCTGTTAAGACAATTAGCAACCCAGCTGATCGGTGTCCAGGCACTCATAAGTGTATCTGCCCGAAGATTGCCTCCAAAATAAAGGCAGTCAAGATCGTTCTTTCGTCTCCACTCATCAAACCTCTCCTTACACTCTTCTGTATCCTCCCACTTTGGTTTTGTCTCTCTGCCTTTCATCCAATAAAGGCAGAAATTTCTAAGATGGTTATCACTGTAATCATTTCCAAGATACTCTTTCATCATGTTTCTCATAACAGTTTTCTCCTTTTCTTTCTGCAACTGAAAAAGGACTTTGCCATCGCAATCCATCCTCAATAATATTATGGAGCTTTACATCTTCAAAATTTTGAAAGTGTTTCAGCTTTATTCATTTTTATAACACGTAAGGGACCATGCGAAACCGAAATCATACCATAATCCATAGCGATCAAATATTTTATCAAACTCCGATTTTATGTATCCGGCAATTTCCGAAATTGAGATGATCCCTGATTTGTCCGCAGCACTTCTTCTGATAAATTCAGTTTTTGCATCTGAAACCATTTGCTCCCAGACCGGCTTTATATCCTCTATACTCAAAGATTCTGATGTTTCCAATTCAGTCAAATATTCTTCATAGGTTCCGTATCTTTGATAAATGGGCGTAAGTCTTTCTTCTCCATTCTCATACGCTTCTCCATTTACAAACTCCTGATATTCTTCCCATGTATCGAAAACCAGTGGATCCCACGCTGTATAGCCAGAGTTGTCAAGTCTATCCTCCAGAATCTGCGCCAGTAACTCTTCCGGAGATGCCAGCTCATATTTCTCATACATATAATCCTCAAGGATTTTCGTATGAGCAAAAATATACTCCCATGCATCAGGAGAAATATCCGATTTCTTTACACCTTCATAAGTATCATGACGAAGCACCATATAAAGCGGACCTTCATAGACCATGTCCAGAATATGCTCTGGATTAGAAAAGTTCTTCCATACTGGGTGACAATTTCCGTAACAGTCTGTTTCATCCGTAATACCGGTTGTATAATCTTCCGGATTCTCACAAACAGTTATCTTAACATTTGGCAAACCACAATATACATCTTCCTTATTACAGCCTGGGAAATATGCCTTGCCATCCGCCAGAATAGTCACATCCTGCCATAGCCCCCACTTCTGCAGAAATCTGATCAGCTCGATTACCATTTTTTCCATATTGCACCTCCGATCATTTTTTTTGCATCAAAAAAGAACTGCCTGCTATAGACAATTCTTTTCACTAATAATATGGAAATTCCGGATTTCAAAATATTGAAGATGGCGATTTTCACAAAAGATCTTTCTCCAACAATTGCAATCTTGTATCCTCGGAACTGATGTGATAAATTCCGGTTCCTCCGTAGCTAATCCAATCATCTATATTGGATCTAAGGTCATCAATCAGAATACTGTCCTTACCTATGCAGAAATTTTTCTTTTCTTCGCGGTATACTATATTAACCTTTAGCTCCGGAGCAAGTATACGACGTGCCCATGCTGTCTTATCGTCACCGGCTGTTATAATGCCTCTCTTCGGTTTGGGAATACCTGTAAGGATCTCGCATTTATCTCCGTATCTTTTGTATAGTTCCTTGAAAAGTTCTATTGCTCCCGGCATAGGATCAAGTTTGTCATAAAAATGACCGACCTCACGGATCTTCTCCCACATCAGGTCGTCTTCATCTTTAGAACGCTGCTCGCCCTGTGCAAGAGGTCTCAAACCGCAAAGTTTCGTTACGCCGCCGTCAAAGTCTGCAAGCACTCCGTCCATATCAAAATAAATCTTATCTATCATAGGGCACCTCCTTGAAATTGGATTTTCGGTTACACCTATATTATGGAGTAAGTGATCTTCAAGATTTTGAAGATAGTTCTTCAATTCTCTTTTCTTTGAATTCAGTAAGAAGTTTATTATACTCATCCCACTCATATTTATCGTTGAATTTAGAAAAGTATTTCTTATTATTTTCTATCTTCTTCAAGTCGTTTAGACATTCCAAACCAAACGTTTTCTGATAGCAGTTCCAACCATTTTCCCCTTCACCAAAAATAGCCCAGTAATTTTTTGTCAAAATGATTGCTTTTTTTACAGGATCTAATGTATTGCCTTCCAATGAAAAATCGCAAAGAAACATTTCTTTTAGCACTTCAAAGAACACAAACGGATTATCATTATAATCTCCGGCTGCAGCTCTCAAAGAATTTACTCCACTATATCTATTTCCTTTAATAAACGGCAATATTATATATGAGACAAACTCCTTATCATTTTGTATCCCTGTATCTATCTGCTTCTTTTTGAATATCCTTCGATACATTTGTTTACGGGTTATCAAATTATCCCCACTAAACCAAATATCCCTGTCCTTAAGTTTGTAATATCCCTTATCTTGTTCCAGATTATCTCGAATTATATCTGGCAAATACATATGTAATTCTTCCAATATTATATTGGGATCCGTATCGGAACAGGTCTTTTTAAGAGTATTTTCACTATACATATACTTTTTCCATTCTAATAATTTCTTTCCAGATCAATTTACGTATCTCCTCATCCATTATCTCCACCTTAGTTCCATACTGCATAGCCCAGTGTACGATCATGGACGCGGATGTACGTACCTTTACGATGTCATAACGAATCTCATTTCCTTTATCATCCGCAGCTGTAATCTCATCCACCTTTTCATAATGATCACCGAACCAGTCATGAATGATAGTGTAGTCTGTGCTCCTGATCTTGATCCTGATATACCTGATATCCCCGGGCTTATCATATGCCATATTAAGATGTTCTGACATATACTTTTCAGGATCCCAGGTCGCATTGAATATAGGGAGACCTTCGAATTCAGTAAGTTCTACAGGAATGATCTTTCCCTCTTCATCCCGAACGATTTCCACATCGGTCATCAGATCTACACGGTAATGCCACACCCGGCTGTCGCCTTTTTTAAGTCCGATGCAATAGTAATTGTCATGATATACCACCAGATGATACGGGCTCAGTTCATGCATATACTCATTCGTCGGTACAAGTTCGTGATCTTCATTATAACGATTGAATTTAAATCTAACCTGTGCCAGATTGTTCACTGCACATTGGAGTGTCTTCAGACTTTCCACAAACATTTCCCTATCAGAAGATTTTTTGCCCGTAAATCTGCCATGCACAGCCCGGGGATTAAACATAATACCCTTTCCATCCCAGTAGGGCGTGGTGTAATACTTTCCGGTAAGTTCAAATATCTTACCGATCAGTTTTTCCTTCTCTTTTGCCGAGAGCATATCAGAAAAACAGATCAGCTGAATCAGCCTGTCTGTTTCTTCATACGTAAATGGATGCACATAGTGAAGTCCGTTCAGAACAGGCGCAGAGCCGGACCCCACTTTCTGGGAACTGCTCCTATCCGGTTTGATCCTTTTATTCAGTCTATCTTCCGTATAACCATCATATTTGATCCTATAATCTCTGTCATTTTCATCAGGGTACTCTCCGGGATTCAGCTCCAGTAAAACTTCCGCAACAATTCTGTTAAATGTATTATCCACCGGAACCGATGTATTGTTTCCATACTTCCAGATACGATAAAGGCGGAGCAGGCGCTTCAGTTCATCCTTGGATACCGTATGCTTTTCATCTGTTGTCTGCTTTAGTATTTCAAGGATCTGAAGGGTGGTTCTTTCATTACTGTACGATCCGAGGTCTGAGATACCGTTTTCAGAAAACAGCTGCTCCAGTGCTTTTATATTGACTTTTTCATCCCTAAGAAGCCCTGCAATCTCCGACATCCGACTAAGATTTTCATCTCCGGATATGACTGTTTCAGCCTCATCGCTATGCTTCTCGCGCATGAGGGCATAAGACAGCACATTCTCAGGTATTCCCCCATCTTCATCTATCGAAATACGTGAGATAACTCTGCTTTCAGTCTCGACCGATTTCTTCTTTTCAGGTCTCGGTCTCTCTGTAAGTCCCAGCGGATTCAGCTGAAGATCCAGTTCCTTTGAAATCTCTCCGTTTATGTAATATGTCGCATATGTCAGAAGTTTCCCATTTTCAGGGTCATAGTTCTTTATGGCAGATACAAACCCCTGCCATCCGGCTATATATAGATCTTCTTCCAACTCCATCCGAAAGGTATCTGACATATCAAATTTTCTTAACCTCTTCCAGCAGCATTCATGAATATAGCGATCAAAATTCCGGCAAATATCATCCCATGCGTCGTTATTGCCGGCTTTGATATCACTTATCAGAACCTCAATTTCCCGATCCGTTAAATAATTCATTTTCAATTCCTCACCGAATTCATATCATCTGAAAATGCCTCATCGCATCTTCGATAGCCTTAACCTTCTCTTCCGGACACCCCGGTTGCTTACTGTCCGGTGACTTCGGCTTATTATAATTCTCCCGCTCAATGATCCCGTGTTTCTGTTTCACCTGCGCAATATTAAGATTAGTCACGCGATATCCGTATTTTTCTTTTATCCAGTCCCGTATGGCGTTATAGGTAGCACCTTTCTTAAAACCGTCCGTATCCATATCCTCCAGACTGAATTCAACCCGCAATTTCTGTGACTTGACATCTCCCTTGGAAAGCAAACAAACCGTCTCAATATTCCCCGTCCGTGGAAACTGGTCAACGGTGCAAATGCGAAGCGGGCGGTATCCTGCCTCAAGGAATGCGGGCAGATCGTTTGCAAGTGATGTAGGCTTGCAGGAGATATAGATAATGTACGGAGTGCCATATGAAAGGATCTTGGGAAGGGCTTTGGGATGAATTCCCTCACGCGGAGGATCCAGGATTATGAGATCAGGCTTGTCCGTGAGATCATCCAGAACCTTCAGTACGTCCCCTGCAATAAAGGAACAGTTGGTCAGTCCGTTGGCGGCTGCGTTGATCCGTGCTGCTTCCACGGCCTCCTCAACGATCTCAACTCCCACGACCTTAGCCGCGGAACCGTCGTTCATCCCTGCCATGACCTGTGCTATCGTGCCCGTTCCGGAATACAGGTCGAAGATCGTTCCTCCGGGAGGAACTTCCAGTCCGGCGGCATATTTCCTGACTTTGGAATACAACACCTCCGCGCCGTACGTATTAGTCTGGAAAAAGGAAAAGGGCGTGATCCTGAACTTCAGTCCAAGCAGTTCCTCGGTAATATGATCACAGCCATAAAGGATATCGACACGATCAGCTTTCACAGCGTCCGCCACGGAATCATTGACTATATGTATGATGCCGGCGATCTCCGCAGAAAGCCGTCCCTCCTTCTCCATATCTCTAAGAGCAGACACGTACTCCTCCAGGACAAACTGTTCTTCCCCGGCCGATCCAAACCACTGTAGTGATACAGATGTCTCCCTTTCCGTGGAATCGGATGAATCCATCATTTCGGGTTCGGAATGTGACATCGTCATATTCGAGCCGGCTATCCCAAATTGCGTTGAAGTCACCAGTCCGATCAGCAGTTCTCCGCTCCTCGACCTCCGAACAAGCAGGTGTCTTAGATATCCCACATGAGAAAGCCTGTGATAATACGGTATCCTCTTTGATCCAAACAGATCGACAGTACACCTTATGATCTCGGAATAATCCTGATCTGCGATCCTGCACCCCGTCACCGTCACGATATCATACATACTTCCTCTTTTGTGCATGCCAAGAGCAAGAGGACCATCCTTATATTCATCTCCGAAGGTAAATTCCATCTTATTGCGATAGCCTTCATATACGGGACTGCACTGAATGGATTCCCACCTGCACTCATTCAGTGATCCGCCAAGCACAGGCTCGATCAGACGCTTTACCTGATCCTCCTTGATCTGCAGCTCATCCTTATAATTAAAGGTCTGGTACAGACATCCGCCGCATTTACTAAAATGCGGGCATGGGGATTCAACCTCCCCCGGAGAAGGGGCAACAACCTCTTTTAAGATCCCCTCACCGATCCCGTGTCTGGTCTTTTTGACTCTGCACAGAACTGTCTGTCCCGGCAGAGCACATGCCACCTCCAAAAGCCCTTCATCAGTCTGCACTATGCCCTTGTTCGGATAATCCAAACGTATAACTTTTCCTGTCAATAATGACCCTTTTTTCATGTATTATTTTCTCCCGGCTATGCGAAAAAAAGGACCGGAGAAAAATCCCCGGCCCCTGAACTCCTGATAATGATCTCAATTAGTCTTCGGATTTTTTGAACGAAACAAGATCGTCATCGTCCTTTTCAAAAAATTCATCATCAAAGTCATCAAAATCATCGTCAAAATCGTCTTCAAAATCTTCAAGATAATCAGGCTTCAAGTAATTGTAAACTATAACAGCCACGATCCCGACTACAAGTACAACTCCCAAAATAGCGAAGCACCAGATGACAATGGAATTTTTGGTCTCCTCTTCCTTTTCCTTACGTCTGAGAAACCTGTCTAATGCTTCTATCTCTGATAATTTACTGTCTGAATATATGCTTTCGATTTTATTCAGGATTTCTGCTTTAGTCATTGTTTACCCTCCTAACGAAACAACACATTTGTTTCATTTTATCATATCTCATAAAAAATAGTAAAGTAGACAACAACTATTTTATATATATTTTTCCTTCGGACATCTCATACAGGATATCGGCGATTCCATACGCCTCCGTTTCATGTGTTACCAGAAGAACCGCTGCACCTCTGTCCGCCTCTTCCCTCAGAAGACTCAGAACCGTTGCTGTGGTTCCGGCGTCGAGATCCCCCGTTGGTTCATCTGCCAATATGACATCAGGCATATTTATTAACACCCTTGCTATAGAAACACGTCTCATTTCTCCGCCGGACAGGCCCTTTGGAGCTGCCTCTGCCAAGCCACTCAGTCCAAGCCTGCCCAGAGCCCCCGTTGCCTTATCCCGTATTTCCGGAGTCACGGATCCCTTCAAAAGATATGAAAGCATCACATTATCGAGCACGGACAGGCTCATTACCAGACTCTTACCCTGCGGGATCACTCCTATAGCAGAGCTTCTGAGCCCACTGTTTTCCCGGTCATTCATGGCATACAGATCCCTGCCGTCCATAGTTACGGTTCCCGAACCGGGCTTTAACGTACCGGCAAGCATATTCAGCAGCGTACTTTTTCCGCTCCCGGATCTGCCCGATATCACTGTGATCTTCCCTGACGGTACCTCCAGTGAAACATCGCACACCGCATCAAATCTTCTGCCTCTCCTTTCAAAGGATCTGTATACGTTTTCGGCTTTCAGAATCCCCATTGCTACTCACCTTCCCTGATCAACTCACCTGCATCCGTAACGAGCACTGACGGAAGAACCATTACCGCTGCCACCAGTCCCGATATCACGGTTCCGATAATTCCCGCCGCAGCGATCAGTCCGGCTGTTAACGGCGAGGGACTGAGATATGGCAGGCCAAGCAGGCTTTCATAAGCCCCGGAAAATGGAAAAACCGTCAGGGCGCCAAACAGGATCCCGAGCGCACCGCCGATCAGTCCGATCAAAACAGCCTCGTCAAGTATTATCCCGATCACCTTCTGTCTTGACGCTCCGGCGATCCTGAAGATCGCAAATTCTTTCTTTCTCTCATTGATCAGCATTATATGAGCCGCCGCAAGTATCACAAACGCAAGCACCCACACAAACACAATAAGCAGACGGATCAGTCCGTTCAGGTGCGACATGTTCTCCATTGTAGAGGTAAGCATACCTGATGTACGGATCACCTTGACATCATTCAGCTTTACACTCAATTCCTTTTTTACCTCGGGTATATTAGCGGGATCGTCGACTCTGATAAATATCGATGATATAAGTTCATCGGGAGCGTTTTCATCAATAAGGTAGTTAAATCCCAATTCCTCCGAAGCAAGCATCAGGCTGCGAAGCGTATCCATATTAGTATATACCGCATTGTCAAAATCCGTACCCGATGAGGCGAGTCTGCCTGCCACATTGCAGTCTATGCCATAGAACCGTATACTGCGGTCATCCTCCGGTGTCAGATTGTTTCCTATCAGAACATCTCCGTCAGCCAGCTCATCCGAATACGAGGCGGAGATCCAAGGCTGCACCGTAAAATCACTGTCGGGATCAAACCCGATCAGCTGAACAGGCATTGCACAGCATCCCGTATTGGCCGTCGTGAGAAAAAGCTGAGGGGAGGCACCTTTTACATGTTCTATCGAACGGACTGTATCCAGATTATCCGCATCCATATAGAAATATCCGGGATTACCCTTAACCAGCAAAGCTTCTACATCATCATCCGATCCTGCCGGTATCACGATCAGATCGGCGCCGAGACGCGCTTTGAGACTGTCGGTGCCGCATTCTATACTTCGTGCTATCATTGTCCCCGTGAAGATCGTAATGGATATCAGACAGGATATGATCATCAATGCGGCACTCCTGCCGGGGCGGCCCTGTATATTCTTCCAGGCAAGTTTCATCAGTTATTCCTCTTTCCCTGCAGATCCTCTTAAACTCATCAATACGCCGGCCACTCCTGCAAGAGCTGCAAAAACCGCCAGTATGATCACCGCGGGTCTCATCAATGACCTGCATCTCATATCCGCCATACCGCAAAGCCTGATTATAACTCCCGGTATGAATACGGTTATGATCGCCAAAACGATCTGAACAACAAAAGAAGACGTCTGTACAGATCTTATTTTAACCGCATATCTGACTATGACCGAGGCCGCTATCAGCGATCCGGTGACCATTGCCGCATTCTCTGCTTTGTGACAGTTCATAAAATGTCCGTCCTCCATGGGTGCGCAGGCATGAAATATAAGCTTCACACCCACCGCCAGCGACAGCCCGATGACAAACGATATGATATCGATGATCCTTATTGATCCTTTTTCTTTCATGATCTTCTGTACTCTCCTTCACTTTCAAGAATATCCATTATAGTCCTGTCGGTTTCAAGCATGCCGGGATCCGCAATACGGCCGATATTTGCCGCAGTTCTTTCCGGCGTATCGGAAAGGATCCCGCAGAAATCCGGAACACCTCCCCCGCTCTTTGCGGTCTCCAATGCAGTGTATGCGGCATCCACCGCAGCTATCGCCTTCATAGTGCATGCTCTGTTTCCCCCTGTGCAAAGCATCCCTGTTATGGATGAGGCCATATTCCCGAAGGTTCTTGCGGCAACCTCATCACCCATACCCCTCAGAAAGGCCAGCGCATAGGCAAACCCCAGGCCTCCGGCGATCCCGCATCCGCAGAAGGCGGAAAGCCTGCCCGAGCACTCCTTTACATACATCGTAACCAAAAAATTCAATGCCACGGCACGTATCAGCCTATCCTCATCAATACTGTTTATATAAGCATCTGCGGTCAGAGGAACAGAAGAGATGACTCCGTGGGCTCCGCTTCCGGTTATGCTCATTGCCGGGAGTGAAGTGCCAAGAAACCTGGCTTCTATGGCTGCACCCGTCAGGATCCTTGCATACGCCCAAGGTGAGATATGATCTCTGTCCGGATCCTCTCCGCATATGAGTTCATCACTTATCCTGTCAGGCTGATCGTTCACGAGTGCTCTGCTGAGAGTACAGCGATCCCACTTCAATCCCGCCTTAGCCAGATCGAGATTAGTCCTGACAGCCGATTTTATGAAGGATATCTTTTCCGCTTCAACACGATCCGCATATTCTCTGAACTGTTTAAAACCAAACTCAAGTATCCCGGAAGCTGACTGTTCTCCTCTGCCCGTTCTTCGCTCACCCGATTCCGCGGACAGAATATGACCATCCACGGATATAACCGTAAAACCCGTATGAGAACCCCTGATCCCGGTTTCAGCATAATGAGAACCGGCGAATACCGATGCATCGACGAAAATCCCGGGCGAGATTCCGGATATCACAACTTTGACAGCCCCTCTTTCCACCAACCGGGATGCATGCTCAATATCAGTCCCGGAAATCCCTGTAAGAACCTTCAGTCCCAGATCCGGATCTCCACCGACCGCACCCAATGCGGCAGCATATTCATTACCGGTATGATCCGTACCGGGTATTCCGCATGAATATGCATTCTTGTAAATACCCGAATTTACCTTAACCTCGATCCTGTCAATACCGGCATCCGTCACCCTGCGTAGTTCGGCTGTCGCTCTGGCACAGGCCAGAGAAATAGCCCCCGGTTCGGTACACCCCAGGGCTTCTTCCATATCATTTTTTATCAGTTCTGTTAATGTGTCGTATGTCATATCATATACTCAGGTTCAGCAGGTTTGCTGGCCAGGTGGAACCTTTCCATTATTTCCGTACGTATCTTAAGGAAGCCTTCGTCACCGCGGTTTCTGGGGAACTTCAGATCTATATCAAGGACCTCACTGATCCGGCCGGGACGCGGCGTCATTATTACGATCCTGTCCGACAGATATATGGCCTCCTCCACATCATGTGTAACAAGAACCATGGTGATCCGTTCTCTGCTGTGTATCTCAAGCAGCCTGTCCTGTATATCCGCCCTGGTAAAGGAATCCAGTGCTCCCATCGGTTCATCGAGCAGAAGCATTCTCGGAGAATTGATCAAAGCCCTTGCGATAGCCACTCTCTGAGCCATACCTCCGCTTATCTGATGAGGATAGGATCTTTCAAAGCCCTTAAGACCGATCATCTCTATATAGTAAGGCACCTTATCCTTTTCCTGTTTATACACATGCCTGGCCTTAAGCCCTACTGCGATGTTTTCTTCCACTGTCATCCAGGGGAAAAGACTGCCCTGCTGAAAAATATAACCTCTCTCAGGGTCAGGACGTGTTATCTCATGTCCATCAAAAATGAGTGTGCCCGACTGCGGCCTGTCAAGTCCTCCTATCAGTCTGAGAAGGGTGGTCTTGCCGCATCCCGATGAGCCGATGATTGACAGAAACTCCCCCTCCGTTACCGTCAGATTGATATTCTGTAAGGCCTCTGTCTTTTCCGCCGTCAGTGGATCATCTCCGTCTATATATATACGGTTTACATTTTCAATCTTTAAAATCCCGTTCATCTGAACTGTCCCTTCTGCCACCGCAGAACATAATCTCTGATAAGGTTCAGGATCGCGATTATTATGCTGAAAAGCACCGCCATCAGAACAATAGCCGCAAACACCTTATAATAGGCACTCCAAACCTTGACTATATTTATGTAATATCCAAGGCCTCCGGGCTGTCCCATCATCTCAGCCATTACCAGACATGTAAAGGTTCCCGCGCAGGCTGTGGAGATTCCGGTAAATACCTGCGGCATCGCATGGGGAATGGCGACATGCGCCAGAATAAAAGGAGTGGATGCTCCCAGAGTTCTGGCAGCTTCATACTGGGCTTTGGAGGTGGTCTGTATACCAAGTGCCGTCTGTGAGGCTACCGGGAACCAGGAAGTGATCACTATCAGAAAGGCTGCTGCCGCAAAAGGTGTCGGAAACAGAGTCAGCGCAAAAGGCATCCATGCAACGGCAGGGATCACGCCGCTGATGCGTATGACCGGATATACCCAGTAATATACCTTCGGAAACCATCCGATCAGTATGCCTGTCACTATGCCCAGTGTTATACCGAGCAGAAACCCCACGCTGAACAATCTCAACGAGTAAAGCATGTTCTTAAGGATCAGGTTAGGCTCAATTATATATGTTGAAAGGATCTCGGCAGGTCCCGGAAAAAACGGCTGCGGAGTAACCTTAAGCTTGGTTCCGAGTATGTCCGCGATCAGCAATGCTATCCCCGTAGCAAATCTGAATCTGCTCTGACTGACAAACCTTACCCGGCGTACCGGCAGTCTGACAGCGCATATCTCGCTTATCAGATAGATAATGATGATCCCGGTCAGAACAAGCCTGTAGAAATCATTCATATCCATAATAAGAAATCCAACCCTGTACTGACTTAACTCTATCGGTGCGATCTGCGGAAAAAGCAGATTACCCGCTATAGCCAAAAGATATCCCAGCTCTGTAAGTACCAGAGCTTTCCTGACCCTGGCCGGTGCTATTTCCCTTTCGAAATCACGACTCATAATCCCTCCGGTCATATCTCTTTTAAAGTCGGTACCCGAGTATCTCTACCCGGGCACCTGTTTCGTTCATATTGTTCAAATAAGGAAAGACTGATCAAGCGGTATTTCTTTAACCTCTTCAGGCGAATGCCTACTGATTCAGATCCACCGCTGTGTACGCTTTTTTGATATATTCATCAGGCGATGTCTTCAGATAATCTACATCATAAAGTGCCTGTGCAAAATACAGTACGTCCGCTTCCACATCCAGTGCCTTGCCGCTTGAGAAATCCTCGGTCGACTGGTACCCGTAGCTCTTCACAAGATTAAGTGCCAGATCTCTGTCTTCGATGGAAACATAGCCCTTATCAACGATGATCGCGGTAGCCTCCTCGGGATTCTTGCTTATCCAGTCCTCTGCCTTGCGATAAGCCCGGAGTATAGCAGCTATCTGAGCCGGATCCTCTTCAAGCACCTTGGTGGACGCGTAGAGGTAGCAGCAGTAATGCTCTGAGAATGGTTCATCCGCTCCGATATCAAGGATGGTCTTGACATCACCGGATTTCTCGACTATGGCGGCTACGGGATCCCATATTGCGATAGCATCTACCTCACCCTTTTTGAGAGCCTCTACCGAAAGGTTATCATCGGTAAACGGAAGGAAGGTTACCTCTGCTCCGTCTCCTATGGCTTTGACTCCGGCCTGTCCGAGCCAGAGCGAAGCTATCTGATACGGAGTACCTCCGATCTCATCACATGCGATGGTCTTGCCTCTTAAATCCTCCGGAGATGCGATATCCGAATCGGGAAGAACCTGGATCCGGATACATCCTCTGTGGATGCCGTCAACTACGGTTATGTTCAGATTCTCCTCTATAGACGGGAAATACATAAAGTCGCCGTTTACTATAGGCATCGTTCCATTGTTAAGTCCCACCTTTTTGGCTTCGTAATCAGCGGAAACCAGGTCGGCATCAACACCCTCCTCGGCCAGGAATCCCTTCTCATACGCTATGAATGTGGGAACATTACACAACGAGCCGTTGTTGCCCGGTATGGTGACCGTCCATTTGGCGTTATCGGGTTTAACCTTTACCTCATCAGTCGAGGCTGCCGCAGCTTCGGTCGTATCCGCAGTAACGGCCTCGGAATCGCTTCCTGATACCTCAGCTCCGGTTCCGGATTCGGCATTAGACGCTGCATTCCCGGGATCCCCTGTTGCTACCGCACATCCGCTCAGGGATGCGGTAACGGTAACCGCAGCCAAAACTACTGCAAGGGTGTGCTTCAGTGTCTGTTTTTTCATAATTTACCTCCGTGCATCTCGCATACTATAGTAACCATATAGGATTTATATCCTTTAGGTTAAAACAGATTTTACGCATTATTTCATAGTTTGTCAATAGGTTTTATGGATTTTGGAGATAAAAATGATATGTTCAGATTTTCTGAAGTTTTGCGAAGCCGGCATACATGATCTTCCGGCCTGCGCCGTCAAAGTCTACCGTCACCTGATAGTCTCTCGGTCCGGGAGCTATCTCAAGGACAATACCTTCACCGTATTTAGTGTGTCTGACACGGTCTCCGACAATATATCCCAGGGAATCGCCTGATGATGCGGTTACAGCTTTTCTCTGCGCTGCAGCTGCCTCCATGATATATGGTTTGGGGATATCTGTACCTGTCTTATATGCAGCGGGTCGATACTTCTGAGGTTTGGTTGACATAATATCGGTTGAAATCGAAGTATCTTTAACACTCGGTCCGGCACCGGAAAAGACTGACGTTTTGCCGTTGGTTGACATAATATCATCGGTGGAAAAAGATACTCTTTTGCGTTTGGGAGCATCACTTTCTCCAAGATACTCATCCGGGATCTCCAACACAAATCTGCTGACCGGATATCTCTGTGTTTCACCTCTGACCATTCTCTGAACCGCGGAAGTCAGCGTCAGCTGATCCATGGCCCGGGTGATCCCCACATACATCAGCCTTCTTTCCTCCTCGATATCCTCGCGGTTATCGGAAATAATGGTCATGCTGTTCGGAAACAGTCCATCCTCCATTCCCGCCATAAA
The DNA here is from genome assembly GCA_017460885.1 of Lachnospiraceae bacterium. Taxonomy (GTDB): domain Bacteria; phylum Bacillota; class Clostridia; order Lachnospirales; family Lachnospiraceae; genus XBB2008. The sequence goes on from JAFUAB010000026.1 coordinate 34,414, forward strand.
CACATGCTTAAATTCAAGCCCCTTTGCACTGTGCAGTGTCATCAGAAGTACACGGTTCTCGTCCTCACCGACATTGTCGATATCGGCTACAAGTGCAACCTCCTCAAGGAAGCCGTCCAAAGTAGGTTCACCGGCAGACTCCTCGTATGTCACCAGTTTATTGCGAAGCTCCTCTATGTTATCCAGTCTGTCCTCGGTATCTTCTTCGTTCAGATCCTCGAGATACTGCTCGTATTTGATCATATCCATCATATCGTCGAAAAGATCTGTCAGAGTGATCTCCCCGTTTCTGGATCTGAGTACATCAATGATATTGACAAAGGGAGCCAGCTTGGAAGCACTCCTTCCCAGAAGCAGCTCTCCCTCCCTGCTGCTTGCGGCCTCATAGAAGCTGATCCCGTGTTCGTCGGCATATGTCTGCAGCTTGGTTATGGAGGTCTGACCTATTCCTCTTTTGGGAATATTTATGATCCGTCTGCAGGCCAGGTCATCCCGGCCGTTGCTGATCGTCTTCAGATAAGCGAGGATATCCTTGATCTCTCTGCGGGAATAGAAATTGACGCCGCCCACGATACGGTAAGGCATGCCGTCCATGATCATGCTTTCCTCCAGACTGCGTGACTGTGCATTCGTGCGGTACAGAACTGCAAAATCCTTATACTCCGCTCCGGCGCTAACCTCTCTCTCTATTTCCTCAGTAATGTACCTCGATTCCTCCCATGCATTATCAAGCCGCTTATATACGATCGGAACGCCCTCTCCGCGGTCGGTCCACAGATTCTTGACCTTACGGCCTGTATTATGAGCGATCACAGCATTGGCCGCATCCAGGATATGGGATGTGGAACGGTAATTCTGCTCAAGCTTGATAACCTTAGCTTCCGGATAGATCTGTTCGAAATCGAGAATGTTGCGTATATTTGCTCCGCGGAATTTATAGATGGACTGGTCGTCGTCCCCGACCACGCAGATATTGCGGGATGCCTGTGCAAGAAGGCTCACAAACTGAAACTGCGCGGTATTCGTATCCTGATACTCATCCACGCAGATATATCTAAACCTGTCCTGATAACCTGCCAGTACTTCACTGTCAGCCTTAAAAAGCTCCACGCATTTCATAAGCAGGTCATCAAAATCCAGCGCATTGTTCTTCCTGAGGGTATTCTGATACTCAAAATAACAGTCAGCGACCTTGCTCAAAACAAAATCGCTGCCTGCATATTCCGCATAAAGCTCGGGATCCATCAGCTCATTTTTGGCCGATGAGATCTCATTCATAATGGTACGCTCCTTAATGCGCTTGGTGTCTATATTGAGTTTTTTTGCCACATCCTTAATAACGGATTTTGTATCGTCAGTATCATAGATGACGAAATTATTGTCATACTCCTCCAGCCTGTCTATATATCTGCGTAAGATACGTGCACAGGAGGAATGAAAAGTAGAGATCCAGATACTCTCGGATCCCGCTCCCACAACGCTATCTATCCTCTCACGCATTTCGCCGGCTGCCTTGTTGGTAAAGGTGATCGCCATGATATTCCATGGGTTCACTCCCTGTTCTATCAGATAAGCCACACGATAGGTCAGTACTCTGGTCTTGCCGCTGCCGGCACCAGCCAGTATGAGCACCGGTCCCTCCGTCTGATATACAGCCTCCAGCTGTTTGGGATTAAGCAAACTCTCCAGATCCATGGATCAGATCATACCCATTTCTGCTTTAAGGGCTGCCAGCTCGTCATCAACTGCCGCGCTCTTGGAATCGGCGTCATACTTCTTGGTAAGCTCCTCAACATTGTTGCTTTCCTTGGAGGAAGTAAGCTCTGCCATGGCATCTGCCTCATCAAGCATATGATTGACTTTCTCTTCCATACGGTCGAAAGCTGCCAGGTTGTCTCCGGCGCTTGCAAGTCCGCTTCCGATCTTGTTGAGCTTCTGCTGTGTTTCCGCTACCTTTATCTTGGCCTTAAGGGTATCTCTTCTGGTCTTAAGTGAGGAAATATCGCTCTCCAGCTTATCATGCATCTGACGCATCTTTGCAGAGCATTCGCAGGCAAGCTGATAATCCTTCTCGAGAACGGCCAGCTGGTCGGTCAGATCTGCCTTTTTCTTAAGGAACTGCTTTGCTTCTTCATCATTTCCGGCAGTAACGGCTCTGCGGGCATATTCAGCCATCTTGTTGATGTCTGACTGGCAGGCCTCAACCTTGCGCTGAGCATTTTTTTCATCCGCCATTACGGATGCTGTCTCGGACTTAACCTTGGCAAGATCAGCCTCAAGATTACGCAAATACTGGTCGATCATCTTTTCGGGATCTTCCGCCTTGTCCAGCAGCGCATTGAAGTTGGCGCTCATGATTTCCTTAAATCTGTCAATAATACCCATTTTTTCCTCCTTAATATGTGAAAAGTATCAGCATACGGCATTATCCTCAGCCCTGCATGATCACATTATCTATAAAATCAAATATCCGTCTGAAGTATTCGTCGGGATCGTAATCCATCGACTCGGCATGTCCCGCAAAGGGAGCCAGGTACTTTTCCTTCTTTCCCTCAAAAGCGTCGTAAAGCTCGTCACACATCGACGGTGGAATAAAATCATCCTCCGCACCGTGAATAAACATCATCGGCTTGCTGCACTTTTTGATCTGATCGATGGCGGATGATTTCCTATAATCATATCCGAGGCGTAACCTGTTGATCAGATTGCAGACATTGAGCAGGGGAAAGGTCGGCAGATGATAATCTCTGTTCAGACATACCTTAAACATATTCCATGTGCTTGTATATCCGCAGTCCTCTATATATCCGATCACAGCCGGATGATTCAGTCCCGAAAGCATCATTGTCGTGGCCGCTCCCATGGATACGCCGTGAACGATGATCCTGGCATCGGGATCCATACGGACTATGCAATCCAGCCACTCATACACATCATCCTTGTCGAACCAGCCCATCGAGATATAGTCACCGTCGCTGAGACCATGTGCCCGGTTATCCTGGGTAAAAACGTTGTATCCGGCATCAAAGAACCTCATTATATAAGGAAGCATGAACCGGTGATCGTCCCTGTAGCCGTGCACGCTGATGATCCAGTTGTGTGTGGCAGTATCGTTAAACCTGTATCTGCCGAAGAGCTTAAGTCCGCTCTTATTTACTATCTCAACGGGAGTCAGTGTCTTGTCAAATTCCGCACCCTCTGCCCTGATACGTGTACGATTGGCAATGAACTGAAGCTGCTTTTCGTTGCCGGGTTTGGGCTCATCGGTACAGGTCTTGGGAAGAAGTACGTCCTCCTTACGGGTAGGAGTTGCCTTCAGAGACATCTTAATGAACCAGAATCCCGCCGCAATGAGGAGAAGCAGAAATATAAGTATGATTATTATAAGTATCCCCACTAGATCTCCCCCCGCTTCTGACGATACTCGTCTGCAAGGCGTTCAAACTCGCCGGCACATTTGCGGAAGCAGTCCATAAGCTTGGGATTAAACATTCCGCACTCACCCGAAATGATCATATTAAAAGCCTGTTCCTTGGTAAAAGCATCCTTGTATACTCTCTCACAGACAAGTGCGTCATAAACATCCGCAACCGATACTATCTGCGCCGAGATCGGTATTGCATCGCCGCGTAATCCGTCCGGATAGCCCTTGCCGTCATATTTCTCATGATGGTGTCTGCATATCTCATAGCTGGCCTTTTTGCAGTCAGGGCTCAATGCGTTTCCTATATTATTGAGGATCTCACATCCCTTCGTGGTGTGAGTCTTCATATATTCGAACTCTTCTCTGGTAAGTCTGGCGGGCTTAAAAAGTATGCTGTCCGGAATGGTTATCTTACCGATATCGTGGAGCGCGCTCGCAGCAACAAAAACCTCCACGACATAAGGATTCAGACCATACTCCGGATAGGAGACCATAACCTCTGTGGCCAATGCCCTGGTGAAATTCTTGATCCTCTCGATATGCGAGCCGCCATCCAGACTGCGGCTCTCGACTATAGCTCCCAGAATATCCAGCAGCTTGTCATACCTTTCCTGTATCTCTGCAGCGTCTGCCACCGGCATTCCGCCAATATTCAGATCCATTCCACCGGCTGTTTCCATATCTCTCCGCAATCGGTCCGGGATGTAAATCGCCGGACGCATAAAAATCTGTTACAGAATTAAAGTTTTTCTGAACAGCTCCTAAATCTTGTCAATTAACTACAGTGATCGTATATATAAACATACATCTATTAGAATACCATTATTGATGTAGCGTGTCAAAAGTGTAAAGCTGTGTTTCAGGAGTTTTTAACAACCCTTTTCTCAAACCGAAACGCAATGGGATATACGCCGATCACAAAGAAGGTTACTATGGCGTACCTGAAAAATCTGACTATAAAAGCCGCCGTCGTGGCCGACTCCAGAAATTCCCTGTTAAAAGGAAGCTTAAAGAGCGTATTTAATATAAAATATACCGCAAATCCCCCGAGCATCCTCAAAATACAGCAGGGGACATTGCGGGTGTTCTCGAAGTTGACGTATTTTTTCTCAAAGGGCTCGGAAAGAAAGAATCCGAGCATTATCCCGAGGCCGGTAAAATAATCATTCGTTCTGCAGTAGAACAGACCTATGGCCGAAACAGTGAACACAACGATATACAACACATATCTGTTCTTCACTTTTTCACTCAAAACGGGGATAAGGAAAACTACGAACACCCCGCAGATCCATCCTACAAGCACATCCGTGGGATAATGGACTCCGAGAAGGAATCTTGTAATACCAACCATCAGCGGCAGCAGTACTCCGAGAACAGTGATCCAGTTTTTCCTGATATAATAAGCTACGGATCCGAAGACGATGGCTGAATTCATCGAATGTCCGCTGGGGAATGAATACCCCTGGGCAGCTATATCGTAAATATCTGCCTTGGAATTCACGGGTTTGAGACATTTGATTCCCGGATTGTCAAAATACGGACGTCGACGGAGCAGAACATTTTTGATCAAGGGATTCAGGACAACTCCGATCACGATATTGAGTCCGAGCTTTCTGCCGATCTCCTTGTCATAGCACCAGTAGATGAACCCCAGCATCGCGATCAGGATCATTTCCTCTCCGAGTTTTGTGATCATACCGGCCACCGTTACTCCGGTATTTCCCATACCGCTCTGCAAGAACTCCATCAGACTGACTTCCCAGTCAAAATAAAAAGTTAACCCATGTTCCATGTCTGCTCCTTAGGAAATAATTGATGAAATCATCAACAACTATGATACTCCGATATCAAAGAAGTATCAAGAAAAGATGGATACAGGGAATGAATGGGGACAGTCCTCCGACGGAGAACTGTCCCTACTAATCTGCGTATTATTTATTAAACAGGTTTTTGAACCAATTACTTATTGATTTGAAAAAGCCGATCTTTTCGCCGGTTCCGGCTTCCTTCTCTGATGACTGTTCGTCCTTCTGCGATCCCTCAGCAGCATTTCGATCCGGTGCCTGAGCCCCTTTCTGAGATCCGGCAGCAAAGTCCTGCTGAGAATTCTCACCATTCATTTCCGGAAGCTCCGGTCTTTCACCTTCATTGAATGCCGGCTGTTCTTCCTCTGCCGTATCTCCTTCTTCTGCTTTCGTTCCGGTCTCCGGCCGTCCTCCTTTAAACCCGGCATGACCGCCAAGGCTCTTTTCATTTTCGTTTCCGTCACCATCCGGTCTTGCCGGACGTTCATATGCCGATGTATCTACTCCCGCATCGGACAATGCCTCCAGCAGAGCGGATCTCGCTTCCTCGGTCGTCGAACGCAGCTCGGAAAGGGCTTCCTTATCAACAGTGTCGGCATCAAGTGCTTCCTTTTCCGCATCAAGTGCAGCGGTATAGGTATCCAGAAGAGTCTGCAGGCCGGCCTGCGTCACTTCATCCTCAACTGCAGATATTGCTTCGCTTATTCCCGAAACGATATCGGTCTGCATCCCTTTCTGACCCCTGCCCATACCATCGGGTCTTTGTCCGCCGGCGGTTCCATCAGGTTTCTGTCCACGGGATCTGTTGTTCTCAGTACCTTCCAGAGATGATTCTCCTGTCTCCATATCTGTTCCATCAGGAAGCTCCGGCGGCGCGCTCTGGTCTCCGTTCCACTGTGGCATTTCTCCGGAAGGCAGCTCCGGTGGTGTGCTCTGATCGTCTCCGGAGTTAAACTGCTGCTCCATACGCTGTCCGCCAAAACCGCCCTGGCCGCCGGCCGGCCCGCCATTTCCTCCAAAGCCGCCGTTTCCTGCAGGAGCCGCTAACGCAACCGTTGCGGTGCCGGCGATCATCATTACAGTAAGTCCGATCGTTGTAAGTGTTTTCTTTAACATAAATTATCCCCTTTCCGTGACTGTTTTTGTCACTCTCGTTTCCCTGATGCCTCTGCAGCATCTGTAATAACGCACTGCTCAGGATCAATGATCATTAGGTAATACGGAGTGTTTAGACACGAAAAGGGGGTAACAAAATATTTTTTTTAGAAAAACTAAGGAAAGACACAGATCAAGTCAGTCTTTCCTTAGTTTTGGATCGGTTCAGATGGATTACCGCCGGGAGCATCCCCTCTTCCGGAATCCGGCTGACCGGAGGGAGCATACATATCCCTCCCGTCCGGCTGCTGATCCGACGGTTGGTGATCCGGCGGTTCCTGACCGTATCCTTCATCCGAAGGTGCCGGTTGTCCGGCTGGTGGCTGATCGGGCGGTGCATCCGATACGTTTGATCCACCGGACTGTACCGGCGGTGCCTGTTCCATTGAAGGCTGTTCCATTGGTGGCTGAGCTACACCATTGTTTTCAGAACTGCCATGGTCAATATTCCCGTTCATGCCATTACCGTCCTGTCCGTTTGCAGGTCCGGTAGGTTGACCTGATTTTGAGCTTCCGGGCTGCTGTTCATTACCGGCTTTGTTTTGACCGGGATCGTTCGTCGCAGCATCTCCGGGTTCACTCTGTGCCGGGAGCTGCGGCTGACCTTCCGATTTCCCGTTTGGTTGACTGTTTCGTTTATCTCCGGAGTTCGGCTGAGTAGGATTATTGCCTTTTTCAGACGGATTCTGACCTCTCTGATCATTCTTTCCCGGCGTATTATCCTGACCGATTTGGTCATTATTTGTATTTCCGTCCGGATTCGATCCGAAGTCCTTACGGCCGTCGGAATTTAGTTCATCGTGAGTCTGATCACTGTTTGAAACCGAAGGATCCTCATTCGGTATGCCGATGTTTCCGTCATTTTCGGGTTCTGCTATGTTTTCCCTATTATGCATAAACCTGTCATGTCTGTCCCGTAGTTCGTCCTCTGCTCTGGTCTTAAGCTTTTTTCTCTTTCCCTTAAAGGTGCTCTCAACCGTTACACTGATATCATCCGCATTCTCGGGAAGTTCAACACGGGTATCCAGTGCTTCAAAGGATATCTCTATTGCATCATCGATCCTTTTTCCGCGGATATCACGCAGTACGCTTTCATCCATCTGATCGGAAGAACCGTCAGAAGAGGATACGCCTATCACACGGTCAAAATAATTCATCCGGTATTCCAGTGCGGGAGAAGTATTGAGTGTTACGGTTGATGCCGTTGATGTAGCCGCTGCTGCGGTTATTCCTCCTCCAATAATGGCAATGGCTGCTGCCGCCGCGATCCCCGCACCGTAACGGATCACAAATCTGCCGGCTTTGCTGCCTGCACCGATCCCGTTTTTTAAAGGCATGCCGATCTGTGATCCTGCGATTTTGCCTAAACCGAATGCGGGAATATCTGTGACCTCAGGCAGCTCCAGCAGCTGACCCTTCTGATATCCGGCATCGGGTATATAGCGCATTCCGCCGCCCTTTTCCCAAACGGCGGCCTGCCCGTTTTTTGTTCCTACTACTACTCCCCTCATGTATTCCGATTCTCCGTTTCGGATAACTCTCTCATCACCATATGCTCCCCAGGAGCCGTTACAGAATAACATTCAATCCTGTTTGTCTGCTTTTTGATCACTTCGTCATATATTCCCACTGTACTTATAGTAAACGAATTAAGTATAGTAAACGACAAAAGTATTTATACTTTTAGTCGTTTACTGCGCCGGATTTGCTATGCGAAACATTAATTTCCTCTGCAAATCCGTGCGCATCTCGCCGGAGGCTTTATAGTGAACGTCAAAATATTTTTGACGTTCACTATAATTGTGCTTTGGCGAGCTATACGGCAATTATCAATTTCGTTGACTATATCAATCGATCCTCGGCAGATAATCCGCCATTCCGGGATAATCGCCGTCTTTGATAAGTGCTGCGGCGATCAGATATTTCCTGTGCTTGTCTATCAGCTTGCGTGCGATGCCGGTTCTGCTGATCAGGTCCTTTACCGGCAGGTTGTGAGTCCGTTTTAACTCACCTGTCAGTGGGGGCGGCGGTTCAAAAAATGCCAGTATCAGCTTTGCACATGCTGTTTTGGTTTTTGATGCCTTCGGCGCGGATCCGGGCAGATCAAAAAGGTCTATCCCATAAGCCTCCAGTTCCTCTGTAAAAGCATCCAGTTCATCCCTGAGTCCGGTATCCACGACAGAAGCGGTCTTTTCCTGAATTTCGATCTGAAGACCCGCTTCGGCATCCTCATCAAAATCACCGGAGAAATACTCCGGACCTACGGTCAGTTCCAGTTCATTCCTTCCCTTTGAACGGTAGTGATCCCTGAGCCTGCTTTCGATCACGAGCGCTGCATAATTCCAGAAATGTCCCTGTTTGTCATTATATCTGTCTATCGCTTCACTGACTGCCGAGAGCGCTGTCGACCACTCATCATCACTCATCGTAACGGTACGCATAAGGATCCTCGCAGTCAGGTGAAGGATATGATACTGCTCAGCCGTCAGGAAATCATTTTTTGCTTCACGGCTCCCCGCCGCCTCTATGGCACGTCTGTCTTCGTCTGTTTTAGTAATATTCGATGCATCCATGAAAATCAGTATATCATTTCAATAGTTAGTACGCATATATTTTTGATAAAATGGGGGTAGAAGCGACAGAAAATGCACTTGGGGACGGAGTCAGAGTGTCATTTTTCCCAGATCAACATCAGCATAAGCCCCCGGCATAGAAACCGGGGGCTCACGTAAGAATTATGTGCTGAAAATATCAACAGATTTATTCGGTGACAGTGACCTTGATCTTTACAGTCTTGTTGTTAATTTTGGCAGATATCGTTGCCGATCCCTTTGCTCTTGCGTATATCACGCCGTATTCACTGACAAAAGCTTTTGCATTTGAGCTGCTCTTCCAGTTAACCGCCTGATCCACTCCCTCCTGCTTAAGTCTGAAGGTCTCTCCCTTTTTGAGAGTCAGGGTGTAATTATACGCGTTGGCCGAAGATTTAACCAGCTGTGCTCCGGCAGCAGATGAGACCGTGTTCATTTCCAGTGACGGATCTTCCACATGCACGGTCGTCACGTAGGTCTCGCCCTGATATGAGCATTTGAGCTCGGTTTCGCCTGCTGCCACTCCGGTAACCGTTACGGACGCCTTTGTCTCATTTTTCAGAGAGGCTGTCTGTGCAGATCCGACGGTCCAGCTGATGCCCTGTCCCTTGACATAGGTGTTCTTGTAGGTAACCTTCTGTCCCACATTCAGATAGATGTCGGTCTTAGTGGGGATCGCGCTTACTGACAATTTTATGTTAACCGATTTGCCGTTAACATCCGTTCCGGTCAGCTGATAATCGCCTGACTTCAATGCGGAGATCTTACCTGAATTATTTATTGTAAGCCATGTTTCCGATCCTTCCCCGGCTATCCATGTATTTCCGTCTTTTTCAAGGGCTGCTCCGTCTGCATAGGTCCATGAAGCTCCTTTTGTGACAAAACCGTTGCTGAACTTAGGTGTATATGTCTGAAAAACATTGAGCGAAACCTCTGCGTTTTCAGCCAGAGCCACGGTCGAAGTGACGTCCTTGACCGTAACAGTCGCAGTGTAAGCCTTTCCTCCGACATAGGCCGTTACCTTAGCAGTTCCCTTTCCGACCGCCGTGAGCTCTGCCAATGCCGTGGTCGCCTTATCACCTTCATTTGATTGACCATATTGGTCACCTGTTACGGATACAACCGAATTGTTGGATGAAATCCAGCTGATGGGCATCGATCCGGTATTGCTGATCGCCAACTGCTCTGTTCCTCCTACGACCAATGACAGTTTATTGATGGAAAGTGCCGGTGAGTAAACAGCTATCTTTATACTCGTCGTCTTGTCGGCAGCACTGTTTGTTATCACTGCCGTACCGGTTCCCCTGGCGGTAACCTTACCGGTTTTCTTAACTACTCTTGCCACATTCGGATCGCTGCTTGTCCAGCTGCCTGCTCCCAGTATGGTTGTCTGCCCCTTTACCATTTCAGCTGAATAAATATTCTCGGAATCGGTCGCTGAAGGATTTACCAGTGAATCCTGTCCCGAGGACTCGTCTGTTTCTTTATCGGTATCGGATCCGCCCTCCCCGCTACCGGGTTCCGATCCTCCATCTCCTTCATCTGCTGAACTGCTCTCTGTTACGTATACAATACATGAGGCCGATATGTTTGATCCATCGGTGGCTGCTGCAGTAATTGTTGCGTTTCCCTTTCCGACTGCTGTAACGGTTCCATCTGTTACTGTAGCAACATTCTCATCTGAGCTTGTCCAGGTCAGCGTCGGGTCAGAGGCATACGAAGGCGACACTGTTGCATTCAGGGTATGAGTATCACCCTTTGCAAGTTTCAGCGAACTGCTGTCAAGCGTTATGGATGTGATCAGCTGGGAACTGACGGTGATAGTGCAGGTTGCATATTTGGAGCTGTCTGCAGCTGAGGTCGCGGTTATCGTCGCCGTACCTGCCTTAAGACCGTAGACCTTTGCGGTTGTGACCGAAGATGCGGCTACGGAGGCTACCGAGCTGTCGCTCGTAGTCCAGATCACGGAATTACTGTTTCCGGGTCCTCCCTGCTGACCATTGTTTGAGCCCGGACCAAACTGACCGGAACTGCCTGATGAGGTTGTACTTACCGTAGCAGTCAATATCGTATTGCCGCCAATCGTAAGAGTTTTGGAGGACGGACTTACCGATACGCCGCTTATGGCAGTTCCGGTATTGGTACCGCTGACGCTCGATGCGGAAAGAGTGGTTGAGGTGCTTCCGATAGTCACCGTATTACTGCCGGCAAGATTGGGATCAGCATATATCAGGAATGAAGCTGCATAGGGCAGCGTAGTATCGATCAACGTGGTTGTTCCTGCGACAACCTTAAATGAAGAACCGGCTGATATAGAGGCCGAGGATCCGCTGCTGTTTCCCGGACCTCCCATTCCTGCGAATCCGCCCATCCCGCCGAAGCCCGGGCCTCCGGTATTACCGTTTCCGGAACTGCTGCCATAAACAATGTATTTGCCGTTTCCGTATTCGGGTGTTGATTCGTTCATGGAATCCGCTCCGGTGGCAAGCAGTATGGCATTACTGCCAAGCGTAAATCCGGAATCGGTATCCAGCGGGGAATTGGATGTGCTCGGCGACGTTCCGAACACTATAGTCGTACCTCCCTCAAGATCAAGCGTACCGTTGCAGTCTATACCGTCACCGTCTGCCGTGTATGATACAGTTTTAGTCGACGATGCGCTTCCGTTACGAAGTTCCCTGGTCTTTTCAGAACTGCTGTCTATCATAACCTTCACGGTACCGCTGTATACAGTACATGAATTTCCTTCAGCTTTAACAGTAGTCTTGGTATAATTGCAATCCTCATCCTCACTGCTGTCATAGGTATAGGTCGTACCGCTCTTATGGGCTGCGTTGATACCATCATCGTCAGATACGATCATTACCGTCGGGCCGTTTTCGCTTCCGGAGGTTCCGAATACTATCTCCGAACCCTCCATTCCCTCAAAGGAATTTTGGATATCAACCACCGTATCGCTGCCTGTGATATAAAGCTTCCCGGCGGATGTGATACCGTCGTCGGAGGAATTGATGATTATGTTTCCTCCGCTGATAAAGAGATCATTGTTGGAATGCAGTCCGTCATCCGGTGAGCCTATAATGTACTGGCCATTGCTGCATGCTGTATAACCCGATGCCTTATTTGCCTTGAGACCGGCGCCGAGAGTATTGATCGTAATGTTTCCTCCGCTGATATTAAGCCCACCGGACGCCTCATATGTCACTACCGCATTACCGGGATCAGAGGTCTGCAGATCGGAATATATCCTGGTTGATTCCTTAGTTCCGGCCTTGATGCCCGCGTGATCTCCCGTATTCACGTTTATACGCTCGGTCTTATATGTATCGTTTGTCTCGGTTATAGTATTCTTACCTGACACATTTGAGCCGTTTGTATAATACTGGGTTGCGGCATTATTATATACCGTTGTTATGTTAACCTCTCCATCACTGATATTTACATTTTCACCTTGGATGCCGTCTCCGTAGATTTCCTCGGTTATATTGACTGTACCGCCCGATATATTGATATTTCCACCGTCAGCTGAATCCTCCTTCTTTGCTTTGAGACCATCTCCGTAAGAATAGGAGATATTGACTGTACCGGACAATATGTTAATAGTACCATCCTTGGCTTTTACCGCATCATCATAGGTATATGAAGTGCTGAGTGTTCCGCCTTTAACATTGATCGTGCCGTCTTTTGCCTTGACCGCGCTGCCGCAGGACTTAGTAACATTTACGGTTCCGGATGTAAAAGTAATCTCGCCCTTCTTAGCGGAAATGGCATCGGCAGGATCCACTTCTGTACCTTCACTGTTAACAAAACTGGTATCGGGATCCATCTTATCCTCCACATTCAGGATGCCGTCTCCCGCAAATGAAATCTTGGATGAGGGAGCCTTGATAACCGCCTCAGGCTCACTCACAAATATGCTGCTGCCCCACAGATAACTGCTTCCGGTCAACTCAAAAGTTATGCCGCTCTTTTTGACCGCTATCACCGGAATATCCTTTCCTGTCAGTTCAGCCAGCCCGGAATCGTCTATTGTAAGATCGTCAAGCTTCAGGATCACTCCATCCGTTAATCCCTCAGCTACTGTAACATAAGTATTTATCGCATTCCCTGAAAGGGTATAAGTTCCGGCTTCGGTTATGCTGACACTGGTAGCTCCGCTCTTATCTACGGATACAGACATTCCCGCAGAATCTCCGCTCACGGTATATGATGTAGAATCTCCGGAAGTCACAAAGCTGACCGCATCTCCTGTCTGCACATCAGCATAGGTTTCACTGACCTGATCCGCGGACTGCTCTGACCCGGAATCGGTCTCCTCGGACTCTTTTTCTTCAGAATCCGTATCCTCAATGATCACAATTTTCTCTGTATCCGATTCGGCAATAACATCAGAAGCTTCCGTAATCTCTGAGTCAGATTCATCATCGATTTCCGTGTCTTCCGAAGCTGAATCGGCATTTACCCTGGAGGTCTCCCTGTCTGCATAATTCGATCCGACTATATCCACAGGATCATCATCTGCTTCGTCTGATCCTGCTGTATAGATTATCACAGCGCCTGTATCTGTACTGTCAGTATCTGCCGGAAGTTCAGTCATTACTGCTTCTCCGCTCTCACTCTCAGCCGCGTAAACACTCACTGCATCCGCCCCTGCAGATGAAAAAGCAGTCACCGCCGCCAGAATGACTGCCGCCGCTCTGCGTGAGACATATCTTTTCTTTCCCATAGCCTTCATGTTATAAACCCTCCAATCGTCTTTGCTGATCCGAAGCTGTAATGCTCCGGATACGTCTGTACCGGATAGTGTCGCCGGCCTGTCTCTGTTGATCCATATGCCGACGGAACCAACCTCATAATTCATATGTCGCCGGAATAGTCTCAATGATCCGTTTGGATCAAAGGAACCGTCCCACTGACACATTTTCTGAAGGGTAATACGTATATGGGATTAATAAAAAGGGGGTATGTGAAAAAAAATTACAGAAGTTCTGTTCATTCGGTCTCATCGTCCCTTTATTTCGATACGATCCAGGATCCCCTGCACACTTACGTTCCTGTGCGTCAGGTACATTCTGGTGACATCCTCAACAAACTGCGCATCGGCGCCGGTCTTTCTGACGATCTTCCCGATCGGCCAACCCTTATCGATGTATTTCATAATACGTTCCGTCAAAGGCTGGAGACGGGCCATATCGACGCATGTATCCGTTTCGGTCATATCGCTGCCTGTATCCGTTTCTGCAGTATCATTGACAGGATGTGTATCGCTGCTTTGACCCGCTCGTACATCACTCTCTGATACGGTGTTTTCCCGTTTTAATACGGCAGTATGCGCATGACCATAGTAAATCCTTTCCGGCTCATATGCCAAAAGCTTCTGCCAGCTCCTCCCGATCTCATCTCCGCGATGAAGCTCCAGCTCGTAGAGCGGATTCAGGTCGCCGACAAAGAGGCTTCCGTCATCGAGAAACAACGATATGCTGTCATCACTGTGTCCCGGAGTGTGCAGTACCTCTCCGTCAATTCCCAGATCAGCCAGAAAGGCTCTGCTTTCGGATATATTTACGATCCTGACTTTCCCGTCCGCTATCGGATGAAAGGTGGAGTTTTTCTCTTTCGCAAAAATATGATCGGAGTCGTGTATATGGTCTTTCTGCACATCCATTACCACAATCACAGGTCCAAGCTCCGCGATCTCCTCCGCTATCCCCATATGATCCGGATGAAAATGCGAGATCATGATAAAGTCTGTATCCTGTGCCCTGATCCCGGCTTCACCGAGAGCATGACAGAATGCCGGAAAGGTGCCGGCCCAGCCGGTATCAAACAGCAGCCTGCCTCCGGTTCCTTCTATGAGAAAGGTATTGGTATTGGAATATTTCAGTTCAATTATGTTCATGATCTATATGATGTCCGGTCAAAAAGGTAATTGTGTCCCGGCCGGAAAATGCCTGTCTGAATATCGTAACATACCTATATCGCAAAGGCAAAAGTAAACAGATTCATAGTGACAAATTTATTCTGATGGCCGTAGAAATACATCTATGGTACAATTATGTATGTAAGCTTAGCTGATAAGGAGGCATATATGAACTCTTTAACAAAAAAGATCAGAATCCCAAGTACGTTGATCACCAGTATTCTGTGGATTCTTCTCGGTGTGATCCTGCTTGTCTATCCGGGAGAAAGCCTGGATACGCTTGCCAGGGTTCTTGGGATCATAGTTATTGCTTTTGGCGTGATCGAAGCCATTTTGAACTTCACAAACGGCGGAGGTGCCGGTATTTTCGGTATCGGAGTCGGCATTCTGCTCATCATACCGGGACTGGTCGTTGTGATACGGCCCGATGTGCTGGTTTCTCTGCTGCCCATACTGGCAGGCCTGATCATAGCGATACACGGGATCGTTTCACTGGTCAATTCCTTCCAGCTTATCGGCAGGGATAAATACTGGTGGATCGGCCTTCTTTTAAGTGTTGTAACTATAGCCTTCGGGGCGCTTCTTTTTACCAGAGCACATGACGCGGCCAAGACCGTTGCAAGGATCGTAGGTATCCTGATGATCTTTTCATCTGTCAGTCATATCTGGGTTCTTTTCCGCAGAGCCCGTGTCCGTAAGATACGCGAGCAGGAGGCAAATGCTCTGGATGTGGAGGCTAAAATAACAGATGTCAGATAAAAGATTTTACGACAGAACCAAGACCACTATCGAAGCCCTGCTTTATGAATGTCATGAAAACAAAGAAATACCCGGATATGTAGACAACATCAGTGAGCGCGGTATCTGCTTCAAAGTTCCGCTACCGAATCCGGACTGCGCAGATCTGCAGACAGGTGATCCACTGAGCTTTCAGTTTGCGGATGAAATTCCGACCGGCTCCGGAAGTGATCCGGTCATAATGTCACATAAATGCATCATCAGGCACCTTAACCAGGATGTAAACACCCTCTCGATCGGTTGTTACATAACGGAACCGGAGTTTGAGAAATACGCGATCAGAAAAAAGATCGCACCTCTTCTGAACAAAACATAATGGGAACTATTAATGGGACAGTTTTCCTGCGGATGACTGTCCCATTTGATCTGTGTACAAATAATAATGGGGACAGTCCTCCGCCTGAGAACTGTCCCCAAACTGATATCTTTTAATTCTTCTTTGCAACCCTTGCAGCCTTAACCTGTTCGGTAAGCTGAGGCAGGATCTTGTTCAGATCTCCTACCACGCCGTAATCGGCTACATCAAAGATCGGAGCATCCTCATCCTTGTTGATGGCGATGATGATGTCTGACTCTTCCATACCGGCTACGTGCTGGATAGCACCCGAGATACCGATCGCGAAGTATACGTTCGGGCGTACGGTCTTACCGGTCTGTCCAACCTGCAGATCCTTGGGCTTCCATCCGGAATCAACAACCGCACGTGAGCAGGATACGGTACCGCCGATAGCATCTGCGAGATCCTCAAGCAGCTTGAAGTTCTCGGGAGAACCGACTCCGCGTCCGCCGGAAACCAGTATCTTGGCATCCATGATATCCACGGTATCGTTGACAGCCTTTACAACCTCCTTGATGGTCACATAACGGTTGTTGGGAGTAAATCCGGGATTGAATTCCTCTACAACAGCCTTAGCTCCCTTCCTGGGCTCGATCTTCTGCATAACGCCGGGACGTACTGTCGCCATCTGAGGACGATTGTAAGGGCAGGCGATGGTTGCGATAGTGTTGCCTCCGAATGCAGGACGTGTCATGAGGAGCTGATTATGAAGCTGCTCATCCTCCTTGCCCGGAATGGGAGTAAGCGGAAAGTCACCGATCTCGAGTACGGTACAGTCTGCGGTCAGACCTGTAGCTACTCTCGCGGAAACCGTAGGACCGAGGTCACGACCGATGGCTGTTGCGCCTACCAGCATGATCTCAGGCTTATACTTCTCAATAACGCTTGCAAGAGCGTGTGCATAAGGCTCGGTACGATACTCCTTAAGCTCGGGATCGTCTACAACGATAACCTTGTCTGCGCCGTACTCTGCGAGCGAGTCTGCCAGATCCTTTACTCCGGATCCGATCAGTACTGCTACTACTTCTGTATTAAGGGGTGCTGCCAGATCCCTGGCCTTCCCCAAAAGTTCATAGGCGATGCTTCCGATGGTATTGTCTACCTGCTGTGCGAAAACATATACGCCCTTATATTCAGCTATTGCTTCAGGTGTCATGTTCATTTTTATTCACCGCCTTTCATTAAATAACATGCTTCTCATCGAGTTTGCCGATGATGTAAGCCACTGCCTCATCGGGAGAATCGGGAACTACCTTTTCTCCGGCTCCCTTACGAACCTTGTCGGAAGCCTTGGCGATCTTGGTAGGTGATCCGTTCAGACCCAGATTTCCGTCATCAACATCCTTGAGGTCTGCTCTGCCCCAGGTAGTGATCTCTGCGTTTACAGCATCGAAGATTCCGCCGGGAGTCATATAACGGGGAGCGTTAAGCTCTGCAAGAGCGGTGATCAGACAGGGCATCTGTGCTTCAAGCACATGATAGCGGTCGTCATAAAGACGCTGTACGATAACCTTGTCGCCATCGATCTTAATGTCCTGTGCATATGAGATAACGGGCAGTTCGAGATGCTCGGCGATCTGGGGACCAACCTGAGCGGTATCGCCGTCGATAGCCTGACGGCCGGTGATGATCAGATCATAATCGAGGTTGCGAAGTGCTCCCGCGATCGTAGTGGATGTAGCCCATGTATCCGCACCGCCGAGTACACGGTCCGTAACAAGTACAGCCTTGTCAGCGCCCATGGCAAGTGCTTCTCTGAGGACATCCGAAGCCTTGGGAAGGCCCATTGTAAGCACGGTAACCTCTGCTCCGTACTGATCCTTAAGCCTGAGTGCTGCCTCAAGACCTGCCTTGTCATCAGGGTTCATAATAGCGAGCATCGCTGCCCTGTTCAGGGTACCATCGGGATTAAAGGAAACGCCGCCCTTTGTATCAGGCACCTGTTTAATACATACAACAACTTTCATGTGTCTATTCCTCCCTATTTAAGCAGCGCACCGCCGATGACCATACGCTGTACCTCGCTGGTACCTTCGTAGATCTCGGTGATCTTTGCGTCACGCATCATACGCTCTACATCATACTCTTTGATATAACCGTAACCGCCGTGAAGCTGTACACACTTGGTGGTCACTTCCATAGCAACCTCTGCTGCGTAAAGCTTAGCCATTGCCGCTTCTACGGAATAGGATACCTTGGGATCCTTCTTGAATGCGTCCTTCTTGCGGGCTGCCTTGTAAACAAGCATCTGAGCAGCCTCAACCTTGGTAGCCAGATCAGCCAGTACGAACTGGGTATTCTGGAACTGACCGATGGACTTGCCGAACTGCTTACGCTCTTTAACATAATCTATGGTAACCTGAAGAGCTCCCTCGGCAAGACCAAGTGCCTGTGCAGCGATACCGATACGTCCGCCGTCCAGAGTGTGCATTGCTATATTGAAGCCCTTGCCCTGCTGTCCCAGAAGGTTTTCCTTAGGGATACGGCAATCTGTAAAGATCAGCTCGTATGTGGAGGATCCGCAGATACCCATCTTGTTCTCTTTGGTCCCGAAGGTAAATCCGGGAGTACCCTTCTCAACTATGAATGCTGAGATCTCCTTCATTACACGGCCTCTCTTTTCAACCTTTCCGGTAACTGCGAAGATAACGTATACATCAGCTTCCTTACCGTTGGTGATGAAACACTTGGAACCGTTCAGTACCCACTCGTCTCCGTCAAGTACAGCCTTGGTCTGCTGTCCCTGAGCGTCAGTACCTGCTCCGGGCTCTGTCAGACCGAATGCACCGAGCTTCTCACCCTTTGCAAGCGGTACTACATATTTCTGCTTCTGCTCATCCGTGCCATAGGTAAGAATGGGATCGATACAGAGTGAGGTATGTGCGGATACGATAACGCCTGTGGTACCGCAAACCTTGGACAGTTCCTCAACACACATTACATATGCGAGAGTGTCGCAGCCCTGACCGCCCAGCTCCTTGGGAACCGGAATGCCCAGAAAACCGTATTTTGCCATCTTGTCTACGGTCTCTCTGGGGAATCTGTGCTCCTCATCGATTTCCTGTGCAAGAGGCTTAACTTCATTTTCGGCGAAATCCTTAAAAAGGGTTCTCACCATCTCATGTTCTTTACTTAACGTGAAATCCATGATCTTCCTCCTAAAAAATTGTATTGCGGATGATCAAATGTCATCCTGACTGTACCGAAGCAGTTTGCTTCAGTTCATGATCATAATTTGTCTACAGGTGTCTTGGTGCGGTCTTCATTATATACATAGAAGCCCTTGCCGCTCTTTACACCCAGGTTGCCGCCTCTGACCATCTTGCGGATAAGAGGGCATGCACGGTATTTGCTGTCACCTGTCTCATTGTAAAGAACATCCATGATAGCCAGGCAGATATCAAGGCCTACGAAATCACCCAGCTCAAGGGGACCCATGGGATGATTTGCGCCAAGCTTCATGGCAGAATCGATACCTTCTATATCGGATACGCCTTCCATCTTGATGAAGGCTGCCTCGTTGATCATAGGGATCAGGATACGGTTAACAACAAAGCCTGCTGCCTCGTTAACCTGTACGGCTGTCTTGCCGATCTCTGCAGAGATCTTCTTGATGCATTCAACAGTCTCTGCAGGTGTATTAACACCGGCGATAACCTCTACAAGCTTCATGCGGTCTGCGGGATTGAAGAAATGCATACCGATCATGGGGCGTGAGAGTCCGTTGCCGATCTCTGTGATAGACAGAGAAGATGTATTGGAAGCAAATACACACTCGGGCTTGCAGATCTTGTCAAGTTCCGCAAAGGTGGTCTTCTTTACCTCCATGTTCTCAAATGCTGCCTCTACGATCAGATCGCAGTCAGCGCACAGATCTTCCTTGAGACCGGGAGTGATCTTGGCTACGATGGCATCAGCTGCCTCCTGCGTCATCTTCTCCTTTGCGACAAGCTTTTCATAGCCCCTGGCGATCTTGTCCTTGCCGCCTTCTGCCCACTCCTGCTTGATATCGCAGAGAGCAACCTCATAACCTTCGGTCTGGGCAAAAGCCTTGGCGATACCCTGGCCCATTGTTCCGGCGCCGATAATACCTACTTTCATTTTTGTTCCTCCTTATAATTTTGACCCGAGATTTAGCCGGCCATAAAATGACCGGCTATACTATCAGGCATTTTTAAAATCTACTACCTTAACCTTGGTGGGATCATCCTTTTTCTTGAGGAAGTTGCCCATACCTGCCTTCTGATCCTCTGTCTCGAAACAGTCTCCGAAGAGCTTCTCTTCAATAACGATCGCTTCGTCAATGTTTACCTGCAGACCGTCGTTGATGGCCTTTTTGCAGTTGCGAACGGCTATGGGGGCCTGTGCGGCGATGCCTGCTGCCATCTTTTCCGCTGCTGCCATCAGGGCATCCTTAGCCGATACGGTCACGTTGCCTGCCTCATCGGTCTCTGCGGAATATACGGCATTGACAAGTCCGATGCGGTATGCTTCGTCAGCCTTGATATTGCGTGCGGTATAGATAAGCTGCTTGGCCATACCGGGGCTCACCAGACGCGCAAGTCTCTGTGTGCCGCCGAATCCGGGAGTGATACCCAGACCAACCTCAGGCTGTCCGAACATGGCGTTGTCGGAGCAGATCCTGATATCACAGCTCATGGATATCTCGCAGCCGCCGCCCAGCGCAAAACCGTTCACTGCTGCGATCACGGGGATCGGGAAGGACTCGATCTTTCTGAAGAGGTCATTTCCCTTTTTGCCGAAGGCCTCTCCCTCTGCCTTGGTAAGAGTGCTCATCTCACCTATGTCGGCACCTGCGACAAAGCTCTTCTCGCCGGCACCGGTCAGGATCAGGCATCTTACAACATTTAAGTCAACGGCATCAAAAGCCTCGCTCAGTTCATCAAGTACCTGTGAGTTGAGAGCATTCAAAGCCTTCTCACGATTGATCGTGATGATGCCGATCTTATCCTTTTGCTCATATAATACAAATTCCATATGACAAATACTCCTATGCTTTACTTTTTATAACAACGATCGCGATATCTGATTTTATATTTGCGGATCCATCCGATTTCCTCCGGCTCATGTCTACATCTCAACGATTGTCGCACATCCCATGCCGCCGCCGATGCAAAGGGTTGCAAGGCCCTTCTTTGCTCCGGCCTTCTTCATCTCGTGAAGAAGTGTAACCAGGATACGTGCTCCGGAAGCTCCTACCGGATGTCCCAGTGCGATGGCACCTCCGTTGGGGTTGAGCTGCTTATCAACATCGATACCCAGATCTTTGCCTACTGCAACGGACTGAGCCGCAAATGCCTCATTGGCCTCGATGATGTCGAAGTCCTCGATCTTGTATCCGGCCTTGGCCATTGCCTTTTTGGTAGCCGCTACGGGGCCTACACCCATGATGGAGGGATCAACGCCCGCAAGTGCTCCGGCTACGAAAGTAGCCATAGGAGTAACTCCGAGCTCCTTAGCCTTGTCCTCGCTCATGATAACGAGTGCAGCGGCACCGTCATTGATACCGGAAGCATTTCCTGCGGTAACTACTCCGTCGGGATTGATCGGACGAAGCTTTGCAAGTCCCTCGATGGTCGAACCCTGTCTCGGGCCCTCATCGGTATCGAACACGATCGTCTCTTTCTTCTTCTTAACTTCAACGGGAACGATCTCATCCTTGAACGCGCCGCTCTCGATAGCTGCGCACGCCTTCTGCTGGCTCTTAAGCGCAAACTCGTCAAGCTCTTCTCTGGTAAGGTTCCACTGCTTTGCAACATTGTCAGCGGTGGTGATCATATGATAATCATTGAAGGCATCCCAAAGAGCGTCCTTAACCATAGTATCAACAAGTGCGCCCTGGCTCTGGCTGGGCCATGTCATACGATAACCATAACGTCCCTGAGGGATGGCATAGGGAGCCATGGACATATTCTCCATACCGCCGGCAACAACCACATCGGCATCTCCGGCCATGATCATCTGAGCTGCCTGATTGACACAATTAAGTCCCGAACCGCAAACAACGTTGGTGGTAACAGCCGGTACTTCGATCGGAAGTCCTGCCTTGATCGAAGCCTGTCTGGCAACGTTCTGTCCGAGACCTGCCTGGATTACACATCCCATATAAACGTGTTCTACATCTTCGGGTTTGATACCTGCCCTCTTGACCGCCTCTTTAATAACGATAGCTCCGAGCTCTGCAGCCGGTGTAGTGGACAGTGATCCGCCCATTGTGCCGATAGCGGTACGACATGCGCTTGCAATTACTACTTTTTTGGACATTTCTTCTCCTCCATTTTGGTTGTGTTCTTTACAGAATACTTTGAACTAAACAGATTTTCGTGCTTTGTTAAATTTTTGTCACACGCTGTTTCTTATTATATAATAAGTTAAGCAATTCTTCAAGTAATATGGGGAAAGATTTCCGTTAGTGATCAATTTATCACTCTTTCCTCAGTACCATCCTGCCGGCTTCATAGGATATTCTGTATACGGTATCGTACCGGAAGCCGCCGGTCACGTCGTCCGCCAACAGCTCATCAAGATACGGATACTCTCCCGGCTGTTCATCGACATAAAGGTATTCCGCATGGGTATCATTTACCATATTTACGAAAAAATCCGCATCTGTGTCCTTAAGCTGCACGGAAGGAGACAGCACCGATACAGGTGATGCCTCATACGCCACATATGTATCCTGCACCCGGTAATATGCGCCGTCGCGGACGCGGCAGATACGCGTCCCCCCGCGGGGGATATCCTCCGGACCAAGTCCGGCTTCAACGAGTGCTTCCAGAAATTTCTCCGAATCCTTCTCAATGAAAGCATTCCTGAGTTCTCCGGCCTCTTCCACTTCCGTCCTGTATCCGATCAGGCCGTCAAAAGCCGCCGGCATGTTTGTCAAAGCTATAATGCAGATCACAAAGATGCGCAGTCTGGCCGGGGTGAGATCACGCTGTCCGGATCGTTTGTCATCGTGTTGTACGGGCTGTTTGTCATCATGCTGAATGGACGAATCATCACCTGGCTGTCCGCCCCGGTTATCATCATGCATCAGCCATACATAGGAAATAAACAGCAGACACCCCAGCATATACGGCGCGCCGTATCTTTCTATGGATGCTATCATGCCCTCAGGCTCGAGATATTGTGTCTCGGTGGCAAACATCGTGATATGCGCAATGAAGATCAGGACGTAGTAGATCAGACCGCAAACCGGCAGTGAAACGCATATGAACGTGCCGGATCGACCGTTAATGAATCCGAACCTTCTGAGCAGGATCAGCAATACGACAATAAGCAGAAACATCACCGCAGGAGGAAGGTCGATCCATGTATGATCTATGTGCAGCGGCCGGGTGAAAAAAGCCCTGATAAAAGCGTTGGCAAATTCCGTAGTGTAGGCTGACAGGCCGTAAGTATCCGTAGTCATGTATGTGACCATCGTGGATGTGGTCTGGGCTACCCGGTGATCGATCAGGCAGAACACAACCCAGCTGCCGCCGAAGATCAACGGCATTGCCAATGCGGGCATAAGACGAATAATCGACTTTTTTGTGACATGAGTCATATTGAGCATACACGAAGCACACCAGACGATTCCGGCAAGAAGTGCCCAGATATATCCCGTAGATTTACACAGAGACAGCACGGACAGATACAGTCCTGTTTTGATAACGTCGTAAAAATTCGGGAGATCGGAATCCGGTCCTGTCATAAAGGAGCTTTCCGAATCAGTCCTGTCATAATCCGAACCGACGGTGATCTTTCCGGCTCTCCCGCAGCCTGCCGCCTCGATAAGTACGCTTCCGAAAAGATACGCCATGGACAGATCCGCGCAGAATCCCGCATAGCCGAATATTTCCGCAATGCCTGCAAATGCCCATGCCGCAAATGCAAGCGGTATGCCCCAGAGCGCCTTTTTACCCTTAAGCCGTCCAAACAGAGGCATCAGAAAAGAAAGATTGAACAGATGATATCCGACAAAAGCCAGATTTTCCCTGAATATATGCCGGTCCATATGCACAAGATACCACTTGGCAAGCTGGACAGCAGGCGGATAATCCCCGAACTGCGGCGAGACGTTGGCGTATTTCTTTGCAAAACCGCCGAGGTAGTAAAGGGCCTTGAGATCGCTGGCCCAGAAGTTGATATCGTCCCACCAGGTAACGATACGCGCACTGAGGGCAAATGGCAGGATCATGCACAATGTCAGATACGCGACGATGCCGGCATCGATGCGCTGGTGTGTGTCACCGTTTCCACGACGCACGACGCAGAACGCCACCCCCGCACACGCCACCAGCGGCATGATAAAATCAATGGCGCCAAGCGCCCTTCCATATGCCAGCACGTATAGAACCAGGATAAGTCCGCACCACACAAAAGGCAGGACATCACTGAGGCTCTTCCTCAGCAGATATCCTGCCGCTATCACTATCAGACTAAAAGATATGATGTGAATGACCGCTGTCATTCTTCAGGCTCTATCAGGCCATAGGAATTGTGCTTTCTCTTATAGACAACATTGACCTGATCCGTGTCGGCATTCATAAACACATAGAAGCTGTGTCCCAGAAGCTCCATCTGTACACATGCATCCTCGGGATACATGGGCTTGATATCAAACTTCTTGACACGATCGATCTTAACCTCCTCATCATCGTACAGATCCTCTTCCACAAAGCTCCTTGTAAACGATGCAGCTGCCTGATGCTTGTCTATGATCTTGTTCTTATATTTCTTAAGCTGTCTCTCAATGATCTCTTCAACCAGATCAATGGAAACATACATATCGGAGCTTACCTGCTCCGAACGAATGATGCTGCCCTTAACGGGGATCGTCACCTCTATCTTCTGATCATTACGTTCCACGCTGAGTGTTACATGTACAATAGTGTCCTCGGAAAAATACTTATCCAGCTTGCCGAGCTTATCCTCTACGGCGCTCTTGAGTCCGGGGGTTACATCAATATTCTTTCCTACTATCACGAATTTCATATGAATAGCCCTCTCTTTCGATTATTTATTCGGAGCCTCAGGGGGAAGAGAACCCAAATGATATTATTATCCGGATCCCGTTCCTGTCCATCGCCCTGAACAACTATATTCTATCATATTTTTTCGTGATTTCCAACAGAGATTGTGCGTCATGTGCCGGCAGGGCCGTCCGGCGTGCGAGCGGCTGTTCCATCGGTTCATTTATCTGAATATTTGATCAATTTAAATCGTTCTACCGTATTCTCCGACCATTTATAAGTCAAGGGAAAAGTTAAAAATGTGGATTTTTCGTGAAATTTCACAAGAACATATGTTTGTCAGTTTCCATAAAATGATGTGAAACATGTTTCACATTTCGGTGGATAATGTGGATAACTTCGTGTATAACTCAATTATCCCATAAATACGTCATTCCTTTTGTGGATAAATCCTATTTCATTTAGTCAAGTGGATTTTGAGTGTTATGAAATCTTTGTATACTTTTCACAAAAGAGGGCTGTCGTGTGTCGCCGGGACGGTTCTGTTGACACACGACACACGACAAAACAAAAAGGCGTGACCCGAAGGTCACGCCCATAATTCCCATTGGTCTCAATCAGAAGATTCTTCTGATGGAAAGGATCGTACGGTAGCTTGCGCTGGATACGATGATACCGGTTCTGGAGGTCGATGCATGTACGATCTGACCGTTACCTGCATAGATCCCGACATGACCCGAGTAGCATACGATGTCGCCGGGCTGTGCCTCTGCCAGAGATCCAACCGTGGATCCTACACTTCTGTCAGCTGCCGATGAATGAGGCAGGCTTACTCCGAAGTTCTTATATACGCTCATTACGAAGCCTGAGCAGTCGGTACCGTTGGTAAGTGATGTACCGCCGTATACATAAGGATTGCCGACAAACTGAAGTGCAAAGTTTACAACATTCTGTCCGGATGCGCTGCCTGCGGGAGCATATACACCGGTATCGGTATATGAGCTGCTGCCTGAGGATGATGAGCTTCCGGTACTTCTCTTGGCAGCTGCAGCCTGTGCGGCCTGTCTCTCAGCTGCCTCCTTGGCAAGTCTGGCTTCCTCTTCAGCCTTGGATTCAGCCTTAACAAACTCCGTTGTGAGTGTTACATAGTCGGTTGAGACATAACCGTCACCTTCCTCGACGTTAACCTTTACCCAGCCGTCAAGCTCTTCGGTAACGATCAGTTCATCCTCGATGGGAACCATACCGATGACCGAACTGTCGGTAGTGGGTTCTTCTCTTACATAAAGGGTAGTAGTAGTGACGGTTGCGATACGGGTTCCGACCTTCTTTGCCAGATCCACCGCTTCTTCACCGGTTACACAAAACTCACCCTTGACATATCCCTCGGTATTACCGGAAGAGATCTTATACCATCCATCCTCTTCCTCTATAAATGTACCTACCGAATTGTTGTAAAGCTTACCTACTATCTCACCCTCTTCGCTGGGGAGGTCTCTTACATTCACATAATTGCTGACCTGTGCGATGACCAGATTCCTGAAGCCCTCTTCTTCATCAGCCTCGGCACCGAAAGCCTCTTTAAGGTCTTCCGTATATCCTCTTGAAATAATGACCGTATCCTCGATCACCTTGCCGGAGCTGTTCTTCACATCGTCAGAGTTTTCGCTCTTGCTCTCAGCATCCTTTTCATCCGCAACCTGGATCAGCGTAGCCTTATCTGCAGAAGTATCATCCGGTGTCGAAGCGGCATCATCAAGCTTTACGACAGCATCATCTGTCCTGTTCTCTCCCAAAACCGAATCGGAAGCGGCAACCTTAACCACGTTTGCTGCTCCTGAGCTCTGAGCTACAGTGGAAACCGGCGTAACAGCAGCAGTCTGAGAAGAATCATCGGTCTTGCTGTTAGCAGTTGCGGTTGACTGTGATGTCGTTGTCTTGGATGTCTGAACAGTGGTAGTTTTGGATGTCTGTGATGACTTTGATTCATCACTGCTCTGCTGAAGCTCCGAAAGAGCCGTAGAATTGTTGCCTAAAGTATAAGTGATACCCGCGGACGGAAGTACATCACCGAGGGACTTGGCCTCGCTGTATGTAAACAGACTTCCGAATGTCATGGAAAACGCTGCGGTGTATGCTGCAAATCTAACTAAATGTCTCTTCATAATTCCTTACAAATAAATATCCAAATTGTTACAAACTTGTTACATTTTGTTACGTGCAATTAATAATTTAACACCGCAGCAGCTGTATGTCAACATATTTTGCCCTATTTATGGCTTATTTGGGCAGATTTCATCATTTTTTAACATTTCTGAGATATTTTTCGGCACTGTTGACAGCGCAGGCACCGTCCGCAACAGCCGTAATGACCTGTCTTACCTCCTTTGTCCGGATATCACCGACCGCATAAACACCCTCAACCGACGTTTCACAATTCTCACCCGCGATGATATATCCGCGCTCATCCAGATAACATATTCCTTCGGCGAGCTTTGAATCGGGCTTCATCCCTACAGCGATAAAAACTCCGGAAACGGGGATCTCTCTCTCCTCACCTGTTTTTACATTATGTACAAGCAGCGCTTCTACCTTTGCATCACCCTTAACGGAATCGGATACGGTATCCCACGCCACTTCCACATTTTCCAGTGAAAGCAGATTATCCTGTATGCTCCTGGCAGCCCTCAGCTCGTCACGTCTGTGAACCAGGGTAACACGTGTACATATCCCGGCCAGATAGATCGCGTCCTCAACCGCGACATCACCGCCTCCGATGACCACGGTATCTTTATTTCTGAAGAAAGCACCGTCACAGGTAGCGCAATACGATACCCCGCGTCCGACAAATTCATTTTCGCCCGGGATGCCCAGCTTGGAACGATTCGCGCCCATGGCAAAAACAATCGTATAAGCCTTATATTCACTGCTTCTGCCTTTTGCGATCCTGATATCATTATCTTCAGTTACCGATACCGACTCTATCTCGTCTTCGACAAACTCTGCTCCCATCTTGTCAACATGCTGTCTGAAGGTGTCTCCCATTTCAAAACCGCCTATACCGGGAAGTCCCAGATAGTTGTCAACCTCCGTGGTATTGATGATCTGTCCGCCGGACATGGGACTCTTCTCAACCACCAGCACCGACAGTCCCGCTCTCGCCGCATACAATGCCGTTCCCATGCCTGCAGGACCTGATCCTATTATCAACATATCATAAATCTTATCCGCTTCAGCCATTATATATATCCTCCGTCTACAGTAATGATCTGACCGGTCATATAGTCCGGCGCTTTGGTTAACATAACAACAATATCGGCTATCTCAGAAGGCTTACCCATCCGATCCGCCGGTATTTCTTCTATAATAGATATTATCTCCTCTCTGCTGAAGATCTTATTCATATCGGTATCTATCACGCCGCAGGCAAGAGCGTTAACCCTTATGCCACATGGCGCAAGTTCCTTGGCCAGCGCTTTGGTCAATGCATTTACTCCACCCTTGGAAGCTGAATATGCGGTCTCCATGGACGCACCGGTTACTCCCCATATCGAAGAAATGTTGACTATACAACCGGAATGCTGCCTGACCATAATGCGCGCCGCTTCCCTGGAAGTCAAAAAAACAGAGTCCAGATTTACTCCCATAACACGGCGCCATTCGGAATACTCCATATCCTGCAAAAGGCCAAAGCAGGCAATACCCGCATTATTAACAAGCACATCCAGACTCTTCATATCCGAGAAAAGGCTGCACACATCTCCTTCATCGGACATATCCGCACGTACCGGAACTGTCCTCACATTATATATAGAAGAAATCCTTTCGGCAACCGCGCACAATTCATCATATGTTCTGTCACATGTCAGATACAGATCATATCCCTCACTCGCAAGTCCCTCAGCGATCGCAGCTCCGATCCCCCGGGAAGCCCCTGTGACACAAGCAATCATTCGATACCTCACATAATACTCTCAGCACTTACGGAAATGGGTAATATTCCGATCAGCATTTCCCTAACGCCTTGTCTTCAGGGATCTGCCATACAGCACAGTCAGCTCCCTTATATGATCACTGAGTTCATCCGTCAGCGCATCTCTGTCCATACGCCACAGCCAGTTAGTCCCAAGTGTGGAAGGAATATTAATGCGTGCACTGTTATCCAGTCCCAGGTAGTCCTGCATCGGAATGATACATGTGTCCGATACGCAGCTTTGAGCGGCTCTGATCAATGCCTCCCTGATATCCCTGCGTCGCTTTACTCCCAGATATCTCATCGCAAATCTGACATCTGCCCTTTTTGCACTCTGAATCCAGCCTTCTACGGTGTCATTATCATGGGTGCCCGTATAAACCACGGTATTGGATGTATACATATGCGGCAGATAATCACTGGGTTCTCTGGAGTCAAACGCAAATAGCAGCACCTTCATGCCGGGGTAGCCGGTTTTTCTGACCATTTTGATAACGGAATCCGTCAGGAATCCAAGATCCTCGGCTATGACTTCCTTTTTGCCGAGTGCTTTTTTCATCGCTGTAAAGATATCTATGCCCGGTCCGGGCTCCCAATGTCCGAATTCCGCGGTCTCATCACCGTAGGGGATGGAATAATACTCATCAAAGCCCCTGAAATGATCTATTCTCAACACATCATACAGTCGATAGCAATATTCAAAGCGTCTGATCCACCACTCATATCCTGTCCTGCCGTGCTCCTCCCATTTGTACAGAGGATTGCCCCACAGCTGACCCGTGGCGGAAAAAGCGTCCGGAGGACATCCGGCCACCGCAATGGGTTCATTTCTATTATCCAGTTGAAAAAGCCCCGGATTGGACCATGTGTCCGAGGAATCAAACGCCACATAGATCGGTATGTCACCTACGATACTGATCCCTCTGTCATTGGCATATTTCTTGAGAGCAGTCCACTGGGTGCTGAACAGATACTGCTGGAATTTGTAAAATTCAACCTCTTCGGCATATTTTGTGCCATACGACTTGACTGCCGACGGTTTCCGGAGTCTAATATCCTCATCCCATTCGATCCAGCTTACTCCTCCGAAGGAATTCTTGACCGCCATATACAGGGCATAGTCATCCAGCCAGAAGCTGTTGGACTCGGTGAATTTCCTGAATTCCGGATCGCTTCCCACATCACTCCGTTCATATGCCTTGCGCAGCAGCCTGAATCTGGTCTTATACACATGCTCATAGTCTATGTCGCTGCTGTCATCACCGGCATAGGTAGACATGCATTCCTTTTCGGTCAGCCAGCCCTTTTTTACCAGCTCATCGGGATCTATAAAATACGGATTACCGGCAAAGGTCGAAAACGACTGATATGGTGAATCGCCGTAGCCCGTAGGTCCAAGCGGAAGGATCTGCCACAGCGACTGTTCGGCTCTCTCCAGAAAATCCACAAATTCATATGCTTCTTTCGAAAAGGTTCCTATGCCGTACCTGGATGGAAATGCCGATATCGGCATGAGTATTCCGCTTCTTCTCATCTGTTATTCTCCTCGCCTTTCCCCGGATATTGCATCTGTCCGGGATATACAGTTTCTCCGGGATCACACATCTGCGCCGTGTACGCCTTTTCTCCCGGATTCTGCATCTGCGGAGTGTACACATCTCCTGTCGGATCTGATATCTGTCCCGGATAACCCGATCCCGGCAGAACGTTAATATATCCGCTGTTCTGCTGCATATAGTGCATTTCGAGCCTTCTTCTGTTCTCCTCCTCCAGAATACGCTCCTTCTTGCTGTGCTTCATTGCTATCAGCACAATTATCAGAACAATAAACAATGCCAGTCCGGTCAGCACTCCTATGAATATTATCCAGACGGTTATATCCGCTCCCTGTCCCATGCTGTCACTGTACTCTCTGATGGCGATGGCAATATCCTCTACATTTTCCTCCTCAAAGAAGTCCGGAATTCCGGTTTCATCCAGCATCTGTCGGAAGCCTGTTTCCCAGCCGTAGTTCGTTATATTCATATAACAGTCAATGCCGGCTTCCCGGTCATCAACGGACATGGCAAAAATGTCAAGCGCCGCCATTGCGGATACTCCGTATGATATGTAATACATAGGAGCTTCAAAGGTATGGGATACGAGAACCCAGTTCAACAGTCCCGGATTGTCCTTTACCATATCCGGATGGTAGGTACAATATATTTCAGAAAACATATCATTCAGTAAATCCGTGGTGAGTTCTCCGTCATAAGTGAATACTCTGTATTGAAATTCGTCATACGCACATGCGTCCAGGATGGTTTCGCACATATTTGACAGAACCCTGATGCGAACCTCATCTCCGAGTCCGCTGCCGTATATCTCATCGGCATATTCCAGAGCCAGCAGCTCCAGACCCTGTGACTGCGTCTCCGCAACATCCAGATTATCGCCTTCATCAACGGAGGAATACTGGACATGATACGCATTATTGTAATGACCAAACTCATGGATAACGGTCTGCAGATCATTCCATTCACCATAGGGCTGGTCAAAAAAGAAAGGTGCCTGATAATCCCGTATAATAGCGGTAAAACCCTTGTCAGCCTTTGTTTCCGAATACTCGATATCATACAGGTGATGTTCGATCATATAGTCCCACGCAGTCTGTAGTTCAGGATCTATCCTGGAAATGATCGGAGCTACCCTTTGGAGCCTTTCCTCACCTGTCAGGTTCATATGATCCAGCTTATAATTATATCCCTGCATGCTCTCCAGTTCACTGTACAAGGGAACTATGTATTCTTTTACTCCTTCATAGACCGATCTGATATCCTCTGTCGTATAATCCCTGTTATATTCCTCTTCGTATGCAAAATCCGCGAAATTGTCATAATCATATTTTGCCGCTGTCTTATTTCGGTTGTCGACGATCTTGATATAAAGCTCGCAAAGGATCTTGTTCTTAGCCCTGGCAAGCTCGGTATAAACCTCCAGATACTGCCGGTAATTAAGCCTTGTGGAGTCATTCAGCTTCTCGGTATTCCAATCCTCACCATCCACTGTAACATGCAGATCGGCAAGCAGTTGGGTATTATATTCCTGAACAAGCTCGTCATACTCCAGAGCCAGCGCCTTATCCTCCTCGGTCATTTCCTCGTATTCAAGGAAATAATCAACCAGTTCTTCATCATCCAGATACTCCGCGAAGTCATCTCCGCGGCTGCCCTTTAACACTTTCTGAACAGCCAGTTTGAAATCATCCAGATATTCCATGCTGAAATCGGTTATCTCAAGCTGCTTTTTGCGGTATTCCTCGTTATTGACATCAGTATAATACTTAATATCGTTAAGCGTACTCTGTGTGGAAACATGGTCTGCAAAACTCCCGACACCCTCATAAGCCTCGATCATCTTATCCAGGTTGCCGGCAGCCGCAGCCGATTCCAGATCTTCGATCAGAGCATATCCTCTGTCCCTGTCCACACCCGAGCTGTCCATATCGGCATAATCGATATCGGCATGATATTCGTTCGCCGTATCGTACCAATGATCCTGTATTTCTTCGGCCTGAGAATATGACACAAACGCAGGAGACAAAATAAGGCACGCCAAAACGCAGATGTGTGTTATTATATTGAATAAATATTTCTTTCCGATCCGATTGTAAAATGTCATAAATATCATTGTATCGTCAATTTTAATGCGATACAAGTTTAAAATGTACACTAAGCAAAATAATTGATCCGGCCAATCATACATTCGGGATCGGAGATCATCCATGATAGACCGGAGGTTTAAGGATGGACAACAAAACAGCTTCTCCCATAACACCCGAGACACGTATGTCTGTATCGGGGATCCTTCACAGAGGATCCGACAGGGCAGTCTGCGTAATGATCGAGGATACCGCCCGTTCAATAGAGATCCGCATTCCCGAGGGAGAGATTCTTGCCAATAAGGGCTATACGGAAAAAGAGGCAGAAGATCTGATCTCCTACCTCAATGAAAACATGGATGATATACTCGAAACCGCCCGCGGGATCAACCCGATGAAGGCGTTCATGTCATGATATCTTATTTTTTGCTCATCTCAAGTGCCTTATCAAACTCATCAAGTATATCCTTTTCCGGTTCGGGAGTCAGCAGGCTCACGATCACACAGAGCAGCAGTCCCACAATAAACGCCGGAAGCAGTTCATAGATTCCCAATACTCCTCCGAGAGGTTTAAGCAGATAATGCCATACAAATACCGTTACGCCGCCGCCGATCATTCCCGCGATGGCTCCGTATTTGTTTGTCCGTCTCCAGAAGATGGCCATGATCATAACCGGGCCGAAGGCACCGCCGAAGCCCGCCCATGCGAAGGATACGATATTAAAGACGTTGCTTTCGGGATTGCGTGCCACAAATACCGCGAATATGGCTATGACTACCAGCGTGATCCTGGCCATAAGAATGTTTTTCTTTTCATCCATCTTTACACCGAGTACTTCATGAAGAATGTTCTCGGAGATCGAGGAAGATGCAGCCAGCAGCTGAGAATCACAGGTAGACATCGTACATGCCAGGATACCGGCAAGGATAACTCCGGCGAGCAGCGCGGGTACGACACCGAATTCAGCCAGCTTCTGTGAGATCACGATGACCGCCCTCTCCGAATCGGCCAGTTCTCCGATAACTCCGTAATGTGCCATTGCCCTGGCCATGATTCCGATGAATATCGCAACTCCCATTGCTATGAACACCCAGACAGTGGCAACACGTCTGGAAAGCCTGATCTTATCGGGATTCTCGATAGCCATAAATCTCAGCAGGATATGAGGCATTCCGAAATATCCAAGGCCCCACGCCATCGTTGAAATGATAGTCAGAAAGCCATACGGCTGTGATGCTCCGGTAGCGTAATCGTTGGTTGCAAAAGCACTGATATATCCGTCAAGTGACCCCGCAAAGGATGTAACCTCATGAACTCCTCCGCACTGGGAAACTCCGAAGCAGACTACGGCGATCAAAGCCACCGTCATAACTATCGACTGAACAAAGTCCGTAGTGGATGCAGCCATAAATCCGCCCATCGCGGTATATGCGATAATGATGATCGCAGAGATCAGCATCGCAACCACATAATTCATGTCAAACAATGAAGCAAAAAGCTTACCGCAGGCCGCAAAACCCGAGGCGGTATACGGAACAAAGAAAACGACGATCACAACTGCCGAGATTCCCATCAGAAGATGAGATTTGTCACGAAAACGCTTTTCAAAGAAATCCGGGACCGTATCGGCGTCCACGATCTCGGTATAATATCTCAGACGCTTGGCCTCAAGAAGCCAGTTCAGGTAGGTTCCGATACCGAGCCCGAGTGCCGTCCAGAAAGCGTCGCACATTCCGGTCAGGTAAGCAACTCCGGGCAGACCCATAAGGAGCCACGAGGACATATCCGATGCTTCGGCACTCATGGCAGCAACATACGGCCCGAGCTTACGTCCTCCGAGGTAATAATCCTCGACAGTATTGTTGCTCTTGGCAAATCTGGCTCCAAGGATGATCAGCACGCCCAGATAAAGAGCGATCGCGATCATAATGTAGATGGTTGACATAATTTCCTCCTCACTTCCACAATATTACTTTACTTTTCCGGCTTCCCCGATCTTCAATCTGCGCTGCAGGGCCCGCATAATGCGTCCCAGATAAAACACCGCATATATCCGCTTAGCCCGGATCAGCTGAAAAGTCCTGGCAAAACCCTTCGGTTTCACACCCAATCTACTATACAGTTTTGAACGTGATTTGTAAACTTTTAGTTCTTCGCGGCATTCCTCGGGAGTAAACACCCTTCCTCGCCTGTCCATATAATGAAAGCCGGTATAGATATTCTGTTCCGATGCCCAGTAACCGTCGGAAACATTGTGTCTCGCCCAGAACTTGGGTGCCAGGATATACTCGTTCCTTTCCGATGTAAATGCCGGGAAGAATGTAAAAGAGGAATTTGCCAAAAGCAGATATTTGGCATTTTTGATTATGGAATAATCCTTAGCCAGATCAAAATTGTAAGCCGGGATCCCCGGCAGGAATCTGGAAGCCGCCTTAACATCATTGGTAATGATCATAAAACGCATATCGGGATTGATCGTTCGCATATGACGGATGCCTTGCTTCCAGTAACGGCGGCTGAGCAGAAGCTCGGGGCAGTTCATATAATCGGTACATCTCATATGAATGATACAGAGATCATCGTCACAGTAGTCCATACAGTCGTACTCCGGCTTAACCTTCAGCCATTCACGGATCTGTGACTTATGGGAAATGAAATAGCTTTCGTCCTGCATATTTCCCAGAAGCAGGGTATTGTCCACGGGATCAGCCATTTTATCGTCTCTGCCGGTCACATACACGCCGTGCTCAACATCATGAACAGAATTTCCGACATAGAGTCTGTCCTCCCGTTCATGATACTCCGATGTAAAATCCGATTCCGCAGCCGGTACACCCGGATCCAGATCCATAAAATACAGCCCGCAGTCGCTGTGCATATTGTTTGCCAGCGTATCGGCTCCGAGTATGGCAAAATCATAGCCCTTATCCTCGGCTATACAGCGTGTGGTTATATAGCAGAAGAGCTGGTTGCCCAGCCCCTGCCCCTTTGTCAGCCTCGTACCTATCATCTTGATCTGTTTTCCTTCAGAATGTCAAAAGAAATGCGGCTCCGCAATGTCCTCCGACAGAGATCTTATGCTCCGGGTCGCAGACCCTGGGGGCAATCTTCAGATTCATATACTTCTCCTCCGTATCTGTTTATTTACGATCACAGGCAGCCTCGGGAGCATCGAAGCAGTCACCCTTTGCATACGGACTGCCTATATCGCATCTGCCGTGATGGTAGGCGAAGGTAAAAGACTCCGCTTCAAGAACCGGATCAACCTTCAGCTTCAGTCTGCCTATATCACTGGAACCGAACCCGTCCAGAAGTTCAACAATATTATTTATATCCTCTTCACTATACTTAACATCTCCCATACTCTTCTCCTTGTTTACGGTAAAAGACTGCTTAACCCCATACCCTCATGCACAGCCGCGATATGTCCCGAGGCTTCATCCCCGGCATACCCTGTCCGTTATGAATGTCTTCTTCTGTCTATATTCCTGTCCGCATAGTAGGTTGCCTTGTCATCATACATAAGTTTATCGGCCTCTTTCGCGAGCTCGGAAACAGTCATTTCGGGATGGTCCCATTTCCTGGAGCAGCCGCACGAAACAGCCAGTTCCATCTCATGCTCCAGAGACCATATCGCGGTGGTTTCCCTGAAATCCCGGCATATGGCACTCAGCTGTTCCTTATCCGCATAAATGATCGCAGCAAATTCATCTCCGCCGATCCTGTACAGATCACCGTAGCCTCCAAAGCATCTTCTGATACACTCCGCGGCTCCTCTGATCAGATCATCTCCTGCATCATGTCCCTTAGTATCATTAACTCTCTTCAAACCGTTTAAATCAAGGGATACATAAGTAAGATTAAACGAATACTCCGAACTGTCAAGCTCGGCCACAGCATCCTCATAAGCCCTTCGATTCAGGTACCCGGTCATTGCATCCGTGATCGCATTTTCCTTTTCGACCAGTATCCTGCCGGTCATGCGTCTGACAATAAATAATATCACCACACTGGCCAGCATCAGATACAGAAACGTCAGAAAAAGAGTAAGCGGAATACCCTTATTTACGATGTTGGCATCATTCAGGATGATAATATTGTATTTATCGGTAATATACGACGAACAGTAGAAATTTACCGTATTCAGAGTCACACCGGATCTTTCGGGCTTATCCGACCGGCGCTCGTTCTGAACAATACCGAGATCGTCCAGCTTTTTATACAGCCACTCATGTCTGGTAGCCCCTACAACGATCCCGTCATCCAGACCCGATATCAGGATATCCACCCCGTCATAAGAGGGCATTCCCGCTACTACCTCGTGGATCTCATTCGATCTGAGCTCCTCAAGAAGTCTCAGCGGTTCAATGCCTATCTGGATCATCCGTTCGGAGCTGTCATTCCAGCATATCGCATACATCATTGCCTTGCTTTCGGCTGTATTGGGTGTCACATCCTGGCACATTGCCATTTTCCTGTTATCAAGCATGGGCTTAAAGAACGCCATCTGATCTCCCGAATCAAAGCTGTAACCGTAATACTTGGGGACGGTACCTGAATATATGGTTCCCGTTTCGTCAAAAAGATGTATCTCATCCACCGAGATCAGATTTGCTATACGTTTGAGCTGCATAACGTTCATTTCAAGATCTTCGTTCAGATCTATGATATATGCAACGGCCTTGGCCCTGGTGATATAATCCTCTTTAAGAGATTCTACCAAAGCTCTCTCTTTATTGTCATTATTATCTATGATCGCTATGATCTGGTCGCAGAGGACATCGGCTGTCTGATATGCGCCTTCGCGGTTTGTCCTGACCTGCAGGATAAACTCCAGGATCAAAAGCAGTGCAACTATGATAACGATAGTTATCACAGTCATCACTGACAGATCATTTCTTCTGTTCATGTGTTGAAACTTCCTTTTATCTCTTTACTGCTACTTTTTCCTTGGGGAGATACTTACGACACATTTTTTCAAGTGAATTTCCCTCTATGGGTTTGGTAAGGTAATCGTCAAATCCTTCCGCCAGATATCTTTCTCTTGCTCCCGAAAGAGCATCCGCCGTCAGACAGATGATAATTGTATGTGCATTGGGGTTTTCTTCTCTGCTTCGTATCATTTTCATGGCCTGAGTTCCGTCAAGCTGGGGCATACGCTGATCCATCAGGATGATATCATACTTACCATCCAGCGATTTGCTTATGCCTTCGCGTCCGCTCATTGCCGTATCCACCCGGATCTCCGTCTTCTTCAGCAGAGCCTGTGTGACCATAAGATTTATCCTGGTATCGTCTACCACCAGTATTCTCGCCTCGGGAGCCGTAAATTCCTCATCCGGATCAATGGGATTGTCCCGTCTGAATCTGTCATGGAAATCTCCTATAAGCTCATTTCCCTTTATTTCCTGAGGGAGCACCACTCTGAAGGCAGAGCCTTTGCCATATACGCTTTCCACCTTGATGGTACCGCCCATCTCACTGACCAGATCATGAGTGATGGCAAGGCCGAGTCCGGTTCCCTCAATAGTCTTGTTATGTATCAGATCCACTCGTTCAAACTGTGAAAAAAGCTTATCAAGGTCGGATTCCCGAATACCGATCCCGGTATCTATGACGGCCAGTCGCAACTCAAGGACTTCTTCGTTATCCTGTTTCCTGTCCCCCTCTACCGTCAGAGTAACCGTGCCTTCATCGGTATATTTGATCGCATTGGTCAACAGATTGGTCAGAATCTGTCTGATCCGCACCTCGTCTCCATAAAGCATATCGGGCAGATTTTGTTCGACAAATACGTCTAATTTCAGTCCTTTGCTCTTAGATCTGAATTCGACCATATTGACCGTCTCGTTCAACAGCACGCCCAAACTGTAAGGGGCATTTATGATCTCGAGCTTGCCCGCTTCTATCTTTGAGAAGTCAAGAATATCATTGATTATCGAAAGCAGATTTCTTGCGGAATTTTCTACATTATGTGCATAGTTGGTGATGTTTTCATCCGTACTCTCCCTGATGATCATTTCGTTCATTCCCATTACGGCATTGATCGGTGTACGGATCTCATGACTCATATTAGCCAGGAAATATGATTTTGATTTGTTGGCCCGGTCTGCGGCCTCACGGGCTTCCCGCAGATCCTCAAGAGTCTGTCTGAGTTTACGATAGTCCGGAGTTTCAACTCCGATATAGAACAAATAGAGTCCCATGACAGCTCCGACATAATTGACCAGAACGCCCGGGAAAAATAACTGGAACACAACTCCTATGACCGTAGCCGACATGGCTACCACGCCTGTATTAAAGGCTCTTCTGTCAAGTTTCTGCCTGTGTATTAAAAAAACAGCGGCAGTATATATAAGGAAATATAATTCAAGGGCATATCCGAACAATACCCTGACCCATCCGCCGAAGTCAGCCTCTGCGGTATCATTCATATTCAATAATTCGGGAAGCTTGATCACATAAAAAACAACCGCCGCGGCGCAGATTGAAATGACCAGACCGAAATTTATCCTGCGGATCAGCTTTTGGGAAGAGTTTTCATCATAAAAATAACTCTCAATATATCTGGCAAAATAGTAGGTAACAAAAACATTGACCAGACACATCAGAAGATATGCGAAATATGCTACAAAGGGCGGACTTGCCACCTCTATGGTTCGCCTGAGCACAGTACATATACAGGTAGTGACATTTCCGCCCAAAACAACAAGACACAGCTGCACAAAGCTGCGATTTCGATCTCTTTCTCCCTGATCAAAAGCAACCAGCATTACAGACAGAAGGATATTGAATCCCAATGCCGTCAATGAAATATATAAACGGTGAATAGTCTCGATTAGTGAAATATCAGCCATTTGTCAATCAGTTAAGCCAACCTATACTTTTT
Source organism: Lachnospiraceae bacterium (assembly GCA_017460885.1). GTDB lineage: Bacteria > Bacillota > Clostridia > Lachnospirales > Lachnospiraceae > XBB2008. The sequence continues at coordinate 73,928 of JAFUAB010000026.1, forward strand.
ATCACCGGCAGATCCTTGGATTTGCCCTGGAATGCCCATACGATGGCAACTATCTCGATCACAAGTAAAACGACAAGGAGCAAAAGCATTACCGCCCATCCGAGAACAGGGATAATGGCAGGAATCAGTGCAAGCATCTCAGCTATTGTAAGTCTGAGTGCCTGTTTAATATGGAATCTCAGATACGGTGAGTCCTTATCAACAAGAAGAGCGATAATTATGCCTGCGAAACTCAATAAATATGCACATACGGCAAAAAGCTTATACTCAGCCACCTCTTCGGGAGCAAATTCGAGGGTATGATCCGAGGGATCGCCGTAATATGTCTGCTGGTACGGCTGAGAGTATGCACCCTCTGGCGGAAGCTGGTAATTGGACTTTGAATAGTCCGGTGCCGGAGCAGGAGTCGGTGCAGGCACAGGTTCAGGATTCGGTGCTGGATTCGGTACAGGTTCGGAAGTTGTCGCTGCTTCCGGAGTCTGAGACGACGTCTCGGATGGAGCGGATTCCGGGGCTGCCGAAATAGCTGCTCCGCAGTTACTGCAGAAAGATGTTCCGTCGGGAAGCTGAGTTCCGCATTTAGGACATGATACCATGATTAACCTCCTTAAATGAAAAAATACTTTAAATAACATTATAGCATATTATTAGTATTACTGCGAATACAAGAAACAAGCTCGCCTGCGCTGCGCTGCGGCAAGGATTGTTTATATTCGAAGAGATAAGTATTACTGCGAATACAAGAAACAACCTCGCCTGCGCTGCGCTGCGGCAAGGATTGTTTATATTCGAAGAGATAAGTATTACTGCGA
>JAFUAB010000027.1 GCA_017460885.1 Lachnospiraceae bacterium
AGACCCCTTGAAGACGACAAGGTAGATAGGCTTAAGGTGTAAGTGCAGTAATGTACTGAGCTGATAAGTACTAATAGGTCGAGGACTTCCTCTAAGAGAGCGTGTTTTGATACGGTGTTCGGTTTTCAGGGTACAACCTGATCCATACAAAACCTTTCCCATTCATCTTGATTTGCAGGGAAAAGAGTTGTATAATCATTTATTGTCGGATGAAAGTCCGAAGTGAAGCCCCAATCTATTAATGGGGGCCCCCGCAAAGCCTGCTTTGTGGGGAAGAGGAGCTGTGACGAAGCGCTGGGAGTCCTGAGTTTACGAAGGACGACAGTAGCGAAGTCCACAGCGACGACGAGGCCCAGTGGCTCAGTTGGTTAGAGCGCCGCCCTGTCACGGCGGAGGTCGACGGTTCAAGTCCGTTCTGGGTCGTTTCCACGAAAGTGGTACGATTTATATGGGGTCTTAGCTCAGCTGGGAGAGCATCTGCCTTACAAGCAGAGGGTCATAGGTTCGAGCCCTATAGGCCCCATTAAATTTTGTAAAAAAGTGAAGTTTGATAATTAAATAAGTTTGCCGATAGCTCGTATCGAAAGCTCGACTCGCGAAAATCTGTATTTGCTCGCAGAAGCTCGCAAATCCCTGTTTCATTCGCTTTGCTCATGAAACACAGATTTTTGCTCGTATCGCCATATCGGCAAATTACATTTGCCGATATGGCTCAATTGGCAGAGCAGCTGATTTGTAATCAGCAGGTTTTCGGTTCGAGTCCGAATATCGGCTTACCAGAGCAATGCAGATATTCATACAGTGCTTTCAATTGAAAGCTTGTTTTCGAATTGAAAGCACTGTATGAATATCTATAGTGCGAAGCACTTGATCGAGCAAACGCAGTTTGCGAGAGCGGCATTGCTCGTAGCAGTGTACATCATTTGATTGATCGGCATTGCAAGTATATGGGTGGATTCCCGAGTGGCCAAAGGGGGCAGACTGTAAATCTGTTGTCAACGACTTCGATGGTTCGAATCCATCTCCACCCATTTCCGAGAGGAGCTCCATTTGGGGCCCCCGCAAAGAATAATTTGTGGGAGTGCGATATATAACATCGCAGAGAAGAATGCCTTGCGTTCTTCAACGGACGAAATCCTGTTTTCGTCCGAAGAGATTTCCCCGGCTATTGATGGGGCCCCCGCAAAGCCTGCTTTGTGGGGAAGAGGAGCTGTGACGAAGTGCTGGGAGTCCTGAGTCTACGAAGGACGACAGAAGCGAAGTCCACAGCGACGACGACGCGGGATGGAGCAGTCTGGAAGCTCGTCGGGCTCATAACCCGAAGGTCGCAGGTTCAAATCCTGCTCCCGCTACTCCACTTGCCTGGATAGCTCAGTTGGTAGAGCATAGGACTGAAAAACCACGTGTCATTGGTTCGAATCAGATTCCAGGCACTTCAACTGATCATTTATCGTTTTGATAGATGATCAGTTTTTTTTATTTTCAGGATTTTTCCCTTATAGAAAATAATTGCTTTTAATATAATAAGCGAATATGATTTTAATAGTGCTGAATGATGAGTAAACCGTCTAATGAATAAAGACCATGACGTCAGGGCTCTGGATAATCCGGAGTTTACCACAGAAGAGCTTGCCGCCATAGATGAGGTTCTTGCAGACAAAAACTGGTAGGTCAGACAGGAGTATCCTGTATGCTGTATTGATTTTGATAAATGGAGGTAATATGGAAAAAAATAATAAGTTTTACGGTATTCACATGGGCAAGGCCAGGCTGGCCCTTGATCTTTCCGACGGAAGTGAACGAGGTGAGTATGTCGGTCAGGATTACATCCTGCATACGCTCGGACGCCCTCATCGCAACATTAATCTGATGTATACCTATTATCCTAAGGATAAGGAGTGGCCGGCCCGCATTTCCGAAGCATGTAAGGATATGGAGGTCAATTTCGCATGGGACTATCCCTATGATGACTATTTTCCTTACGGTGCGAACGGAGAGCCTTTCGAAAGCATGAAGGATGTCAGGCGCCACGGTCAGGATGTGACATTGACACTTACTATCGACTGCTCTCTGGATGATGATACGCTGAGGCGGGTTGCCAGAGAGCTTCGTCCCTATGGCCGAATGAGACTGCGTATTAACCATGAGTGTGTGGGGGATTGGTTTACCCACAACAAGCGATTCAGTCATAAGGAGATCTCCGATTTCTTTGTAAGGTTTACGGACATTATCCACGAAGAGGCTCCCAACGTTAAGACGGTATTCTGTGCCGGATTTGCCACCGAAAAGGACGGTAAGGTTGACAGTGAGGATGAGTACGCTGATGCCTACAAGGCAGCAGACGTATGGAGCGGTGACCGCTATCTGGCTCTTAATTTCGGATGGCCCTACGATATAGCGGAAAAGGACGACCACGGGCGCAACACCTTTACACCCACGCAGACCTGTTTTGACCATGCACTTTATACGGCGGAAAGACTGAAAAAGATCACCGGACAGGACAAACCGTTCGTTATGAGTGAAATGAATGCCGACGGCGACGTGACAGGCCCCCTTCATCAGGGAGAGGTTGTGCTCAGACTGGTTGATAAGATCAAAAAGAATCAAGCTGACTGGTTTGAGGCTTTTACCTTCTATCAGTTCAGGGATCGCGGCAGACTCGGACTTGAGATAGAGGATCCAAACAACAGCAGCGTCGGTATCCCGCAGCCGATCATGAAGGACTACAGGAAACTGCTTAATGATCCTTACTGTACACCGGAGTATAAGTCATCCGGTGAGAAGGACTTCCCCATCAGGCTCAGGTGGGGCGGAGCCGAGGATGCGGACGGTATCGCTATGAGGATTAGATTTGACCACAGCCCCGAGTTCTGTGAGATCGCTTTTGAAGGCGATGATGTTGAGCTTTCACTTATGATGGAGCTGAACGGTCATTGGTTTTATAAGGCTCCCGGAACGAAGCGTGTGGATATGATGTCTGCATTTTTTGATGATCCGGTCGGAGACGGTACCGAGCTTGAGATTAAGATATTTGCCACTCCTGCGGATGGCGTGAATGTTGATGACGGCAGCGATGACTGGGCGGAGAATTACTATGCCACACTCACACAGATGCCGGAATTCCGTATCAGATACGAACCCGTGAGTGTCGTTGAGTGACCGGGCTAAGCATAATCGCAGCATAAAATCATATTCGATCCCGTGGCTGTTGTTGAGTGACGTCCATCCGGGAGGCGTAATGCAGCGATATACCTAAATGAAATAGTAATATCAAATTATTGGTATAAGTAACAATTTTATTTGCTTAAAACTATGAAAAAATGCTAAAAAAGGAGAGCAAAACAGCGTATTACGTGATATAATCTGTTTTCGGACAAGCCCAAATAAAAATGGTATCGGAGATTGGAAATACATTCGGGAACTTCCGTACAAACCGCTTTTCCGGCCATTGTAATCGGGATTGACAAATAAATGCTGACTGCAAAGGATCGCTTCCGGGTATGCCATAATTGATATTTCGGGGTTAGAGGTCGGTACCTGAGCAAGAAGGAGGAACTATGAAAATTGAAAAAAGTACTGTACCGTTAACGAAACAGATAGCTGTTTCGGCTATTCTGCTTGCAATCTGTATTGCAAGCCAGTTTTTGAAGAACCTGAGTGTCTACATCACCGGACCGATCATTAACCTGTGCCTGATACTGGCGGTTATGATGGCTGGTCTGACCTGGGGGATCGTACTGTCTGTCATCACGCCCGTTACGGCCTTTCTCATTGCGGCTAGTCCCGTTATGCAGGCGGTTCCGGGAATCATTCCGCTGATCATGTGCGGAAATATAGTGCTGGTTGTAATGGTCGCACTGTTTTTCCAGCCGGCGATCACGCACCGCAGGCCGCTGTTCAGCCCGCGTTCGATAGTTGCAGCGATCCTCTGTGCACTTGCCAAGGGATTATTCATGGGACTGACCATAGCGCTTTGGCTTCTGCCGACATTTATACCTGCCGAGAGTCCTTTGAGAGGCAAGATGGGCGTGTTCCGGATGACATTTTCCGTTACGCAGTTTGTGACCGCGATCATCGGATTCGTATATTTCTTCATCATATGGACCCCTCTCAAAAAAGCGGTCGTCAAAGAACAGTAGAAGCGGAAGGTCGAAGACCTCAGAAGCATCTCAGGATGTGATAAGTTCGTTATCGGGCAGGATAGGAATGCTGGACGGTATATCGTCGAAGGTGGTATATGCCGGCTGACGGAACAGCCTAAGGATCGGCTGATATTTTTTGACAGATCGATCAATCCGGCATTTCACTGAATTTCTAAATCATTTTGCTAACAGGAAGCTCTCAAGGGCCTGCTGCTCTTGGGAGTCTTTTTACGGACACATACCGTGTGCAATTAATGCATCTTAAGGAGGAGCTTGAAAATGAATGAATCATTAGTGTTTACCAATGACAATTGCGTTGGCTGCAACAAGTGTATAAACGCCTGCAGCTGTATGGGAGCGTGCGTATCGGATACGCCGGACGGAAGCGGAGTATCCCGTATACATGTTGACGGTGACAGGTGTATCGCATGCGGTGCATGCATGGATGCCTGCGAACACGGTGCAAGGGAGTTCAGGGATGACACAGAAAGATTCTTCTCGGATCTCAAAAAGGGTGAAGCCGTATCAGTGCTGATCGCCCCTGCGTTCAAGGCCAATTATCCCCGTGAATATGAGAGAGTCCTCGGAGGGCTTAAGAAGCTCGGCGTGAAGCGCTTCATCAGTGTTTCGTTCGGAGCCGATATCACGACCTGGGGCTATATCAAATATATCCAGACACACAATTATCTGGGAGGTATCTCACAGCCCTGTCCCGCGGTGGTGGGCTATATCGAGCGTTATCTTCCGGAGCTTATCCCTATGCTTTTTCCGGTACAGAGCCCCCTGATGTGTGCAGCGGTTTATGCGCGTAAGGAGCTCGGGATCAGGGACAAGCTTGCATTCATCAGTCCCTGCATAGCCAAGAAGATGGAGATAGATGACCCTAATAACAAGGGACTGGTAAACTACAACGTTACCTTCGATCATCTGATGAGATACGTAAAGGAGAATAAGATCAGCGGTGAGCCCTGTTCCGATGAAATAGAATACGGACTCGGATCGATCTATCCCACTCCCGGCGGACTCAAGGAGAATGTGTACTGGCTGCTCGGCGAGAGCGTGTTCATCCGCCAGATCGAGGGCGAAAAGAGAATGTATCATTTCCTGGAGAAGAATAAGGACCGGATCAAGGGCAAAAAGACTCCTTTCCTCTTTATCGATGCACTTAACTGCGAAGACGGATGTCTGTACGGTACCGGTACGAATGATGAGGTCGCTTCGACTGATGATACGCTCTACAATATCCTGAACATTCGTGAGAGCGTTAAGAAGAAAAACAGGAAGGACAAAGGAGCCTGGGCCTCGAGACTCACTCCCGAAAAGCGCCTCGAGGCTTTAAACAAACAGTTTGAAAAACTCAACCTGAACGACTATCTCAGACATTATACGGACAGATCCGCCAATTGCAGGATAAACAGACCCGGCGACAGAGAGCTTGAAGCGATATTTACGGATATGAACAAGCTGACACCGGAATCGCGCAGGATCAACTGTTCCTGCTGCGGATATGATACATGCCGCGATATGGCGACCGCTATCTATAACGGCTTTAATCACAGGGAAAACTGTGTACATTACCTTAAAGGACTTGTAGAGTCGGAAAAGGTTGAAGCCCAGGAACTTGTGGAAAGAGAGAGAGCTGCCCTGGATGCACAGAGAGTCAGTCTGTCGGATACCATAGCCGAGGTCAATAAGCATTTTGAGGGACTGCAGGAATCCATAGACGGAATGGTCAGCGGCAACACCGCCAACGCCGAGGAGAGTTCGGAGATCTCCGCAGATGTAAGTAATGTGGAAGAGTTCTGCCGCTCACTGGATGAGTCTATGCACGGAATAATGGCGGCTCTTCAGGAGCTTGAAGCCAATAACAACAAGGTCGTTGATATAGCGTCGCAGACCAATCTGCTGGCATTGAACGCCAGTATCGAAGCCGCACGTGCAGGCGAGGCCGGCAGAGGCTTTGCCGTTGTTGCCGGTGAGATCAATTCACTTGCGACCAATTCAAGAGAAACCGCCAATGAGAGCAGTCAGAGCAATCTGCAGATACGAAACTCCATAGAAAGGATTGTCGAAGATACAAAGAATCTGCTGAATGTGGTTTCGGGAGTCAATACCCGTACACAGAATCTGGCCGCCTCCTCGGAGGAGATTTCTGCCGGAGCCTCTATGATCACCGAGATCGTAGCAAGAGTAAAAAGGGAACTGAATCAGCTGGAACAGCAGTCTCAGCAGATCGATTGACCGATGGTCGGTATCGTTGTATCATAAACGATATTAGCAATTGTTTGCTTTATTGGTATTATGATATCCTCCACAGAAGAACGCGAATCAATATTTCTAAATGAGTACCTGATGGCGGCGGCATGTATTTTTGCCGTTGTCACCAGTCTTATTCTGCTGATCTTTTTTCGCAGCGAAGCCAATATCTTTTCAACCTTCGAGATACTGATCAAGATGATAACGGCTGTCAGCATGTTTTTCGCTTTCAGGCACTATAACTGGGATGTGGCAAAGGGGCTGATGGGCGGAGTTCTTTTCAGTCTTATGTATCAGGAAGCCTACTTTGTCCTTGACAGACTGTGGGGCGAGCAGGATTTTGATATATATCTGGTGGCCGGAGTACAGGGAAGTCTTTACCTTGCGGCTGCGGGCATGTCCTTTCTCATGACCATCGTTATCACTATCAACCACTTTCACATCTGTTACGGATTGCACGGTACTCCCCAGAATGTCATCTTTAACCGTGTGGCGATCATATTTAAATTCGGTGTGTACATCATGCTTCTTGCTGCCAACAGCCGGCTTGGGTTTTCACCGTCGATCCTGTGGAAAAACGCTCTGCAGTACCTGACGGACATGGCTGTTTTGTTGCTGACGGTCAGCATAGAGTCCCAGTTTGACTCATTCAAACTGCTGCGTCAGGAGCTTATGATGTCCAAGCGCAAAAAGGAAAAAGAGCAATGAGTATGAAAGAACGCCTTTTCGGAATATGGCTTATGGCAATGGCGCTTCTGTCGCTGTGGGCGTATACGGCCTTTTTTGTCGCTCAGATGTGGTTAAACATATTGCATGCCGTATATCTTTCACTTGCGATACTCCAGTTTGTTGCGCTTAACCTGTATCTCTGGGGCCCCGAAAAGCTTACTTTCGGGCCTCTTAAGGTGCTGTACAGGATTTTTTACGCATCTTCTTTTCTTGTGATACCTTCCTTCGTATTTATCTTTATGGGGCTCATTTCACAATATCATATTAATATCCCCGAGAGTATCGACGCATCTGCAATGGCAGCGGAAGAGATCCTGCCGGGGGAGGAGACCGTGATCTATAACACCGGCACCGTATATGTTTTCTTTCCGGGTTATTCTGAGGTTGAGCTGGTATGTGACAGGCGTCCTTCCAAATCCGATGATTCGATCGTGTGGTGCAGCGGAGCAGCGTTTCAGCATACGGTGAGTCTCGGATTTACGCAGGAAAATGTGGAGGGAGATCATGCGGTCAATGGAGATCTGTACTTAAGTCCTTATAACAAGGATTCTTTTGCGGCTTTTACTTTTGCGGACGGAGAGTTTTCTTTTGAATTTGATGATCCCTCTGCGGCAGTAAAGAGAGCGGCCGATGCGGGAGGAAGCGGTTTTATGCAGTTCGGCCTGATCAGGGACGGAGAGACGGTCATGAATTTTGACAGACCGCGGTCGCGCTGCTACAGGACGCTTGCGGAGCTTAACGGACATCTGTGCATCATCGATTCGGTCAAGATGCTGCATTTTAATGAATTTATGGATGAACTGCACAGGCTTGGTGTAACCAATGCTGTGTATATGGATATGGGAGCAGGATGGAATTATTCATGGTACAGGAGACCCTCGGGGAGGGTTGTGACATTATTCGGACTGCCTGTGCCCTGGTCACATAACTGGGTGGTTTTCAGAGACAGATGAGGAGTTTTGTATGAAAGTAACCAGAATTACCGAAAAAAACAGAGAATTTTTTGAAGAGCTTATTCCCGAGGAGCTGCTTTACAGTGAAGACCACCTTCTTTTGGGAGCCATCAGTGACGATGATGAGGCCTGCGCGGCTCTGGCGGTGGAAGCCTTCGAATCCCTGGCCCTGATAAGGTGGTTATATACCGATCCCGATGTGCGCGAACAGGGTGCGGCGACGGCGATGATGGATGTTCTGACATCGATCCTGAAGCATACTGAGATTGAAGGTATTGAGATAGACTTTGAAGACAGAGCCGGGGGGCTTGATGATTTTCTGACGGATTACGGATTTCTTGTGGGAAGTGATCCCGGCATCTACAAAGTCCCCATCGCAGATCTCGTATACGGAGCCGTGATCGAAGAGCTGGCCGAAAACGACAGGTACGAAAAAAGGATACATCCGCTTTCTGACGGAGATATAGGCAAAAAGACCGTCGAATTCGTGCAGAGATACGGCATGGATCCGACATATCTTACCGGGATATCCCTGAGGTACAGCTTTTCCGCTGTGGACGAGGATGGTAATATCTCATGCTGTATCCTGATAAGGGAGCGAAACGAAGGGGATCTTGATGTGGCTTATATGGCTTCCGACGGATCTTTCCAGCTGCTCGCCTCCACACTTTGCGCGGTATATGATGTGATACTGGAGGATAACAGGACAGAGGGGTATATAACTTTTACCGACCGGACGGATAAGGCCGTTGAAATAATAGAGAAACTCACCGGCGCAGACAGTGAAGAATACCGCATCCCGGGAAGAAAACACGGGATCATGCTTAATCTTATATAGTATAGGAGAATAATTATGGATTGGAACAAAGAAGAGATCAAAAAGTCACATACCGTCCGGAATATCCCCCAAAATGCTCCGACCGGCGAAGCCCAGGACATTAAGAAGATCCGTTCGTCCAAAGATCTGGCGATGGATCTGGGAAAGAACCTGGAATCCGAAAAGAAAAAAGATCTGAAGGAATCCGGACAGAAGAAGGCGCAGAAGACCGTCAATACCGCAGAGCTGAAGGAGAAAGCCGGCAAGGTTCCGGTTCTTATGCCTAAGAAGAAGACCAAAAAGGAAAAAGCGGCTGATGCAAAGAAAGAGCTTAATGACGCAAAGGCTGTCATAAAGGATATGCATACGTCTCTGAAGGCGGAGGAGCTTAAGCATTTCTCGAAATCCCAGTATCAGAATATCAACAGAAATTATTATGAGAATCTGTCGGAATCCGATATCAAAAAGCGAGCCGAGAAGGCGCTTGAGCGTAAGAAAAACGCCCAGGGTATCATGGAATATGAGGCAGCTCATGTGGAAGCAGAGCGTAAGTATGCGCATCTGACCAGGGAGGTCTTCATCGGGAAGATCGCGAAATTTAAAGAGCTCAGGGATAAGCCCTTTGATATGGGCAGTGATGAAGAATTTGTCAAAAATCTGGCAGCGAATTACTCCCTCTGTGAAGCCGCCGACTACATGAAGCACTGGATCGACGAGGCAGTTGAATTGGGATACATGCCTGAAGATGAGGATATGGCGGCGCTTCAGACCAGGATCGCCACCTTCGCGGAGGTTAAGGAGTATCTGGATGCCCAGAAGGGTCTTATGAAGAATCCCTATTACCAGTATATGGCCAGGGATGATATTTCATATACCGACGAGGAAATCAAGAATCTCCTTGACAAGACGGATAATGCGGTCCTCAAGGACTATCTTACCGGTGTTTCCATCATCAGATCCCTGCATTTCGTAAGGCACAAGGGCATGGATTCCGCCAAAAAGCATGCGGAGCAGCAGGGCAAAAGAATGGCTGAGATCCTGGCTACAAAAGAAGAAAAGCGCGGGATCATTGACAGGCTCTCGGATAAGGCGCTTCAGTTTGCCGGAAACAGGCGATTCCTTGACAAGGATTATGACGCCCGCTTTACGCCTAAGCTGCTGAAGGAGGCCCTGGGCAGGTTTAGGGACTTAAAGATCGAAAACCTGCATTTTGGCAGCCTGAAGGACATCGCCGAACATTATGACGAGAATGAGTATGCCTTCGAGCAGGTGCATGACGTGGAGCACCTGCTGTTCGTGGCCGTTCAGCGCGGACTTGCACCTGCCGACGACGCGCTCATTGAACTCCGTGCCAAGATAGAAGCCTTCACCATGGCGGAGAGGATGGTAGCCGACGTACAGAAGAAGGTCCTGGATAATCCTGATGATCTGATAAACGGCAGGACTTATAAGGAATTTGAGAATGAAGTGTTCAGCGGCATTAAAAGCGAAACCGATCTAACCGAAAGGCATGAGCCCCCGAGGATCGGCGGAGACCTTAAGAAGTACTTAAAGTCCATGACCAGACGCTATAAGCAGGAGCACAAGGACCGGGAGAAGACCATACGTCTCATGTACGGCCTTACCCATCCGGTGCAGGGAGAGGAAGGACTCATTCCCGGAGACGTCCCTGATGAGGAGCTTGAGAAACGCAAAGTAAATTATCAAAAAAACGCCTACGTTAACGAATACTTACGTAATACCGAAACCTATATGCAGAGCATATATGGAACAAAGCTTACGGCCATTGCCTGCGCCCATGCCAGACAAACCGGTCGGGCCAAATTCGGCAGCTTCGGACGTACCCTTACGCCCTACCTGACCGGCAGGTCCGCGGATGAGGTCATAAAGGTCATAGACGTGATGCAGACCGGCACGGATAAGGAGAAGGAGGAATTGTATAAGTCCGTGGCAGAGGAAGTCATGGGATATGATTTCTCCCGCCTGGACGCGCGTGACCCTGCGGAATCCTTTAGAAACGCGGCTTACAGGCAGAGGATCGAGAAGATAGGTGCAAACCTCGGAGGCTCCACCACGGAATTCCCGAATTACGTCAAGGACAAGGCACTCCTGGCTAAATATGAGGCATATTACGGAGCCAACTGCTCGGGAGCTTTTGCAAGCGCCGTTGCCCAGGCGGCAAAGGACGTCCGCATGGCTGCCATCGATTATGCGGATTGGCATAAGATAGACTCCGGGTCGGTGGATATGCTGATCAATTCGATCGACGTAGACAAGAGCATTGACATCAATGCCGGCGGCGCGGTGCACAAGGTGTCCGAAGCCAGCTTCAGCCTGCTGGATAAATGCATCGGCAGGATACCGTTCATGCATCAGTCCGGATTCTCCAAGGTGGCGGCCCATGCGGACCGTGCCGCAAAGGGCATCAGGGAGGAAGTGGCCGTTACGCTGTATGACGAGCTTAAGAACAACGGCGTCGTAAAAGCCGTGACTCCTGAAGAGGCTAAGGAGATCGCCGATTTCTGCAGCAGGTTCGCAAAGGACTTTGACGCGTCAACAAGCATCCTGTATGACGACGTGCTGAAGGAACTTAAGAAAAACGATCCTGCATATAAGCCTAAGGGACAAGTCCGGCCGGGATTCCTGTCCTACATGTCCGTGCTGAACAGATATGGTGAGAAGGAAGAACTCTCAAAGAGCACGTCCATGTACAAAAGCATCGTCGTCGACGGGGAGAAGACTGATGCCGTCTCCAAACAGAATAAGGCCAGGGCCATCGAGGAGATGTTCAGGACCATCATGGCCTTTGATCTCAGGCGCTTTGACTTTAAGTCGTACAAGGACATAATAACCAACCCCGCAGACGATCCCACCAGGTACGAGGATTGTTTCGCCGTGTCCCATCTGGCCATGGAGGCCGTCAATTACATAGAAGCATACAAGAAGCTGAGGATGGACGAGGAAGTAAGCTGCCGCTTAAACGGGGTGCACGTGGATGAGATCAAGGCCAGGTGCGAGCTCCTCATGAGCGCCGAGAGCTTCTATGACGAAAAGTTTGGTCAGGTATTTGGTTCCGAAGAGCCGGCAAGGATGAAGGTGAGCGTTGACGACGTCATGCACATGACCCGGAAGGAGATAGATGATAACCTGAGTCAGGCCATGGATAGCCGTGACGCCAACAGAATCAACTTCTGGACCGCCGTAAAGAGCCTCACGGATACACTGTCGGGCTTTGACATACAAGTGCCATTAAGCGTGATCGAGGACAAGATCAGGTTCCGGCAGGGACTCCATGGTCAGTCTAAGGCCCTGGAAGCCTACAACCTGCTGAACGGCACGGAAAGGGTGCTCGATGGCGCTGAATTCGGTGACCTCAAGGTCTCATATGCCGAAGGGGAGTCTTTTAAGGATCAGTTTGCCGGGGATTTCACGTACGTGAATTACACCGTATCCGAGCGGGAATCCAAACTGTACAATTCCAAATCCAGGATATGCAAAAAGCGCATTGCCGCGGAGAACCTGAAGAGGAAGGCGGATTTCTTCAGAGGCGAGTCAGCCGCTGCACGCAGATCCATATCGCTTAAGAACCGTATGGCGGTCGGAGATAAAAACATCGAATATTTAAGCGCATTTATGGAAGGCGATGCCGAGGTCAACAATTCCATGGCAGAACGCTATGCGGATGAAAAGACCCGTGATGAGATCCTGGACATAATGACCATGGAGATCATGGAAATTAATCTGGATATCAAAATCGTCACGGACGAAGATTTTGCCAAAAACGCCTATGAATTGGAAAGTATAAGCAGCAAAGCCCTGGCCTATGATAAACTGTTGAAGGCCAATCCCGGGTATAGGGAACGCCTGATGACCAGGAGGATCGGCGCCAGGTTCTCCGATCTTGAGATGGTCGAAAAGAGACTGAATCAGATGCTGGCAGTTTCGGATTATTACAGAGCCCGCAAGGCACTTATCACGGATCCCTATTACGTCCTGCACTACAATGAGGAATTATCCGCCGACAAGGATGAGGTCAGGGGAGACGAAGACAGGCTCAGGATCGCCGGACTGATCAACCTGGTATCACAGTGTGCGAGACGCATGCAGGGTTCGGAGTACCGCACAAGGGAGGATTCCGGGATCGAGGCCGTGCTTGAACGCGCAGAATCCATCGGCAGGCAGAATGCCCATCTCATCGGACGTCCCGACTTAACCCGCGCGGAACCCTCAGCCGTAAGGGATGCCAACAGACAGATCGGCAGGTTTGTCGAAGCAGCCGGATTAGGCATGGAGACTACTAAGGAAATGATAGCGGCCACGGATGACGCGGTTCCGTTTCCCGAGGCCCAGAAGTATTATAAAGGATCCGCAAAGAACTTGTTTGATGCCGTCAAGACCTATTCAAGGTATTACTCCCACGATCCTAAGCAGGTTCGCAAGGTGATCCCAAATGAGCGGCTGGATCTCTATGATAAGCTCTTTGAATTATTTAAGGATAAAAATGGAAAAGAGGTCACTACGCCTACGTTTAAGGATCCCAAAACCGGAGAGGTGTTTAAGCTGACGACGGACATCCAGAGATTGCCGGCGATGATCTGCACTCAGTACGCGGGGGATCTTACCAATGAAGAAGTTCTGGATATCTTTGAGGGACTGATGATCACCTATCGTACGGACATCAATCTTAACGATAATGATCAGAGACTATACGCTCGTGAGAGATTCCTCAATTCACTTGCTGCGCTTTTCCGCATGGAATATGAGAACATGAAACGTTACCAGAATACCTACGGAACCCTGGGAGACGATCTGCCCTTCGGCGTATTCATGGAGGCCCTGAGGGACGGCCAGAAGGATTTCTTTCTCCGAAACCTCTTTGGACAGGACATGGCTAATCTCGTTGATACGGAGGCTGAGAGGGAATCAAGTTCCGACGGTAAGCCGATGACGACGGCCGAGATCCTGGTAAAATACGGCAGGATAACCTTTGAAGAGATGAATGATGCCATGAATCTGGGATTGGAATATTATCAGAACATGAATGCGGCTCAGAACCCCAGGTTTTTCAGCTTTAAATCCTACGATACCAATATAGATGAGCCCGGTCTGAACGTATTCCTGACGGAGAATCTCATAAATCAGGAGCATACCAAGGATAATCACAAAATGAAGGGTCCTAAGGTATCTGTGGCCGAGGCCAGAAATATATGGAAAAAGGCTCTGAAGTATACCTCTGACAATAATCTGACCGGGGGAAGGAACCTGGTGGATTTCAAGAAGGCGAGCCTGAATCTCTATACCGCCGCCGAAAAAAAGGCCATCAGGGAGCAGCGTAAGCAGGATGCCAATCTGATGAACTACTATAATTTCTACCTCGATGAGCGTGAGGAGGTTCTGCTCAAAAAGACCGGGGATGCACTGGGAGGTGAGGTAAGCGATGATCTGCTGAAGAAGCTGATAGTCTTCCATCCCGGCATGCTGACGAGCGGCAAGATCGGTGAGAAGGGGGGCGAAGAAGACGTAAAGGGAACTGCCGAATTTATCGAAAACGTCAGGAAATACGCCGGCATCGGCATAGCCGATGACCAAAAGGCCGAAGCCAGGAAGCAGGCTTCAGAGGAGTTTTATAAGGCATGGAACGATCAGTTCCTACACGATGCCACCGTGGCCGATACGGAGACCCTGATGGGCGGTTACGATGGAAATGAAGCCACGGAAGCCCGGGCAGACGTTACAAAGATCAGGGAGGGATCCAAACTGCTGACGGGCGAGGTAAGACACAGGTGCTTCGAGAGCATTAAATATCTGGCCAATACCCCCGGACTTGGTTTCATGGTGTCCGACAAAACCCGCGTCAGCCTAAAGGGGCGTTTTAAGAATCAGCTTTCCCAGGAAATACTCAGAAGGATGGTCACGAACAAATTCTATCTGGAGCTTAAGGACATAGGCTCCAGGAGGCGTTCGTATCCGGAGAGGATGCATATTGAACTTATCATGCTGGTATCAAGGCTGGGCAGGACCCACATGACCATTGATGACATTATCAACGATCAGGACTTCAGGACGAAACTTGGCTATTACGGCATAGACCTGGATGACCTGAGGGCATTTTCAGAGCTTCCGGCCGGGGAGGCCGTGAACGCGGAGAAAGCCGGACAGGGTGAGCTTGTATTTGACGAGAAGCTCTTTGAGGAAGAACTGGACGAGAGCGGGATAGATTATTCCGACGAGGAGGTTGCAGAAGAGAAGAAAGAAGAGAAGATCAACGTAGACGAGGAGATCGCCGCACAACAGCAGCAGGATCTCCATTATGAGATACCTCCCGTTTACAGGGAGTTTGACATAAATGCTCCCGAAAAGGGTACCCACGTCAAGTATGAGAGCCAGGGCAAGGGAACCTCGTACTGCTGGGCCTGCACGATGTCGGGCCTCATGAACGCGTATGCCGGCAAGAAGGTTTCTGACCTGAACATGATCAAAAACAAGCCCCTCAGCATACCGAAATTCGAGGAGTCGGGAGTGAAGGACAGGGCAACCTATGACGCCGGCGTTAACCTGGTCAACAGCATGTACGCGGGTACCGAGTACGGCAACCCTGCCATCTTCGGTGACTATATACAGGACAAGCTGCCCACGGCTGCGGTCAGGACCGCAATCATCAGCCGTGAGGAGGGCAGGCTTGATTACTGCAAGCGCAGGTTCCGCGAGACCCTGGGAGCAAGCCTGCAGAAGGGGCCGGTCGGCATGCTCGTCGACGGACACTTCATGCTGATAAGGGAGATCAGGAATGATGACGTCCTCATGGTCAACGATTCGCTTGAAAGCAATCCCGATGCCGTGCTGCCGTACGTGGATTCGGTAGATGACATCTTCGCAGAGACCGGACAGCAGGTGGAACTCGTATGGCTGGAGGATATGACGAACCACGAAGCCGAAATAGCCAACCAGTTCGAACTTAACTATGATGCTCAGAATGGTACGTTCTCATTCAAGAATGAAGCCGGACGTGAGGCAAACGCTCCCGGACAGGCTACTTATAAGCAGGTTAAGAACGAGCAGACCATCCTGCACAAAAACGGCATCGAGGCCATGACACAGCTCTATGACGACGTGGTGTTCAATTCCGTATACCTGCCCAGACAGCTGAAACGTCAGGCAGGAGCACAGGGTGCCGGACAGGGCGGTCAGCAGGCAGCAGGGCAGCAGGTACCTGCCGAAGAGGAAGTACTGGTTACCAATAAGCAGAGGCTTGATTCAGTCTACCGTGAGGAAAAGAAAGCCGGAGGTCAAAACGCCGGAGAGGCTCCGGGCGACTGGGGACCGGGCATTGACGACGAATTCGCCGAACTGGATGACGTGCATGTAATGAACTTCGAGAGCGACGTCGAGGGACTGGAAGAATTAAATGACGTGATGGAACCCATGCAGCTCGTAGCCGACATGGATAAGCTGGATTTTGAGGAGCTGGTGGAGGACAATACCATAGAAGTCCATTCTTCAGGTGAGTGGGAAGCCAAACTGAACGAGGCACGCGACAAGAGATGGGCAAAGGAAACAGGTGAGAGGATCAAGAACCCCGGCATGGCATTCCCCGACGGATTCAGCGCCCTGGCTCTTAAGGAAAAGGGCAAGAAGGGCTCCTTCTCCAAAAAGTTCAAGGAAAGCGCCGAACCGGTAATAAAGAGCATCGAGAAGATCGGCAACGGTACGGCGGATGATGAGGCCCTGTACAGGAGTATGGGCATAGAGAGTCCGATCGAGATGATTTACGTGGGCGGAGAACCCTTAAGTATTTACGTCAGGAAAAACTATAATTATTCAGGCAATGACTTAAACGTACTAAAGAATTACGCGGCGTTCATCGCGGGCAGGATGGAGGTACCGATCGCATTCTTTGCGCCCAGGATTGTTGACGGCCGGCTGACATATGAACCCAGGAACCTGGATCTGAGCATAGGCAGCGCGACAAAGGCTGATGACGAAGCTTTCAGGAAACGCGGGATCAGGAACGAGCAGCTGCTCAGGGATAACGTGCCCCTCTTTGTTTCCGAAAAGGCCGGACGCGCATACAGGGAACAATACAATGTGCCGATCAACGGATTTAAGGAACTTGAGAGTATCGCGGACCGCATCAAGACCGCGGACAGGGGCAGCGATCCGAGGTACGCGCAGTTCCTGCAACTTTTTGATTCATATTATCAGGCCATGGAGAGATGGACCTATTACAAGCTGGAGAGGAAGCATTTCGCGAGACTTCATTCCTATGCTTCACAGGCCAGCAATCTCGCCCTCAATTACATGAGGGGCAAGAAGGCCACGAAGGAACGTCACCGCATAGCGATCGATGCTTCAAGGATGCTTGACAAGCACGTCAAAATTCTGGGATATGCGCTCGATAAAGGCATTCTTAAAGATGAGCAATCCGGCGCAACCTTCGTCGAAATATTCGGAATAAACGAGAAAGCGGAAAGGAACCATAAAGGCTATCAAGGCCAGGTGTAGGAATATGACATGAAAAATGAAGGCTTTAAATCCAGGATGGGTTTCATACTGGTGAGCGCAGGATGCGCCATTGGGATTGGAAATGTATGGAAATTTCCATATATCACCGGACAGTACGGAGGAGGTTTGTTTGTGATCATTTATCTGATCTTCCTCCTGATAATGGGCATACCGGTGATGACGATGGAACTTGCTGTGGGCCGTGCCTCCCGCAGGAGCGCGGTGCAGAGCTATAAAACTCTGGAGAAGCAGGGCTCCAAATGGCACATTCACGGATGGTTTGCCATATTCGGATGCTATTTGCTGATGATGTATTACACCACGGTTTCCGGCTGGATGATATCGTATTTTGTAAAATTTCTTACGGGAACCTTTGATTCGACGGGTATTGATACCGGTGCCGTGTTCGGTGAGATGCTGGGTGATCCCGGGAGTATGGGACTGTTTATGGCTCTGACCGTTATTCTGGGGTTTTTGGTCTGTTCCTTTGAGCTTCAGTCAGGACTGGAACGCATCACAAAGGTGATGATGACTGGTTTGCTGCTGCTTATTGTCATACTGATCGGCCGTGCGTTCACTCTGCCCGGCGCCGTGGAGGGACTTGAATTTTATCTGCTTCCCGATATCGACCGGGCCGTTGAAAACGGTATAGGCAATGTGATAACAGCCGCGATGAACCAGGCATTTTTTACATTAAGCCTTGGAAATGCGTGCATGGAGGTGTTCGGAAGCTATATGTCTAAAGAGAATACTCTGATCAGTGAATCCGTCACCATATGCGCTCTCGATACATTTGTTGCGATCTGCAGCGGACTGATAATATTCCCTGCCTGCTTTTCGTACAATATCCAGCCTGATGCAGGCCCGTCGCTTATATTTATCACCTTGCCTCAGGTTTTCATCAATATGCCCGGAGGTCGGATCTGGGGCGCTCTTTTCTTCCTGTTTATGACCTTTGCCAGCTTTTCGACGGTTATAGCGGTATTTGAGAACATCATCAGGACCAATATGGATAATTTCGGGATCGGGCGAAGGAAAGCGTCTGTGATCAACTGTATCATCCTGCTGATCGCGTCTCTTCCCTGCGTATTTGGATATAATATCTGGAGTTCACTGCACCTGATAGGCGGCAGAGATGTGCTCGACAGCGAGGACTTCATAGTATCCAGTCTGGTACTGCCAATCGGATCCCTCATATACCTTTTGTTCTGTACTACCGGATGGGGCTGGGGATTCGATAAATATCGCGAAGAGGCCAATACCGGACGGGGGATAAAGCTCCCCCTGTGGTTCAAACCTTACTTAAAATATGTGCTGCCGGTTCTGATAATCTTTATCATAGTGCGGGGACTGGTGCCTGACTGATAATGACAGCTTTTGTACATCAGCGTTAACTATATTTTTGCTGTCAGCGTTAACTATATTTTTGCTTGACAAAAGAGCATACCCTATTCTAAAATAATTTTTGTTGCCGATGCGAGCCATCGCAGGCAAAATAATATGTGTGTGTAGCTCAGCTGGATAGAGCACTTGGCTACGGACCAAGGTGTCGGGGGTTCGAATCCTCTCACGCACGTGAATATAGAAAAAGGCCGGATTGCAAGGATCCGGTCTTTTTCTATGTTCGAGTCCGGATCGGACTCGAACGGGTTCGAAGTCTCGCCGGACGCTTCGCGCCGGCTCGGTCGGTGCCAAACAGGCTCCACCGGAGCCTGGCACCCTCTCACGCACGCTGCTCCGGATGGGGGAGTAGGTTCGGTCTCCGCTTAATGCTATTTTATGGTACAATTGAATCGATCGGATCAGCGAAGTGCTGCACACGATAAGTAACAGGGGGCGTACTGTGTGTATGCACCGGGGACGGTTCTTTACGCCATGTTATGTCAACCAGATACTCCGTTACAGGTGCATCCGGTAAATAGATATTTAATAGAGTAGGAGGAAATCATATGAAGATCGCACTTATCAACGAAAACAGCCAGGCGGGCAAAAACGCCGTCATCGAGGCAGCACTCAAGAAGGTGGTCGAACCTATGGGCCATGAGGTTGTCAACTACGGTATGTATACCGCCGAGGATGCCTGCCAGCTGACATATGTCCAGATCGGTTTTCTGGCAGCCGTACTTCTCAATTCCGGAGCAGCAGATTATGTTATCACCGGATGCGGAACCGGAGAGGGAGCAATGCTCGCATGCAATTCCTTCCCGGGTGTTATCTGCGGGCATGTTGAGGATCCGCTGGACGCTTACACCTTTGCACAGATCAATGACGGCAACGCCATCGCCATTCCTTTTGCCAAAGGCTTTGGCTGGGGCGGAGACCTGAACCTTGAGTATATTTTCGAGAAGCTTTTCGGTGAGGAGAGCGGACAGGGATATCCGAGAGAACGTGCGGTTCCAGAGAAGCGAAACAAGAAGATCCTCGATGACGTAAAGAAGGTTACCTATCGCAATCTGTGCGATATCCTGAAGGAAGCAGACAGAGAGCTTGTGAAGGGAGCACTTTCGGGTGAGCATTTTGAGGAATACTTCTTTGCCTCATGCAAGGATGAAAAGATCGCTGCAGCGGTTCGCGAGATTCTGGGATAGAATTATTCAGGCATCGGGAGTATAATCTATTGGGAAGATGCGGTGCGTCTTCCCATTAACACAATTTACGATCGGAGGAAAACATGAGTAAGAGTTTTGATGAATTGCTGGCACATCTCGGAGAGTACAGCACCAAGAAGCTGTCAGTGGCAGTGGCACAGGACAAGGCCGTACTTGAGGCCGTAAAGGAAGCTAAGGAACGCAGGATCGCCGATTCGATCCTGGTCGGCGACGAGGACGCCATCCGCCAGATCGGCACTGATCTGGGCATGAACATGGATGAATATGAGATCATCGACGTGAAGGATCCAATGGAGGCCGCATTGAAGGCCGTTTCTCTGGTTCATGACGGCACTGCTGATATGTATATGAAGGGACTGATCGACACCAAGTCCTTCCTTAAGAGCGTGCTGGACAAGGAGGTGGGACTTCGTACCGGTTCGCCGCTTTCACATGTATGCGTATTTGAGATTAAGGGCATCGACCGCCTGCTGTTCCTGACGGATGTTGCATTTATGCCTTATCCGACTCTTGAGGATAAAAAGTGGATCATTAAGTATACGGTTGATATCGCCAAGGCATGCGGAGTCGAGACTCCCAAGGTTGCTCCTCTTGCAGCTGTCGAGGTTGTAAATCCCAAGATGGAGACCACTGTTGAAGCGGCAGAGCTCACCAGACTTAATGAGGAAGGCGAGATCACAGGCTGTATCGTTGACGGACCTCTTTCTCTTGATATCGCTCTGTACAAGGAAGCTGCAGAGGAAAAGGGCGCACTCGGACGCAAGGTTGCCGGAGATGCAGACATCCTTCTTTTCCCTGACATACATGCAGGCAATCTGGTTTACAAGGCCATCGTTCACATGGCTGATATGAAGAACGGCAACATCATCACCGGTACCAAGGCTCCCGTTATCCTGACCTCGAGATCAGACAACTGTGAGACAAAGGTTAACTCGATAGCATTGGCTGCCGTTGTTGCAGAGAGCATGAAAAAATGATTACAGTGACCGGATCCTCCGCAGCTGCCGTCCGACAGGAGACAGACTGTGAGGCATCCCGGGCAGAAAGGAAACAGATATGATCAAATCATTAATTATCAATCCCGGTTCCACTTCCACCAAAATAGGTGTTTTTGAAGACGAAACCCTTATCTTTGATGAGACGCTTCGTCATTCCACCGAGGAGATCGCACGTTACGAAACGATAGTGGACCAGAAGGATTTCCGTAAGGACATAATCGTCAACTTCCTGGAATCGAAGGGTGTTGATCTAAAGAGCTTCAATGTTGTTGTGGGACGCGGAGGTATGCTGAAGCCTATTCCGGGCGGTACCTATCCTGTTACCGATGAACTGCTGAATGACCTGAAGGTGGGTGTCAGCGGACAGCACGCTTCCAATCTGGGCGGCATCCTGGCACGTGAGATCGGTGACTCTATCGGAGTTCCCTCGTATATCGTGGATCCCGTGGTAGTTGACGAGCTTGAGCCCGCATCCAGACTTTCGGGTGTTCCCGAGCTGCCGAGAGTATCCATTTTCCATGCTCTCAATCAGAAGGCGGTTGCCAGACGTTATGCAAAGGAGACAGGCAAGAATTACGAGGATCTCAATCTGATCGTTGTGCACATGGGCGGCGGCGTGTCCGTAGGTCCTCACAAGCACGGACGCGTTATCGATATCAACAACGCACTGGACGGAGACGGAGCTTTTTCACCCGAGAGAGCAGGAGCAGTACCTGTGGGAAGTCTGGTTAAGATGTGCTTCTCCGGCAAATATACCGAGAAGGAAGTATACAAGAAGCTGGTTGGAAACGGCGGCTTCAATGCGTATGTAGGATCCAACGATATGCGCGATGTTGACAAGATGGTCGAGGAGGGCAACGCGGATGCCAAGCTTGCCAGAGACGCGTTCATCATGCAGATGAGCAAGGATATCGGATCCATGGCCTGTGTACTGCAGGGTAAGGTAGATCAGATCATCGTGACCGGCGGTATCGCCTATGATAAGGTTGTGGTTCAGGCTCTCAAGGACAATTGCGAGTGGATCGCACCGTTCACGGTATATCCCGGAGAGGACGAGCTGCTTGCGCTCGCGCAGGGCGGACTCCGCATCATGAACGGCGAGGAGAAGGCCAGCGAGTATTAATTCGTTAATAATTTGTTATGATTATTATAGGATAGCTCTTTGTAATACAGGGGGTGATGATTATGGGGGAATGGAAATAATGACAGATTATCAGTTAAAAGTCATACTCCAGTTGATCATCGATAAGCTGGAGAGCTGTAAAACGATCGAGGAATTTCAGAAAGCAAAAGAAGAGCTTAAAAGAATGAAAGAGGATCGGAAAGACCAATAATTCATCGCGTAGCAAATCCGGCGCAATAAACGACGAAAAGTATGAATACTTTTCGTCGTTTTATATAGCAGGCAGGTGGTGGGCGCCGATATTATCCTTACGCCTATACAGAACAGGGATGCGGCTGATTTCAATGCACAGTATCCGACATTGACGGTGAAGAAGACACAGGTATTTCATGACAGATTTATTATCCTGGACGTAAAAACTGTTTACCACATAGGCGCATCCATAAAAGATGCAGGGAAGAAGTGCTTTGGCATTTCGTTATTGGAAGATCCGGGAATGGTAACAGATTTGCTAAATCGGTTGAGGACGGTACAGGCATATGGAAATAAAAGATAGTCGAATAGATTCAGGAAAAGCCTTTGACTGGGGAAAGACTTCAAGGGAATATGCAAGGTACAGAGATATATATCCGGAAGAATTCTATAAGAAGATTGTGGACAGAAGTCTCTGTATAAACGGGCAGAGAGTCCTTGATTTTGCAGAGAACTGTGCCCTGAAATCAGATCCTCGACTTCATCATCAAACAGTCCTTCTTTCAGTCTCATTTCACGGACAACAAGGCCTATTCTCTCTAATTTAAAGACCTCGTTGCTTATTCTGTCTGCTGACAATCCGTACAGGTTGCCTTCGAGATAGTTAAAATCTGCATATCCTTCCTTTTCCCACTTCGACACAGCCTGTGGCGTTACGTGCATCAGGTCGGCGAGAGCCTGCTGGCTTAAACCCTTGGCCTGCCTGATCTGCTTGTATCTGAGACCGTATTCTTTTGCGTAATCTTTTTCTTCCATAACCTTTCTCCTTGTCGTATGAACAGTAATGTGGGCGCCCTGCTACATTACAATCGTATCGTACCGGATGCTCTTATGCTATCAAAACAGCGTTGGATATTGCAACGGTGAGTTGATATGGCATAACAGAACAAGCGTTCGATTATACAGTCCGTTTTATGGGACATGTAGCATGCGTATACTGTTATCATAAGGAACCGCCCCCGACCGGGGGAGGGTAATCCTTATACGGAGACTACCTTTCTTCGAAAGAGGAGGAAGATTTCTACAGGAATCTTGAGGAGCAGAAGATCCGGTCTATTGAGAAGGGAGACAGCAAATGAATGCGATGACTTTTTCAAACTGGTGCGAGAGCATAGTCAGTGAGCTCATGGAAGACGAGTGGTATAGGGAAACCTCGTCCAAAGAGAAGATCCGCGAACAGGCAAGGGAGTTTGCCGAGGATCTCAGGTTTTACTTTAACAAGAAGTTTACTCCTGCCGATATTGCAGGCAGATGGTGGGCGATAACGTTGTAATATGATAAAATACGCTTAAAAGTCATTTTGACGATTTCGGATGGGCTTTTATGCTATTCCAGAAAAAAAGAGTCGAACAGAATAAATGTTACGAGGTGAGAAGATGGCAGACGGCAAGGAATTATTGGCGGTATTGTGGAGCGGAGCGGACGTCCTGCGGGGCAAGATGGACGCAAATGAATATAAGACCTATCTGCTCGGACTCGTTTTCTTTAAATACCTGTCGGATTCATATCTTGTGTCCGCATACGACCTTCTGGAGGACAAACAGCCGGACTCCATGGAAGAAGCTCAGGCCGTTTATGAAGACGTTTTTCAATCTGAGGACAGGGATGATCTTCTTGATGAGATGAAGAATTCAAAGCATTTCATCCTGGATCCCGACATGACGTACGTCAGGCTTCTTAAGGAGGCAAAAAACAATTCATTTGACAGAGCCGGGCTTCAGGCGGCATTTAACCGCATAGAGGAATCTGATGAATTGTTTGAGGGATTGTTTAAGGACGTGGACCTGTATTCCAATCGTCTCGGAACCAACGACCAGAAGCAGAGCGCGACCATAGCGGAGGTCATCAAGGTTCTTGAAGGGGCTGATCTCATACATAGCGAGGGAGACGTGCTTGGCAATGCCTACGAATACCTCATAGGACAGTTTGCCTCCGAAACCGGCAAAAAGGCCGGAGAGTTCTATACCCCTCACGGACCGGCTCAGATCCTGTGCAGGATCGCCATGTCAGGGCAGGAGGGCAAAAAAGGCCTGCAGGTTTATGATCCATGCATGGGTTCCGGTTCTCTCATGCTAAGTTGCCGCAATTATTCCGATGAACCTGATTACATCAAGTATTACGGACAGGAACTCATGCCGTCCACCTATAATCTTGCACGCATGAACATGTTCCTTCATGGAGTCGCGCCCGAAAACCAGCACCTGCACAATGGTGACACGCTGGATGCCGACTGGCCCGTGGGGGAGGATACGGAATTCGACGTCGTGGCCATGAATCCGCCCTACTCTGCTAACTGGAGCGCCGCAGAAGGCTTTAAGCAGGATGAGCGCTTCATGGATTATGGCGGGAAGCTCGCGCCCAAGTCAAAGGCAGACTATGCGTTTCTCCTGCACGGTTTTTATCATCTGAAGCAGACGGGAACGATGGCTATCGTCCTGCCGCACGGCGTGCTGTTCAGGGGCGCGGCGGAGGGCGCCATCAGGGAGATCCTCCTGCAGAACGGCTCAATATATGCCGTGATCGGGCTGCCGTCAAACATGTTCTACAACACGTCCATTCCCACCTGCATCATAGTCTTAAAGAAACACCGGGAGGGCAGGGACGTGCTCTTCATCGACGCGTCCGGCCTGTATGAAAAAGAAAAAAAGCAGAACGTTATGAATGAGGAGCACATAAACAGGGTCGTGGAGCTCTACAACAACAGGGAAACCGTTGATAAGCTGACTCATCTGGCCTCATTTGATGAGATAAAGGCAAACGGCTATAACCTGAACATTCCCAGGTACGTGGATTCCGGTGAAGAAGAGGAAGAGATAGATTTAAACAGGCTGTCAGACGAGCTTCAGTCCACGAATAAGGCCATCAGAGAGGACGGGGATGCCCTGATGAGGATGTTTGATGACCTGACGTTTGCCACGCCCGAGACGCAGGCTGCCGTATCCCGTTTCATTGAAGTTTTCCGTGAGGGCTGATGAGGAGCATGACGTTGGGAATAAGGTTTATGGCATGAGATAAAGAATGGAAACGGCGACGATGGAGGATAATGATCATGAGAAAGGAAACGATAGATAATGCCATGAGAGATTTGTCGGCAGGGGCAAAGGTCGTTTACGGAGATAAGCTCCGCGAAGTCATTTTGTTTGGTTCGTGCGCAAGGGGTGATTTTGATGAGGAAAGTGACGTGGACGTCATGATACTGCTTGACGTAAGTAAACTGGAAGCGGTAAGCGAAAGGGATAAAATTCGCACCGTTATTCATGGACTGGACAGGAAGTATGACTATGAGCTATTGTTCTCGCCCATTGTGCAAAGCTATTCGGAATTCAATTATTGGTCGGATGCTTTACCTTTTTACCGTAACATAAAGAAAGAGGGAGTAAGGTATGCGTGAATCAGGAAATACGGCAAGCGATCTTGCGAAATACAGGATAGAGAGGGCTGAGGAAGACTATAGGAGCGCAGTGCTGCTTTGTGAAATCCGGAATTTTTCGGATTATGATGACATGTTTATAGCCAGCAAAAGCCAGACAGAGGAGCAGGTGAAAAATCCCAGAATAGTGATAGATACGGTTAAAGGATTTCTTGTTAAGGAGGGTATCATAGATGAGTGACGCTACTCCGAATATAAGGTTTAAGGACTTTACTGATGATTGGGAACAGCGTAAGTTGGGAGATATGGTTTCGTTTTCCAAAGGATCAGGGTATTCCAAGGGAGATTTGAAAGAAGATGGAATCCCCATAATACTATATGGCAGACTCTATACAAAATATGAAACTGTTATATCGGAAGTGGATACTTTTGCTGACGAAAAAAAAGGCTCTGTTTTTAGTAAAGGTGGCGAAGTAATTGTACCTGCATCTGGGGAAACTGCTGAAGACATTTCGATTGCCTCAGTCGTTGAAAAATCAGGGGTTTTGCTCGGCGGAGACCTTAATATAATAACGACTCCCGATGATATGGATTCTGCATTTTTGGCAATCAGTATTTCAAATGGAAAACCGCACAACGATATGGCAAAAATGGCTCAAGGAAAATCAGTAGTCCATCTTCATAATTCTGATTTAGAGAAGATAGATTTACCATATCCAAGCTACGACGAACAGAGAAGAATAAGTGGGTTCTTTTCTGATCTTGACAACCTTATCACCCTTCATCAGCGTAAGTGTGATGAGACAAAACAATTGAAGAGATATATGCTTCAAAAAATGTTTCCCCGAAACGGAGCAACCAGGCCAGAGATAAGATTCAGCGGTTTTACTGACGATTGGGAACAGCGTAAGTTGGGGGCTGTGTTTGAGGAATACTCAGAAAAGAAACACGAGGAGCTTCCACCTCTTACTATAATTCAGGGTAACGGAACTATTCTGAGAGAAGAATCCGATAGAGCTTTACAGTATGATAAGAATAGTTTATCCGGATACAAAATGGTCAAGAAGGATGACTTCATTGTACACTTGAGATCCTTTGAAGGCGGGCTCGAAAAAGCAAACCAGGACGGGATAATTAGCCCAGCATACCATACTTTTCATGGGGATAATACTGATAGCAGATTCTACTATCCATTCTTTAGATCAAAACGATTTATTGATGCTCTTCTTAAGCCTCATGTTTATGGAATCAGAGATGGAAAAAGTATAGATATCGAGGGCATGAAAACCATCTTGATTCCTGTACCATCATATGATGAACAAAAGAAAATTGGAGAGTTTATTGAGTCCATCGATAATCTTATCACCCTTCATCAGCGTAAGTGTGATTCTTTTAAACAGCTGAAGGCATATATGCTGCAAAACATGTTTGTTAAACAATTGAGACCTGTAATGGATATAAACATACGGAGAAACGGATGCCGGAATTAGAATCAATCATCGAACAAAAACTCATTGATCAGCTATGTTGTGACGAATCTCAGTGGACCTACAGGGGCGACATCACGACGGAAGAGGATTTATGGGCAAATTTTAAATATATCCTCGAGCAGAACAATAAGGCAGTTCTGAATGACGAACTCTTGAGCGATTCGGAGTTTGCCAAGATTAAGAACGATGTCTCCCATTCGTCTTTTTACGAAGCCGGAACCTGGCTCGTGGGAGAAAACGGCAAGGTACAGGTTCACGTACAGCGCGGCAATGAAACGCTGCACCTCACCGTGATGAATAATGAGCACATCGCGGGAGGAACCAGCGTATATCAGGTTATAAACCAGTATCGGGCATTTAAGGAAGATGAAGATTCCAGGGACAGAAGGTTTGACGTGACTCTTCTGATCAACGGCATTCCGTTGATTCACGTTGAACTCAAGAACAAGTCCCATTCATACATGGAGGGCTTCAATCAGATCAGAAAATACGTCAAGGAGGGCAAGTTTCACGGCCTTTTTTCCAACGTCCAGATGTTCGTGGTAAGCAATTCGACGGACACGAAGTATTTTTCATCAGCCAGGGACACGGAACTGAACCGCGAATTCCTGACCGGATGGCTGGATGAGGAGAATCAGCCGGTCACGGATTATCTTGATTTCGCAAGGGCGGTCCTAAGGATACCTGAAGCCCATGAGATGGTGACCAAATATACCGTGCTGGACAAGGACAAGAAGAGACTGCTGATCCTGAGGCCGTATCAGATACATGCGATCGAAGCCATGCGCAATGCGTCCAAACACGGTGAGTCGGGATACATCTGGCATACCACGGGTTCCGGCAAGACCATGACGTCCTATAAGTCCACCAGAAACCTTCTCATGGACATTCCGGCCATAGAGAAGACGGTTTTTCTTATTGACCGCAAGGATCTGGACATGCAGACCAAAATGGCGTTCCAGTCATACGCGGAAAATGACACGATAGTCGTGGATGACACCGAGGACGTGGACGAGCTGATAAAGAGGCTTTCCGACGGTAATCGTCAGATGATAGTGACGACCAGACAGAAGCTACAGATCATGATCGGCAAACGCCTTAAGGAAGGTTCCAGGCAGTACGAACGGATAAGATCCCTTAAGGTCGCCTTCGTGGTGGATGAATGTCATCGGGCCGTGTCGCCGCAGACCAAACGGGACATTGAGAGGTTCTTCGGTAATTCGCTATGGTACGGCTTTACCGGCACGCCCATATTTGAAGTGAATAAATACGAGCAGAAGGGAGACCTTCCTCAGACCACGGAGCAGATGTACGGCAGGTGCCTCCATCACTATACCATAAAAGAGGCAATACACGATAACGCGGTGCTTGGGTTCATGGTGGAGAACCTGGGACCGGTTGACGTATATCCTGATCAGGAGGAAGCAATCTATGAGTCCGATGCCCACATGAAGCGCGTGCTGGACGTGATCCTTAATCATTCCGCTGAGAAATTCTGCACCAAGAACGGCCGCGGGAGGACCTATGAGGCGATCCTCACCACCGGTTCCATCGCGCGTGCACAGAAGTATTATGAGATGCTGAAGGCGATCAAGGAAGGACGGGATGAAGAGGTTACGATAAGCGAGGAAATGCTGAGGGTGCTTCCGGACTTTCCGAAGTTTGCCATTACCTATTCTCTGAGTGAAAATGAGGAATCCTCAACGGTCAATCAGGATAAAATGAAGGAATCCCTGGATGATTACAATATGACGTTTGGCACAAAATATGGCATAGATACGATAAATGCGTACAACAGTAATCTTAATGACAGGCTTTCAAGAAAGAACCCAAAATACAGGGACAGGAGCGAGCAGCTTGACCTGGTGATAGTGGTGGACCGTCTTCTTACCGGATTTGACGCTCCGTGCCTGTCCACAATTTTCATAGACAGGGAACCCATGTCGCCACAGGGACTGATTCAGGCCTTTTCACGCACCAACAGATTATATGAAGCGGCCAAGCAGTACGGACAGGTTACGACGTTCCGGTATCCTAAGGAGTTTAAGCAAAAGATAGATGAGGCCATAAAACTCTACTCCAGGGGCGGGACGGGAGATCCCATCGCCGAGGACTGGGAGGACGTCCTGAAATCCTTCCTGTTGTCGCTCAGAACCCTGAGGGGACTTGCTCCGAATGCATCCGACGTCGCCGGACTGTCCCAAAAGGGAAAAAGGACGTTTGTCATGCTGTTCAGAGCGCTTGACCATGACTACGCCCACCTGAAGGCATTTACGAGGTTTTCACCGGATGTTCTGGATGGTCATGCGTTTTCGGAAGAGATATATGAAGACTATGCCGCCATGTACCGGAACGTGGTGGCCGAACTGAAGGCGAATAATGATGATGAAGTCAGTGATGATCCTGACCGGGGGCCGGTCTGGGACGACTATGAACTGGTGGCATACAGCAGGTTTAAGGTAGATTTTGAATACATAGTCGGACTGCTGCAGGGCTTTGTTGACAATCTGAAGTCCGGAGCGGGGGATTATGACCGTGAGCATTTCGATGAAGAAGTGGAGAATCTCCGTAAGATCATTTCGGAATTCTCGGAATCAAATCCCAAGCTTAGCGCATTGCTGAACAGGCTGCTTGACGACATCGTCGGGGACAAAGACAAGTACATGGGCGTGAACGTGTCGGAACTGTTATACAGGAGACGGTCAGAGATCGTGGATAAGGAGATCCGGTCATTTTCCGAAAAATGGTACATAAGCTTTGACGACGTAAAATATGAGGTTATGAACTTCAGGGACGGAGAGATCTCCAACGAAACGAAGTTCAAGGAGAGCACTGATTACGGCACCTATAAAGCGCAGGCCGTGGAACCGATGCCGAAGTTCAAGTTTTACAAGGCCATGGTGGAAGACTTTAAGAACGTATTGATGCCTGAGATCGGGGATTTGCTAAACTGAATGAAAGGTTTCACATGGGGAAAATACAGCAGGGTAACGGAGTAAAAGATGAAAACAAGCTTTATAAATAAAACTATCATCATTCTGGTTTGCGTTTCACTCGTCGTGTGTTCTTTTCCTATGACGGTGCGTGCAAATAAATCATTCGTATTGGATGACTTGATCGACACGACAACGAATGTTACAGAAGGCGTCACGCAAGGGGTTAAAGATGCTGTTGGAGCGGCATCAGATGCAGCAAAGGACGCAAAAGATGCAACGACAAAAAAGGGGGCTGAAATTGCGTCATCTGTACGAAGCAAATTTGCAAACGTATCATACGAGGACTTTTACAGCGGCTGGGAGTATTACTCTAAAATGGTTGGATCGACGATAGCCACATCAAATGGGCAACAGTATGTAAAAGAGGTGTCCGCAGCCATAA
Organism: Lachnospiraceae bacterium; assembly: GCA_017460885.1. Classification (GTDB taxonomy): domain Bacteria; phylum Bacillota; class Clostridia; order Lachnospirales; family Lachnospiraceae; genus XBB2008. The sequence goes on from JAFUAB010000027.1 coordinate 30,620, forward strand.
AAAATCTGGAAACGTCAATGAATTCGACCGTATCTAACCGGGGGATCAAACAGGAGAAGGGATTTGTGGCGGAGAAATGGCACTCCGAAACATTTAATATAGATGCCGTAGCAAAGGGTGTTGAAACACGTGCTAAGCAGTTGGGCGAGACCGGACGCGCATCTGTTGACGTAGCTGCAAGCACGGGCGAAAAAGCCAGCATGAAGTATATATCAACAGCTGAAAAAAGTGCTAATGAGCAGGCTAAAAACATTCTTGAAAAGTATGGTGACTATTGTAGCAAGACATCGCCTGAGAAAAGGATGAGCATAGATGAATATGTCGGCAAGGTCGATTGGGATCAGTATCCAGAGACCTATTGGTCCGTGTATAAGGATCAGCAGAGAGTCATACCCAAGGAGCAATTGAAGGACGCACAAAAGCATATTGAGAAATTGATAGAACAGGAATCAGGAAAGGCTTCGGCTCACAGGCAGGCAAAAGCTGATGGATATAAAGAGACGCTGGAAAATCTTTCAGACAGGCTCAAGGCAGCAGACGGAACTGAGTCCATTCCTTTGAGCAATGCCGAAGCAGAGGCGATAGCAGAAGCTAGCAAAGAAGGCAAGTTTAAACCCAGCGATTATGGAGTTACCACAGATGCTGTTGTGAAACCCAAGTATATCGTAAATCAATCGCTAAAAGCAGGAGGACAGTCAGCAATTATGGAAGTTGCCATGCAGACCGGTCCGCAGATATATCAAATCGTCAAGACATTAATAGATGAGGACAAGCTTGATGAAAATCAGCTAAAAGAGACGGGCTTTTCTGCACTTAATGCGGGAGCCATGGGATTTCTTGAGGGTTCTGTCAGCAATTCAATATTGATAATGTGCGAATCGGGCAAATTAGGCAAAGCATTTACCGGTGCATCTCCACAGACTATCGGAAATCTTACCGTCATTATGTTAGATGCCTTTGTTTATGGTTATAAGTTCTATTCGGGTAAAATCACGGCGGATGAATATGCGGATATGCTTACCGAAGAGATTATTATAGCAGTGGCTTCACAGTCAGCCGGAACAGTAGCGCAACTGCTCATACCACTTCCGGGAGTTTATTTTGCGGCGAGCCTGGCTGCATCCCTGTATGTTTCTGCCAATTATACACAGGGAAAAGAGTTTGTGCTTGCTTTAACGGACGATTATGGCTTTGACATAATAGCTCCGACGAAAAACATCGGGGAAAAAACGGCCAGCAAATTTGAGGGCATAAAAAAATCACTGACAAACACGATCCCGTTCCTTAAAGAAAAGTTAGACAAGGATTATGTAATTACGCTTATAGATATAAAAGCGTAGATTAGTATTGGAATGCCATCGGTAAAGTCGATTAACTGAATAAGAGGGCAATAATTATGGGAAACAGAAAATCCAAAACAGTGAAGCTGTTGCTGGAGGATGGCACACTTAAAGGTGTGATGAGCATTGTTGATTCAAGTTGGAATCCCGGAGAAATGTATTCTGCACCCAAAGAATCAGTAGATGCTTTATTATCAACTGATGCGTGTAAGAAATTTGGAGTATATCTCCTGTTATCTGATGACAAGGTATATATAGGTCAGTCTATGGACTTAGCAAAGCGAGTAAGTCAACATGTTGCATCAAAGAAGTGGTGGGAAAGAGTTATAATATTGACTACTGCAGATGACAGTCTTAACAGGGCAGATATAGACTATTTGGAGTATTACCTCATACAGAAGGCGCAGGATAGTAATCGCCTTGATAGCGAAAATAAAAAAAAGGGTAATATGCCAAAGGTTGATAAGTTTAGGAAACCGGAACTTGAACAATACTTAGAGGAAGCACTTTTTCTTTTAGAATTGATAGGAATCTCCGTATTCTCATCAAAACGTTCATCCCATAATGATAAGAGTGAACGTCTTCAAAAGAAATCATCAAAGGGAGCAGTATTTTACCTTAAGCGTGAAAATACGGCTGATGATAGAAGAGTGGATGCCCAACTTGTCATTGAAGATGGCAAATATATAGTAAAACAGGGGAGCCTTTTAGCACAAGTACCTACACCAACCTGCCAGGCATATATAAAAAAGAGGCGTGAAGAGTGTTCTGAGGTGATAAAAAACGGAATTTTACAAGAAGATATGGTATTCGACAAGCCATCAGGAGCATCAGGGTTTGTTTTATATGCATCCTCAAACGGAAAAATAGAGTGGCGTACGCGCGAAGGAATAAGTATTGGGGCATGGGAGGAAGAACATAGAGAGTTATAGGCTGAAAGGGAGAGGGGAAATTACGATGCGGCGTACGAAAGGCAGTACTTTGGAAAGAAGAAGCCGGATCTTGTTGACTACCTGCTCTGGACTAGCTACTTTGTAACCCATTCGGAATATGTAGAGTGGTAAACCATGGGGGGATGGCAATGAGTTTGAATTATTCGCAAATAGAAGAAGACGTAAAGGGGTTTTGGAAGTTCATAAAGGAGAAAGAACCTTCGAATGATGAAATAGCGCATTACTTTAGGGAGTATAGTGCCAAACATAATCTGTCTCCTGAAGAAGAGAAGGACTACATGGCGTTCTGTATTATGAGGGATCCAGATAGAAAGCCAATAATATATGACTATTTATTATGCGAAACCGCAACGGAAACGCTGTAGTGAGTACTTCACTAATAGCGTGATTTGATTCAATTGAGATAAGGAAACAAAATATGATTACCTTAGAAGAAGCCATAAAAATCAGAAACGATTGCGGCGATACGGCAGCCACTGACTTAATAGAGTATGAAGATGCATACGAGTTTTATCAAGATGGCGTTGATGATTCTTCCATTGTTATCATGAAAGATACCGGAGAGGTTCTGGATTTATCGACATATTATGCTAAATACGATATTCCGAGAATAAAGAAGAGGAAGAAAACCCGTATCACCATCATTGTGATTACCGTTGTTACTGCGATTGCATTGATCTTGTCCCTGGCTGCAACTGTCTCAAGTTTAGTTAAGCATGGGAAATTGATGAAAGGATCAACAGATGATTAACAGAGAAGACATGCTCGAACTGACAAGGCGTATGACTCCGTCCAGAAACTGCTTTTCAAGGATAGCCGGAGCGTACATGGACGAAGAAGGATATGAAGACGGGACCTTCAACATTCACTTTGGAAAGCTTTCTGCCGCAGAAACAAAAAGGAACCTTGAGATCGCCAAAGCCATTCCCTTTTCACGGACGAACGAACAGCTTAAGGAGTACAGTTTTCCTGAAGGCGCGGCCAGACAGAGGGGAATGTGGCCCATCCTTACCGCCCTTAAGCAGAACCGGCTCAAGGACGACGCTTTGCTTAGCATAGTGTATCAGGTAATCGGAGAGAATTACCACAGCAGTAAGCCGTACTCCATATTCATGTTTTCGGGATCGTATGACGTTCCGGTCAAGGCAGCGGACGGAGAATGGCTCGAGGGATCTGAAGAGGTATACGATTTCCTTATATGTGCTGTTTCTCCGCTTGTAGGAGAGTATGAGCCCGGGAATCCGGAGTTCGGATTTCTGTTTCCTGCATTCTCTGACAGGAGCAGCGACGATTGCAGGATAGACATCTTCAGCGCAGATCCCAAAAACATACAGAAGGAAACGATAGACAAGATTCTAAATGGATAGGAGGAAATGACATTGTTAATAGTGACAACAGAGGAAATCAGCGGAAAGAACCTTGAGACGCTTGGATTGGTAAAAGGTTCGACGGTTCAGACCGTGAACGCATTCAAGGACATCGGAGCAAGCTTCAAGACCCTCGTGGGCGGCGAACTTCAGAAGTACAATGAGATGATGGAAGATGCGCGCCGGATAGCAAGTGACCGAATGGTTAAGGAAGCGGAGACTCTTGGTGCAGATGCAGTCGTGGGAGTGCGGTTTTCCTCCGCGTCCATAATGCAGGGTGCAGCCGAGATAATGGTATACGGCACGGCGGTTAAGTTCGCATAGTTCCACCTAAAGAGGACAAGCCGATGCTTGAACTGCCTAATCCCATAGGAGATGAGAAAGCCGATCGAATTGTGGGCAGCTTTGTCAACAACAGGCTTGTTGCGCTCATGGAAGAGGCCATTTCATCGGAGAGATATGAGAGAATAGTGGCATGAGGATACGATCATGATAGAAATAAAGGGAAAAAGAAATACAGCTATATGGCTTATAAGTCATTAGAGGATATTATTGATTTCTTGGTATAGATAATAAGCTTTAGAGAGTATATAATTGAGATGAAGGAGATGCAATTATGACTTATACGGCAATGGTTAAAAGGGATGAAATAAAAAATATACAGATTCCGGATACGATTGCGGGTACAACTTTTTGGGTATCCATTACCCCCATGACTGAGGCTGAAGCTGATGAAATGGAATTCAAGAGCCTTAAGGGGATAGCTGGGAGAGAACTGACCCTGGATGATGTACGCATGGAGCGTTTGTGTCTATGAGAATTCTTTTGGATACAAATGTTATACTGGATTACCTTGGAGCGAATGTAGGCTTTGCGGACGACGCAGAGGCTGTATTTGATCTTGCGGCAAAAAGGGAAGATATCAAACTTGTATCATCTTCTGCAATGACAGATATCTTTTATGTTCTGAAAAGAGCGACTAAAGATTTGAATGAGGCGCAGAATAAGTTTGCCAGTCTCAGAAAAAGAATTGAAATATTACCTGTCACGGGCGAGGATATAGATAAGGCTTTTTTGCGGAATTGGAAAGACTTTGAGGATGCTGTACAGTATACAGTGGCCGAGTCTAATGGCATAGATTGTATTATCACACGAAATAAAAAGGATTTTGAAGAACAGGAGATTCCTTGCTTGAGTCCAAAAGAGTTTGTGGAAAAGTATAAACGGTAGTATTATTGTATTTACAAGGTGTGGGTCTGCAGTGGATAAATGCGGTTCGCCACGCCATTTTTTTTGCTTAAATTAGCTCTTTACACTAGCGAACATATGTTCTATAATCACATACACGGGGGTATGGAGCATGAATCAGGAGAATCTTAATCATCATGACATTACTCGTAACGAATTCATGTTATGGTTTAAGGTCAGAGCTTTGGGATAATCTGTCGATGAAGCTGCGATATGAAACGGAAGATGTAGTCTTGCATACATTTTTTCCACAACTATGTCGAATAATGTAGTTATGGAAAAAATAGTTTATCCTAGTGCGTTTATTTTTTTGGTATCCTAGTGCGTTTATTTTTTTGGTTGACGATGTACAACATAGGTGGTATCATTATATGAGCAAACGGTTGCGCACAAAGAAATACTGCTTTATCAGTCGTTTCGTACTTCTAAGTCAATATATCAGTTTTGAGTGTTGCGCAACTGACACCGATCCTCTCTGCTTTGGGAAGCAAACGTTGATGTCCCCGTTGTTTACATTACATAAATATACCAACTATCAGTTTACATAACGTAGATATGCATATAGATCATGACCATAGATGATATCGCAAGAGAACTGAATATCAGCAAAACCACCGTTTCGAGGGCCCTTTCAGGTAAGGGACGTATATCGGATTCTACAAGAAACCGTGTTATGTCCTACGCCAATGACGTGAATTACAAGCCCAGCGCAATTGCGCAAAGTCTCGCAACGTCCAGGACGATGAACATCGGATTTGCGATGCCCAGCGACTACGACATAGTGGATATGCCCTTTTTCCAGACCTGCCTGTGGGGTGTTACCTCGATGGCCATGAGCATGGACAGGGATGTCTTTATTTCCATGGTTGACGCAATTGACATTTCCGGGATCATCAGACTTGTAGAAAACCACAAGGTGGACGGTATGCTGCTCGGACGTACATACAGTGATGATAAGGCGATCGCATATCTTAAGGATATGAAGATTCCGTTTGTGACGATAGGCTCCTCCGGGGTTCCCGGAGTTGTACAGGTGGATAATAATGACTATGAGGGTTGTGCGGAGCTGACCAGTATCCTGCTCCTTAAGGGACTTAAGAGACTCGCCCTGATAGGCGGCAATTCGACCTACATAGTCAACAATAACCGCCTTAACGGTTTTCTCGACGGACACAGAAGGGCACAGGTCAAGCCGGATGAATCCCTGATCTTTATGGATTCCCACGGCTCCTTTGTTATCGATAAGATCGTGGCAGGTCTCCTGGAGGGAAATGTCGACTGCATAATAGGTATGGACGATGCCATATGTGAATCAATTTTGACCGCATTGTTCAGCAGAGACGTGAGGATCCCTGAGGATATCAAGGTCGCTTCATTCTTTAATTCTTCTCTGTTGGAACACCATCAGCCGCAGGTCACTTCGCTTAAATATAATGTCGAGAAGCTCGGGATGACTGCCTGCAGTACTCTGCTGGATGTCATAGAGGAAAGGTCGACCGTAATGGTCACTTTACTGGATTACGAGGTCGCTATTAAAGAATCGACCAAAATTATGTAAACCCACAACGGAGGAAAGAAATGGACAAGTTTGTTGTAAACATCATCCATCGTCCGGAAATGGTTCCCGAATACGCGGAAAAGGTGACCGGACATGGAAAGACCGAGGATATCGGGCGCAAGGCGCTGCTCACCGAGAGTCTGGATATCTTTAAGTTCCAGCAGGAGACCGCGCATAAGAACGGCCTGAAGACCACGATACAGATGACCTATGCGAGTCTTTTCAATGATGAAGCGGTATCCATTGCTAAGGAACATCACGAGAAATACGGCGACGAGATAGCACTTTCGTTGCTGGGACTGCCTTGTACGGAATTCAGGGAGAAGTACAAGACCAAGGACTTCTGCATCTGGATGTTCTCGTTGGAGGACAAGAAGTCGATAGTTGATGACGTGTTCGGTAAGTTCAGGGACATCTTCGGATTCTACCCTGAGTCTACGGGGTCTTATTACATGGACGCCGATCTGATCAACTATATCAAGGAGACCTATCCGAGCGTCAAATGCGCCGTTGCGACATGCTGGGAGGAGGGGCCAAAGGCCTATCATACCTGCAATAACTCCTGGTACACACTGCTGGACGGAGGCCCGTGGAATCCCTGGATACCCTCCAGACAGAACGTTCATGCTCCGGCAGTCAATGAGGAAGAGGATTCGGGAATAGTTGCGATCCCGCATCTGTCCAGAGACCTGATCGCATGCTACGACGGCAACGGTTCCAACTTCGGAACCCATCCCCAGAACGTGCTCCGGGGCATGATCTACGATACCAAGACATGGGAGTATCCTTATCTTTATAATTTGGTAGATCAGTACAGATCTCTTGAGGAATACAACAACGGATATGCTTACAATATGATGTTCGTCGGTCCCGGCTGGCTCAACAAGATGGGACGTTGGGAGTGCCCTTACGAGCTGCTTAAGAAGTCCTATGAGGACGGGATGGCATATTACGGCAAGCTCAAGAGGGAAGGCAAGCTTTCGGATATGACCATGTCCGAGTTCGCTGATTACTTCCGTGCAAAGAAGACCTATACGGAGCCCGAATGTGCGCTCTGGAGAGATATACTTTACGGATCGGACAAGCAGCTTTTCTGGTACTGCGATCCTTATATGAGAGCCTGCATCAATATGTATCAGGGCGGTGCGCTCGTAGATCTCAGACCCTATGCGGCCAAGCTTTACTGGCCTGTGGGAATAGGAACTCCGCATGTACAGGATGCGTCCTATCCCTTCCTGATACAGGAGAAATACAGGGCAGGATATTTCACTCACTACGCAGGAGAGGGAACCATACGCTCCGCCAAGCTGGTCTGCAACGGCGAAGAAGTCGATCTGGCACTCTGCCGTACAAGCGCCGAATTCAGCGAGGAAGTGATCGAGAACGGCAGGAAGAAGCGCATACTTACGCTCAAACCGGTTGAGATAGAATTTGCCGGGCTGTCCGTTACACTTCAGACCAGAGTGATCTTTGCCGAGGATACCGGCGAGATCGTATATGAGAGAAGCATACTGTCGATGAGCGATCCGGAGGCAAAGGTGACACTGAACGAGTACATGGTTGCCTGCTACGGGACCACCGAATATCCGGAAGATATGACTTCACTTACCCTGACCGTGACCGGACGGGAAGGCAGCAGGACCATTCCCTATGAGTACAAATGCAGGGAGGATTCCATGGAGGGCGCAGAGAGTGTATCCAGTGTGGTTCCGCCCATTGAAACAAAAGTCTGCATGGGCTGTGACAAGGCGGAGTCCACCGGATACATCAGAGAAGGCTATGCGTTCTCGCCCATGTTTACTCTCGGATATACAACAGAGATCAAGGATAAGGAGGTGGTTTCCACATGGCTCAGGCTGGAAAAGGCAGATTAAACTACAGATGTCCGTCGTGTTTCCTGAGGGATCTGGATATCGATATGTTTTATGATAAGGACAAGGACGAGTATTACTGCATCAGATGCCAGTATGTCGGGAGTGAAAAGGACATTCTGGAGAAGAATGAGATGATCCGTTTCCGCTACAGGGATATGTACAGAAGATTCGAGGATTTCAAGATACGTTGAACGTCAAGATTCATTGAAGTTCAATGTAAGGGCTTCGACAGGATCCCGGTATCTGCCCATGGCACTGAACAACATAGTGCGCAACTCATGAACACATAGAGATAAAAATATAATATGTGGGTTGACAGATGGACGGACTCGCGTTAAACTAACAAAGTAGACAAACGGTTGCGCAAACGCAAAATCAAGAATTCGCGCCGTTTGCATATATGAGAAAGAACTATTATTTGCACAAAAGTGTAGGAGGAAATCAAATGAAAATGAAAAAGTTGGTAGCACTCTTTGCTACAGCAGCAATGACGATGTCACTTGTTGCCTGCGGATCTTCTGAAGCACCCGCAGCAGACACCACAGCAGAGGCACCTGCAGCCGATACGACAGCAGAGGCTCCCGCAGCAGACACGACAGCAGAAGCACCCGCAGCTGACACCGCAGCAGAGGCTCCCGCAGCTGACACCGCAGCAGACGCTGACATTGATTACGGTACAGGAGAGATCAAGGTTTGGGTTGCAGATAACGTAGTATCCTTTACCGAGAGCAAGATCGCAGACTTCGTTTCGGCAAATCCCCAGTTCGCAGGTTATACATTCACTGTTGAGCCCGTAGGCGAGGGCGATGCGGCCGGCAACATGATCACAGACGTTGAGGCAGGCGCAGATATCTACGCATTCGCTCAGGATCAGATCGCAAGACTGGTTACCGCAGGCGCACTTGAGGAGGTTGCTCCCGAGAACGTTGACGCTGTTAAGTCCGAGAACGATGCCGGTGCGGTTGGAGCAGCTACCGTAGGAAGCACTCTTTACGCATACCCGATCACTTCCGATAACGGTTATTTCTTATATTATGACAAGAGCGTGATCTCAGATCCTTCCACACTTGAAGGGATCATCTCCGATTGCGAGGCAGCAGGCAAGAACGTATACATGGAGATCAACTCCGGCTGGTATCAGACAGCATTCTTCTTCGGTACAGGCTGCGACCTTTCTTATGATACGGATGATCAGGGCAATTTCACCAAGGCTAACGTTGATTACGCTTCCGATAAGGGCCTTGTAGCTCTTAAGAAGATGATCGAGCTCAAGGAGTCCAAGTCATTCCAGAACGGTTCCGCTATCGGTGAGGCAACAAATGTAGCTGCTATCGTAGACGGTACATGGGATTCGGGTGCAGTACAGGAGCTTTTCGGTGACAATTATGCCTGCGCTAAGCTGCCTACCTTCCAGGGTTCAGACGGTCAGACATATCAGATGAGCGGCTTCGGCGGCTTCAAGCTTCTCGGTGTTAAGCCTCAGGAGGATGAGAACAAGCTTATGGTCTGCGACGCTGTAGCATATTACCTCGCAAGTGAGGAGGTACAGCTTGCAAGATACAATGAGGTTGGCTGGGGTCCTTCAAACCTGAACGCACAGGCTTCAAGCGAGGTTAAAGCTGACGTTGCTCTTTCGGCGCTGGCTGAGCAGCTTGCATACACGATCCCTCAGGGACAGTATCCCGGCGATTACTGGTCACTGGCTACATCACTGGGCGACAGCATCATAAGCGGTGAGCTTACATCTTCCTCCAGCGATGACGATCTGATGAAGGCACTTCAGAACTTCCAGGATACCTGCATATCCTACGCACAGTAATAAGTCTGATTGCCAAATAATTTCGGATAGAGTAGAATTATATTACGGATTATCAGCAGGGATCCGGTGAACGCCGGGTCCCTCACTATATCCAAAAACAGTGATTTCAGGAGGTATAGCTTATGGGCAGTGAAAGCAAAAGCAAGGCAGCGGGCAACGCTGTCGGCAACGCTGTCGGAGGCGTGTTTAAAACCATCGGCAGCACTTTTGTACAGGGAGACTGGAAGACTAAGGTCTCGTTTGTGATCCTTGGCTTCGGACAGCTCCTCAGAGGCCAGATCGTCAAGGGAATTGCGTTCCTTTTGATGGAGGCCGGGTTCATCTGGTACATGATGCAGTTCGGTACCAGATACATGTCTAAATTTTCAACACTCGGTACCGTAGCCACCCAGAAGGTTGGCAGAAAGACGGTATACGGAGACAACAGCTTTCTTATCCTGCTGTTCGGACTTCTGACGATCTTTGTCATACTATTGTTCATCGTCATATGGTATCTGAATATCAGGGAAAATGCCGAGGAGGAGAGGATCCTCAAGGCAGGCAAGCCGCTGCCGTCCAACGGCAGGGTGCTCGGCAGTCTGCTGGATTCGAATTTTGACAAGACACTGCTTGCGCTTCCCGTAACGGGTATCTTCATTTTTACGGTTCTGCCCATAGTTTTCATGGTCTGTGTGGCTTTTACCAATTACGATAAGAATCATCAGGCTCCCACAAACCTGTTTACCTGGGTTGGTTTTGAAAACTTCAAAAATCTGGTCACCTTCGGTTCATCCGGCTTCGGTACCACCTTTATCAAGGTGCTGGGGTGGACAGTTGTGTGGGCATTTTTTGCCACATTTATAGATTATTTCCTGGGAATGGCGGTCGCCATCCTGATCAATAAAAAAGGGATCAGATTCAAGAAGCTCTGGCGTACCATACTGGTACTGACGATAGCGGTTCCCCAGTTCGTATCGTTGCTGTATGTCATGAAAATGTTCGCAAATGACGGGCTGATCAACGGATACCTGCTGAAATGGGGCTGGATAAATTCGCCGATCCCCTTCTGGACGAATCCGATGCTGGCTCGCATTACGATCATAGTCGTCAACATCTGGATCGGTATCCCTTATCTGATGCTGATCGCTACGGGCCTCCTCATGAACATCCCCGAGGATCTGTATGAGAGCGCGCGTATCGACGGCGCCAACGGCTGGCAGATGTTCAAGTCGATCACTCTTCCGTATATGCTGTTTGTCACCGGACCGTTCCTGCTGACACAGTTTACCGGAAACCTCAACAACTTTAACGTTATATACCTGCTGACGCAGGGCAAGCCGCAATCCATGTCTCTGGCGGAAAATGCCGGAGCGACGGACCTGCTCGTAACCTGGCTGTACAAGATGACCGTCAATGATACCAACTACCGCATGGCAGCCGTGATCGGTATCATGGTATTCGTGGTAACAGCCGTGATCTCGCTGGTGGTATACAATATGCTGCCGTCTGTTAAGGATGAGGAGGGCTTCCAATAATGAAAACAAAGAGAATGATAGGCAATGCAGTTTCATATCTGGTGCTGATACTTATCAGTATAATCTGGCTTTTCCCCTTCTTCGGTCTGATCCTGCAGAGCTTCAGATCCTATGATCCGGCGGTCGAGTACGGCGGAATGGTAGATTATCTGATACCGCATACATTTTCACTCGACAATTACAGATTTCTTTTTTCGGGTGAGACCAACTTCCTGGTATGGTATAAAAACACGATCATAATCGCGATATTCGTGTCAATCCTGCAAACGATCATAATCCTGTGTGTGAGCTATGCGCTGTCCAGGATGAGATTTGCGGGACGTACCTTTCTGATGAGATTCTGGCTGATACTGGGGATGTTCCCCGGATTCCTGACCATGATCTGCCTCTACTTCCTGCTGAAGCAGTTCGGACTGACTCAGGCGGGTGCCGTGCCCGGCTTGATCCTGGTATCCGTGGCAAGCTCCGGCATGGGCTATTATGTATGTAAGGGTTATTTCGATACGATTCCCAAGGCGCTGGATGAGGCCGCACGTATAGACGGCGCATCCCGTGCGAGAGTATTTTTCACGATGACAATACCTATGAGCAAGCCGATCATCATTTATACCGCTCTGGTTGCATTTATGGCTCCATGGTGCGATTATGTATTTGCATCCTATGTGGCCTTTGGACATGATACCAGCTACAATGTGGCGGTCGCCATGACGAGATGGGTCTGGACAAATGACTATCAGGGGTACTTTACAAGATTCTGCGCAGGCGGTATTCTGGTGGCGATACCCGTTACCATCCTGTTCATGTGCCTGCAGAAATATTACGTGGAAGGAGTTACCGGCGGAGCCGTAAAAGGCTGATCGGGCAGGAAACTACGGAAGGCTGTCTTATATGGTGGCAGAAGGCCGCGGAAGGCAGCCTGATGATGGCGGGAGGCCGGACAAAAAGTCATGAAGATAGAAGTCTATAACGATTGGGACCACGTGAACAAGGCCGAAGCCGAAGGCGAGAACCAGGTAGTGCTTGCGTGGGACGGTGAATACCGCAAAGGGGACGTGATAGAGTTTTCCGGACTGGAGACGGACAGATTCTACGTGATCAAGGTCGACGCCGCGATCGAGGAATCCTTTGTCCTGGTGAAGACGCCCAACATATTGTACACGGTGCCTTTTTACGAAAAAAAGACGAGCTACAATCCGCTGGCCTTTTTTGGAAACAGGCATTACCTGTCCATGCGAAGGGCCAGGGATCACGAGATAGCGGCGTACAAAAACCTGGCGCTAAACCCTTTTGACCAGCATGACGTGGAGGGCGTGTATCCTCACGCTTCGGCAAACGTCGAGACCAGGGGCGAGGCGGTCTTTGCCGCCAGGAACGCGATAGACGGCTGCCTGGCGACGCTGTCCCACGGAGAGTGGCCGTATGAGTCGTGGGGCATCAACCGCCAGGATGACGCGGAGTTTAAACTGGATTTCGGACGCCCCGTTGACATAGACCGGATAGAGATATATACTAGGGCCGATTTCCCGCACGATAACTGGTGGACGAGCGCACGGATCACCTTTTCAGACGAAAGCAGCCAGACTCTTGAGCTTGACAGGCATACCACCGAGCCGCACGTGTTTGAGCACGTGGACAAACGCGGCATCACGTGGCTTAAGCTTTCGGAACTGATCAAGGCCGATGATCCGAGTCCTTTTCCAGCCCTGACTCAGATCGAGGTATATGGCCGTGAGCATTCATAACGAACTCGCAGAAAACATATTCAGTAACTTAAATCCCGGCATCGTGCCCAGCGATCCGGGATTTTTCCCTGTCTCCGACAGACAGTTCTGGACCTCCGTGGACGAGGAACTGAAGGCCGTCATGATCCGCAGGGCCGAGGAATGCCTCGACAAGGAATACCCCATGCTGCTGCTCTCGGATTACAGGAGATTTCACCGTGACGGCAACAGGTCGGCGTTTGAGGATAAGTACTTTGGCAGGCGGCTCATGCTCGTGACGCTCGTGATCGCGGAGTGCCTGGAGGACGAGGGCAGGTTTCTCGATAAGATACTCGACGGCCTCTACCTGATCATGGAGGAGACATCGTGGTGCCTGCCTGCGCACAACACCTACGTGAGGGATACGCCCGCCCTGGAGATACCCAGCGAGGAAAAGCCCGTGATCGACCTTTTCGCGGCGGAGACTGCCGAGATCGTAGGCATCACCGAATACCTGCTCAGGGACAGGCTGCATGAGATTGACGATTCGATCTCAGGTCACGTAAACGTGAGGATAATCAGGCGGATCCTGACTCCGTACCTGGAGCGTCATTTCTGGTGGATGGGCAATGGGGATGAACCCATGTGCAACTGGACGCCATGGATCACGCAGAACGTCCTGCTGGCGGTCTTCACCCGTCCCGACGGCCTCATATCGTACGCGGAGAGGATGATGACGCTGGGCCAGGCGGCCGCATCGGTTGATTATTTCCTGGATGAATACGGTTCCGACGGATGCTGCAACGAGGGCGCGCAGTATTATTCCCATGCGGGTCTGTGCCTCTTTGGCTGCATCGACGTGATGAACCGCATCACCGGAGATGCGTTTAAGTCCATGTATGAGGATCCCCTGATCCAAAACATCGCTGCGTACATAACCAAAATGTACGTCGGAAACGGATATTACGTAAATTTCGCTGACTGCTCGCCCTTTCCGGGCAAACGGACCGTCCGCGACTACGTCTTTGCCATAAGGACCGGTAATGAGGGATACGCGGCCTTTGCGGCAGCGGATTACAGGAGCGTGAGAAACGAGGAAAGGCTGATGCCTGATGAGCAGAATCTGTACTACCACCTGCTCCAGCTTGAATGGCATGATGAAATGATGAAGCGGCCGGCCGCGGAGCTTAGGCCTGAGGACGCGTTCTTCCCGAGTACCGGGCTGATGATAGCCAGGGATGAGCATTTCGTGCTCGCCGTCAAGGCGGGTGACAATGCGGACAGCCATAATCACAACGACGTCGGCAGCGTGACGCTGTACAAGGACAGTCAGCCCTACCTCATAGATCTGGGGGTGGAGACCTATACCGCCAAGACCTTTTCCGACAGGCGCTATGAGATCTGGACCATGCAGAGCGCATATCACAACACGGTCAATTTCATGCCCTCTGGTGATGCGGGATGCGTGCCCGTGATCATGCAGCATGACGGCAAGGAATACGCGGCGCGTGATGTGGAGGCTGACCTGTCGGAGGCAGGCGCCATGATCTCGATGGACGTCAGTTCGGCATATCCGGACGAGAGGGTTATCGGCAGCGGGCGCAGGGTGAGCCTCATGCGCGGTCAGTGCGTGCGGATCGAAGACGATTTTGACCTGGATGAAGGGATCGCTGCGGTGGCGACGCTCATGACCTATGAGGAGCCGGTCATCTCGCCTGCGGAGGACGGGACGTACGTGATCAGCGTCGGCGGACTTGGAACCATCAAGGCAGCAGGCTTTGAAAGTGCCGGGGTCGAGAGATGTCCCATACGGGACAAAAGGCTGCAGGTAGCATGGAAGCATGACTGCTTCCGCATCCTCCTCAGGGCGTCCGCAACAAAGACGGTCATAACTTGCTGTTGATCCATTCCCTGGGGCTTACGCCCTCGACCTTTTTGAATACCTTTGAAAAATAATATGAGGATTCGAAGCTCAGCGCATCGGCGACCTCGTATATCTTCATGTCGTCTTTTAGCAGCATTTCCTTGGCTTTTTCAATCTTTTTGGTATAGACGTATTCCGAAAAACCCACGTCCGTGCTCTTTTTGAAAATGGTTGACAGATAGGCGGATGACAGGCCGAAGGTCTCGGCGACTTCGCCGAGCTGGAGCTTGCCGTCCAGGTTCTCGTCGACGTACTGCCGGATCGAGGCGATGAGCTTGTCCTTGCCCGACCGGCGGTTGGCTCCGACGATGTGTGAGAAAAACCTGACAGGGGTGTTTTCGTCAGTTTGTTCAATGGCCGTCCTGGCCTCCTCAAAGGACACGTGCAGCTCGGTCGGATCTGACACTGCGGTCCCTATCCCAAAGCGCAGCTTCACAGAGAAATAGCTGTTGATCATGTCTATCGCGTTGTCCAGTCCGTCCTGGATCAGCTCCATCTCGTCAGCGACCGCGTCGCCTGCGCTGAAGTAGAAGATGAAGGTGAAATGCTGGCGGTCATTGGTGACCATGTATGCCGGTGCGTATTTGCTCAGGATGTCCTTGGTCATGGCGGCGGTTGACGAGTAGAGCGTCAGCATCCGTGATTCGCTTACGTTGCCTTCAAACATGAGCTCACCGTATACCGCGATGAAACGGTCGTGGTCGAGGTCCATCCTGTTTATGGCGGCCTGGGTCATCAGCGCCTCCTTGTCCGTAAAGACATTGTTAAGCAGCTTGATCGCGAAGATCTGGCGGAATTCCTCATCCGACACGTCACCGGATTCCTTAGCGCCCATGCGGATGTCAGGCACGGCGTTTTTATCCCCGGGGAGTTCGCCAAGCTTCCTGGCGGCATGATCCAGGGCCTTGCCAAGGGCGTCCGGCGATAACTCGATCTTGACCAGGTAATCACAGGCCTCGTTGGAAAAGGCGCTCCTGGCCATGTTGAAATCCTCGTAGGCGGTCAGCATGATGAAGACCGGGCGCGGACCGTGTATCTCGTGGCTCTTTTCGATGAGCTCCGGGCCGGTCATGATCGGCATCTTGATGTCCGAGATGACTACGTCGGGGCTTAAGTCCCCTATCAGCTTCAGGGCTTCCCGCCCGTTTGAGGCCGTGCCTACGACTTCAAAGGACGGAAAGTCGCGGTCCAGCATCGACTTGAGGCCGATCTGCACGAGGGGTTCGTCATCAGCTATCAGGATTCTGTACGTTTCGTTCATCGTTTGTCTCCGTTCTGTCGTGCATCGGGCTTCTGCAGGGCAGCACAAAATGCACGCAGGTGTATTCCGAGGGAACGCTTTCGATGGTGAGGCCGTATTCGTCTCCGAAGGTGAACTTGATGCGGCTGTTTACGTTGGCGATCCCGACGTCCTTGAAGAAGTCGTTGGAGGAATCGCTCCTTCCGTTCATTATGTCCTCGATCGTTTTTTGATCCATGCCTATGCCGTTGTCGTGCACGTCGATGCAGAGGATGGCGTCGCCGCGTGGCGATTCTACGTCTGTGGATGCGGCATCATCAGCCGTATCCCGTGCCGGATCATCATTTTCAGGCTGCCCCTCACGGGAAAAGATCCTGATCGTGATCCTGCCCGCGCTTCCCTTGGGCTCGATCCCATGGAATATCGCGTTTTCCACGATGGGCTGGAGGCTGAACCTGTTGACGAGGCAGTCCGTCAGGTCTTCGTCCTCAATCTCAGTGACCAGCTCGATCGTGCCTCCGTAGCGGTATTTCATGATCGTATAGTAATCATTAAGCAGCTCCAGCTCCTTTCGCAGCGGGATCAGGTTGTCCTCGCTCTTGGAGATGTTCTTTAGGAGCCTTGAGAGAGCGGTCGACATGTCGGCGATGCCGTCTGCGCCGCGGATGGTGGCCATCCATTTGATGGTGTTCAGCGTGTTGTACATGAAATGAGGATTGATCTGTGACTGCAGGATGCGGTATTCGAGGTTCTGCCGCGCGCGTTCGTCCTCGAGCCTGTTGTTGATCAGCGCGTTGACGTCGTTCGACAGGTCGTTTATGCCCTTGCCGATCCTGCCGAACTCATTGTCCCATTCGATGCTCTCGTCGCGGCCAAAGTCCCCGCCGCCGACCTTGGAGAGCTTGGCGAGGATCGCGTCCACCGGTTTGTTGATCATTCCGCGGAGCAGCACGTAGATCGCGATGCCGGTCAGCAGTATGAAGAAAAGTATGCCGATGATCGCCAGCGCGAATGAAGTGCTTCGTTTGCGCATTTCCAATTCGGACGGGACGATGGAGAGGCTGATGGACCTGTCTGACAGCTCATAGTGCGTCAGGTCCGGAGGCAGCTCGGTCTCGATGAATCTACCGTCCTTGTACAGATATGTGATCTCGTTTTCGAAGGTCATGTAGAGATTGCTGTCGGCGGGAAGATCCAGCGTGTCAATGCGGCTCGAGATGATCTCGGATGATATCTCCACGTATATCCAGCCTATGATCTGGGGAGACTTGCTGCTCCTGACGGGCCTGACCACCGGCATGACCGGAGTAGGGGAGGCGCTGTAGACCGGGCTCGGCGTGAATCCGGGGAAACGATAGCCCGGAGCATCGAGCAGCTCGTCAAAATATGGCATTTCCATGATGTTCCCGGCGGTAAATGAGGGATCCGTGGCCGGGATCCTGACGATCTGCAGGAAATCCGATCCGTCCGGAGTAGATATGAAGAAACGCGTCGTGAGGTCATACGAAGAACTCATGCGGTATTCGTCATTCAGGTGAGTCCAGACGTTCATTGAAAAGCGCCTGTAGTCCCGGACGTCGTCCTTGCGTCTTTCGATCTCGGTCAGGTACTGCTCGACCCTGGAATCGAGCAGGAGCCTGTTGCAGAGGCTGACGGCGTCGCCTATGTCGGAATCAATGGAATTGCCGATCAGCTGCAGGTTGATATAGGAAGACTGCCTCTCGGATTCGATCAGGTAGCGGTGGGCAACGTAGAAGCTGGCGACGCCCACGATGAATGCGATGAGCATAGAATAGCATGTGACCAGTATGAGTATTCTCGAGCGCAGGCTCTTTGGGCTTTTCATGGCAAAACTCATTGTCCTTCCGGTCGGTCCCGAACCAAAAAAATGACATCTTTTTTGAAAGAAAAGACATCCGGAAATATCTGAAGCAGGGTTTTTTTGGCAAATTCACAAAAAATATTTCCATTTTCAACGTGCAAATAGAATTATATGCTAAACCTAACCAAAAAACAATTTGCCCAAGTGGCAGATATAAGGTCAGGAGGTAAAAATGAAAAAAAGCTTATCACCACTTTACTGGCAACTTCAATGGTAGTTGCATCACTGGCAGGATGCGGCGGCAGCGCACCCGCACAGGAAGCTCCCGCAGCAGCAGAGGAGACCAAGACTGAGGAAGCAGCTCCCGCGGCAGCAGAGGAGACCAAGACCGAAGAGGCCGCTCCCGCAGCAGCGGAGGAGACCGCGAGCGAGGCTTCTTCAGACGAGCCCGTAACCCTTAAGTGGGCACTGTGGGACAAGGATTCGGTAGTATATTATCAGCCCCTCATCGACGGATACGCAGCCAATCATCCCAATGTAACGATCGAGATGGTTGACCTGGGATCAACTGATTATCAGACGGTTCTGGGAACACAGCTTTCCGGCTCCGATGCAAACTTTGACGTAGTTACGATCAAGGACGTGCCCGGACTCGTCACCCTGGCCAACAAGGGAGTTCTCGAACCCCTCGACGACCTGATCGCTCAGGATGGCATCGACCTGTCCGTATACAGCGGCATCACGGATCAGGTAAAGGTCAGCGATACTCTGTATGAGCTTCCTTTCCGTCGTGACATCTGGGTTCTTTTCTATAACAAGGACGTGTTCGACAAGGCCGGAGTTGACTATCCCACCAACGACATGACCTGGGATGATTATGACAAGCTCGCCAGGGCAGTGACCGACACCACTCCCGGCGCAGAAGTATACGGCGCTCATTATCACACCTGGAGATCAACCATTCAGCTGCTGGGAATCCTGGATGGCAAGAACACCATCGTGGACGGCAACTATGACTTCACCAAGCCTTATTATGACATGGTCCTGAATCAGCAGAAGGACGGCGTCTGCATGGATTATGCAACGCTTAAGACGCAGGGTCTTCACTATTCCGCAGCCTTCTATCAGGGCAACGTCGGAATGCTGAACATGGGTTCATGGTTCATCCCTACCCTCATCGAGAAGGTTAAGGACGGCGAGGCAGCCGCAGCTGCCAACTGGGGCATCGTTAAGTATCCTCACGCTGACGGCGTTGAACCCGGATCAACCCTGGCTACGATCACCGCACTGGCAATCCCCACATCCGCACCCAACAAGGATGCCGCATGGGACTTCGTTAAATTCGTCAGTGGTGCCGAGGGAGCAGAGATCATGGCCGGCACCGGCAACACTCCTGCAATGAGCAATGACGCCATCAATGCCAAGATCGCCGAGATGGACGGATTCCCGACGGATGCAAACTCCAAGGAAGCCCTGAACGCATCACATGCATATCTTGAGATGCCTGCTAACGAGAAGTCATCCGAGATCGAGACCGTGCTCAATGAGCAGCATGACAACATCATGAACGAGATCTCCACGATCGACGAGGGCGTTGAAGCCATGAACGAGGGCGTGTCCGCGATACTTGGACAGTAAAATAAAACTAAGGAAAGACTGATCAATTCAGTCTTTCCTTAGAGCTCCGCACGGATGCGCACGGATTTTCAGTGGAAATTGATGCTTCGCATCGAAAATCCGGCGCGGGAAACGCTTTAATCAGCGTTTCCCTAAGCGCAGTAAAGGCACGATCACACAGGCTTTTCCATCCATATCAGATAAACCAAATAGGGTACCTGTATACCGGCAGGTACCCTTTTTTGAAAAAAAGTATTTTAGATAAAAAGAAGTAAATGCAGGAAACGGAGATAAGTATGAGCAACACAGATATAAACGCTAAGGCCGCCTTCAGCAAAAGAAACCGCAAGAGGACGCTGGTGGCATATTCGTTCATCGCGCCGAACTTCATAGGCTTTGCGGTGTTTACGCTGGGGCCCATCATACTGGCCTTTATCATGGCCTTTAACGAATGGGACGGCTCCAATCCGATGAAGTTTGTCGGACTGGGCAACTTTACGGCACTTTTTGCAAACGACAGGTTCATGGCATCGCTGAAGAATACGGTAGTATACAGCCTTTTTACCGTTCCGCTGACCCTGGTGTGCGCCCTGGCCCTTGCGATCCTTCTCAATCAAAAGATCAAGGGCAGGACCTTTTTCAGGACGGTCACGTTCTTTCCCTACGTGGCATCGCTCGTGGCGGTTGCCGCAGTCTGGAACATGCTCTTTACGCCCAGCAAGGGCGGACTCATGAACCAGCTGCTCATGAACGTGTTTCATGTCGAGCCGCTCAAATGGGCCGCGTCGCCCAAGACCGTCATGCTCACGATCGTGCTCTTTTCGGTCTGGAAGACGATGGGTTACTACATGGTGATCTACCTGGCCGGACTGCAGGGCATCAGCGAGGACCTCTATGAGGCGGCCGCCCTGGACGGGGCGAATCCCTGGCAGAAGTTCTGGTACGTGACGCTGCCGCAGCTCAAGCCCACCACCTTCTTCGTGACGGTTATGCTGACCATCAGCTGCTTCAAGATCTACGACATCGTGTACATGCTGGCCGGAGGTTCCAACGGCGTGGTCAACAAGAGCGCCATGGTCCTCGTGTACTACATCTACGAGGAAGCATTCAGGAACTGGAAGCTCGGAAGCGCTTCGGCCGCAGCCCTGGTGCTGTTTGCAATAGTGCTCGTGATCACCCTGATACAGTTCAGAGGTGAAAAGAATTACGCTAACGACTAAGGAGGACATAAGAGATGCACAGTAAGAAAACAAACCGTATCATAACCAATGTGATCCTTTATATCCTTCTTATCGCACTGGCGGTTATCATGCTGGTACCCTTTGTATGGATGATCACGGCTTCGCTGAAGATGAACAAAGATATCTTTGTGATCCCTTATCAGTGGTTCGGATTTGAAGCCAGATGGCAGAACTATGTGGATATATGGACCAAGATACCGCTGGCAAAATATGCTCTCAATACCGTCAAGCTGACGATCATAGTAACCCTGCTGCAGATACTTACGTCATCATTTGCGGCATACGCCTTTGCCAAGCTTGAGTTTAAGGGAAGGAATATTCTCTTCCTCGCATATATCGCGACGATAGCGGTTCCATGGCAGGTATATATGGTTCCCCAGTTCATATTTATGCGAAAGCTCGGACTGGCCGATACACACCTTGCCATCATCATACTTCAGGCTTTCTCGGCTTTCGGGGTTTTCCTGATGAGACAGTTCTATGAAGGCATACCGGATTCGCTCTGCGAGGCAGCGCGTATTGACGGGATGAGTGAATATAAGATATATTCAACTATAATGCTGCCGCTGTCGAAGCCGGCACTGTCGACACTGGTCATCTTTACCTTTGTAAATACCTGGAATGACTTCCTGGGTCCTTTGATCTATCTGACCACGGATTCCAAGAAGACACTGCAGATCGGTATCAAGATGTTCATTTCGCAGTATTCGGCCGAGTATGGGCTGATCATGGCCGCGTCGGTAATATCACTGATCCCGGTGCTTATCGTCTTTATGGCATTGCAGAAGTATTTCGTTGCGGGTATTACGACCGGAGCGGTAAAGGGATAGTTATTATGAGGTGAAGGGACCAGAGAGAAATCTCTTTTGACCGTGATACCGATATTTACAGGAGATACAAAATGGATAAATGGATAACTAAAAGTGAGCTTGAAGGTTATCCCGTGATATCGCAGGGAGAGGCAGCCGATGCACTCTCCCTGTGTGTGTCCGGGGTTCTTAAATATCTGGATGATTTTACGGAGGCTTTTCCGGGAGCGGCAAGTTTACATAACAACTACATTCCCGGACCGAATAAGGGCTGGACCACAGGCTTTTATACCGGTGAGCTGTGGCTGGCATATGAGAATGCGTCAGATGAAGCAGTCCGTGAAAGACTTAAAAAGGCGGCGCTTGCGCAGGTGGATTCCTTTTATGACAGGATAAAAAACCTGGTGGACGTGGAACATCACGACATGGGATTCCTGTACAGTCCGTCATGCGTGGCCGCATATAAGCTGACCGGTTCTGAAATCGGGCGCGAGGCCGCAATACTGGCCGCGGACAAGCTGATCACGAGGTTTCAGAAGGTCGGTGGTTTTCTACAGGCATGGGGCGAGATGGGAGCCACCGACAATTACCGGTTCATCATAGACTGCCTGCTGAACCTGCCCCTTTTGTACTGGGCTTCCGGTGAAACCGGCGATTCCGGATACAGGGAGATAGCTGAAAAGCATATACATACCGCGATGGCGAACGTGATCCGGGAGGATGACTCCACCTGGCATACGGTGTTTATGGATCCCGTAACAGGCAGCTTCCACCACGGAGCCACCTGCCAGGGATATAAGGACGGAAGCGCGTGGGCGCGGGGACAGGCCTGGGGTATATACGGTACGGCGGTCGCGTATAAATACACGGGACGGGATGAGTATATAGGTTATTTCAAAAGAGTGACGGATTATTTCCTCGAGCATCTGCCGAAGGATTTGTGTCCGTTCTGGGATCTGAGCTTCGGAAACGGAGATGAGGAGACGGAACCCAGGGATTCATCCTCGGCTGTGATCGCTGCCTGCGGAATGCTGGAAATGTGCAAAGACCTAAATATGACAGACAGCACATATTACAAGTCTGGTGCAGAGAAATTGCTTAAAGCGGTAACCGATAATTATCGTGTCAAGGATATCGACTCATCGAACGGCAGGCTGCTGCACGGAACCTATTCCAAAAAGAGTCCGTACAATACCTGTACCGAGGAGGGCGTGGATGAGTGCGTGATCTGGGGAGATTATTATTACATGGAAGCACTTACCAGATTTCTTGATCCGGATTGGGTTGTTTACTGGTAGGGTAAGTTTGTGATCGGTGTTTCGTTGTTGAAATGAACGCGAGGTTAGTTTAGGCACTGTACATAAATAACTTCATAATCTGCTTGTCTTTTTCATCAATCCCGTAGGACAAGGTTCGGATACATAGTTACGGATGGATGTGAATGCCGGTCACGTGATACTGAGATTTGAAAGGATATATAAATGAAACCATACAGTCCGAGGTTTACCGATTTTGATCTGAGTCCGCATTCCGGTCTGACAAGAGAGAGCTGGAAGGATGCGGCAAGATATCTGCTCAAGGGCGTTTTTTACAGTCTGGAGAGTATTGATTCTCCGGTTGTTCTGCCACGTGCTGAGACAGAGGTCACATATCCTCATAGGAACGCCGATCCGGGTACTCTTAAGGCGCAGAGGAAGGCTGAGATGTTTGAAGGGCTGACCAGATCCTTTTTCATCGCTTCCGTGCTTATCAAAGAGGATCCCGAGCTTGAGATCAACGGAATATCTGTATGGGAATATTATAAGCTGCATATCCTGAGGAGCTGTATCAATGACGGCGGTGAGGAATATGCGGGATCATATGAGGATATGCAGGCGCTTACCGGAGAATCGGATCCCTTCAGGCCTTTTCAGCAGACCGTTGAGACCTGTGCTCTCGTGATCGGGCTCTACATGGCGGGGGAGGATTTCTTTGCCGCTTATTCAAAGGAGGAGCAGGACGGCATCGCGGCATTTCTGTCAGGATATGCCCACGCCAACACGGTTCCGCAGAACTGGCGGCTTTTCAATATGCTGGATATGGCGTTCCTGAACATGCATGGGTATGAGATCGACAGGAACGTCATGCTGAATCATGCCCTGTCCTGCCTGGACTATCACGTGGGAGACGGATGGTATAGGGACGGGCATTCCTTTGACTATTATTCTTGCTGGGCTTTCAATTTCTATGCCCCGCTGTGGAACAGGTGGTACGGATATGAGCACATGCCGGAGATCGCCCGGAGGTTTGAGGAGATATCAAACCGCCTGATGGAGACCTATCCGGACATGTTCGACGAGGACGGTTTCACCAACATGTGGGGGCGCAGCTGCATATACAGAAATGCGGCCACGAGTCCATTTGACGGCAATCTGTTCCTCGAACATCCAAGCGTTGACTGCGGACTGGCTAGGAGGATCGCTTCGGGATCGCTGCTGCAGTTCATGAACCGGGATGACTTCCTGCATGACGGCATTCCCACTCTTGGATTCTACGGACAGTTCACGCCGCTGGTTCAGGCATACTCGTGTGCGGGATCTCCTTACTGGCTGGGCAAGGCCTTTATGTGCCTTCATCTGCCGGCGGATCATCCCTTCTGGACGTCGACCGAGAATAACGGCAGCTGGGAGGAGATGTCCGGCAGCGACGTCAGGGAGACGGTGCTGGAGGGCCCGGCGCTCGCATTCACGAACCACAAGGCGAACGGACAGACGCTGCTGCGCACTGCCAAGGTCGTCAAGAACAAAAATGACGACCACGGGATGTGGAATTATTCCAAGCTCACATATAATACGAAGTATCCGTGGGAGAGTACGCCGATGCCCGTGAAAGAGGCTGATGCACTGAATCGATCCGATGAGATGACCGGTGATGCTGCGGCAGGAGCAGCGGATGCCGGAGTTCCCGGGATGGAACCAACGGGATCATCAGGTACCCGGGGAGATCAAGCGGATGACATTCATGCCGGGACTGATGGACTAAATGTCGAATCGATGCAGTACGTGCTTAAGAATCCCCGTAACGGAGAACTCCGGAAGGCCAACGTGACCTTCTATGCGGGACATCGCGACGGAGTGTTGTACCGCAGGCAATTCTTTAATTACGTGCTAGAGAACGAGTGTCACTGGCTTGAGGCTGCGGATCTGGCGGACTTCGCGATCCCGCTCGGCATCATGCGTGTTGACAGGATGCGCATCGCCAGGAGACCTCTTGAGATCACGCTGGGTGCTTATGGCGTCCCGGATAACGGAAATACGCAGATCAGGCTGCTCACGGGGGAGGAGATCGTCATCAGGGATGAGAGGGATGTATCGGACGGATCGGTCATCGGAAACGGCGATGGCAGAGCAACTGCTCACGGTATCGTGGATGAGAAGAGTGATACAGGTCATGCAAGCGGAGCGGCCGACCGGGAGGTGCCTCGTTCCGTTACTGTCACGCCGCAGGCATACGTTCTTAAAGGTGTTGATCACATGGGACATATCAAGCGTATGGCCTACACTGTTTATACCGGCTTTACGGAACTGAAGCTTGTCAGAAGCAGGGGCTCGAATCCGGATTCGGAGTATTCATATGTGCCTTATGCTTCCGGCGGACTTTACAGACAGTATGACGCATCGGAACCGTCGGTTTTCATATCCATAACGCAGACGTTAGACGGTGACCGCGAGTTTGAGCCTGATGAGATATTCCCCGTTCGAGGGATCCGTCTGCGGGGTGCATTATCCGACGCGGACGGCCGGGCAGTGATGGCGAGCGCCGCGCAGATATGCATAGACCTGGCTGACGGCAGTACACGCATCGTTGATTACTCCGGTATTGAGGGACGGATGAGCCTGTAAAGCAATGTTGTAAGGCAATCATAACACCGGATAACCATTGAAAATATGGTTATCCGGTGTTATCCTTATTTTGGAGGGATTGCGGCATGGATGAAACACGAATTGCGGAAATTGAGAGGCAGCTGGCAGAATTGCCTGCGGGGTATCTTGTCTATAAGAATATTAAGGGAAAAGCACAGCCTTACCTTCAATGGACGGAAAACGGTCATACCGTTTCCAAGTATGTAAGGATCGCAGAGAGGGAAGAGGTATTCCGGAAGATTTCGCTTAAAAGGGATTTGCAGGAAGAACTGAAAAAACTAAGAGCCATGAATCTGTCCATGTCTGCTGCCGGCATGTCTGCACAGACAGGAGCAGATCCTTTTCGGACCCGCGTGACTCGTGGAGATGAGTTGCTGATGCTGACGTCCTCGATAAGGGATTACCAAAAACGCGACTGCTTTTCGCTGCTGCGCAAATACGTATACGGAAGCTTTCCGGGAAAAGTATGTCTGCTGTATGGCCTTCGGCGCACGGGAAAAACCACGCTCCTGTTCCAGATGATAAATGACTTGTCTCCGGAAGAATTGTCACGGGCTGTCTATATCAAAGCCCGTACGACGGACGACATGGCAGACATGAACCATGACTTAAAGATCCTGGCTTCTTCCGGATACGTTTATGTGTTTCTGGATGAAGTTACGCTTATGGATGATTTTATTGATGGAGCAGCACTTTTTTCTGACGTTTACGCCATGATGGGCATGAAGATCATTCTCTCAGGGACGGATTCTCTCGGCTTTTGGTTTACGCTGTCACAGGAGCTATATGACCGGGCATTTCTAATCCATACAACCTATATTCCCTTTCACGAATATGCAAGGGTTTTGGGGATCAGGGATATCGACGAATATATCTGTTATGGCGGCATGCTCCGTAAGGGGGAAACAGATTTTAACGACGAAGATTTGCTTTCCCCGGAAGCCCCTTTCCGGGACGACGAGTCTACCCGGCGCTATATTGATGCTGCAATATGCAGGAATATCCAGCACTCTCTGGCCTGCTGTAAAGACGGTGCATATTTTCGACATCTCCGAGAATTATACGAAACCGGAGAACTCACGGGTGCCATTAACCGCATAATTGAGAGCATGAACCATCAGTTCCTGATCAGCACGTTGACGAGGACCTTTAAGTCTCATGATCTGGGTTCTGCGGCGGAACTCCTCAGAAAACAGGAGGATCCGGACAAGAGGACCGATATCCTGGATCGCATTGACCGAAAAGCTATTACCCGTAAGCTGATGGAAATGCTGGAGATTCGTAATCGTGAAGATCAGATTATAGGCATTACGACAGTCCACGTGGAAGAGATCAAAGAATACCTGAAAGCACTTGACCTGGTTGTGAATCTTCCTTCGGAAACAACATCGACTGACACTACGTCCTCGGAATACGTGATCTTTACGCAGCCGGGCATGCGTTATTCTCAGGCTCAGGGCTTGATACACATATTGATGAAGGATCCTCTGTTCTCATCTTTTAGTCTAAGAGAACGGGATCTTGCATGTGAGCGCATCTTTGAAGACGTACGGGGAAGGATGATGGAGGACATTGTGCTGCTTGAGACAAGCCGGGCTCTTCCAAAGAGCCGGCGCGCTTTCAAGCTGATCTTTGCCCGTTCCGAATTTGACATGCTGATTTTTGATGAGAACAAATATACGTGTGAGGCTTACGAGATCAAACATAGTTCGGAAACTGATCCTGGACAATGCCGGACACTTCTTTCACCTGAAACCTGTGCAGCAGCAGAGCATGTTTTCGGACCCATTACGAGAAAATGTGTCATCTATCGTGGAAAGTCGCGGTCTATGGACAATGGCATAGAGTATATGAACGTGGAAGAATATCTGGAAAAGCTGTGAATTCACATTTTATTCCTTTTTTTTCGAAAGCACCTTCCGATTTTATTCCTTTTTGGAGAAATGACCTTCCGATTTTATTTCCTTTTTGGAGAAATGACCCTCCGATTTTATTCCATCTCGCTTGACGAAACGCCGGAAAAGCGCTATTTTTGAAGCATGGAGGGAATAATAAATGCTAAAAAGGAAAGCCTATGACAAGCTTCTTGAGTGGAAGAACGGCAGTAATAAAAAGTGCTTGATGATAAAAGGTGCAAGACAGGTTGGCAAGACCTATCTTATACGTGAATTTGGGCACAATGAATACGAACCTTTATTGAAATTAACTTTATTGTACAGAAGGAATTAAGATACATTTTTGACGGTGATCTGAGCGCAGACAATATATATAAGCGAATATCGATCTCCATTCCGGATCTAAGTCTGATTCCGGGGAAGACACTTATTTTCCTTGATGAAATACAAAATTGCGGAAATGCCAGGACGTCTCTTAAATTTCTGACCGAGGACGGGAGATTTGACGTAATTACCTCCGGAAGCCTTCTTGGACTGACGTATGCTGAGAATGGAGATACGGAAGCGGAAGAGCCCGAATCGGTTCCTACCGGATATGAAGCTTTTTTAACAATGTATCCACTTGATTTTGAAGAATTTCTCTGGGCAGAAAAGTACAGTACCGAAACAATTGCCGGGTTAAAAAAGAATTACGACGGCGTACAGAAAGTAGATCCTTTTATCAATTCGAAGCTTGAGGAATTGTTCAGGGAATATATCGTAGTCGGAGGAATGCCGGAGGTCGTGGCGCATTTCTGCGCTAACCATGATTTTAACGAGGTACTGAAAATCCAGGAAAGCATTCTGGAAAATTACAGGTTTGATATTTCCAAGCATGCCAAAGGCGCGGAAAAACAAAAAGTAAGAGCGTGTTATGATGCAATTCCAAAGCAGTTAGCCAAAGAATTAAAAAAGTTCCAGTATTCGACGGTTGAAAAAAATCCACTTCAAAGAAATACGGCGGCAGTGTTCGGTGGTTGATAGATTCCGCGATGGTTGAGCCATGTTACAACATTACCGAAGCAAATCTGCCGCTCATGGCCAATGCCATTGAAACGCAGTTCAAGCTCTATGTTAATGACACAGGTCTGCTTTGCGCGATTTACGGCTTTGAGACACGGCGCGCCGTCCTGGACAATTCCATTAAGGGTAATACCAAGGGAGGAAACTACGAGAACGTAATAGCCGAATGCCTTGTGAAAAATGGGTATAAGCTCTATTATTATAAACCCGATGACGATCACGAGCTTGAATTTCTGATTGAAAAAGAAGGAAGCGTTATCCCTGTTGAAGTCAAGGCCGGCAATACGTCAACAGTATCGCTGAACAACTTTATTAATGACTATAAGCCACCGGTTGCTTACAAGTTTGTGAATGGAAATGTTGGACGGACGGATGATAAGATTACCTTACCTCATTATATGGTTATGTTTATTTGATGAACCTCATATATCGCTGTCTGACGTTGTAAATGGGGCTGGTTTTTCAGGGACAAGCTGCCAAACGAATTAAGTAATTGCACTTTGCCGAGCCATAACTGCCATAAATTCAAGCATTATGGCTCGACATACGGCAATTACTAAATTCGTTGACTATAATTCGTTTTTTCAAAAATGAACAGGTTCGGGGATCAGTGAAAGTGTCGGGAATTGAGGAGGCTGGTTCGGATGGAACAGTGTGACAACAGGATAGATGGGACAGCGGCAGAGCATATTACGGAGACTGCGGCAGAACATATAACCAGACTCGCAAAGCCGAGGCGAAAGGGAATACTCAGCCTTGTGTTCAGTCGCACCGCGATAGTGGTTCTGCTTTTTGCGATCCAGATAATTCTGTATGTGGTTATTTACGGATATTTCCGGCAGTATATGCCGGGCTTTAATATAGCGACCGAAATTTTCCAGCTTATTATGGTTCTGTACCTGATCAACTGCGGTATGGATACCACGAGTAAGGTGACATGGATGGTTTTGATCGCCCTTTTTCCCATTGCGGCATCCATTTTTCTGATGATGACCAAAACCGATATCGGGCACCGCAAGCTCAAACGAAACGTAGCCAAACAGATCGATCTTTCACGCGGCGAGCTGGATCAGTCGGATTATGTGCTGTATAAGCTAAAGGAAAGCGGAACCGATGACCTCAATCATTTCCTTAATCTGACCGGAACCTTTCCGGTATATGACAATAATGAGGTGACATATTATCCGATCGGAGAAAAGGCTTTTGAGGCCATGCTTGAGAGTCTCAGAGGAGCGAATAAGTATATTTATCTGGAATTCTTCATAATAGAAGAAGGCTATATGTGGGGAAGCATACTTGACATACTGATCGAAAAGGCTAAGGCCGGAGTCGATGTGCGCGTGATGTATGACGGAATGTGTGAGATAACCAAGATCCCTTACAACTATTCGAAGCTTATGGAGGCAGCAGGCATACGATGTCATTCGTTTTCTCCTCTGCGGCCTTTCCTTTCTACCTATTACAATTATCGCGATCATCGCAAGATACTGGTGATCGACGGACATACGGCATTTACCGGTGGAGTCAATCTGGCAGACGAGTACATTAACCGTAATTCCAAATTCGGTCATTGGAAGGATTCCGCCATTCGTATCAGGGGTGATGCGACGCAGAGCTTCACCGTTATGTTCCTGCAGATGTGGAATCTCAGAGAACCGGGGGTTGAAAAAAGCACGGAATTTACCCTTCCCGGGCCGGTGGCTGAAGCATGGACCGACAAAATGACCGATTCGGTCAAACCGTCCGGATATGTCATGCCCTTTTCGGATGAACCGCTGGATCAGTATCGCGTCGGCGAGATCGTATATATAGATATGCTTTACCGTGCCAATAATTATGTTCATATCATGACTCCGTATCTGATCCTCAACAGCGATACTGAGAATGCACTGAAATATGCGGCGGAGAGAGGTGTGGATGTAAGACTGATCCTTCCCGGGATCCCGGACAAAAAGCTGGCATACTCTCTGGCGAAGTCTCATTACGCAGCGCTTATCTCCGCAGGAGTTAAGATCTATGAATATACTCCGGGCTTCGTGCATGCCAAGGTATGCGTCAGTGATGATGTCAAGGCAATGGTAGGCACGATCAATCTTGACTACAGGAGTCTGTATCACCATTTCGAGTGTGCGGCCTACCTCTATGGCAACGACTGCATAGCGGATATAGAGAAGGATTTTGAGGATACCCTCAGTAAGTGTAAGCAGGTGACATGGGACAGCATCAAGGGAGAGAAGCTGTTTTACAAGGTCACCGGACCGCTTTTGAAGGTGTTTGCACCGCTGATGTAGGGAACGATGAGTGCAGGCTTTCCCCTGTGCATCTAAGGAAATGCTGAATTAATCAGCGTTTCCAAAAAATAAGTTTGATGTTGAAAAAGATTTTGGATTTATATATATTTTTATTATGGGTAAGAGAAAAGCAGCAATAGAGAATTACATATCCGGCAGGATCAGGCTCTACGGCGACAACATTTTGAATTCTCAGGAGTTTGGAAATACGACGGACGAGGTGCATCATAAGCACAGCTCGCTCGAGGATCATACGCTGAATGTGACGATAGCCGGGGCCAAGCTTTGCAGGAGACTCAATAAGATGCACATAGACGTGGATGAGAAGGATGTGATACAGGCATCTCTGTGCCATGATCTGGGTATGATAGACCGGGACGAAAAGTATGAAACCGACAAGGACGCGTGGAAGCAGCATCCGGTCGAATCCGTCAAGTCTGCGAGAAAGCTGATACCGGGCATGAGCAAACGTGCCGAGTCGATCATCATGACGCATATGTGGCCCATCTGCGGCGAACGTCCCCGTTCGAAGGAAGCGGTGGTGGTATCGATCGCGGATAAATATGCCAGCATTATCGACTGGACCAGTTATATCTTTGGTCACAGTTATAAAAGGAACATCAAGCGACTGATCAAAGCCAGGGTCAGAGTATGACTTTGTTGACATAACATATAATTCTGATGATCTTTTCATGAAGAATAGCAAAAAACGGGAAAATTTCAAATATATTTTTAAAAAACGTTCAAATATCGGAACCCATATTGCCGGACTAACTGTCATTTGCCTTTTGATGAATCTGCTTGCTGGCTGCGGAAGTGCTCAAAGTGCGGGAAATGCTTCGGAGTCGGCTGCGGTTCAGGATGATGCTTTGCAATCACTGTCGGAGCAGGAGACTGTGTTACCGAATAAGGATCCGTCCGGCGGAGAGAAAACTGTCGCCGATGATGTAACATTATCATATTCAGACAATGCAGAAGTCGTGGACATTGACAGTCTGGACGCAGATCTTTCATGGACAGTCGATGACAATTACCGCAACTATTATGAAATATTCGTCGGATCCTTCTGCGACTCCGACGGCGACGGGACAGGTGACCTGAGAGGCATAGAGAACAGGCTGGACTATATAGCCGACCTGGGCTGCAACGGCATATGGCTTACTCCGATAATGTCGGCTCCTTCCTATCACAAGTACGACACTTCCGACTATTATAATGTTGATCCCGCTTTTGGTACGAATGACGATTTCAGGTCTCTTTGCGAAGCGTGTCATCAAAAGGGTATCCGTATCATTATAGATATGGTCATCAATCATTCTTCATCCGAGCATCCCTGGTTTAAGGAATCCACTGAATATCTTGAGACTCTTTCTCCCGGCGAAGAACCGGATCCGAAAGTCTGTCCTTACGTGAAATATTATAACTTTTCCGGAGATCCGGAAAATGGTTCATACAGGGAAGTCCCCGGTTCCGACTGGTACTATGAGGCTGTCTTCGATGGCAGCCAGCCTGACTTAAATCTCTATGATCCGGATCTGAACGAAGAACTTTACAGGGTTGCGGATCACTGGATCGGTCTTGGAGCGGACGGGTTCAGAATGGATGCGGTCATGCATTATGACGAAAGCGATTCCGCTTATAACGAGAAGTTCCTGCACGATTATTATGAGCACTGCCTGACCGTCGATCCTGATTTCTATATGGTAAGCGAGGTCTGGGCTTCAGAGACCGTGATAAAGGAGTATTACAGGAGCCTGACGCCGAGCTTTTTTAATTTTGACGCCGCGGATGCCGAGGGCAAACTCATACGCGCCGGACGCGGGAAGCTTTCCGCCGAGAAGTTCGTGAATGCATGCCTGGATTATCAGAATACCTTTTCCGAGATCAATCCCGACTATATAGATGCCCCTTTTATCACCAATCATGATATGGGACGGGTGGCAAATGCACTGCAGAGCGATCCGGTGGCGCTTAAGATGACCGCGGGACTGCTTTTGTCGATGAGCGGCAGTCCTTTTATTTATTACGGTGAAGAGATCGGGATGAAATCGAAGGGCAGTCTCGATCAGAACAAGCGTCTGCATATGAACTGGTCGGAGACGGATCCTGCCGGGATATGCAGGGATCCCGAGGGCGCGGATACCGGCATAGTACAGAGCATGCCTGCTGCGGATGCCCAGATCGGAGACGATGATTCGCTTTATACATATTATAAAGAAGCGCTTCGTATCAGGAACGAAAACGCCGAGATCGCCAGGGGTACCATCGAAATAGTTGATGCCCTGACGGACGGGGATCTGGCAGTTATTATCAAAACATGGAACGAAGGCAGCGTTGTGATCGCATATAACACCGGAGAGGAAAGTGCGAGCGTTGATCTGAATGGGATTTTTGAAGGAGAGCCTGAGATAGTCGGTAAGCTTTGCGCAAAAGGAAACAATGCGGGATCCGGTGATTCCGATACGGAGAAAAATATGGCCGGGGACGGAACCGGTTTACATAACACCACTCTTAACCTCCCCGGAAGATCTATAATCTATTTGAAATGACACTCTGACTCCGTCCCCGAGTGTCATTTTCTCAGAAAAATTCTCTATATGTGTTGACATAATCCCCTTGACATGATACTGTTATTCTAACTAGATGGATTAGTAGCACTCGAAGTGTCTCCAATTTTAGATGTTTCTAAATCATTTTAAATTGTATTGATACTTGGATGTTACGATCCGGACGGTTATCAGGCAAGCCGCTTTGGTGCGAACACTGATGGATACAGTGTTTCAAAGCGGAACGAAGCTGCCACACATTCATGGAAGAAAGGAGGGGCAGACGTTATGGCACAAAATATTGCTATCTTAAACAATATTCATAACTTCTATATGTCGACGTATGCGGATAAGACCAATTCGCCATACGATACACATAAGAAGTCTGAACTTCGTGGCGTATACAATTCCATCGTCAAGATTAATAAAGACTCCCCCCTCTACATCCTCGACAACAGCGACGAGGGGCGTGAATATGTGGTGGGTCTTAAGGAGAACGCCAGATCTCTTAAGAATACCATAGCTTCTGTAGGCGGCCTGGAAGAGGCAGATATCCTTAATAAAAAAGCTGCGGCATCAAGCGATGAATCGGCTGTGGAGGCTAAGTTTGTCGGTGAGCTCGACGAAGATCTGACTGCCCCCGAGTTTGATATAGAAGTCAGGAATCTGGCTTCGCCGCAGGTTAATCTGGGTAGGTATCTGCCGGATAATGAGCCCGTGGATCTGCCATCCGATATCTATTCCTTTGATGTGAGCATCAACGATCTCAGGTATGAGTTCCAGTTTAATATTAAGGAAGAAGATACCAACCGTGACGTACAGGAACGTCTGGGGCGTCTGATCAACAATGCCGGTATCGGACTTACTGCGGAAGTGATCAGCGATGAAGACGGAGCAAGATCCTATCTGAGACTTGAATCAGTGGCGACCGGCACCAGGAACGGCACGGGACAGCTGTTCACGGTCAGCGACGAGAATTCGTCCAAGGCATCAGGTGCGGTAAACTATCTGGGTATCGATTACACTTCGAGACTCGGATCCGATGCAAGCTTTACGATCAACGGAGAAGAAAGAAGCGCAGCGGGCAATACCTTTACCGTGGGACATATGTATGAGCTTACGCTTAAGGGACAGAGTCCCGAGGGAAAGCCTGCACATGTCGGACTGATGACAGATGTTGAGTCAATGCAGGAGAATCTGAATACGCTGATCGGAGGATACAATGCTTTTATAAAAGCCGCCACCGAGTATTCCGATACCCATCCCATTTCGAACAGACTTGTCAATGAAATGTCGGCTATCAGCCGCACATATGCGGAGGGCCTTACCGATATGGGAGTGAACCTCAACGTTGACGGAACATTGGAGCTTGATGAGGAAAGCTTCAAAAAGTCAGTCAGAGACGGATCGGCTTTTGAAGCGGCTTCTTCGGTCAAGGACTTTGCACAGTCACTGGTGCGCAAATCGAATCAGATAGCTCTGGATCCTTTGAGCTATGCGGAAAAGACCATAGTTGCCTACAAGAATCCGGGTAAGAGCCTGGTAAATCCTTATACATCCAGCGCATATTCGGGGATGTTGTTTAACAGTTACTGTTAAGTACCGGCGGTTAATCCGGAACCGGCATTTCCTTAAATAATGCCGGTTCCGGCGTTTCCTTAAATAATGCTTGACGCACCTGCTTCAATGTGCTATATTAATTTGGCGTGAAGAGACAAGGCTCTTTTTTTTTGCTCTATTTTTAAGGGAGGAAATACAATGCGTACTAAGATAACCCTGGCTTGTACAGAGTGCAAGAATCGTAATTACAATACGACCAAGGAGAAGAAAAATCATCCCGATCGTATGGAAACAAAGAAGTACTGCAGATTCTGCAAGAGACATACCATTCATAAGGAGACGAAGTAATCATGGCTGAGAATAATAACGAAGCAACCAAAGTCAAATTCTTCGATGGTGTTAAGGCGGAATTTAAGAAGATCAGCTGGCCCGACAGGAATTCGCTGGGCAAGCAGACCGCTGCCGTTATCGTTATTTCGGTGATCGTGGGAGCTCTTATAGCCGTACTTGACATGTTTTTCCAGTATGGATTTAATTTCATTACTTCCATAGGAGGATGATTCCGTATGCAGGAAGAAGAAAAGATCACAGCCGAGGAGCAGCTTGACCAGGAGCAGAAGACTTCCGATGCCAACTGGTATGTAGTGCATACCTATTCCGGCTATGAGAATAAAGTCAAGGCCAATATCGAAAAGACCATTGAAAACCGCCATCTGGAGGAGGAGATCCTCGAGGTGCGTGTTCCTATGGAAGAGGTATCCGAGATCAAGAACGGCGTGCGCAAGACCGTACAGCGCAAGATGTTCCCCGGGTATGTTCTCGTCAATATGGTCATGAACGACGATACCTGGTATGTGGTCCGCAATACGAGAGGTGTAACGGGCTTCGTTGGTCCCGGATCCAAGCCGGTACCTTTGAGTGAAGCGGAGATGAAGCCTCTGGGTATCAGGACAGATATCGTATCGGTCGATTTCGAAGAGGGCGATACCGTCGCTGTAGTAGCCGGTGTCTGGAAGGATACGATCGGCGTTGTACAGAAGATGGATATGAACAAGCAGATGGCTACACTCAATGTAGAGCTGTTTGGGCGCGAGACTCCGGTGGAGATCAGCTTCGCCGAGATGAGACGTCTGGTTTGATGATCGCGGTCTCACGACCGTTGTCATATACTGCGGAATCCCGGATTTCGCAGGCGGATCAAATATCTCTGGTATCTGAACCGACAGTGGGAGCCCGCACAGGGCGGGCGCCATTAACCACAATTCAGGAGGTGCCAAAATGGCAAAAAAAGTAGAAGGTTACATCAAGTTACAGATCCCTGCCGGCAAGGCTACGCCGGCTCCTCCGGTTGGTCCCGCACTGGGCCAGCACGGTGTGAACATCGTTGAATTCACCAAGCAGTTCAACGCCAAGACAGCAGACAAGGGCGATGTCCTTATTCCTGTTGTCATCACAGTGTATTCAGACAGAAGCTTCAGCTTCATCACCAAGACTCCTCCGGCTGCAGTACTTCTTAAGAAGGCATGCAATATCCAGTCCGGATCCGGAGTGCCCAACAAGACCAAGGTCGCTACGATCTCCAAGGACAAGCTCAGAGAGATCGCCGAGACCAAGATGCCTGACTTAAATGCAGCAAGCATTGAGGCAGCTATGAGTATGATCGCCGGTACTGCAAGAAGTATGGGCATCACAGTTGAAGAATAAGGAGGGCACTTAAGATGAAGCATGGTAAGAAATACGCTGAGGCTGCCAAGCTGGTAGACCGCAACACATTTTATGAGCCCAATGAAGCAGTGGCTCTGGTTAAGAAGACAACTGTTGCCAAGTTTGACGAGACCGTAGAAGTACATATCCGTACAGGCTGCGATGGACGTCATGCAGAGCAGCAGGTAAGAGGCGCAGTTGTTCTGCCCAACGGAACAGGCAAGACCGTTCGCGTGCTGGTATTCGCAAAGGGCGAGAAGGCAACGGAGGCAGAGAACGCAGGTGCCGATTATGTAGGAGCTGAGGATCTGATCCCCAGGATCCAGAATGAAGGATGGTTCGAGTTCGATGTAGTGGTTGCTACACCTGATATGATGGGTGTTGTAGGTCGTCTCGGTAAGGTTCTCGGTCCCAAGGGACTGATGCCCAACCCCAAGGCCGGTACCGTTACAATGGACGTAGCAAAAGCTATCGCCGATATCAAAGCCGGTAAGATCGAGTATCGTCTCGACAAGGCCAACATCATTCACTGCCCTATCGGAAAGGTTTCCTTCGATGAGCAGAAGCTTCAGGAGAACTATACTGCTCTTCTCGACGCTATCCTCAAGGCTAAGCCTTCGGCGCTCAAAGGCCAGTATCTCAAGAGTGTTTCTCTCTCGACTACAATGGGCCCCGGCGTAAGGGTTTCAACCGCCAAGTATTCATAAGGCATACGGTCGGATTTAAGGTTTTAAAAGGGCTGCCGCGATGCGGCTCCACATAAGTATTTAATGAATAGATCAGCGCAGTCACGCATATGTGGTTGCGCTGTTTTTTATTGCAGGGCCGACGAAAGGAATAAGTCAGATACAGCTGACCGGCGGCTCGCGGTGAGCAGGGTGCGATTACGTCTTTCCTGCCCGGTTCACGGATATGCTGTTGCCAGCGGCATGATTTCGACGAAGAGATTTGTGATATTTTGACGAAGAGATTTGTGAGTCAATACGGTGCTAAAACCTTTACATTTAAGATCGCTGCACGTAAAATATAATTTGGGTTCTGATACGGATCCCGAAGACAACGGCACAAAGCTGCACCGGATATCCGGTGAACACAATTAAAACCATTTTTTAAGGAGAAAGAAAATGCTAAGCTACACTTTTGATGAAATCCCTACTTTTGACGATTCTTTTGCGGATGTACAGCGCAGGTATCATTCATCGGGTGCGCAGGTAGCCGATATCCTGTACGGAGCTACCGATAAGGAGGGAAATCCGACTTACCCCAAGAATAACGCTGACGGGCATGGCAGACTTATCGTGATCGAGATCGATGGTAAGTTTCATGCGCTCGCCTGGAAGCATTCCAGAGCGGAAGGCGGTAATACCGAGGAGGGATCCGTTTTTGACAAGCCTCTGGAGAGTCTTGAGGAAGGCATCCGTGCCAAGAGAGAAGTGATCAGATCCGCTCGCGAGACAATGAGCGGCAAGTATTATGATACCGATGCTGCGGCAAAGATACTTGAGGGATTCGGAGAGATTTCGGAATACAACACTCCCAGGGAGCAGGAACTCAAGGAACAGTACGACAAGCTTATTGAGCGCAATGACAAGAATAAGCAGTATTTTGCATCAGTTAAGCAGAACGCCGACAAAAAGAATGATCTGCTGAATCAGGCTAAGGAGCTTAAGGATTCCGAGGAGTGGAACAGCACCGCAGATAAATATCAGACGCTGATCGCCGAATGGAAAAAGATCGGTAATGCCGGTGAGGACAACGACAAGCTGTGGGAAGAGTTTACCAAAGTCCGTCAGGAGTTCTTTGATAAGAGAGCAAAGCATTTTGAAGAGCTGGACAGCAAGCGCAAGAGCGCAAGAAGTGTTAAACGGGATCTGATCAAGGAAGCACGTAAGGTCGCCATAGAGAGTCCTGATTACAATGCCACACACAAGAAGCTCGAGGGACTTTTTGAGCAGTGGAAGCAGGCCGGTCATGCCGGAAAGGAAGAGAATACCCTCTGGGCTGAATTTAAGGCTGTCAGAGACGAGTTCTACGGACGCAGGGAGGAAGCCTACAGAGACCGGCTTCAGGAAAAGGAAGCGCTGGTCAGAGAAGCGGAATCTCTTGCGGATGCAGGCGATTACAGTGCCTTTGTATCAAACCGTATGAAGGAGCTTACGACAGAGTGGAAGAATACCGGATTCTGCGGCAGAGAGGGTGACAAGCTCTGGGAAGTATTCCATGCGGCACAGGATAAATTCTGGCAGGGCAAGAAGGCTGCCAACGCAGAGCGCATGAATACACGTCAGGAAAAGCTGCAGGAAGCCATAGACCGCAGACAGGATAAGATCAAACATATCGAAGAGAATAATTCCAAGCTTAAGGATCGGCTGGCCACTACACAGAATGCAGACAAAAAGGCTGAGATAGAAGGATGGATTGCCGAAAATAACAGCAGGATCGACGAGCTGAAGGAAGAGATCGCCAGGATGATACCTTCGGAAAAGACGGCTGAGGCTCCTGCAGAAGAGGACTCAAACCCGGAAGCATAAGACAGATATTAATCCGCGTTATCGGGTAATACCGAATCGGAATACATATCAAGCTTGGCTATGGTCTCATTAGCCGGAGTGCCGTAGGCCTGGCAGCATTTATGAGAGATTTCTTCGGAGTCGCTGACGGATTCATGCACATTTACACTCATGCACATTGAACCGCCGGCGACTTCTGCGTCCAGATGGTTCATTATTTTTTCGATCAGATCTTTATCGTTGTTTATATCCATTGATGTTACCTGCTTTCCGGTATTACTACTGATCATATTAGGTTTACATAATTGTGATCCGTATCGGTATTTCTTTTTTAAGAAATCGATTCCGTATCGGTAATACTGTTTCGGGGACCGGATCGGTATCGCTGGATCAATCATCGTTCCCTTAATCATATTTTACAGGTTATAATTGTCCGGTCAAGGCTTAGTAACTGTTGCAAAATACCCTGGTCATTTGCATCGGCTAAATGTCCATACGCTTCTGCAGAAAGCCTCGGCGTAGAGAGAAGTGGTCGGGTTGTGGAGGTGAAATTTAAATGGTACAATTGGGCGTAGATGAAAAGACGAAGAAAATCCCCAAATCTTATAATGATCTTTGTGCTGACTCTGAGTATAGTTGTCGTGCTCGGACTGGGGGCGCTTACCGTCATTAAGACGATCGGAAATAAAAAAGAGCGTCCGTCAGAACGAAAAGCTTCCGCGGATCGGAATACCGTGACGGAAGAGCCGGGCAGACCCTTTTTCAGTGCGATCCCGGAACCGGAAATGACTGCGGACAGTGAATCCTCCGGAGCGATGCTGAGTGAAGTACTGGATGAATGGATGACGGAAGATATGCCGGAATCCGAAGCCGGCCGGAACGGCATCGGACAGAATTCGGATCTGCTTTCCTCCAGACACAGCGGAGTTGTCAGACGCTTCGGTGATGATCTGGACGATCCGGAATATCTGGCTGCCAATAACATATTTGTCCTGGAATCCAGGGATGATGATACAACGGGTACGACGCTGACCTTTGCCGGAGATATCCTTTTTGATGATGAATACTCCGTATATGCCAGGCTGCTGACTAACGGGGGAGCGATCAATGCCGGCATAGACCAGCAGGTCATTAATATAATGAAGACCTCTGACATCATGATGGTCAATAATGAGTTTCCGTATACGCTCAGGGGAGAGCCGACTCCTGACAAGACCTATACCTTTCGAGCTGATCCCGATACTGTTCATCTGATCAGGGATATGGGTGCAAATGCGGTAGGTATCGCCAACAATCATGCTTATGATTTCGGCCCGCAGGGCTTTCTGGATACCCTCGATACCCTCGATGATGCCGCTATACCCTATACCGGAGGCGGGCATAATATACAGGAGGCTTCGGCACCGCTGTACTTCGTGGTGGATGATTTCAAGGTGGGTATAATAGCGGCCACGCAGATAGAGAGGCTGGACAACCCTGATACCAAGGGTGCGACCGATACTGAACCCGGGGTGTTCAGATGCTTAAATCCCAAGAGGCTTCTGGGGGTTATTGGTGAAATGAAGGACAAATGCGACTTTGTGGTTGTGTTCATCCACTGGGGAACAGAAAGCACCACCGAGCTTGACTGGCTGCAGACAGATCAGGCGCCGATGATAGCAGAGGCGGGAGCGGATCTGATCATCGGATCGCATCCCCATGTGCTTCAGCCCATAGGCAGGAGCAAGGGAGTGCCTGTGGTATACAGCCTCGGCAACTTCTGGTTCAATTCCAAGGAACTGGATACCGGACTCATTCAGGTCTGCGTTACTACGGAGGGAATGAGGAGCCTGAGGTTTATTCCGTGCCGGCAGGTGGGCTGCAGAACCTATCTGGCTCAGGGTGATGAATTTGAGAGGATATTGAACGAGATGCGGGCAATGTCGCCTGGAGTCAAAATTGATGACCGGGGGTATATTACATATTGACAACCTGAATTCTTTGTGATATCCTTGACAAG
Organism: Lachnospiraceae bacterium; assembly: GCA_017460885.1. Classification (GTDB taxonomy): domain Bacteria; phylum Bacillota; class Clostridia; order Lachnospirales; family Lachnospiraceae; genus XBB2008. The sequence continues at coordinate 72,115 of JAFUAB010000027.1, forward strand.
GTTTTGAACCATGCCGAAGACAGCAGGTACCGATCGGTGTAAGAGGAACACGGTAAATCCGGGTGAGACGCCTGCCGAGGAATGAGTTAGTATTGGTTATTCACTCCTGTCTGTTTTCGGACGGGAGTTTATTTTTTGATATAACTCTTTCGGCAAGACTATTAAAGAAGGAGGAAAAGTAATGGCTAAGGTAGAACTTAAGAAACCCATCGTTGATGAGATCGCTTCGAGCATCAAGGATGCCCAGTCTGTAGTGCTTGTTGATTACCGCGGTCTGACGGTTGAGCAGGATACTCAGCTTCGTAAGACTCTTCGTGAGAACAACATCACTTATAAAGTGTATAAAAATACCTTTATGAATTTTGCATTCCAGGGTACCGATTACGAAGCACTCAAGCCTTATCTTGAAGGTCCCAGCGCGATAGCTATTTCCACAGAGGATGCTACGGCGCCTGCGAGGGTCCTTGCTAAATTTGCAAAGACGGCCGACAAGCTCGAGATCAAGGCCGGCGTTGTGGAAGGCGTAATGTATGACGCCAACGGGATCAACGAAATCTCAAAGATCCCTTCGAGAGAGGAACTGCTCTCCAAGATGCTTGGCAGCATAAAGTCACCTATCTCGAATCTCGCCCGTGTGCTTAACCAGATCGCTGAAAAAGGCGGAGCCGCTAATTGTGAACCCGCTCCCAAGGCAGAAGAGGAAGCACCCGCCGAGGAGGCAGCTCCCGCAGCAGAGACCGCTGAGGCTCCTGCAGAGGAAGCACCCGCAGCAGAAGCACCCGCAGCAGAGACAGCGGAAGCACCTGCAGAGTAATTTTGAATCTGAGTTTTTGTATATTATATAGGAGGAAATACAATGGCTAAGTTAACCACACAGGAATTTATCGATGCTATCAAAGAACTTTCCGTTCTTGAACTTAATGAACTTGTAAAGGCTTGCGAAGAGGAATTCGGAGTTTCCGCAGCAGCAGGCGTAGTAGTTGCAGCAGCAGGCGCCGGCGATGGCGCAGCAGCAGCTGAGGAGAAGACCGAGTTCGATGTAGAGCTTACAGAGGTAGGCGAGAACAAGGTTAAGGTAATCAAGGTTGTTCGTGAAGCAACCGGATTAGGCCTGAAGGAAGCTAAAGACCTCGTTGACAGCGCTCCCAAGATCGTTAAGGAGCAGGCCAGCAAGGAAGAGGCTGAGGAGATCAAGTCCAAGCTCGAAGCAGAAGGCGCTAAGGTTACTCTTAAGTAATCATAAAAGATTTTTCGGGGGATGCACTCAGGTGTATCCCCCTTATGTTCTTAAAAGATTCTAAAAAATTCGATATAAGCTCATATTTTTCTTGACTCATTATTTCTCTTGCGATAGAATGGAAGATGCGCTATTGTGGAAACCTAGCAATTTTGCGCCCAAAAACAGGTTGTTTAAATAAAAGAACGGGGTGATTTGTCAATGGAGAAAAACAGGATACGTCCGGTGACCGCAGGCAAGAATCAGCGTATGACCTATGCGAAGCAGAAGGAAGTACTTGAGATGCCTAATCTGATAGAGGTTCAGGAGAACTCCTATCGCTGGTTTCTGGAGGAAGGCTTGAAAGAGGTGTTTGATGACATCTCTCCTATTTCGGACTACAGCGGCCGCTTAAGTCTGGAATTCGTCGATTACGAACTCTGTGAGGATGACGTAAAGTATTCTATTGAGAAATGTAAGGAGCGGGATGCCACTTATGCTGCTCCGATGAAGGTTAAGGTCCGTCTTATCAATAAGGAAAAGGATGAGATCACAGAGCATGAGATCTTTATGGGCGACCTTCCCTTGATGACTGCAACGGGTACTTTTGTTATCAACGGAGCAGAACGTGTTATCGTTTCTCAGCTGGTTCGTTCACCCGGTATTTATTATACTATTTCTCATGATAAGATCGGTAAGACTCTGTATTCCTGTCAGGTGATCCCCAACAGGGGTGCATGGCTTGAGTATGAAACCGATTCCAGTGATGTGTTCTACGTACGTGTTGACCGTACCCGTAAGGTTCCGGTAACCGTACTTATCCGTGCAATGGGCGTCGGTACCAATGATGAGATCAGAGAGCTTTTCGGCGACGAGCCCAAGATCGAAGCTACCTTTGCCAAGGATCTGGCTGAGAATTCCCAGGAGGGTCTGCTGGAACTCTATAAGAAGATCCGTCCCGGCGAGCCGCTCAGCGTTGAAAGTGCCGAGACATTGGTCAACGGTATGTTCTTTGATGCGCGCAGATACGATCTGGCCAAGGTCGGCAGATATAAGTTCAATAAGAAGCTTATGCTCAGAAACCGTATAGCAGGTCATATCCTTGCCGAGGATGTGATAGATGTCACAACCGGTGAGGTTATTGCAAAAGCAGGTGAAAAGGTTTCCAGAGAGCTGGCCGATACGATACAGAATGCCGCAATCCCCGGAGTACTTGTTCAGACCGAAGAGCGCAATGTCAAGGTACTGAGCAATATGATGGTAGACATTACCAGCTTTATCGAGTGCAACCCGAGGGAATTGGGAGTTACGGAGCTGGTTTATTATCCCGTGCTCAGACAGATAATAGATGAATATGCTGATGATCCCGGCAGGCTTGCCGAGGCAATACAGACAAATATCCACGAGCTTATTCCCAAGCACATTACCCGTGAGGACATTCTTGCCAGCATCAACTACAATATGCATCTTGAGGCAGGCGTAGGCAACGACGACGATATCGACCATCTTGGCAACCGTCGTATCCGTGCCGTGGGCGAGCTCCTGCAGAACCAGTACCGTATCGGTATGTCCCGTCTGGAGAGAGTAGTCAGGGAGCGTATGACAACTCATGATGCGGAGGATGTTTCTCCCCAGGCTCTGATCAATATCAAACCTGTTCAAGCTGCCATCAAGGAGTTCTTCGGATCTTCACAGCTCTCACAGTTTATGGATCAGAACAACCCTCTCGGTGAGCTTACGCATAAGAGACGTCTTTCGGCTCTCGGCCCCGGCGGTCTGTCCAGAGACCGTGCCGGATTCGAGGTTCGAGATGTGCACTATACCCATTACGGACGCATGTGCCCCATAGAGACTCCCGAAGGTCCCAACATCGGTCTGATCAACTCTCTGGCCAGCTATGCACGTATAAACGAATACGGATTTATAGAGGCGCCCTATCGTCTGATCGATAAGTCGGATCCCGAGAATCCGAGAGTAACCGATGAGGTTGTCTACATGACAGCCGATGAAGAGGATAATTATCACGTAGCCCAGGCTTCCGCTCCTCTCGATGAGAACGGTCATTTCAAAAGAGCTACGGTATCCGGTAGATATAAGGAGGAAACCCAGGAATATCCCAAGAACATGTTCGATTATATGGACGTGTCTCCCAAGATGGTATTCTCTGTAGCTACGGCGCTTATCCCGTTCCTTCAGAACGATGACGCCAACCGTGCACTGATGGGTTCCAACATGCAGCGTCAGGCTGTTCCGCTTCTTTTTACAGAGGAGCCTGTTGTAGGTACCGGTATGGAACCCAAGGCAGCCGTTGACTCGGGTGTATGTGTTCTTGCCAAAAAGTCAGGTACCGTTACATATGTTGCGGCGGATATGATCACGATCGAAAGCGATGATGATAAAAAGGAGATCGAGTACAAGCTCTCCAAATTCGCAAGATCGAACCAGTCCAACTGCTATAATCAGAAGCCCATAGTTGTGAAGGGAGCCCATGTTGAGGCCGGAGAGCCCATCGCAGACGGCCCTTCAACCTGCGGAGGAGAGCTTGCCCTCGGTAAGAACCCTCTGATAGGGTTCATGACCTGGGAGGGCTACAATTACGAGGACGCCGTACTTCTCAGTGAGCGTCTCGTACAGGATGATGTTTATACGTCGGTACATATTGAGGAATACGAGGCCGAAGCCCGTGACACCAAGCTCGGTCCCGAGGATATCACAAGAGATGTTCCCGGCGTGGGCGATGAGGCACTTAAGAATCTGGATGAGAGAGGTATCATCCGTATCGGTGCAGAGGTTCGTGCGGGAGATATCCTCGTGGGCAAGGTTACACCTAAGGGTGAGACCGAGCTGACCGCAGAAGAGAGACTGCTCCGTGCGATCTTCGGTGATAAGGCCAGAGAGGTACGTGATACATCCCTCAAGGTTCCCCACGGTGAATACGGTATCGTTGTGGATGCCAAGGTGTTCAGCAGGGATAACGGTGATGAACTTTCACCCGGAGTGAATCAGTCGGTAAGGATATATATCGCTCAGAAGCGTAAGATTTCCGTCGGAGACAAGATGGCGGGCCGTCACGGTAACAAGGGTGTTGTTTCCCGCGTACTTCCCGTAGAAGACATGCCTTATCTGCCTAACGGCCGTCCGCTGGATATCGTGCTCAACCCTCTGGGCGTGCCCAGCCGTATGAATATCGGTCAGGTATTGGAGATCCACCTTTCACTGGCTGCCAAAGCGCTTGGATTCAACGTGGCTACACCCGTGTTTGACGGTGCCAAGGAAAACGATATCATGGATACCCTTGATCTGGCTAACGACTACGTTAACCTTCCCTTCGACAAGGATGAAGCAAAGGAGGACGAGTGGAAGGAAGCCGGAGTAAAGGAAAACTTTAAAGATAAGTACAGTGATACACTTCTCCCCGAGGTGATGGACTACCTTTCGGAGAATCGTGATCACAGAGAACTCTGGAAGGGCGTTCCGATCACCAGAGACGGTAAGGTTTGGCTTCGTGACGGACGTACCGGAGAGCTTTTTGATTCGCCGGTTACGATCGGACACATGCATTACCTTAAGCTCCACCATCTGGTAGACGATAAGATCCATGCCCGTTCCACAGGTCCTTACTCACTGGTTACCCAGCAGCCTCTGGGAGGTAAAGCTCAGTTCGGCGGACAGCGTTTCGGTGAGATGGAGGTTTGGGCGCTGGAAGCATACGGCGCTGCATACACTCTTCAGGAGATCCTTACGGTCAAGTCCGATGATGTGGTCGGACGTGTTAAGACCTACGAGGCTATCATCAAGGGTGAGAACATCCCCGAGCCCGGTATTCCCGAGTCGTTCAAGGTGCTTCTCAAGGAGCTCCAGTCACTTGGTCTGGATATCAGGGTACTTAAGGATGACGGCTCGGAAGTAGAGATCAAAGAGCAGGTTGATTATCAGGACAGCGTATTCAGATATGAGCTGGATGCCCGCAGTCAGGGACACCGCAGAGAAGAGGAATCCCTTGAAAGCCTCGGATATTCCGAGACTATGCTCGATGAGGGCCTCGACGATGATTACGGGTCGGATGACGAACCACGGGAGCCGGATTTCGAAGAAAGCGATTTCCCGAAGGATGAGGAAACTGATGTTGATTTTGTCGGATCTGAAGAGTAAATAAAGGAGTCAAACAATGCCTCAATACAAACAGGATAATTATCAGCCTATAACCTTTGATGCCATCAAGATCGGTCTTGCAAGTACGGATGCGATCAGAAGCTGGTCAAGAGGTGAGGTTACCAAGCCTGAAACAATCAATTACAGGACACTCAAGCCCGAAAAGGACGGTCTTTTCTGCGAAAAGATCTTCGGACCCAGCAAGGACTGGGAGTGCCACTGCGGAAAGTATAAGAAGATCAGATACAGAGGTGTGGTCTGCGACCGATGCGGTGTCGAGGTTACCAAATCCAGCGTAAGACGTGACCGTATGGGACATATCGAGCTTGCCGCTCCTGTATCACACATCTGGTATTTCAAAGGGATTCCGAGCCGTATGGGTCTGATACTCGATCTTTCTCCGAGGATTCTCGAGAAGGTTCTGTATTTTGCGTCATACATTGTTCTTGATCCCGCGGATACGGATCTGTCATATAAGCAGATCCTTTCCGAAAAGGAATATGTGGAAGCCCGCGAAGCTTATGGCTACAAATTCCGTGTGGGAATGGGAGCCGAGGCTATCAAGGAACTCCTGATGAATATCGATCTCGAGAGGGAGAATTCACTGCTTCGTGCGGAACTCGAGGATGCTACCGGTCAGAAGAAGGCCAGAGTTATCAAGAGACTTGAGGTAGTGGAAGCCTTTATCGAATCCGGCAACCGTCCCGAATGGATGATCCTGGATGCCATTCCGGTCATTCCTCCGGATTTGAGACCTATGGTACAGCTGGATGGCGGACGTTTTGCTACCTCCGATCTGAATGACCTGTACAGGAGGATCATCAACAGAAACAATCGTCTGAAGAGACTTATCGAGCTGGGCGCACCCGACATCATCGTCAGGAACGAGAAGCGTATGCTTCAGGAGGCTGTCGATGCCCTTATCGATAACGGGCGCAGAGGCCGTCCGGTTACGGGTCCCGGCAACCGTGCACTTAAGTCTCTTTCCGATATGCTGAAGGGTAAGAGCGGACGTTTCCGTCAGAACCTTCTGGGTAAGCGTGTAGACTATTCGGGACGTTCGGTTATCGTCGTTGGTCCCGAGCTTAAGATATATCAGTGCGGTCTGCCCAAGGAGATGGCTATAGAGCTCTTCAAACCTTTTGTTATGAAAGAACTGGTCAGCCGCGGCATTTCCCAGAATATCAAGCATGCCAAGAAGCTTGTGGACAGACTTGACGATAAGGTATGGGATGTGCTGGAGGATGTTATTCATGAGCATCCCGTTATGCTGAACCGTGCTCCTACACTGCACAGACTCGGAATCCAGGCATTTGAGCCCATACTTGTAGAGGGTAAAGCCATCAAGCTTCATCCCCTTGTATGTACGGCTTTCAACGCGGACTTTGACGGAGACCAGATGGCAGTGCATCTTCCCCTTTCGGTTGAAGCACAGTCCGAGTGCCGTTTCCTTCTGCTCTCGCCCAATAACCTGCTTAAGCCTTCGGACGGCGGCCCCGTTGCCGTCCCTTCACAGGATATGGTGCTTGGTATATACTACCTTACCCAGGAGAGAGAGGGAGCTGTCGGAGAGGGCAAGTATTTCCACAACCTCAATGAGGCCATACTTGCGTATGAGAACAAGACGGTTACACTGCACTCCAGGATCAAGATCAAGGTTTACGGCAAGGATGATGAAGGAAATGATGAGTATGATGTAGTTGAATCCACTCTCGGCCGTTTCCTTTTCAATGAGATACTTCCTCAGGATCTCGGATATGTGGATCGTTCGGTTCCCGGCAACAAGTATCTGCTGGAGGTTGATTTCCATGTAGGTAAAAAGCAGCTTAAGCAGATCCTTGAGAAGGTCATCAATACACACGGAGCAGTCAGGACCGCAGAGGTTCTCGACCTTATCAAGGCTACGGGATATCATTATTCGACCATAGCTGCCATGACCGTTTCAATCTCCGATATGACAGTGCCTGCGGAAAAAGAGCAGATGCTTGAGGAGGCACAGAACACGGTTAACAGGATAGAGCTTAATTATCGCCGCGGATTAAGTACCGATGAGGAGCGTTATAAGAGAGTTCTCAAGACCTGGGAGGATGTAGATAAGAAGCTGACAGAGAAGCTGCTGGCAGGACTCGATAAATACAACAATATACATATGATGGCCGATTCCGGTGCACGCGGTTCCGATCAGCAGATCAAGCAGCTGGCAGGTATGCGTGGATTGATGGCAGATACGACGGGACGTACCATTGAGCTGCCGATCAAATCAAACTTCCGTGAAGGTCTGGACGTTTTGGAGTATTTCATGTCAGCACATGGTGCCCGTAAGGGACTTTCGGATACGGCGCTTCGTACCGCAGACTCCGGGTACCTGACACGTCGAATGGTTGATGTATCCCAGCACCTGATCATTCGTGAGATGGACTGCTGTGAAGGCGTGGAGGATATTCCCGGTCTGACAGTCAGCGAGTTTACCGATGGTAAGGCAGTTGTCGAAACACTCAGAGACAGAGTCATAGGCAGGTATTCATGTGAAGAACTGAAGGATGATGACGGCAACGTTATCGTTAAGAAGAATCATATGATCACACCCAGCCGTGCGGCAAAGATCGCGAACAGCAGTATCAAGTCGGTAAAGATCAGAAACATACTGACCTGTCGCAGTCACAACGGGATCTGTGCTAAATGCTACGGCGCCAATATGGCTACCGGCGAGCTTGTTCAGGTAGGTGAGGCTGTAGGTATCATAGCTGCCCAGTCTATCGGTGAGCCCGGTACACAGCTGACGATGAGAACGTTCCATACCGGTGGTGTTGCCGGTGAAGATATAACCCAGGGTCTTCCCCGTGTTGAGGAGCTCTTTGAAGCACGTAAGCCTAAGGGACTTGCGATCATAGCAGAGTTCGGCGGACGTGTGGAGATCAAGGATACCAAGAAGAAGCGTGAGGTTGTTGTCACAGATGATAAAGAGGGCAATTCCAAGGCTTATCTGATCCCCTACGGATCCAGGATCAAGGTTCTTGACGGTGATATGATAGAAGCCGGTGATGAGCTTACGGAGGGCTCCGTTAATCCTCATGACCTGCTGAAGATCAAGGGTATAGAGGCGGTGCAGAACTACATGCTGCGTGAGGTACAGAAGGTGTACCGTCTGCAGGGTGTTGATATAGCCGATAAGCATATCGAAGTCATCGTTCGTCAGATGATGAAGAAGGTGCGTATCGAAGAATCCGGAGATACAGATTATCTGCCCGGAACACTTGTGGATGTTCTCGAGTACGAGGATCTGAACAGACAGCTTGAGGAAGAGGGCAAGACACCTGCAGAGGGCGTTCAGATAATGCTTGGTATCACCAAGGCAGCTCTTGCAACCAATTCATTCCTTTCCGCAGCATCCTTCCAGGAGACCACCAAGGTTCTTACGGAGGCTGCTATCAAGGGTAAGGTAGATCCGCTTATCGGTCTTAAGGAAAATGTCATCATCGGTAAGCTGATCCCTGCAGGTACAGGTATGAAGAGATACAGAAATGTCATGCTGAGTACCGATAAGAGACTTGAAATGCCCGAAGAGGTATTCGAGGATGAAGAGTCCGCAGAGGGAATCGAAGAGTTCGCGGAGATTGCGGAAGCTGAGGAGTTTTCGGAAGCTGTCGAAGAGGTGACAGAGGAAACAGCAGTTGCTGAGGGAGCGGACGAAGAGTAGATTAAGGAAAGTATTCCCTGAAACATACACAAATGATGATCACCGATCAGGGGATCATCGTAACAGAATGATCATTGCAGAGTATCGAGGCGCCGGTGAACATCCGGCGCTTCATATTTGTCCATAAAATCGAGTCCGAGATATACGATCTCGTCCGCAAAGTCTATATCATCCACCTGAGTGATCACGGAGATCAGTTTTTCAATCCTGAGACCGGGAACATCATTCAGTACTTCCATCGGAAATCGTCCTTTGATCACATATACATCCGGAAATTCTCCGGAATAATCCAGCAGATCCCTGGGATGGGGCTTGATGATGACCTGATGGGTCGACTTATACATATCTATGATATCCGAGAACATGCGGCGCCTGACATCAAGAGCACACAATGGTTCCGTGAGGATCATAGCCATAGGCTTATCTTGACCGGTATGGTCAATAAAACTCTCAAGTTCATCGAAATCTGCGATAAAAATACGAGCAAGGATTTCGTGATCATGTTGACTAAGGCGATCGATCAGCCTGGAATGCGGCAGTTCGACAACATTTGGTGGAACGCTGTGATTTGCACTGATATCATTAACTTCATAGTCGATACAATATCTGCTGTACCCGCATTCGATAAAGATCAGACCTGTTTTTGCAAGCATGGATTTGAAGCCGAATGCCGAGGGATTGGACAGATGAGCCTGATCGTCGAGCCTGCCGGAATTAAGACCGTCTTCTATGGCGTGATACGGGATCTTTTTGTAATTGAGATAATAACCGATAGGATCGGAATCACAGAATACATATACGTCTCCGTAAGTCGACAGATCAACCGGAACGTATGGCTCCTGAAGCCTGCCAAGTTCGCGGGTATATATGATGCGGTGGATCATGTTGAGAATCAGATTTCCTCTGTCAGTATGGTGGGACATAACCCTGTCGGAGGTGACGTCCTCCTTTTCATCAAACATGTACACGCTGCGAAATACACCTGAGGCCTCTAAGCGGGACTTCAGGTTTTCAAAATCATTCGACATGGTGCTGAGGATGATGTCGGCGTGTGTATCCGCATTTGACTTTTCGGATGATACTTCCCGATGAACTTCCGCTCCGGTTTCGGCTGAAGCTGTATGCAAAGCCGAGGAGGCTGCTTCCGCGGATCCCCCGTTCCAACCCGCCAGCTCCCTGACCGCAGCCATATAGGCGTGGTAATAGGTGTGGCATATATATACTCTGGTTTTGTCAGGTGTTATATCGGTTCTCATATTTTCTTTCGATGTATCAGTGATGAGGGGTATGATTAAGTATATCACAATTTCCAAACCTTTTGTTTGACATGAAAAAGTCGGATGAGATTGTGTTATCGTGGTATAATTGGGATTGGAAATACATCCATGTAACAATGGTTTCGAAAAGGGTTTTATATTTGATAAGCGAGTAGTATACTGATAAGTAAAAGATAAATTGTATAATTGTATACAACCGGAGGATATGAGTATGAAGATGAGATATTGCAAGAGATGTCTGCAGCCCGACACCAGACCGAACATAGTGTTTGATGACGAGCAGATCTGTTTCGCCTGCAGGTATGAGGAGTCCAAGGCCGTGATAGACTGGGATGCCAGAGAGGCCGAGCTCAGAGCCATAGCCGAGGAGGCTAAGGCAGAGGCCAAAAAGCGCGGGAATGAATATGACTGTATTATTGGCGTGTCCGGCGGTAAGGATTCAACCTTCCAGGCTGTGTATGCCAGGGAGAAGCTCGGACTTAATCCTCTGCTTATCAACTGCGCACCCGATGAGATCACCGAGATCGGCCGCAAAAACATAGATAATCTGAACAATCTGGGCTTTGATATTATATCCATCAGACTTAATCCCGTTGTAGCCAGGAAGCTTGCCCGCAAATCCTTTTTTGAACGCGGAAATATCATAGCGGCATCGGAGTATTGTCTGTGGGCGTCAAGTTATATTATGTCAACCAAGTTTAATATTCCTCTTATCATTCAGGGTGAAAACGCCGCTCTGACCCTCGGGGCAGCCGCCAAGCAGGAACCCACCGGAAATGCATTCAGTGTGACCCAGCTTGACACGCTTAGCCAGCAGGGAGTGGACAGCTTCGTGGATCTGTCCAATAATATCACCGAAAAGGATCTGTATTTCTATAAGATACCTCCTGTAGAGGATATGATAGCCATGGGCACAAAGGCGATATTCCTGCAATATTATGTAAAGGAATGGTCTCAGGTTACAAATGCCGATTTTGCCGTGGCCAGAGGTCTTACCGGCAGAAGCGGAGATCTGCATGACCTTGGCAGATACAGAAGATATACCGCTCTTGACTCGGATCTGCAGATACCCAACCAGATGATCAAATATCTCAAGTTCGGTTTCGGGTACGCTACGGATGAGATCTGTTACGATATCAGAGAGGGCAGGTTCGACCGTGAAAGCGGCAAATGGTATGTGAATGAGTACGACGGTAAGTGCGGAGAGCAGTATATTGAGGCCGCCTGCCGATATCTGTCCATCACTAAGGAGGAATTCTGGCAGGTAGTGGACAGGTACGTTAACAGGGATCTTTTTGAAAAAAAGGATGGCAAATGGGTTCCCAAATTTACTGTCGGTGAGGATTACGAGTGCTGAGTGTTCCTGTCGTCGGTCGGACTCTCGCTGTATTGCTTCTGTATGGTTAAGTTTAAAGAAAACTGGTATAAATACGTCATTATTGTCCTTCTTGGTCTGCAGGCGGCTGTATTCCTCATATTCAGGGGAAACTCCTACCTGCAGATTCACGATAATCTGGATCTGTTTATGGCACATTACAGGATGCTCGGGATCAACGGGCTCTGGTTTGCGCATAATACGGATGCTCCCATACTTCATGGGGTCTCAAGGGACCTCTTCGGATCGGAATTTTCACTGTACAACATTCTGTATGTTATATTTCCGGGGGTTTGGGCATATCTGACGGGATATGCGCTTAAGATCGCCATCGGGATGTTTTCTTTTGTTTTGCTGTGCAGGGATTGTCTGGGCAAACGTTATGCCGATAGCAGACCGGTGATCCTGGTCATCGCCTGTGCATTCGGACTGATACCCGTTTTTCCGGCGTACGGGATAGCGTTTACTTCGGTTCCTCTGATCGTTTTTCTGTTGAGGAGGTTGTATCTTGCAGAGACCGGTGAAATTACCGCCGGGGAGAGTGCCGATAAGACGGGTCTAACTCATAGGCTCTTTAACAAAAGGACCGTTCCTCTTTATCTGGGAATATTTCTGTATCCTTTGTTATCGTATTTTTCGTATCACGGTTTCTTCATCCTCTGCTATATGGTAGCGGCAGTGATCATATTGTGGATCCGCGACAGGAGATTTCCCGTTAGTCTGTTTCTGTCAATTATCATCCTGTCTGCGGGATATATCGTATTCGAATACAGACTGTTCGGAGCGATGTTGTTTACCGATACGGTCACTATACGTACCACAATGGAGCATGGCGAGTTATCCTTTGGACAGGCTATGCTGACCGCTTTGCAGGAGTTCGTGAACGCTTCGTTTCACAGTCAGGATTCACACACATATGTGGTACTTCCCGTTGTTATGATCGGTATTATCGTGATAAATGCCGGCTATATTCATTCAAAGCAATATAAGAGAATATTGTCTGATCCGGTCAATCTAATTATGATATGGATCCTTTTTAACGTTCTGATCTTCGGATTATATCAGTTTGCTCCGTTCAGACAGCTTTTTGAGATGCTTGTTCCTCCGCTGACCGGATTTGAATTTGCACGGACCGCCTACTTCAATACCTTTCTCTGGTACGCGGAACTGGCCGTTGTATGTGTCAGGCTCTGTGAAACGGGCAGGAGATCAAGAAGGATCTGGGCTAACGCGATAGTGACCGCAGCGGTCATTGCAGTTATGTTTGTTCCGCAGGTTTATAACGATTTCTACTATACCTGTTATAACCAGGCTTACAGGATCATCAGACAGAAGGAGACCAGCACGGTTAATTATAATGAGTTCTATTCAAAGGACCTTTTTGAAGAGATCAAGACGGAAATAGGGTATAACGGTGAGTGGTCTGCTGCATACGGCATGCATCCCGGCATTCTGAATTATAACGGAATAGCCACAGTGGACGGTTATCTTGGGTTTTACGGTCAGGATTATAAGGAAAAGTGGCAAAGAGTGGAAGCTCCGGCCTTTGAGGGTTCTCCCTCACTGAAGTCATATTTTGACGGCTGGGGAGCCAGAGTCAGCCTGTATTCGGGCTCGGACGAGAACACCTATGCGCCGATGAGAACACTTGAAATAAAAGACCGGAGGCTGGTTGTGGATATGGAAGAGCTGAAGAGCCTGAACTGCCGATATATCTTTTCCAGAGTGGAATTCAGTAATGCGGATGAGATCGGTCTTGATTTGGTTGGAGAATATGAAGGGTATGGAAGTCCTTATATGATATATGTGTATGATACCGGATCATGATCCGCCGAAAAGATCAGGAGGACAGGCGGATCGATTCAATGTTTGATACTGTCTGAGCATCCGACGGAGTTGCAAAGGAAAGACTGAATTAATCGGTCTTTCCTCAGAACTCAGAACAGCAGATTCAGTCCCCGGGGTTCTTCCTCGGTGAGAGTTCCTGTGGTCTCAAGTTTCCAGCGTGTAACATCATAAAACGTATCACCGTCCTGCATCGGATAATTGACATCCAGGGATACGCTCAGTGTCTGCACGTCGGATACCGGGATCGCAAATTCTATAGACTGCCCCGTCTGGGCAAAATAATCATCCCTTGAAAGACCCGAATCATAGAGCTGCTTGAGGGTTGAGTCAATATCGGCTATCCTGGCTTCGGCCTGGTTGCAGGCATCGTAATAGCCGCCGGTACGTTCAACGATCTTGTCGTTTAGCTTCTTGTCCGCGTTTGAGGATACCGTAGCCAGAGTTGCAAAGGAAACCAGACACATTACGACAAACACCAGCAGAAGAGAAGATGTTCCGACATTTACTCCCGTAGAATTACTGTTTTTTGAAGCCATTATCTATCCCCCTGTCTGAACTGCACGTAATGGCAGATATCCTGTGAAGAGATTCCGGTGCCGTCTGTTCTGGATACTTCTATTACAGCTGTTTTCATTATCCCGCCTGCGGTTTCACCGGATCCCGCTGATCCGGTGCTGCTTATCCTGGCTGTATAAGAAGCGGAAGCGGAGTCGGATAAGGTATTCCATTCGTTGTCATAAAAAAGTACAAGACTGCCGTTTTCGTATACCGCAGAGTCATACAGCGGGACCATGCTTTCGATATCACCGTCCGTACCCAGATAACCTTCTGCGAGATTCTGGATTATCAATGTTGCCTGGGATGATTCCTTGGTGACCGTATTGGTATTGTATGCATTTACAAACAGCTGAACGCATACCACGGATGCTATCGAGAAGAACAGGATAACTATGATCAGCTCCATCAGAAAGAGGCTTGTTTTGGAATTAGTTTTCAATTGCCGTTCCTCCTTCCTCTGCGGTATGGGAACTGAGTACGAGAGAAATGCTGTTGGAATTCTCGGTTGTGATATCAACGTTGTAAAGCCCCGGAGATATCTCGTCAAAGGAAAGATCCTCGATACGTATTATCTTCGTACCTGCTGACGGTTCCATTTCCATATCCGCACGGATCAGCAGTTCGCACAGATAACCGTCATAGGAATATATAAATGTATTATATATCGTATTATTGACTTCCTGAGTCATTATAAGCGCTTCCTCATCGCCGATATTTCCGATGGAAAGAGCTCCCTCCTCATCGTTCTGGCGGAGCTTCTGCGTGATATATGCATATGAAGTCCTGTCAGTAAAGCTTTCCTCCATATGGTTGACGGTACTCTTATAAATATTTGCCCCAAGGATCACGAGAGTGAGCGCGGAGAGTGCAAATACAAAGAAGAGCGTAAGTACAAACAGGATGTCCACCATATGTTTCTTTTCGCCGCCGAATTCCATAGTCAGATTCCTTATTTTTGTCCGCCGTTAAGCGGTATAATGGTTATGTCCGGATACATGTTGCTTCCTATATACTGATAGTCCACGTAGAACAGATCCTCATTATAGGTCAGGCCGTAATGATCATATAAATAGTTCAGGCTGGGAGGATATGTACCCTCCACGGCATAGCACTGCGCGACATCTCTGGAGAGTGCGTTCTGAAGGCTTTCCATCTGTCCCTCGAGTGATGATCGGCTTACATAGTTGACTCCGAACAGGAAGATGATCACAACGATCACTCCCATTACCAGAGGCAGGAACTTGAGAAGCTTACGCAGGATATTTGCTTTTTCGTTGGTGTTGAATCGGTTCATTATATACTCCGAAAAACTGATCCGGTCTGCTGTTATGTGATAGCCTTAGCCGATGGAGCTCATGATGCCCATCAGAGGGAGGATTACCGAAAGGAGGATCATTCCTACTATCAGCGAAAGAATGATGACCAGCGTGGGTTCAAGTACTGCGATGATATCGTGTATACGCTTGTCCACCTCATGATCATATTCGTCCGCGATCCTGTTCATGGCTTCCTGGGGATTACCGGATTTGAAACCGATCGAAGCCATACGTGACTGTACACTTGAAAATATCTCTGCTTCCTTGAGGGCTTCGGAATATTCCTTTCCCTCCAGAAGATATTCTTTACATTTAGCGATCTTGGCACTCATACGGTCATTATCGATCAGACCGGCTACCAGATCAAAGCCCTCGTAGGTATCCATTCTGCCGTAAACCATGGCAACTCCGCTTGCGAAGCGGCTGCAGGCAACTGCGTCATTGAACTTGCGCGTAGCCGGGATTGCATCCAGTATACGTGCAAGAGTTTTTTTGCCGGCGGGTACCTTGCTGAAAAAGATATAGGCGGCGATGATAACAACGAGCAGGATCACGAGAACAACCGAAGAGGAGCTCAGGCGGTTGCCGAAGTTCATCAGGCTCGTTGAAAAAGCGTTCATCTTGCTGCCCAGCTGTTCGAATACCTGGTTGAAGATAGGCAGTACCTTGGTGATCAGGACGATGATGACAAGGAGCATCATAAATATCATGATCATGGGGTAGGTTACGGCATTTTTTATTCCCTCCGAAATGGACTCCTGACGACTGTAGTAGTCGGCCAGTGAACGGCAGATCGCCTTGTCGTCGCCGGCTCTGAGTCCCAGCCTGACCATGCGTATAACATGCTCGGGAAAGGCACCGCTGTTTTCGAGAGCCACATCAAACTGACCGTGCTCGTTCAATTCATTGAGGATCTGTTCAAGCATTGCTTTGGCGGAAGCACTTTTGGTATCGTTGAGCATTATATCTATACCCTCACGATAGTAGATACCTCCGTCCAGAAGCATGGCCATCTGTCCGAAAAAGGTAGCCAGCTCGGCATTACTGAGTCTCTTTGAGTTTGCCATTGGTAGATTTCCTTTCGTTTATATTAATAAATATATTTGGTCTCATAGTTGGAACCGTCGCCGATAAATTCACGCAGCTCGTCCGCACTGGCACTTGCGGCGAAGGTGGGATCCATCAGCTCCCAGGAGGTTCCGTTAAACTCTACGATGCCGTTTACCCAGCCTACATCGGTCAGGTATACGGAGATCCATGCGTGATATGCGGTGCTGGCGTATCCAACTTCCAGATGTGTGGGGATCCCCTGACTACGCAGCATGGAGCTCATCAGACACGCATAATCCAGACAGATTCCCGTACAGCTGTTCAGTGTTCTGTCCGGATCGGGAAGATAACCGCTTTCCACACTGTTGGCCAATGCAGAGTCATAGGTAACGTTTTCGATCAGATAGTTATATACGCTTGAAACAACGTCAAGGTCGGTGTTTGCACTGTAGGCGAGTTCTTCAGCCACGGCAACGCACTGACTGCCGGCATTAAAGTTGACATATTGGTTGGGATACAGATAAGGTCCGAATTCATTGGCAATATTCACCGATATATCCGTTCTGAAACAGGTGGAATACTCCGATCCGGAGATGTTTTCGTAAGCCCCTATCGAATATGTACCGCTGTCCACGGTCAGAGGAAAGACCTCATAACCGCCGGCCGTAATATTATAAGTATAGGTGGTGGTGTTGGGACAGGTTATCTGAAGCTTTACCTTCGGACTGGATCCCGAGTACATCACGGATATGTATCCCTGATCGGAATGCGAAGCATCAATGGTAACAAGCTCGTTGCCGTAGACCTCGGTACCGGGTTGTTCCGGAACAAGTATCACGGGAGTGTTATCCCTCGATCCCGGCCCGTCGTTCGCCGTTTCTTCGGGTACTTCTTCAGCGGTATCACCGACGGTTTCCTCTGCGGCGGTGTCCGATACGGTATCTGAGGTTTCTTCCTCACCCGCGGCAGGAGCGGCTTCAGGGGATCCGGAGGAGTCGGAATTGTCGGAATTACTGCCGGCCTTCTTTTTGAGCTTCTTCTTTTTGCCGGACGATCCTGCTTTTTCCGAGTCGGAAGAATCGCCCGAGACCACCTTGCCCGATGCGTCGATCACACCGCCGCCCTCGGATATGGAAGAGGCTTTCAGATCCGGAGATGATCCGCATCCGCCCAAAAGAAGGGATATCGACATCCCTATGGCTAATATACAGTTTAATCTTTTATCTGATCTGAACATAAGAAAAGCCGTACGGTTTATTGGGGCGGAGTAAGCAGCATATGAACCTCTTCGCCGTTTAAGTCGCTCACATAGATATTCCACTCGGTCTTATCATATATAAATGAAACAAGACCTGTTCCGGAATTGTATTCCGCCGGATAAACCTTTGCCCCGGATTGAGATACGGCGTATACGGAAGTATAGTCTATAAAGGATCCGTCAAGATCTATGTAAAGCATATCACCCTGAACATAGTATTCGTTCACTCCTATGTCAGGTTCTGCGGCCACACCCTTCTGGCCGGAGGTAAAAACAAAGATGAGCGGGGTCAGGAGTGTGAATACCAGCGCCGCGATCACAAGATTGGCGTATTTGGAATACCCCTTTGCCGCATCGATCCTGGTGGTAAGCATTTCATCTATCGGAGTGCTTGAAACCTTCTCACATTCATCCAGGACACTGGCGAGAGTAGCGGAAGCCGCTTCTTTGTTCATTGTATATTTTTTCTTTTTGAATGACATAATGATCTCCCGCAGGCTACTGCCTGCTCCTGAAGTAATTCTCTATATGCTCTTTGCCGCTGATCAGATATCTTTTGACCGAGCTTTTGCTGTATCCGAGCATTGAAACTATTTCGTCTATTTTCATATCATTATAGTAGCGCAGTATTATACATTGCTTCTCATGGGCAGGCAGCGTGTCGATCGCTTCGTACAGCATGGATACCTCCTCCGCATGTTCCGTACGTGCGGAAGGGTTAATATCCTCCTTGTCATCATGGATGATCTCAAGAAGCTCGGGATCGATTATAGCTCCGTAATCCTTGGAATTCTTGCGGCTGATGTCATGGCACACGTGAAAGGATATCTGGTTGAGCCATGCCACGAACAGAGTGGGATCGTTCAGCTTGGATATATTTTTGTACGCTAAAACAAAGACCTCCTGAACCGCATCCTGCGCCAGATAGTCATCTCTCAGATAGTGACGGGCATAGTTGTAAACCTTGTTGTATGTCAGGCCGTAAATCTGAGTGAAAGCATCCATATCACCATGCTGCAGTCTGACAACAAGTCCCGATATGTACTTGTGGTCAAGCTCTTTACTCATGTCAGCGGATCTTCCTCCAGCTTACGGTAGGTTACCATCAGCAGATCGGCGAGACGCGAAACGTGTTCGTTGTCATTGAGAGCGTAAGCATACTCGATCTCGATAGGAGTTTCCACATGAGACATGTTGTACAGATTGATCGCAACATACATGTCGGAAATGAACTGGACTATCAGATCATCGTCACATTCTTCGAAGATACCCAGAAATTCGTTACCGCCGTTACGTCCTACAAATCCGTAAGCTGTACCGACATCCTTAAGAATGATACAGAAGTCCTGGATGAGCGAGTCACCGACTTCGTGACTGAATCTGTCATTGATGGCTACCAGATTGGTGAGCTTGAGTACCGTAACACCGATCCTGTTCATAGTGGATTCGGAATTGTGCATGCTGATCATCAGATCGACGCTCAGACGGTTAGGCAATCCGGTAAGCGAATCCACATAAGCTGTATGTGAAAGTTCGGAATTCTCGGATGCCGCATTCTTGAGCATGTTGAAGTCGATCAGCATACATACAAAAGAAATGATCAGCGCTATCCACATCATCAGACACAGCGAAAACAGAAGCTTGTTTGTAAAAACAGCTGTTCTGAGCGCCTTGTTGAAAATAAGGATAAGAAGATAGACGATCTCGACAATAAATACAAGAGTGAGCTCAAGTGCCTTGATAGCCCTGTAAGCAGATAAGCTGTCCTTGGGCTGGTTGTTACTCTGATTCATGATTAAGATACCTTTCTTTTGTGTAATGGTATTTGATGAAATATAATTATATAAGAAAAAACGGTAAAAGGAAAGATAATATTAAATTTCTCGAAAAAAATAAAAATAAATTGACCCTTTTTGATTTTACGTAACGTCTTATTTAGTGACATGGATCGAGGAGGTTTTCGTATACTATCCTGTGATCCGTGAGGATTGGATGATTGATTTGTGAGATTAAATCAATGGAGGTAGTAGAGATGATATCTGAAGGTTACAGCTTAATCATTATCGAGGATGAGCAGACAGCTTTGGCGGGAAGTATCCCTGCGGTTCTCGGATCCAAGAGCACGATGTTTCTTGTGACCAGCCTTATGATATTACTGGTAGCTGCTATTATCATAGGAGCAGCAAGAGCGATCAGCATTCAGAGAGCCCAGTCAAGACTCGAGGAACTGTGTGAACTCGGCGGTATCGAACCCGGTGAGTACAACTCCAGGAGTATCAGGAGCATCCGCAACCAGATTCTTGTACTTGAGAATGATATTGCTGAGAACAGCCTTGGAGGAGTTATTCCTTCGTTCCATGCCGGCTGATGGCTTCCGGGAGTGATCCGGAGACATCCGGGATCGACTGATCGAAAAACATATTTTTGTTGACAACTAAACCACACGTACGTATAATAGTTTGGCGTGCGTGTGGTTTTTTATTTGCCATCAACGTAAATATAATTTCAGAAAGGAGAAAAAGAATGCCTACATTTAACCAGTTAGTCAGAAAGGGACGTCAGACATCCGTAAAGAAGTCTACAGCCCCCGCACTTCAGAAGAGCTACAATTCACTGCACAAGACAGCGATAGATACTCCTTCACCCCAGAAGCGCGGCGTGTGCACTGCTGTTAAGACAGCAACCCCTAAGAAGCCTAACTCCGCGCTCCGTAAGATCGCCAGAGTACGTCTGTCGAACGGCATCGAGGTTACAAGCTACATTCCCGGTGAAGGTCATAACCTTCAGGAGCATAGCGTTGTACTGATCAGAGGCGGAAGAGTTAAGGATCTGCCCGGTACCAGGTATCATATCATCAGAGGTACACTGGATACGGCAGGCGTAGCCAATCGTAAGCAGGCCCGCAGTAAATACGGCGCCAAGAGACCCAAGGCTGCGAAGTGATTACAGTAAGGTATTTTGTGTAGGCATTTTTTGACTGCACGAACACATTAGTACAGATGTGAGTACCTGTGAATTAATTCTTATTAAGGAGGGAAGAAACGTGCCACGTAAAGGACATATTCAGAAAAGAGATGTTCTGGCCGATCCGCTGTACAACGACAAGGTGGTGACCAAGCTCATCAACAATATCATGTTGGACGGCAAGAAGGGAGTAGCCGAGAAGATCGTTTACGGTGCTTTCGCCAGAGTCGAAGAGAAGACCGGCAAGCCCGCTCTCGAGGTATTCCATGACGCCATGGAGAACATCATGCCTGTTTTGGAGGTTAAGGCAAGACGTATCGGCGGTGCCACATATCAGGTGCCGATCGAAGTCAGACCTGACCGTCGTCAGGCACTCGGACTTCGCTGGATGACAATGTTCTCCCGCAAGAGAAGTGAGAAGACCATGCAGGAGAGACTGGCGAACGAGATCATGGATGCAGCCAACAACACAGGCGCATCAGTTAAGCGTAAAGAAGATATGCACAAGATGGCGGAGGCAAACAAGGCTTTCGCACATTACAGATTCTGATAGGAGGGAAAGATCTTGGCTGGAAGAGAATATCCGCTTGAGCGGACCAGAAATATCGGTATTATGGCGCACATAGATGCCGGTAAGACCACTCTTACCGAGCGTATTCTCTATTATACCGGTATTAACTACAAGATCGGTGATACTCACGAAGGTACTGCTACCATGGACTGGATGGAACAGGAGCAGGAGAGAGGAATCACGATCACATCAGCTGCGACTACCTGCCATTGGACCCTCGAAGAGTTCACCAAGCCTAAGGCCGGCGCTCTTGAGCATCGTATCAATATCATTGATACTCCCGGACACGTAGACTTTACCGTAGAGGTTGAGCGTTCACTTCGTGTTCTGGACGGCGCTGTAGGCGTGTTCTGTGCGAAGGGAGGTGTAGAACCTCAGTCAGAGAACGTATGGCGTCAGGCTGATACTTACAATGTACCCCGTATGGCATTCATCAATAAGATGGATATACTGGGTGCCAATTTCTACGGAGCTGTAGACCAGATCAGGGATCGTCTCGGCAAGAATGCCATTATCCTTCAG
This sequence comes from Lachnospiraceae bacterium, assembly GCA_017460885.1. Taxonomy (GTDB): domain Bacteria; phylum Bacillota; class Clostridia; order Lachnospirales; family Lachnospiraceae; genus XBB2008. The sequence goes on from JAFUAB010000027.1 coordinate 93,919, forward strand.
TTACCTATCGGTAAGGAGGATGATTTCAAGGGTATCATCGACCTCTTCGAAATGAAGGCTTACATCTATAATGATGATAAGGGTGATGATATTACCGTAACAGACGTACCTGACGATATGAAGGATGATGCGGAACTCTATCGTACGGAGCTCATTGAAAAGATATGTGAGCTGGATGACGATCTGATGATGCAGTATCTTGAGGGTGAGGAGCCCAGCGTTGAAGCCATGAAGGCTGTACTGCGCAAGGGTACATGCGAATGTACTGCAGTTCCTGTATGCTGCGGATCAGCATACCGCAACAAGGGTGTTCAGAAGCTTCTGGATGCCGTAGTTGAATACATGCCCGCACCTACCGATATCCCCGCTATCAAGGGAACAGACCTTGAGGGTAATGAAGTAGAACGCCATTCATCCGATGAAGAGCCTTTCAGTGCTCTTGCATTCAAGATCATGGCGGATCCTTTCGTAGGTAAGCTGGCATTCTTCAGAGTTTATTCGGGTACCATGAACTCCGGTTCATATGTACTTAACGCTACCAAGGACAAAAAAGAGCGAGTTGGCCGTATCCTTCAGATGCATGCCAACAAGAGAGCGGAGCTCGACAAGGTTTATTCGGGTGATATCGCAGCCGCTGTAGGATTTAAGTTTACGTCCACCGGTGACACGATCTGTGATGAGCAGCATCCCGTTATCCTGGAATCAATGGAATTCCCGGAGCCGGTTATCGAGCTGGCTATCGAGCCCAAGACCAAAGCAGGTCAGGGAAAGATGGGCGAGGCACTCGCTAAACTTGCAGAAGAGGATCCCACATTCCGTGCACATACGGACGAGGAGACGGGCCAGACCATTATCGCGGGTATGGGCGAGCTCCATCTGGAGATCATCGTAGACAGACTTCTGCGTGAGTTCAAGGTAGAAGCAAATGTAGGTGCACCTCAGGTTGCGTACAAGGAGACCTTCACCAAGCCTGTGGATCAGGAATACAAATATGCCAAGCAGTCCGGCGGCCGCGGTCAGTATGGACACTGCAAGGTTAAGTTTGAGCCTATGGATCCTAATGGTGAGGAAACATTCAAGTTCGAGTCTACTGTAGTCGGCGGTGCTATTCCGAAGGAATACATCCCCGCTGTCGGCGAAGGTATCGAAGAGGCTGCAAAGGCCGGTATATTGGGCGGCTATCCCGTGTTAGGAGTATCAGCCAACGTATACGACGGTTCTTATCATGAAGTCGACTCTTCGGAAATGGCATTCCATATCGCCGGTTCCATGGCCTTTAAGGAGGCTATGAAGAAGGCTGATCCTGTTCTCCTTGAGCCCATCATGAGAGTCGAGGTTACCATGCCGGAGGAATATATGGGAGATGTCATCGGTGACATCAACTCACGCCGCGGTATCGTAGAGGGCTTCGATGATATAGGCGGAGGCAAGATGGTTCGCGCCAAGGTACCGCTTGCGGAAATGTTCGGTTATTCTACCGACCTCCGTTCTGCAACACAGGGTCGAGGAAACTACTCGATGTTCTTTGAGGAGTACAAGCCCACACCCAAGAATGTTCAGGAAAAGGTACTTTCCGCAAAGGGGAAATAAGAGTTTGATTACCTGAAAGTGATCAGATGAACATATGCTTGCCGTGAACGGCAGCAGGACTTAATTAATGCTTGAAAAAGAAACTGGTATCATATAAAATGTATCGTATGAATGTCGATAGGGACATTTTGCGATTAAACGTAATGTTTAGGAGGAAATTTTAAAATGGCTAAAGCTAAATTCGACAGATCGAAAACACACTGTAACATTGGTACCATCGGCCACGTTGACCATGGTAAGACAACTCTGACAGCTGCTATTACCAAGGTTCTGGCTGAGAGAGTAGCCGGAAATACAGCTACTGATTTTGAGAATATCGATAAGGCTCCCGAAGAGAGAGAGCGTGGTATTACCATCAATACCGCACACGTTGAGTATGAGACTGAGAAGAGACACTATGCACACGTTGACTGCCCCGGGCATGCTGACTATGTAAAGAACATGATCACCGGTGCTGCTCAGATGGATGGTGCTATCCTCGTTGTTGCCGCTACCGACGGTGTTATGGCTCAGACCAAGGAGCATATCCTTCTGTCCCGTCAGGTTGGCGTTCCTTACATCGTAGTATTCCTTAACAAGTGCGATATGGTAGACGATCCCGAGCTTATCGAGCTGGTTGAGATGGAAGTTACCGAGCAGCTTGAAGAGTATGGCTTCGAAGGATGCCCTATCATCAAGGGTTCCGCTCTTAAGGCTCTTGAGGATCCCTCAAGTGAGTGGGGCGACAAGATCATGGAGCTTATGGAGACAGTTGACTCCTATATTCCCGATCCTCAGCGTGAGACCGACAAGCCTTTCCTTATGCCTGTCGAGGACGTATTCACCATCACAGGTCGTGGTACAGTTGCTACAGGCCGTGTAGAGCGTGGTGTTCTGCATATGTCTGATGAAGTTGAGATCATCGGTATCAAGGAAGAGACTCAGAAGTCCGTTGTAACCGGTATCGAGATGTTCCGTAAGCTGCTTGATGAGGCACAGGCCGGTGATAACATCGGTGTACTGCTTCGTGGTATCAACAGAACCGACATCGAAAGAGGTCAGGTTGTTGCTAAGCCCGGTTCGGTTACCTGCCACAAGAAGTTTACCGCTCAGGTATACGTTCTGACCAAGGATGAGGGTGGTCGTCATACTCCTTTCTTCAACAACTATCGTCCTCAGTTCTATTTCAGAACAACAGACGTTACCGGAGTTATCGAGCTTCCTGCAGGTACAGAGATGTGCATGCCCGGCGATAACGTAGAGATGACCATCGAGCTGATCCATCCCATCGCTTGCGAGCAGGGTCTTACGTTCGCTATCAGAGAAGGTGGACGTACCGTTGGTTCAGGCCGTGTTGCTTCGATCATCGAATAATTAAGCCTTGAAATGCATCCATGCATTTCAGAACAGGCTTTGGTCTCGTCCATGAGATCAGACTCATATACAGTAAAATCAAGGCTCCCGGAGATTTCTCCGGGAGCCTTTTTTGCCCTGAAATGACCCTCGGGGACGGAGTCACGGTGTCATTTTCTTAATTAGAATAATTAGGAAAAAGCTGAGTTAATCAGCATTTCCTTAGGAGCTGTAACAGATTCTTGCCAAAACTGTTCATTGACAAAAGTATATAGAAGTATATACTAAAAGACTAAAGTATATAAAAGTATATAATTTTCATAAAAGTATATAGGAGTATATATGTCGGAACAGGGACGAAATCCATTTGCAATAAACTACGGTAAATTGCCCCAGCAGTATATCGGACGTGAGATAATCATTGATGAGATAGTGAATGAACTGGAGGCAGATCCGGCACAAAATCAATGTTTTATGCTTACGGGAATGAGAGGATCAGGGAAGACGGGAGATCATATACAACCGGTAGTAAGGTCTGCGCATTCCCGCAGCGTAATCCATAATAAAACCGAGAACCCTTTTTGCAAAAATATGTGTCTTTACCTTATATAGTAGACAAAAATTTGCAGATTACCATTAAAGCGATACGGGAAGAGTGGAGTTGATGATACGGATTCCCGGTACTGACATACAGATGGTGAGATGATGATACCGAGGAGGAAAGGTATGAATACAGAGTCAACAATAACAAAAAAGAAGAGAAAACCGTTAAAGGCAGTCCTGGCGATATGCATGGCGTCGCTCATGTTGTTCCAGACAACCATAACGAGTTACGCGGCCTATGAGGACAGCGGGGTCGAAATAAGCGATCCCGGAGCTGATAATTCAACGGGAGGTGACAACGCAGAAGCCGATGCCGGTGGGGAAACAGAGTCTGGCTACATCGATAACGATGCGTCGGACGAAACCGACGGGATCGTAACATTCGATGCCGATGGGATGGATGAAACCGACGGGATCGCAGCATCCGATGCCGATACGCCGGACGAAACCGACGGGATCGCAGCATCCGATGCCGATGCGTCGGACGAAACCGTCTGGATAGTAACATCCGATGTCGATGGGATGACGGGATCCGCTAATGCAACGTCCGATATCGATACAGAATATCTGGATTTCGGTGGTTTTGAGGTTCCCGAGATAGGCATGAGGGTGGCCATAACGGCTCCGTATGATGCATTTCCCGAGGGAACGCAGGCTTCGGTCAGCTATGTTAATGACAAACCGGAAGTGACAGATGTCATAAAGGATGCATTGATAGGTGAGGTTACAATAGAAAATCTGTATACGGTGGATATCTCATTTACTGCAGACGGCGAAGAAGTACAGCCTTCCGGGGCTGTCAATGTTGTATTTGACAGTATTGAAGGAACAGCGGAAAAGGTAGCTGTATTTCACGATAATGACGGGGATCTGGAACTTGTTGCAAACGAAATAAATGAAGGTACGGTAGAGATCGAAACGGATGCATTTTCCAAGTATTATGTGGCCACTTATGATTATGAGATCAGTGGAGTAAAAGAGGTCACAAATGAAGCTGGGTTTAGAGATGCGCTAAAGAACGGCAATAGTGTTTCTCTTAAGGATAATATCACTCTTTCCAAGAACACCACGGCCATTCCCAAAGGCGATATGATCTACGTATATCTGAATGGTCATACGATTACGGTTGAGCAGCATTCATCTGAGATGTTCAGCCTGGGTAAAGGTTCCGCTCTGACAGTTATCGGAGGAACCTTTAGCGGAGCCCAGACCTCCGACTCTGCCGGATATGTATTTGAATGTGTCGGCACATCAGACGAAAGGACAAAGCTTGTTCTGGGTGACGTCACTGTCACGGGCTTAAGGAGGACTTTCGCTCATGCAGGCAGTTATGCTGATATTATCGCGGAAGAATGTAAATTTTATGATAACTCTGTAGCTGACTACGGTGCGGCATTCAGAGGACATAATAATTCTTCCATTAAAATTGTTAATTGCCGCTTTGAGCGTAATAAGGCGGGAGGAGACGGCGGCGCCATCAACGTCAATACCGCTGATATCATAACCGAGGGTACGAACTACTTCATTGGAAATATTTCAGGAAACAGGGGTGGAGCGATAAGCGTGGAGGCCACTGTGAATCCCATGGATCTGACAGGTTGTCGTTTCCTGGAAAACACCGCGTCCGGAGAAGGCGGAGCAGTCAGATATAAAGGTAATGGCAAACAACTCACACTCTCCGGCAGTATGTTTGAGGAAAACATATCCAACTCGAGGGGTGGAGCCGTATTTGTGGATTCGGCCCCCTGCGTGATCGAAGGATCTGTCTTTAACGGCAACGCTTCTAATCTGAACTCGTGGGGAGACGGCGGCGGCGCCGTTGCCTTTGCCGGAGCCTATGAGCTGACAATTGATGAGGACTCGGATTTTGAGAACAATTACGCTTATTCAAGCGGTGGAGCCATAGCATTTAAGGGAAGTAACGGTTCAAAGATCACAATTAACGGAACCTATGTAAATAACATTGCCGAGCACCATGAGGGCGGTGCCATAATAGTTAATTCCGCTGATGGCAAAATGGCTCAGGCCGAGCTGGTAAGCGGACTCTTTGAAGGCAATAAAACCGGATATACAAGGGAAGGAACACGGTGGGACGGATACTATGACTGGGGCGGCGGTGCAATATTCGTAACAGACAAGGCTAATATCCTGGTTCCCGCGGACACTCTGATCTATAAAAATTACGCCGGAGGTTATGGCGGCGGTATTGCAGGATGTTCCACCGGGCGTGTGTTCATCTACGGAGGAGAGAACGGCCATCCCATATTATTCGATAACTCAGCGGAGGGAACACATTTGTCAGGCTCCCAGTCAAGCAAGAGTGATGACAGAAGCTATGCGGCAAAGAGCGATGTATTCCTGCAATCGGGATTTCAGGATTTCTACTGCGCCCTTACCAGCGTGGTATCGAGGAACGTGTTCGCCAAAAACATTAGCGGCAGCATTGATCTGGTGCCGATCGATCCAAATGAAACAGGATATTTTCCCGCAAGTTACGCAACCGGCATTACCTCCACGGGATATGAGGCCAGGGAGGCTGCTGTTGTTATACGTGGCAACTATTCGGCAACCCATGGCGGAGGCATATTATGTAACGGTTATATCGTAGTAGGTGACCCCGAAAATGCGCCCAGGCTTTCAGTAGGTAAGTCACTGGCGATAGAAGCCACCAAGCTGCTTAGAAAAGGGAATCAGAGAGTCGGACAGAATAAGGACGAGTTTGGATTCATCCTGTCTGATGATATTAAGGGGGAAAATGTTATTCTCACCGGTACAAATGATGCTAACGGAAATATCGTCTTTGGAGGAAAGCTTTCCTTTGATCAGACTAATTTCCGGGGAGAAGGAGATAACAGTACATATACATATATCTATTACCTGCAGGAAGCTGATATAACAAACAGTCTGAGAAACGTGGTTAAGGACGATTCAATATACCGGATAGAGATACCAGTTAGAAAGGAAACCGTAATACAGACCATAGGAGACGTTCAGTTTACTACAGACAAATATAAGATCATGAACGAGGAAGAGGTAAAGGTAAAGGTCTATCTTGGATCGAAGAATGCCGATACCGGGGAATATCAATTTGACGAGGCTTCGATCACATACAGCACATCGGACGAGAGCCATGCCGATACTCTGACACTGACCCCCGGAAGTTATACTTTTACCAACAGCATAGAGGAAAGTGTATCCATAAACGGGGTTAAAACCTGGAGAGCCGACGATGAAGACGAGAGACCCGAAAGCATCACCATCAGACTTTGGACAGGTGAAGACGATAAGAAGATAGAGATTGCCGACAAGACTGTCACAGCAACGGATGACTGGAAGTGGAATTTCGGATCAAGATCTAAATATGACAAAAACGGTAATGAGATCATTTATTCAATAACTGAAGATCCTGTTGAGAACTATGACTCAGTGGTCGACGGATTTAACGTAACCAATACCTTTAATCCGCATACCACAGATATCCGGGTTGTCAAAATCTGGGATGATGAGAGCGATAAGTGGGGAATGCGCCCCGATTCACTTACCTTTACAGTGAAAGGCTTTGATGGGGATAAGCAGGTGGTCGCTGATCGCAAGGTGGTCATAACCCGTAATGCTGATGAAAAAATGTCAGTGTCCGAAGATGGAGACAGATGGGAATACGTGATAACCGGTCTGCCTGAAAAGGTTAAAAAGAAAACGGTTACCTACAGGGTATATGAGAGTTCGGACTCTGACGGTGCGGGTTATTACCAAGGAGCCGTATCCGAAGGTGTGGTGCCTGATGAAAAAATGGAAGTAACCTTTACCAACACCTTCACTCAGGAATATATAACCATCAATGGAGCCAAGAGATGGGAAGATGAAAATAACAAATACGAATCAAGGCCTGAGAGCATAAACATAAAAGTATACTCTGTCGGAACGGGAACTGATGGAGAAGACGAGCTTGTTAAAACCGAGACCGTTAGTGGTAATAATATTACAAATGATGGCTGGGCTTGGGAGATCACTACGGACGAGGATGGAAAGGGACTGCCCAAATATAAGAATAAAAAGCCGGTTACGTACAGAGTTGAAGAAGAAAAGACCGGCGATCTGTCCTATTACAGTACTTCGGGCGCTGTCACCGGTACTGTAAATGAAGGCAAAGTACTTACTGCGAACTTTACTAATACCTATAATCCTGAAACGGTTGACATAACAGTCAATAAGATATGGAACGATGACGGAAACCGGGACGGTAAGAGAGGAAATATTACAGTTCAGCTTTACAGAACGATCACCGATGCTTCCGGAATTGAAAAGACTGAAGCATATGGTGAGCCGGTAATCCTGACTGCTGAGGATTCTGATGAGGCTGCGGAGAACGAATGGTCATATACCTGGGAGGGATTGCCTAGGCAGTACAGAAATCAGGATGTGTCGTACAGTGTAGCGGAGATTAAAGGTCCCGAAGGCTATACTGCATCAACCAAAAAAATAAAAAATGATGGAACCGAGTGGAAAATAACAAATCTCCATGAACCTGAGACCATCAGTATCAGTGGATCAAAATACTGGGATGATGATGGGGATCGTGATGATGTAAGACCTGATTCGGTAACCTTTGGACTGTATTATGCAAATGAAGATCCCGTGAGAGATGCCAATGGAAATTCTCTTACGGTAACGGCGAGTGAGGATACCGAATGGAAATGGACTTTTGACGGTTTACCCAAAAACGAATATAAAGGCGGAAAATCTACGCCTGTGACATACGTCGTCAGAGAATTGGAGCTGCCTGAGAAATACAGGCAGGAATACAGGCTGACCGGTGTATATTCAGGTAATACGATCGATGAAGAACACAGGTTCAAAACTCCTGACAATGCTGATTACGCAATTGTATCAGGACAGGATGTATCAGGCATCGTATTTGTCAATACACATAAAATATTTACCCGGGATCTGTCCGGAACCAAGGTATGGGATGATAAGAATGACAATGACAGAGTGAGACCTGACGGCATCATCATAAAAGTATATGATGCAGATGACCTGGATACACCCATCAAAGATTCCGAGGAGAAGGATGATCTGATCGCTGAGATCACGAACAACGCAGACGGAACACAGACATGGAGCTTCAGGGATCTTCCGAAGTACAAGAAAGTCGGCAGTGAACGACAGGAAATCGAATATGTGGCAAAGGAAGTCGGCTTAAGGATTTCAGATGCCGATGGAAATGTCAGTATAGTAGAGCCGTATGATGAGAGCGGTGTGTTCAAATATGATACCGCTGATATTAAGGATGTGGAATATACACAGAGCATAGATCCCGGTGATCAGTACACCTTTGTTAATACCTATAAAACGAAAACCACTGATATAGAAATAATCAAGGTTTGGGATGATGAGGGTGATCGCGACGGCTTCCGCCCTACAGGTATCGAACTTGAATTGTATGCGGATGATCACAGCCCGGAATCACAGGGGGCCAAATCGGTTAAAACCGTAAAGGTGATGCGAGACTCCGGGGATGAGAATCTGAGCATATCCGAGGATAAGAATCTGAGCATATCCAAGGATGGAAACAGCTGGACATACAGTTTCACCGGTTTGGATATGTATAAGAATGGTTCCGAGATCGATTACTCGGTGGAAGAGACCGGAGTATATTACCTGGATAATCAGGGTAAGGAGCATTATGCAAGGGTTGAGGCCGGAGCTGACAACACCATGACTCTCGTGATAGACAAGGGTGACAGCGAAAGCACAGATGACGATAAGACCGTAGTTTACAAAATGTCAAAGAACGACGATGGCAATATCGTTAACACGTATGATACGCAGAAGATTTCGATACAGGGAACCAAGATATGGGACGATAATGAAAATGCAGACGGTGTGAGACCCGATGCCATCGTAGTGGGATTATATACCGGAACCGGTGCTGACACAGAACCGCTTTATACCAATACTGTCAGAGAATCCGACAACTGGAAATGGAACTGGAATGATCTGAATAAGTACGAAAAAGGAGAAATCATAGAATACACCGTCAGGGAGCTCGGAGTATATTATGGTGAAAAATATATTGAGGTTGAGAACGGCGGTTTCGTATACGAAGTCGGTGAAGGAGAAAACAGGAACAGTTTCAGATACACCTCAACAGTAACAGAAGAACAGTCGGAATCGGAATCGCTGCTGAAAGTAAACGTAACCAATTCCCATACTCCCGAGACCGTGGAGCTTACGGTCACAAAAGAGTGGAAAGATGATGAAAACAGGGATCGTATCCGTCCTGACAGTGTAAAGGTCAGCCTGAAGGCAAACGGAGAAGTCGTATCCTATAAGGCAGATACCAAAGACAATAAGACCGGGGACGATGCCGGAGGAGAAACTGAATTTGAATTAAATAATGCAAATAAATGGACATATAGATTCAGAGATCTTCCGAAGTATTCCGGAGGTATAGAGATAGCCTATACCATATCGGAGGTGTCGGTACCTGCAGGATATACATCCAGCCAGAGTAGAAAAAGCAATGTGATCACAGTGACCAATTCATATACTCCCGAAAAGGTGATCGTATCCGGCAACAAGATATGGCAGGATGCTCTGATGGACGGCGACAGGGTTATAAAAGACAATGCCGATGATCTGAGACCGGCTGAGGTCAGGATCAGTCTGGTGGCAAAGGTTGGTGACAGACAGATTGATATCAATGCTGATCCTCAGATAACTACTGCTAAAAAGGGCTGGCATTATGAGTTCAGGGATCTGAATAAAAATGATGAGAATGGTAACCCTATAACATATAGCGTAAAAGAGGATCCCGTACCCGGATATGAGACAGCATATGGAGAACCGGTTGTTAAGGATAACAACATTACCATCGATGTTACCAATATACATAATCCGGAAAGGATAAGTGCGGATATCACCAAGATCTGGGATGACGATAATGACCGTGACGGGATCAGATCTAAGATAGGTACTATCAGGATAGAGCTTTACAGGCATGTGGGCGGCGAAGAGACTGAGGAGTATGTGACCGAAGCGGATATAACGGTAGATGGAGGAAATTACCAGACATATTCCTTTAAAGGGCTTGAAAAGTACAGATTCGATAAGAATACAGGAGCAGGGGATGAGTACATCTATACCATAAAGGAAGCAGCACCGGATGCAGATCCTGATTACTCGGCTTCATATGGCAATAACGAGAACGGCCTTACGGTAACCAATACTCATTCTCCCGAACTCACTGAAGTGAATGTTGAAAAGATCTGGCTTGATGAAGGCAATCAGGATGGGTCAAGGCCTGACAGTATTACTTTAAAACTGTATGACAGGGACGATATGGATAATCCCGTCCGGGTAGCAAAGAATGTTACGGGGTCTAAAACTGCCGACAAGTGGATCTATACTTTTGATAAGCTCCTTAAATACAAAAACGGCTCCGAGATTCAGTATGTTGTCATAGAGGATCCGGTTGAGAGCGCCAACGGATCAAGGAATGCTGATGGAACAGTCAGAAAGTATGTTACTGAATATCCCGACAGCGGCGACGGCACCAGGATCATAAACAGATATGACACAGATAAAATTAATGTGACTGTCAAGAAGGCATGGGACGATGATGATAACCGCGATGGCAAACGTCCTGCTGCGATCACCCTGAATCTTAAGACAAAGGATGATCCTGCCACGATCATAAGCACGGTGAAACTGGGCGAGACGGAGGCAGAAGGCATCATCGTTCCCGATAGGGATGAGAATGGTGTCTGGGTTTATACATTCAGTGGCCCGGACGGTGGGGGACTTGACAAATACGCCGGCGGCAAGGAGATAGAGTATGTGGTCGAGGAAGTATTGGAGGACGGCTCTGTATATACTCCCGAGTACGGATATGAGCCGGAAACCGACAGCCTGGTTATTATCAACAGACACACTCCCGAGTATGTGAAGCTGGAGATTGATAAGCACTGGATCATAGCTCCCGGGGATGATTTGAATGTAAAGGATGTAACAGTGGAGATCACAGGTCGTCTGGATGATCAGACGACGGTTGTGGAGGCAATCAGCAGGAAGATCACCGCAGATGATGGATGGCGGCTTATACTCGATCCCGAGACCGACAAGCTCCCCAGATACCATGAAGGCAGACTTATAAACTACTATGTGAACGAGATCCTACCCGAAGACGCAACATATGCACAGACAAATGAGTCAGGGACAATGCTTACCGGCGACAATGCGATAATAAAGGCGGAAGCGGAGGATACTGATGCGGCAGTGACAGCACTTCACGCCGATCTGTATAATCTGCCGATTACCGAGAGGGTCATCGAGAAGGTCTGGGAGAACGATCCGGCAGGCTTCCATGGAGGAGTATCAGCTGTAGATGTTACTTTGAGGAAAAGTACGGACGGTGAGAGTTTCACGGATTATCGCTCTCATGAGATCAGAATGGATGGAGAAGGTGACTGGAAATATACATTCAGGGATCTGCCCGCATATGAGATAGTAAGATCCGAAGATGGCAGTACTGAGATCAGGAGGGTCGTATATACCGTTCGCGAAGATACCAGGCTGGAGAATTACAATAACAATGGTGAACCTCAGATCATATCAGGCGATGATGATAAGATCACTATTATAAACACTCTGGATGGTCTTGACCTTAAGATTGAAAAGAAATGGCTTGCCGACAATGAAGCAAAACGCCCGGCATCCATCACGGTCAATGTACTCTCAAGTGTAGATATCAGGCATAACGCAACCTCAGTATTTGAAAGGTTCAAGAAGATCTTTGGCATCGATTCTGAGAAATGGTATCTGTACGACACCATAGAGCTGAAGGCAACAGATGGCTGGAAGGGCACACTTACGGATCAACTCCCCAGATATGTAATGGAAGGCGGAAGGATAGTGGCCGTAAGCTATGCTCTTGAAGAAGTCGGTGTACCTGAAGGGTACAGCTTCGATGCGGCAAACATAGACAGTGAAGGAAACGCAGTGCTGATAAATACCGGTGATACCGCTGTAGCCGGATTCAAGGTATGGGATGACATGAAGGATGTTTACGGCTACAGACCCACACCTGAAGTATTCGCCGCTAACCTGGTATTACTAAAGAATGGCATGAGCTTCTTAACGGGAGCAGATACGGAGCACTTCCGATGGATAGATACGACAACCGATTCCTGGAGCTATGAATTCTATGATCTGCCGACAGGTTTTGATTATACCGTAAATGAAAAAGAGACGGTTACCGGATATACAGCTCCTGTGATCAATGGCTTTACGATAACCAATCCTCTGGATTACACGGAACTGACGGTTAAGAAGATCTGGGACGATAACGATAACAAATACGCAAGTCGTCCTGAAAATGTGTCCTTCACACTCCTGGTGGGAGGAAAGGAGGCGCAGATATCCGGAGTACAGCCTAAGATCGATCTTGGACACAAAAACAACGAATCCTATACCTGGAAGAATCTTCCCAGAGTTGACAAGGATGGAAAAGTTCTGGAGTACAGCGTCAAAGAGACCACGGTTCCGACAGGCTATAGCTCAAGCATCAAAAACAATGGCAGTGAATATACCGTGACCAATACATATAGTCCCGAGATCACAACTTTGACGGTACGTAAGGTTTGGGATGACCTGAATGATGCCGCAGGCAGGCGACCCGGGGTGATACAGGTGGCTTTGGTAAGAAACGGTGAGGATATAGATACGGTAACCCTGCGAAGCTCCAATGAATGGACTTATACCTGGAATGATCTGCCCACGATACTGGCTGATGGTAAGGGAACGAAGGCGGTCTACAGTGTACGTGAGGTCAGTGTGATAAGCGGTTACAGCGTATCGGTAACCGGAAGTGGCAGGAACTATATCATAACAAATTATTACAGAGCACCGTCAACTTCCGATCCTGATCCTTCCGGAGGCGACACCCCTACGATCCCGAGTACACCAACAACTCCGACAACCCCGACTACACCCGGTACACCGACAACTCCGGATAGCTCTGCCCCCGACAACAGTATCCCTACGCCGGATCCCTATACTATTCCTGATGAACCCACGCCGCTGGCAGGTGCGAGTCAGGTTCTCGGAGCCAGACGCAGTGCTGCGGGATCAGTGCTTGGAGCCAGACGTTCTCCTCAGACAGGAGACAGCTCCAGCGTCGGAGCTTTTGTATCCTCCATGGCAGCCGCAGGGGCCATGATGGGAGCCTGGTTCTCCATGCGAAGACGAAGAAATAAAAAGTAAGTCGGAGAAATGATAACTTCGAAGGCAGGTACTTCTTTTTAATGACCCCCGGGGACGGAGTCATGGTGTCATTTTTATAGTTTCCGCTTCAATGAATGCCGGATGCGTAGTCGAGCTGATCGATTAAGCATTTTCCACCCAAAAACAGGCAACGCAACCGCAAAATGCGCATATGCAACCGCCGGTTGACAGATTGAAAAGGCCGCTTTATGGAATGCAACCGACTGATGCGCTATATTCAGGTTGTTCAAACAAGGAAACATGAAGGCGTGGAAGTTCAAAGCTGACATAAGGATCCGTACGGAATGGCTTTTAATTCCGTACGGCCCTAAAAGCGGAAAGGATAAAAATGATACTTGCAGAGAAGATAATCAATGAAAGAAAGAAAAACGGCTGGTCTCAGGAAGAACTTGCGGACATGCTTGGCGTATCGAGACAGTCCATATCCAAGTGGGAAAGCGCACAGAGCGTTCCGGATCTCCAAAAGATCCTTAAGCTGGCGGAAACGTTCAACGTGAGCACGGATTACCTTTTAAAGGATGAAATGGAGCCGGCTTCCGTAGAGACTCCTTCTTATAATGGACAGAACGATTCCGTTTCTCCGTTAAGGAGAGTGTCCCTGGAGGAGGCGTCGGAATACGTTTCCATCAGAAAGGAAGTGCTGCCAAAGATCGGCCTTGGCGTGTTCCTGTGCGTCACTTGTCCCGTAGTGCTCATTTTGCTCGCCGGCCTGCAGAGTGCGCAGATCATCAAGGTTTCCGAGAACGTCACTGCGGCGATCGGAATTCTGGTTCTTTTTGCACAGCTGGGCGTGGCAATATGGCTGTTCATCTCCCAGAGCGGCAAACTTGGCAAATATGCATTTCTCGAGCAGGAATCGTTTGATGCGGAGTACGGAGTTGACGGCATGGCCAAAGAAAAGCTTGCTGCAACCGCCCCATATAACACCAGGGCCCTGACCGTCGGCGTGCTGCTGTGCGTACTCGGCTGCGTTCCGCTGGTCATCACGAGCATCCTTCAGGCCCCATCGGTCATAATAGTCGCCATGGTCGACCTGCTGCTTCTTGCGGTAGGATGTGCGGTTTATTTATTCATCGCCATATGCGGCGTGAATAATTCGTACAAAGTGCTGCTGCAGACCGATGATTATACCTATGAAAACAAAATGAAAAACAGGAAGCTCGAGCCCTTGAACCGCATCTACTGGCTTCTTGTCACGGTTATCTACCTGGCAGTAAGCTTTATCACAGGGCGATGGGACTTCACCTGGATCATATGGGCCGTGTCGGGGGTATTGTTTGCCCTGATACGCGTGATCGGGGAGTCTCTGGTCAATACTAATGAATGACGGAAGGAAAGTGAACCGTTGACTCCGTCCCCGAGTGTCATTTATAAATCTTAAGTTTTTTGTAATTTCCCGTGTTTGCGTTGAATTGCCGATATTATAAATGGTATAATCTCATTTGCAATAAAAGGTGCAGTTGCCGATTATGATCCGGACATTGGAAAGGAGACCGGTTTGTTTTCGGACAACAGTACCCGGGTGTATGTACCCACAAGAACATTACAGGAGGGAGATTTAAATGAAAAAGAAACAAACAAAAAGCAGTTTTCTGCGTCTGCTTGCGCTGATGCTCGCTGTGATCATGGTGATCGGTGAGCCTGTCGGTGCATTTGCGGCAGAGGCTGTGGGTGAGCCTGTTTCGGAGGAGACGGATACGATCAGGGAAGATGAGCTTACGCCTGAAGCAGCTGAATTACGAACAAAGGCATTTGATGAAGTAGCAAATGACAGTGAGAGCGCTGCCTCAAGTGAGCCTGTATCGGAGAGCGGTGATGAGATTGCTATCGCTGATTCATCCGATGCGGATCTGGAAGCACTTGATCCGGATACGGTTGTTGAAGTAGATTCCGATGGTATTGTCCAGAAACACGGCGCAACTGTCGAAAAGACAATTTCTGATAGTGATTATCTGGTAAAAAGATATCCTACCCGTGTGACGGTTAAAAACAATTTAACCGGTACGACATTGGAAAATGATCTGTATGCAGTACTTGTATATACAGATAAGGAATACAAAACTCTTTTTGAAGGTGTCAGGGTTAAACCCGGACAGACAGTGTCGCTGACATATGTAAATGATAATGATGAAGAATACTCTCGTAAGGCGCTTGACAAGGATAGTAAATATACTATTTGGATAGGTACTGCCGAACAATATACATATGAAACAGACGGTGTGGAGAAGACGGCAATCATTGAGTATGGTTTTCTTGGTTACACCGAATACGATGATGACGGCAACAAGTTAGATGCAACACGGGAATATAATATCAGGGCTAAAAAAGAGCTTGCGACGGTTGACTCAGAAGAGGTAGACAACGGCTGGAAGAACGGAACCGAGATAAATATGAAAGCCGTTGCTCAGAATAATATGACCGTAAAGATAAGCTGGTCAACAAATGCCAAACTTCATCCCGAGCAGAAGGATTTTAAGAAATACAAACTGTCAAGAATAACTGAAGATTCAGCTGAAGCAGGCGGAATTAAGTATGATCTGATTCTTGATGGTACCAAAAAGTCGGTAGTTGTAAAGGATAAAATTGACAGTACTGTACAGACATACCTGCTTGAGTGCTTCGATAAAAACAATAATTCTCTTGCAAAATATGTTACGGCTACTGCACCTTACCTATTGAACGTTCAGCCCGGTTATTCTGATAAAATATTGGACTTCACATTTACTCGCCTGGCCAATGACGAAAATTATACGATAAATCTTGACGTTGCAACAGCGAACAAGGCATATGATGCTGCAAAGGCTCCCGGCGGATTTCATGATGAATGGAGTACGCAGACATACGGAAGTAATATCAGGTCGATCGAAAGTTATTTTGTGAAAAAGAATGTTACACCTACAGCCGGTATGCTGACTTATTACAATGCCGAACCACAGCTGCAGACAGGAAAGACATATTTTGCCAGAATGCGAGTTACAACAAATGTTGGCGGAGTTGAGATATCGTCTGTTCCGTCAAATGTTGTAAAGGTTAAGGTCGGACCTGAGAAGCTGCTGATCCTGACTTCGGCAGGAGTAGAATACAATGCGAAGACTCCGGCACAGAATCAGGCAAATGCTGAAAAATTCCTTAATGATTATTATATGGAAAGCGTAGAAGAAATCGATTCTGAACTTTTTGTCCATGAGGCAAATACCGAAGTATGCTTTAAGAGCGGTATGATATTCTTCCTTGGAGCTGATAATGAGAGTAATATCAAATCATACGACTTGTATCGAAGCGAACATCCATATGGCGGATATAAGAAGGTAAAGAGCTATGCCTTGGATAAGGCTGATAAGGTAGGCTTGATCAAGTGTAAGCTGAATGATTTATCTACCAGTAACATTTATGCACTGGAGTACAACAATTTTATTCCTGAGAAAGAGTATTACTATTCTGTATGTGCTGTATCCAAAACCGCTAGTTCTGTCGGTGGTTTGGGAGACGGAGAATTGATAAAGCCCGAACAGGATACAGTTCAGGGACTGTTTACTCAGGATATGGATCTGCATAAGATAACTCTTGGGTGGCAGCATGATGATTGTGTAAAGCAATATTGGCTCTACCGCAGTGATAAAAAACTTGATACTCTCAAGCAAAAAGTGGATTTTCAACGTGATTACACGCCTTTAGCAAAAATATCGGCATCAAAATATGATAAAACCACAGGATATGTTTTTTATACGGATTCCAAAAAACTGGTTCCCGATACCAGCTACTATTATTATGTAAGACCGGTTTATGATACTTCCAAAGCATCCAAGAAGACAGCAGAGGCAGCAGAGTATAACACAGAGTATTGTTCTGAGGTTGTAGAAGGTGTCTGCAGTGCATTATATGTTAAAGTCGGCGGATTAAAAGCATCCAGTTATGCATCGGAACAGATGAGTGTCAGCTTCAATAAGGTGAAGGATCTGACAAAGTATCGTATATGGAGAGCTGAATTCTCAAATGATGTAAAGACAATTCCCGAGTCCTATATACCTAAGCTCTTTGATTTTGTGGAAGGCCAGGAAACAATGTCCTTCACAGAACTTGAGAAAAAATTACGTGGCAAGACAGATGACGAATGGAATAATTATATCGCTAAGTATGGATGGACTAAGGTTGCTGACATTTCCTCGACCGGTAAATCATCATTTATAGACAATAACAATGTAAATGTCGGTAAATACTACGTATATATGATCCAAGGTGCTACTGCTGATTCTGCCAGCGTAAACTTCAGTTATACCGGGGCCGTACAGAATAAACCTCTGGCTGTTACCAATGCAAAAGCCGAGCTTAGGGGCAGCGGTTCAAATCTTTATATAAATGTTTCATGGAGTCTTGATTCCAAGGAGAGGAGCGTTAGCGGACTGGCGTACCAGATAAGTATAGATGGAGGCAGCTATCGTGATGTTAGTTCAAATTCCTATCAGGACTACAATGTATCAAGAGGAACAGAGAAAACATACAGAATACGTGTAAGACACACTGCTTCTGATACATATAGCAGTGCAGTTGAAATAAAATACAGTCTGCCTAAGAATATTGAAGTAAGTAAGAGCGGCGACGGTACATTCAGCGGCAATACATTGAAGCTTAAAGTCGGTGAAAGCGCTACGATATCCTACAGAGCTGTATTGGAGGGCGGAAAAACATCGCAGTATAATAACGTCAGCCGTACAGAAACTCCTGCCGGAACTAAAACGATAGAAGTTACAGGGACCAGCAGTAACAGCTTTACTGTTAAGGCACTCGAGGCCGGGGCGGCAGTTCCTTACACGTTGAGCTGTGCAGGCTTGAGCAGAACGATTTATGTACAGGTTGTTAAAGAGTAATCGGAATTTGAATTTCATAATTTGATCATGCGGTCCAACCACTCCCGGAGTTTTTCTCCGGGAGTGGTTTTGTGTAAATTTAGTCCTGTTTTATATGGCAACTTAATCCGAATAGTATTACAATAAGAAGATAATGGAAAAAGATATTCAGGTTTTATCGATATTACTGAATACAGAGGAGATGCGAAATGGTCAATTTTAAAGAAGATGAAAGTTTAAATATGCTGAATCATTCCTGCGCCCATCTGATGGCTCAGGCTGTTAAGCATTTGTATCCTCAGGCTAAGTTCTGGGTAGGTCCTGTCGTGGAGGAGGGCTTTTATTATGACATGGATCTCGGCGGTGTCATGCTCAATGAGGATGATCTGGCTGCCATAGAGAAGGAAATGAAGAAGGTAGCCAAGACCGGTGTTAAGATTTACAGACGTGAGATTTCCAAGGCGGAGGCAATGGAGATTTTTAAGGACGATCCGTATAAGATGGATCTGCTTTCCAATATGGAGGACGGTAATATCAGCTGCTATGATCAGGGCGATTTTACCGATCTCTGCCGCGGACCTCATGTAGACAATGTTAAGCTCTGCCGTAATTTTAAGCTCGTTAAGCACAGCGGCGTTTACTGGAAGGGAGATGCCGAGAACCAGGTACTCCAGAGGGTTTACGGCGTTTGCTTCCCTACACCGGAGGAGCTGGAGGATCATCTGAAGCTTCTGGAGGAAGCAAAAGAGAGAGACCATCGTAAGATCGGCAGGGATATGGAACTCTTTATGGTCGATGATTTGGTGGGACGCGGACTTCCCATGTATCTGCCTAAGGGACAGATCATCTGGCAGGAGCTTGAGGACTATATCAAGGCTAAGGAGCGCAGACTTAATTATCAGCATGTCATGACTCCCTGCGTAGGCACCGTTTCGCTCTATCAGACATCAGGACACTGGGATCATTACAAGGAGAACATGTTCCCCGCCATGGAGGTGGAGGGGGAGAACTTCGTGCTTCGCCCCATGAACTGCCCTCATCATATGAGGATATACGCAAACAAGCCTCATTCGTATAAGGAACTTCCCATCAGACTTGCGGAGGTTGCTCATGACTTCAGATTCGAGGCCAGCGGCACGCTCAAGGGTATCGAGAGAGCGCGTCATTTCTGCCAGAACGATTCGCATATCTTCTGTACTCCCGATCAGATCAAGGATGAGGTAAAGGCGGTTTGTGACCTTATTTTTGATGTATATAAGGATTTCAACATCACCAATTACAGATGTGTATTAAGTCTGCGTGATCCTGCGGATACAAAGAAGTATCATCCCGATGATGAAATGTGGAATACCGCTGAGCAGGCCCTCAGAGAGGTTCTTAATGACATCGGGATCGAATATACGGAGGAGATCGGAGAGGCTGCATTCTATGGTCCTAAGCTGGACGTAAACGTACGCCCCGCCATCGGAAACGAGATCACGCTTTCGACCTGTCAGCTTGACTTCTGCCTCCCTGCCAAGTTTGAACTGACATATACGGATACTGACGGAGAGAAAAAGACTCCGGTTGTTCTTCACAGAGCTATTCTCGGTTCACTTGACAGATTTATGGCCTACATACTTGAGGAGACCAAGGGTAATCTGCCTCTGTGGCTTGCACCGGTTCAGGTCAAGGTTCTCACGATCAAGAATGATGATGACGAGCTTAACGAGTATGCGAAAAAGACAGTTGATGCTCTTCGGGATGCGGACGTAAGAGTTGAATTCGATGACCGCTCAGAGAAGTTCGGATACAAGATGAGAGAGGCTCAGATCCAGAAGGTTCCCTATATAGTTGTACTGGGCAAGAACGAGATGGAAGCAGGTCAGATTTCATACAGACTGCACGGTGAACAGGGTACTGAGACGGTTGCTTTTGATGAGTTCGTCAATATGATCGTGGATACGATACGAAACAAAGCATAAAAAGAATCCGTTTCAACCGTCTCCGTCGCAGTAAGGAACTGTTGCAAAATAACTTGATCATTTGTCTCGGCTAAATGTCCATATGCTTCTTCAGAAAGCCTCGGCGTAGCCCACTACGCCTACGTTTTCTTCATTGCATATGAACATTTATCCTTTGCCAACTGTTCAAGTTATTTATGAACAGTTCCTAAA
>JAFUAB010000028.1 GCA_017460885.1 Lachnospiraceae bacterium
GATAAATTAGAAGGATAGTGGGTAGCCCCCATAGGGGGCAGCCGGTAACAGTGGTATTGCGAAGCCCCGCCTTAGGCGGAACCGGTACAATGCAGCGGAGCTGCAAATAATAAACCCCCATTTGAAATGGGGGTTGCTAACTTCGGCACCCTACAACAATGCGGTTTCGGTAGCAACCATGGATCAGTTCTTTGCGGACACGACCACGGTAGAACTCAACTGGTTCTCGGAGGAGAAGGATCCTGAGAAGCTGACGGAGGAATACGGCAACCTGACCTATGACAAAGAGAAGGGCTATGATATCAAAGAGGCGGATGCCGATACATTGCGTCATGTCGGCCATACCAGGGGAGTGACGGTCAGAAAGTCTTTCGACAGGATGCCTGAGGGCTGGAACGATGTTGTACAGTCCATCTATATCCCGAACAGCAAGCTGAAGGTTGAGACCGTTGAGATGGATCAGTTCATGAAGTCCGTCAAAGGCTGGAAGGAAAAGGTGGATGACATACGTAAACGATCCAATGACGGAAGGATGGACAAGAAGAAGGCCGAGAAGGATATATCGGAGCTGTGTAAATATGCTCCGGAGGATGTTCTGATCGGAGGAGAACGGTCACCCCTTAGGAGGATAATCAATGTCTCAGGTAAATAATCAGGAGCTTTTTAAGGAAAATAAAAATGACTCCCAACAGAAGAATCCAATAGTCTTCACCTCTGAAAATAAGGAGATCGATCAGCAGATCGGCCTCAAAAGCAATGTGTCCTTACCTTCGGTAAACGGCAATGCCGGAGCCGATGTGGGTGACATGAAGACAGAAGAAAAGAAGTCCGGCAGTGCAGACTCCCAACAGAAAGCGCAAAAGGAAAATGAGCTTGTCAATGTCGCTCCCAGGGTCATACGCGAGATAAAGAATGTCGCAAATAACGCGGCCGGCGCAGAACCGCAGGATGCGGACGAACAGCATCTGACCCAAAAGCAGCGTGCGCAGAAAAAGCGCAATGACGCCAAAGAAAAGATAAAGTCTTACCGTGAAGGCCTTCAGTCGATGGAGAATATCATCCTGACCGGAACCGCGGGCGCCCGCCTGCAAAGGGAAAGCTGGAGCCGGCTCGGAAGCATCAATAAGAAAAAGCGTATAGACGCGGCTCTTGAACGCGAAAATAACGCAGATCGCATTAATGAGTACTTACACAGCGCAGACAGGGACAAGGGCGTTTTTTCGGAGGTGCATAATTCCGAGGAGGTGAAATCCTTTGTCAGCGATTTTCTGAACAATATCCAGGATGTGGAGTCCGATATCGCCTCCGACGACAAATTTGTCAGCTCCCTTAAGTATAACTATTATCTGACCAGATATGCCGCCTGGATGAAGACGGTCATTACCGATGCGGCGGATAAGGGCTATCTTCCGGAGGGGATCGATCTGGATGCCGTTCAGCAGAAGATCGCTCATTTCGAGGAACTGAAGAAATATCTGGATGCCAGAGTGAAGGTCGTAACGAGTCCTTATTATAAGTATTTCAGCAGTGAAGATGTGAATTACAGTGACGTACAGCTGAAGACCCTGATAGAGAATTACGATAAGCCCGAGAATGCTTCCACAAGGAGCGAGCATAGGGAGCTTTATGATTATCTGACGGCAGTCCGGGAACTCAGGGACATCGGGGTCAATCGTAAAAAGGGCATCGGATCCAGGGAAAAGATCATAGAGCAGCGGGCAAGGCATGAAGTCGAAATGATGCGTACCCGCACGGAGAAGAAGCACATCATCGCCGGGCTGACAGAGCAATCCCGGCGTATCGTAAATGAAGGCGCAGCCGGCGCAAGGGATTATGCTAAGAGCTATACAACCGAGAGATTCAACATCCTCAAGGAGGAATTTGACCGTATCGGTATCAGCGATATCAGCTTCGGCAGCTTAAAGGATATGACCGACAACTATGAGGTTAACGCCGGTCTCTTCGAGCAGGCGCGTGAGATGCGCAGTATGTTTGAGACGGCGGGGCAGCGCGGAGATCTGAATGGCTGGAATGAGAACGATATCCTGAAGCTCAGAGCCAAGCTGCGCAGCTTTGATGCCATGGAGAAGTTATTTAATAATCTCCGTGAACGCGTGATATCAAATCCTGCCGATATGGTCGAAAAATACACTTATGATGAGATACTCTCACAGGCTGTCAATATGACCAGAGAGGCTGATCAGGCAGCCGATATCAGAGATTATCCCGGGTTCGGTTCCAATCTGGAGAAGCTCTATAAGTCCATCCTTAAGAATTATAAGGATGAGCGGAAAAAGAACAAAGCCGGAAATAAGCAGGCTCAGAACGAAGCTGTCGCTGCCGGTCAGGAAGCTGTACATGAAGGAGCTCAAAATGCAGTCGCCGGTCATGAAGAAGCCGCAGCGCACGTATATGTTCCGGGCATCAACGAACTGATCGGCCGCTTGGGCAAAAGCTTCAGGGAGAAGAAGATCAAAGTTCATGACAGAGAGGATATGCTGACCAGAGCGGGCACCGACCAGCAGCATAAATATACTGTCAGAAATACCTTTGTCCTCAACCGGGAAAAGGTGGCTGATGATGTATTCGGGATCAAGAACAGTCTGCCTCTTGAAACTAAGATGAAGCTTTCCGATGAAGCCCTGAATGATCTTGCTGCGCTTATGAACGGGATGTTTAAGCAGACCACTGCCGAGAGCGCCGGTAAGATGCGGGATTTTGTTGAGAGCTATGCCAATGACCGGGAACGGGATAATGCCATGGACCGACTGACTGAATCCATCCTGAACCTCCCTGTTGAGATCCGGTCGGTGGGCCCCTCAGGTGATGCTGTGATCGCCAATAACGCGATCATGCTCGAAGATGTCTCACGCAAGGCTTATGCCTTTAGAAGGCTCCTTGCGGATGAATCGAATTCGGAATATGTTAAGAAGCTCAAGAGCAGGCTGTCAGAGGGCGGGGTAAGTGACTATGACAAAGTCACGGCCAAGCTGGATCAGATGTTTGCGTACTCCGATTATTATCGTGCATGTAAGCTGCTGATGACAGACAACTATTATATCCTTCATGGCAATGACGAGATAGGTATGTCAAATACACGCAGTATGACTCCCGAACAGCGCAGGGTCTATCAGCTGATCAGGCTGACCGAGGCTTACGCGAGGCGGATCAGGAGCGGAATGTTTGAGGGCAGAAGCACTGAGACCGGACAGGACAGATTACTGGACAGATATGAAAGGGAAAATGCGGGACAGGCGTTTCTGACCGGTCGTTCGGATATGTCAAAAGCGGATTGTTCGGCCGTTAAAAAATCACATCAGGATTTTTCCGACTTCCTGGACTGTGTAAGAAAAGAGGCAAACCCTGAAAATATTAAATATTTTCTGGTGCACTATGATCCCCGGCAGTGTCCGGGCGCTGAGAAATACCGGACTGAGGATGTTGAAAATATACTGCAGGCGATCAGGTTCCATTTTGCGGGGAATGATTTTGAAGATCCGCGCGTCAGGGAGAACTGGACGGCAAAAGAGATCAGGGTATATAAGAAGCTTATGCCATTCGGCTTTTTTACCGAGATCGGTGCTGACGGTAAGCCGAAAACGGATGAGGACGGCAAACTGGTCAATACCAATGTGGAGATCCCGTATATGAGTATGACGCCTCAGGTGGTAAAAAACGGAAAAGTCGTGAACCAGGCTCCCGATGTAAAGGAAAACCTGTATGTAGCTCCTGCCATCCCCAGGTATATCAAATCTCTGTCACATTCGCTTTCAGATGAACTGCCGGAAGAAGAGCTGGCCGATATTTTGGACGGACTGACTTTTGTTATCAGGCATAAGCCCGATATGAACAATGCGGCTGTCAAAAAGTATGCCAGGGACAGATGGCTGAGATCCATAAAGAAGGTGTTTGATCTCTGGTACAATTCCCTCAAAAGCTTTGAACGTACCTACGGCAGTCTGAGCATGGATATGCCGGTATCCCTTTTTCTGCATACACTTGGAAAGGGACAGAAGGATTATATGTCAAGATCAGAATTTGCACAGGATATAACCCAGCTTGCGGGTGAACAGTCCGCTGTCTATGAAGGCGAGCCAATGTCGTTGGGTCAGATACTTGTGAAGGAGAAGCTTCTTGACCAGTCGGTACTGGATGATATGATCCGGAAAGGTGCTCAGTTATATCAGCTGGATGCCGGATCATTGCATAATTATTATCAGATGTTTGATCTGAATTTCTCGGTTCCCGATGGTAATAATCTAACTATGTTACTTTCAGGCGGGAAGGATGCAATGGCTATTAAGGATTATACCCGCAGGAATGTCACTATAGACGGTCCGGCTCTGAAACAGTCGGATCAAAGGAAATACTGGAAGCAGGCCATGGCTTCGGGATACAAGGGATTAACGGCTTCAAAGGAAAGGATGGATAATGTAAAAAAATCCCTTAAGCTGTTAAGCACTGCCGAACGCAATGATCTAAAGAGACAGAGAGAAAAGGACAAAAACATTTACAATAATACCTGCAAGGTCTTAGGCGTCAGAGCAAAAAATCTGTATAACGAAACCATCGACAGATTAAGCGCTCATAATCTTTCGGCTGCGGACAAGGCGCTGGTCAGAAAGATGGTGGCATTCCATCCCGGACTCAATAAGGATGCCGATGATACCAAGGCCGGATACGTCAAGGACAGAGATGAGTTTATGACCAATTTGACGGGCTTCCTCGGACTGGGAGAGCAGGATGCCGCTAAGATAAAGGAAAACAAGGCTAAGGCATTTGAGTATTTCTGCGCAAAGGCTTCGAAGCTTGCTAATTATTCAAAAGGTGTTGTCGCCTTTGACAGCGAGGATATCATGTCCTCGGATAATGTCAGGGAAATCAATGATGTGGTACTGGACAGCAAGCTGGTCAAAATGGAAGCCTGTCATATGATGTTTGACGCGCTGCAGGATATGGCATCCGACAGAAAGGAACTGAACTGGACTACGCCAAAGCTGAAGAGGCAGTTTGACAGAGGACTTCTGGAAAATCTGAGAATTGAGATCATACGCAGTACCATGACCGACAGCTATTACCTGAATCTGGGGGATCTGGGAGATGAACACAGGACATTAAAGGGCTGCAGGTACAACCTGCTTCAGGGTCTTGGGGAATATAAAACACAGTATATGATGTATACGCTGGAGAAGGACGTGCTCGGCGATCCCGAGACCATGGATGCCCTCAGGGAATTCGGAATCACGATCAGGCCCATGACCGTCCCGGAGGAGAAGCAGGAGGAAAAGAAGGAAGAGAAGAAGGAAGAGAAGCAGAAGGCCGAGGGCGCCGATGATGAGAAACAGGATGATAAGTCCAGTCTGATGGATATAGACGATCTTCTAAATATGAGCGGCGGAGAAGAGGATATTCAGGATGCTGCACCGAATACGATAAATACGAATGCGGAAAAATTAAAGACCGGGAATGCCGGCGACAATAAGATCAACGTCGATGAAGAGATAGCGGAACAGATCAATAAGAAGCTGTTCTATGAGCTTCCTGCGGTTAAGTATGATGAAAATGTGACCGCTCCCATTAACTGGAAAAATAAGCCGGTTGCTTATGAAAGTCAGGGTAAGGGCAAGGTATATTGCTGGGCATGCGTGATGTCAGGGCTTATGAACTCCTATGCGGGAACCAAAGTCACATCACTTGGCGATATCCTGAAACATCCCTTTAAGATCCCTTCATTTAAGGATTCGGGCATAAAGGATCGTAAGACCTATGATGAGGGTGTCAGCCTTATCAAAAAGATGTATGCGGGCAAGGAGTACGGCAATCCCGTGATCCTGGGCGATTATATACAGGAGAAGCTTCCCGACGCGGCAGTCAGGACTGCGATGATCTCGCGGGAGGAAGGCAGACTTCCCTATTGTAAGCGCAGGTTCCTCGAGACCCTCAGCAGCAATCTGAAGAAGGGTCCGATAGGTATGCTGGTGGGCGGCCATTATGTCATGATCCGGGAGCTTCGGGGAGATGTACTCATGGTGAATGATTCCATGGGCAGAGACCCCGATGCGCTGGTTCCGTACTACAGCACGGTATCGCAGCTATTTGGCAGGGTCGGAAAAGAGATAGAGCTTGTATGGCTTGAGAATACTGCGAACCGCGAGAAGGAGGTTGCGGAGGAGTTTGACCTGGGATTCGACGAAAAGACCGGCGAATATTCCTTCAGGGAAGCACTGCCTCAGGGTAAGCTTGCACCGGGGCAGGTTAAATTCGATCAGGTTCACAACTCGGAGACGATCCTGCACAAAAACGGTATCGAAGCCTCGGCTAATCTGGTCGACGACGTGGTATTCAATTTCGTTTACCTGCCCAAAAAGAAGAAGGATGACAAGAACAGGATCAACGATAACCCTTCCATATACCCGGCATCCTCATACATGCAGATATCGCCCGAGGAGGACAAGATCGGCCACGGTCAGATCACGGTACAGGAACTGGAAGCCTTTTTGGGAAAGGATACCATTACCGAAAGGCTCTCAGATCAATACGAAGGATTTACCAAACCGGTCAATGCCATACTGCCGGATATACAGGGTGATAAGGCGGAAACCGTTAAGGCCAAAAATGATATTCGGGAGCATTTGCTAAAGGAGCAGAGAGAATATATCAGATATCGAAAAGAAAAATCGGCTCATACCGCTCCGTATCTTCATACCGCACCATTTCGCGAGCAATACATCGATGGTGATCAGATGGATCATCATCATAAGAATCCGAAACTCAGAGCGGCATTTCGTGAGCTCATGATCTCACGCAACAGCATTTCACAGAGTATTACTGCGAATTCCGCAATGCTGACCCATTTCTTTGCCATGGAATTTATGAATGGTGTTGTAAAACCTCTGGCGGAGCTTGATCTTAAGCAGTTTGAGATCAGGGATGATGCCGGGTTTGTAAGCCGTTTTGGCGAAAAGTATGATCAGCTATGCAAAATCGAAGCTTATGAGGAATACTGCAGGTTATATTGCGATGGATTGGACAAACAACGCGGAGGCAACAATCTCTGCGCTTTCAGGGCCAAACTCGAATTGATGAAGTCGATCAGGACAGCTTATGAGGACAGGATGAAGCTGATATCATCCCCGTATTATACCCTGCTTGGAGCCGATTATATGAAGTCATTTGCCGGAAAAGGAGGCGAGGATCGCCTGGAGGCATCAGACCTGGATGCGGGTATTAAGGATTATATCAGGCTTTATAACAGGGTCATGGCAAATCCTCTGACAGCGAATGGGATCAATAAGGAATACCGGACTGTTCTGGACAGGATCCAAAGAACCGAGGGCGAGGCGGATATAGCCAGAGTAAAGGCCTTCCTTAAGGGGATAAAACCGTCACTGTCTAATGCAGAGATACTTGAAAAGGCATACAGCAAGGCGGCAAAGGCAAATCTGAAGGCAATCGAAAAGGATGATATTAAATTCCTTAGAACCGGAAAAGTATTTGGCGTTCTGGAGATACAGGCATTAACTATGGAGGAGAAACTCGCATATAACCATGAGCTTGCGGATATCCTCGAAAAAGGAACATTCAGAGGAACCAGACTGAGTGAGGCCGTTCTTAAAAAGCTGAGACCGATGATCCATCAATATGCCGAGAACAAGAGAAAATATGATGCGGCTGATATTGCAAAAACCGGCATAGACAATCTGACCGGATACGCTTTGGGATGTGATACTAAGAACCCCGTGTATGCGGATTCGGATACCGGTAAGCTCATAAAGCGTTTGAGCGACGACGATGCTTCAGTGCTTGAGGTCGACCGGATCATTACAGCAAAGAATAAGGTGCTTTTTGATAATGCATACAATTCCAGGTGCAGTCTGATCGATATCTTTGACACCATTATACAGAGCAATGTCACTTTTAATGCCGGGCTTCAGGATAAGATGAATGATAAAGAACTCAGCGATGCGGCATTGAACAAAGCAGTTGGGGAACTTGAAGTAAAGTCGATCCGTGTCAACGGTGAGAAATACCAATTGTATTTTGCCGATAATTTCCTGACGGGGCTGGATGAACTCGATATCAGGATGAAGGCGTCGGACCAGGCCAAGCTCTCCGGACTGATAAACGGGATGATCGAAAACGGGAAGAAGATGTCTGTAGTATCCGGCTTATATTCCCAAAAATCCGGCGACAGTATAATGCTTGACAGGATACATTTGAGACATTTTAAGGACACAAACAGGTCCGATATGGCCAAGGTCATGAAGCTCCTGAGTAAATACGGGGTCGATGCCTCGGGTGAGATTCCCGTCAAATACCGCATGATGAAACAGGTGGGACCGTACAATAAGTCCTTTAATGAAAAATTCGTCGGAACCTTCAGTATGCTTGAAAAGGAAATATCAGAGTATGTTGAGAAGAACGGAAATGATAAATTAGATACGGGCAACAGGCTCTACACAAGCCTGGCTTCCTGCATGTATCATCTGAACCAGGTGTCATTGGATGGCTGCAGGCGTATGGCTGAAAGTCTTTCCATTAATAACATCAATTGTACGACTTATGAATTGAATGCCAAGGCCCGGGCATATGATCAGATATTCCATGCGGTCATGCAATTTAACCTGTCCAGGTTCCGGATAGACAAGCTGGATGATATCCTTGATCCGAAGCATATGGAAGCGAGACTTATGGTCACGATGATGAGCAATTTTGATGAGGCGCGTTTCAGGGAATATGAGGATCTTATCGATAATAAGGAGGTTAAGTGTGCACTGACCAGGGAACAGCTTAATGAGGTAAGGGCTCGATACAGACTTTTTGCCGATCTTCGTATGTTTGGTACCTATGCCGATTTATATGAGAAGGCAAAGGATCTGAAGGTTGACATCAAAGCAGAACTCAAAAAAAGCTCCCAAACGCTGATGGAGGAATCCGATGCTAATCTGCCGGAGGAAATGGAGAGACTCAATTTCCTCGCTGATCTGGGCGCATTAAAGCGGGACATCGAAGAAGGCGCTTTCAGATTCGGCGAAGATCCGGCTATGGCTCTTGAACGCGTACGTACCAAAGATTACAAGCTCGGTCCGGGTCATGAGAATATCGAAGAGGCCAGAGAAAATCTTGAAGCGAGAATAAGAGTGGCGCCTTCGGATGATTTTGAGAAATACGAACCCTCGGAGAAGACAAATTATAAGCCTGCCGTAAGTCAGACTCCTCACGCCGATAAACTGCGGAAGCTGTATGAGAAGATCGATTTTGAGTTTGCGAACAGCGGACTTTCCAAAGAGAAGCTTCAGGAGATGAAGGATAACCAGAAGGAGTTATTTGAATATAACCTTACCTATACCTACAATGTGGATGCGGAGCTGCTGAACGAGTTGGGCAAAGACAACAGTGTGGATTCCAGAGGCATTATGATGCTGCTCAGACCGGTACATGTTGATGAACAGGGGCAGCCTTTGACCGATATTGACAGGAAAAACAAGGAACTCAATAATGAAGATGCCAGAAAATTCCTGTCAGGTTCACTCAAGGAAAGAAAGCCGCTGCTGGACAGATTTGCCGAAGAGGTCGACAGACTGGTCTTTACCGATGCGGAACTACGTGATCCCGCATTCATACGCAGAAATAAAGAGAGAGCGCTCAGATTCCTGACATTCTGCTTCAATATGGAAAACATGTATACGAGTCACAGGGAATATTATCAAAAACATGCGGATAAAAAGGTAAAGGCAACTATGTATACCTTCTTTGAAGCAACGAATTATAATGCATATGCCGCGTATCATATCCTGCATGCCCTTCAGACCGACGGAATGGGTAATGAAGGCTTCAATGCCGGCGGCTCCAGCATGACTGTAGTAGCTCACATTCCGTTTTTCAGGGGAGCTGACTATAATGAGATCATGAAGCAGAACAACGATGCATTTGAAAAACTTGATTATGAGACAGCTTCGTTATATCTGTCGGATTACTCGAGCCAATATAAATCAATGCTTGAACCGTTGGACAAGGAAGGTCTGGAACAGTCAAAGCAGGTAAATTCCGTGGGCTACGCCAGTATGAGACTTCCCGAGTATACCGAACTCAAAAAAAGATTCGGCAAGAACAAGGACATCAAAAAAAGGGAAAAGTTTACTCCTGATCAGCGTGTAACCAATATAGTCGAATTAACAAACGAATACTATGCCGGCCGGAACAACGAGGAATATCTGAACAGGATGGAGCAGACCATCAACGATTACAGGGAAAATCTTGCCAGGCCCAATGATATCATAAACCACAGCTCCGTCAAAAACGACCTGTGATGCACAGGTATTGTGTCGCCGGGACGGTTCTGCTGACACACTGGCGACACAAAATGAGAAAGGGGAAAAATGAACGTAACAAGGATAACCGAAGAAAACATAGATTATTTCAGTCCTCTGATACCCGAAGCCGTCTATGAAGACAAAGAACTGCTGCATCTCGGAGCGGTCACGGATGAAGGAGAAGCGTGCGCGGTGATGTCCGTGAGCTTCACCGGTAATATGGCGGTCATCGAGTGGATATACACCGCCGGATCCATGAGGGAGCAGGGTGCGGGCACAGCTCTTGTTGATCTGTTGAGGACAATGACGGATCAGCTGGGGCTTGAAGGGATCGAGGTCGATTTTGATGACGAAGCCGACGAACTCGATTTCTTTCTGAAGGATTACGGTTTCCTGGTCGGTGAAGATAATGACGTATATGAGGTGCCGATAAAGGATATAGTCTATGGTGACCTGATCAGTCAATTAGTAGAGGCCGAGAATTATTCCCGCGGGATACGTAAGATCACGGATATATCCCTGAAGGACAGCCTTGCCGAATATGCCGGGAGTATTGGCATTGACCGGGACGGTCTGTCGGAATTGTCCGATAAATACAGCTTTGTTGTAACGGATGATGAGGGTGGTATCAACTGCAGTATACTGATCAGTGAGGAAGGAGAGGATGACCTCAGGATACATTATCTTGACGCCGGTGGAGCGGCGCATATGGCAGGTGCCCTTATATGTGAGGTTTATGTTGCCATCATGGAAAATGAACATACCGAGGGGAAATTCCTTTTCACCGATCGTGACGGACAGTCGATCGAACTTGTAGAGAAGCTGACCCGGGAGGAACGTGAGAAATACCGCGTTCCGGGGCTTTGGCGCGGAGTATTGTTATTGTGATTTCACGGCGACACAAAATGTGTCGGCAGAACCGTCCCGGTGACACACAGAAAGAGGTAGATTATGGATTCAAAGAATATTGAGCAGAACAGACAGGCGCAGAAGACATCTGAGATTAAAAAGAATATTGAGGCAGCAGACCCTCAGCAGATCAGGAGAACGAAGCCCCTTGCGGAGATTACGGGGGCTCTGAATCCGGGTTCCGAAGAAAAAAAGAAAAAGGATACCAAACCGGACGTTAATAAGCTGAAGTCTAAGAAGCTTCCCGATGAGGAACTTAAGAAGATCACCAACCGGATCCCCGTGATGCACCCAAAGACGTCCTCCAAACCGAAAGAAATACCCGATAAACCCCTTACCGCCAAGGAGCTCAGACAGCAGGAGATCGCCGGCGAGGTGGAGATCATCAAGCAGATGCACAAGAATCTGGTTGAGCAGGAAAAGAAAAGCTTAACAGACGAACAGTTCAGTGAGGTCAAAAGATATTACTACGACACCCGGACAGCAGAGGAGATCGCCGGCAGCAAAGCGAAGATCGAAGCCGGTGAGGAATATGCCCTTGCCCGCAAGAAACTGTCGCAGAGCGACCTTGAGAAGCGCGCCGAGGAAGCTATTAAGCGCAAAGCCCGCGGACAGCGCATCATGGAATACGAAGCGACTCATCCCGTGAATGAAGAGAAGTACGAGCATCTCGACAAGGAGGGTCTTGCTCTTAAGATCAAAGAATTTAAAAAGATGAGATCCATACCCTACGATATGGATAATGATGAGAAGTTTGTCAGTAATATGGCTCGTAATTATGAACTCTGCGACAAGGCGGAGCATATGAAGAAGTGGCTCAGTGAGGCCGTTGACGGTGGCTATATGCCCAAGGGAGAGGATATGGCTGCCCTCCAGGAGAAGATAGCGACCTTTACAGAGGTAAAGGAGTATTTGGATGCCCAGAAGGAGCTGATGAAGAATCCCTATTACCGGTATTTTGCAAAAGAGGACATGACATATACCGATTTTGAGATCGGCCAACTCCTTGATGGCGCTGACGACATGCAGCTTAAAGGATATTTAACCGCAGTTTCCACCATAAGATCGCTTCATTTCGTCAGACGAAAGGGAATGAAATCCGCCAACAGCTATGCAGAGGAACGGGGCAAGAGAGCGGCCCGGATAATGGCGACCAGAGAGGAGAAACGTCTTCTGCTGGATAAGATCTCGGATAATGTATTGAATTTATCCGGCAACAGACGATTCCTTGACAGGGATTATGATTCACGTTTTACGCCGGAGCTCTTTAATGAGACCCTGGCAAGGTTCGGGGAATTGAAGATAGAGGACCTGCACTTTGGCAGTCTGAATGACATTGTGGAGCACTTTGAGGAAAACCAGTATATATTTGAGCAGGTTCACGATATGGAGCATCTGCTGTTCGTGGCAGTACAGAGGGGGCTTGCTCCCGCTGATAATGAGCTGCTTAAGCTTCATGCAAAGATAGAGGCTTTTACCATGGCGGAAAGTATGGCATCCCAGGTTCAGAATGCAGCTATTGTGAATGCCGACAAGTTTATATATGACAAAACCTATGAAGAATTGGAAGATGGGATATACATTGATGCCAAGAAAGAAACTGATGGGCAGCTGAGACATGAACCACCCAGGATCGGCTGTGATCTGAAGAAATACCTTAAGTCTGTTACAAAGCATTTCCAAAAAGAGGATAAGAAAAAGGCAAGGATGATACGTATGATGTACGGTATCACCCATCCTGCAGTGGTACCGGAAACCGGCGAGACGACATTTGGTGAGATCAGTGAGGAAGAGCTTGAGAAACGCAAGGCAGCGTATCGGAAAAATTCATATACTTCAGATTATTTCCGCAACTCGGAGTTTTACATTGAAACTATATACGGAAAGCATCTTGTAACGATTGCAGCTGCCCATGCCAAAAGAACCGGCAGACCGGCATTTACACAATTTGGCCGCGTATTGACTCCTTATCTGACCGGCAAGTCTGCGGAGGAGATCGTAAGGGTTATAGACATCCTCCAGACAGGAACGGACAAGGAGAAGGAAGAACTGTGGAGATCCATCGCGGATGAGGCCAATAATATAAGTATGTCCGAACTGGATGTCCATAAAAGCAAGGATTTTTTCAGGAATGTACTGTACAGGCAGCGAATGGAAAAGATGCTGGGCAATCTGGATCGCAATGCCGCTGAACTCAGTGTTATAAAGGACAGAGCACTGGTAAACAAATATGGGGCATTTCATAATGCCGCCTGCTCGTCGCTTTACTGCAGTTCATACGCTCAGGCATCAAAATTCAGCTGGATGGCTGCTGTTGATTTTGATGAATGGGCTAAGATCGACACTGTCAAAATGACGGAACTCGCCGAAGCGATCGACAGTGGTGATGATATCAGTGAATTTTCGGTCGGAGACGAGGAATATTCTGTTACGAAGGCGTTTACTTCGCTTCTTTCCAAAAGTGTGGAAAGAATTGAGTTTATGAAGATCTCCCATAATTCGGCCATACATCCCGAGCGTGCAGGAAAGGGTATCCTGGACACCGCTCAGATCATGCTCTATGATGAGCTGAAGAAAGCAGGCACCGTCAAAGCCGTATCCACCGAAGACCTGAAGGAATTGTCCGAATATTACGAGACCTTTGAGAGAGGGCACAAGACCTCGCGCGATTCCCTGCGTGACGACATTGTCAATGAGATCAGGAAGACCGATCCGGACTATCAGCACAGCGGAGCCGTCAGAATAGATTTCATCAGTAATATGGATCTGCTTAACACATATGATAATGAGGTGGAGAAATGTACCTCTCTGTACAGGAGTCTTATCGTCAATGGCAAAAAGACCGACAGGGAGTCCAAACAGGAGAAAGCCCTTGCCATAGAAGAGATTTTCAGGACAGTACTGGCTTTTGATCTGAAGCGCTTTGATTTCAAGTCCTATATGGATCTGATCAACAATACGAAAAACGATCCCAAGAGGTTTCAGGACTGTTATGCCGTGACACACCTTGCGGTGGAAGCCGTAAACTATATGGATGCGTACAAGGCTCTGCGGATGGATGAAGAGGTGAGGTGCCGTCTGAGCCAGGTACATCTGGATGAGATACACGCACGGATCGATCTGTTGATGAATGCCGCGCTTTTCTTTGATGATAATTTCCGGACGCTCATATCCCTCGGGGATACCATGGAGAAGGCCGGAATTGACCTTGGAGATGTCCTGCATCTGACTACAGAGGAGCTGGATGCAAAGATCGCGGATTCAACCAAAAAGGGAGATGCGGATCTCACTACGCTGTGGTCTACCGCATTGATGGTCCGGGAATCCCTGGGCGGCGTTGACATCAATGTACCGCTTAATCTGCTCGAGAACAAGGTAAGACATGACCGGGGATTAAACGGCGTATCCCGTGCCGCGGAAGCACTTAATATACTGAACGGCAATGTGAGAGTGCTGAAGGAAGCGGGAACCGAAGAAATCAACTTTACCGTAAATACGATCGAGGCATTCAGGGGAGGATTCGCGCAAAGCTTCAAGGATAAGGATTATACCGTATCCGAAAGGGAGTCGAAGCTGGGTAACCGTGACTCCAGACTGTATAAGAAGCTCAAGACCTCCGAAACACTGACTCAGGGAAGCCATATGACAAGGGATCGGATCGCCTTATACCGTCGTACGGTAAGCCTTGAGAATCGTATCGCGGTGGGAGAAAAGACTCTTGAGTATCTGAGCGCTTTTATGGATTATAACGAGGATCAGCCATATGAGGGGTTTGTTGACGTTTACAAGAACCAACTGGTGAGTGACTATGCCGATGAAAAGAAGCGTTTTGAGACTCTCGATGTGCTGACCGTCAAAATTATGGAATATACCGATGAGAGGTTTGATGTCTCCTCTGATGAAGATTTTGCGTCCAGGGCAGATGATATGGAAATGATCAGCCTAAAGGCCATAGCCTATGAGAAACTGCTGAAGGCCAACCCCGAATATGAGGATCGTCTCAGGACAAGAAAACCCGGTGCAAAATATTCCGACCTTGAGCTGGTGCATCAGAAGCTTGACCAGATGCTGGCCATCTCGGATTATTACAGAGCACGCAAGGCTCTGATAACGGATACTTATTATATCCTGCATTATAATGATGAGATTTCCGCCAACAGGGATAAGTCGGCCGATACTGATGACAAAAAGAGGATAGCGGATCTGATCAGCCTGGTAGCGCAGTGTACGAGACGTCTGGCCGGCGGGGAATACCGCTCCAGAGAGGATTCCGGTATTGAACGTATACTCGATCGAGTGGAAGCGCAGGGCAGGCAGAATGCATTTCTGACCGGTCGTCCCGATCTCAAGAGGGCGAAGCCTTCCGCTGTGCACAATGCCAATAAGGAGATAGAGATCTACGCCAGGGAGGCAGATGTAGGAGAGGAAACCACAGCTGAAGAGATGGCCGGACTGAATATGGAGAAGCCCTACCCTAAGGCTCAGAAGTATTATACGGAATCCGTAAAGAATTATGTTCAGTCTGTCATAACCTACAACAGGATCAAAAATGCGACCGGTCTTGACAAGGTGCTTACCCGCAAACAGAAAGAGCTCTATGACAGATTGAAACAGTTATTGAGGGATAAGAGCGGTAAACCGATCTATCATCCGACACTTAATGATACGGTCGAAAATGAAAAATGGGTATTCAGCATCGATATATCCAGAATGGTTTTTGAAGCATGCACCATATACCACGAGGGCGTATCGGATGATGAACTGGTAGAGATATTTGAGGGTCTGACACTGACCGAACGTACCGGTATCGATCTGAACCAAAAAGATCAGAGACTTTACGCCCGGGAAAGATTTCTTGACAGCGCCGCCAAACTGTTCCGTCTGCAGCGGGATGCCCTGAAGAGATACCAGAATACCTACGGAACACTCCCTGAAAATCTGCCCTACGGGGTATTTATGGAGTCCCTCGGCAGCGGACAGACAGACCATATTATAAGGAGCTATTTTGGACAGGATCTGGCTCAGATCAGTGATGAAAGAGCCGAACGTAAATCGGAATCCGGGGGTGAGAAGCTTACGCTTGCGGAGATACTGGTTAAATACAATAAGATCACCCGGGAAGAAAAGGACGAAGCAGTCCTGATGAACTCAAATTACTATCAGGGATACATGTCAGCAGGAACTAAAAGGATCTCATCATTTACGAATTATTCTCCGGACGCGAACGAATGGTCAACCGACCTGTTTACGGCAAATGTCCTGAATGATATGACCTACACTTCTGCCGGTCACAAGATAAAAGGACCTTCGATATCCAGGGCGGATGCAAAAAACATATGGCAGCAGACCGTAAAATACGGCACCGATGGTAATCTGACCGGTGGTAAATTCATGCTGAACTATTATAAACCGAAACTGGATCTGTATACCTCGAGGGAAAAGTCGGCTATCAGGGCGCAGAGACAGAAGGATGCCGGGTTAGTGGCTTTTTACAGTTTTTCTCTGGAAGAGCAGAAGGAGAGCCTCGTACAGTCTGTCAAACCGCTGATCGGTCCCGGGATATCTGATGAACTATTGGGTAAGCTCATCGTATTCCATCCGGATATGCTTAAGCATGCCAAAAAAGCGAATGATCCTATGGCCGAAAAAAAGGCGGACGCAGATAAGGTAAATGCTTTTATTGAGAATGTGAAAAAATATTCCGGAGCAGGTATCGCCGAGGATCATAAGGCAGAGGCCAGGAAAGAGGCATCAAAGGTATTTCTGGATCAATGGCTCGGATTGTTCAAGGGAGGTATTTCGTCCGACATCGAGAAGATGATGAACGGAGACCGGCCCGGCAGACAAAATGAACAGGCCCGGGCAAACGGAAATGAGATAGTCGATGGTTCCTATCTGATGATCGCCGAGGTAAGACACCAATGCTTTGATACGATAAAATACCTGAACAATACCCCGGGGATGGGTCTTGTCCTGAACGATGCGGATCGCGTGAAGCTGGAATCCCATGTTCGATCCCAGCTTCATCAGGAGATCCTGAGAAGCCTGATAAATAACAGCTTCTATAAGGAGTTAAAGGACATAGGCTCCATGAACCGTTCTTATCCGGAAAGGATGCATCTTGAATTAAGCCGCATTATGTATAAACTGGGCAATCAGGATGAGGGTTATGATCTGAACTGGATACTTAACAATCGTGAAGTACGTGAGGTACTCGATCATTATGGGATCAAAACCTCGGAACTGGATGTGTTCCTGAATGCCGCTGCGGAAAAGAAGGAGGAGAAAAAGACCGAAGAAAAGAAGGCCGAAAAGAAGTCTGGTGTTGCGGAAAAGACCGGTGAGAAACAGGCTGCTAAGCAGGAAGAGAAGAAGACTGCTGCTGCGGTAAAGAACGACGAAAAGAAAGAAGAGAAGAAGACCGAAAAGAAGGACGCTAAGCAGGAAGAGAAAAGGGCCGACGCTACGGTAAAGAAAGAAGATAAGAAAGAAACCAAAGCGACTAAAGAGAAAAAGACAAATAAGAAGAAAGAAGAAAATCTCAACAGGATCAATATCGAAGAGGAGATAATTGCCCTGCAGGAACAGAAGCCTCTGATAGAGCTCCCTCCCATCGCTTACAAGACTAATGTTAAGGCTCCGGTACCGAGCGGGTTCAAATATGACTTCCAGGGAGAGTATGTTTCTTATTGCTGGGCAAGTACCATGGCCGGACTCATGAACAGCTTCGCGGGCAAGCGGATCACCTCGAAGACGGATATTGTCACTGACCGGCTTCCTATGCCGCCATTGGAGGAATTCGGCGAAGAGAAAATGGCCGAATATTTTGACGCCGAGGATTACATTAATGAGATCTATAATGGTAATCATTACGGTAATCCGGTCATATTCGCCGATTACATACATAAGCTTCTGCCCAATGCCGCAGTCCGTTCGGCCATTATCGGACGTGACGACAAAAGGAATCAGTACTGTAAGCGCAGATTCCTCGAAACGCTCAGTAAGAGACTGGAGAAGGGACCGGTAGGAATGACCGTTGACGGACATTTCGTACTGGTCAGAGAACTTCGCGGCGACACGATCATGATTAATGATTCCCTGAATAAAAAGGCTAGTAAGGTCGTGCCCTATGACAAGACGGTTTCACAGCTGTTTAAGGAGAGGGATCCCTTTGAGGCTCCGGGTTCCAAATTATACGAGGATGGAGGCAGGAATATAGAGCTTGTCTGGCTTGAGGATATGACCGGTCAGGAGGAAAAGATAGCTGATGAGTTTAACCTTAACTTCAACGAAGAAACAGGGGAGTTCACCATTAAACCCGAAGCCGGTATTGATGCAGCCGATATGATCCAGGTTAACAGTAAGGAAACCATCCTGCACGTAAACGGACTTGAGGCCACCTCACAGACGGGTGATGATGTTGTCCTTAACACTGTATATGTTCCCAAAAAGATCAAGGTCAGATCTTCATCAAAGAAGAAAAAGTCCCAGCCCGAGGTAAAGAAGACCGAGGTCAGGCAGTCGGAGGTTAAGAAATCGGAGATCAAGAAGTCGGAAGTCAAACAGCCGACCGTGACCAATAAGCAGATGCTTGATACGATGTACCGTGAGCCGAATGCACAGAATGAGATCATCGAGAACAGCATAAATGAAAACAGGATCATCGAGAACAGCATAAACGAGAATAAGATAATCGTGGAAGAAAAGGCTGCAAAAGAAAAGTGGGATCTTGACCTCGATGACGAGAATTTAGATATCGAATACACGGATGACGTACATGATCTGGAGTTCGAGGCAGAGTATCTCGATATGTTTGATTTCGAGCAGAAGAATAAGCCCAAGGGAGAAACCGTTAATATGGCGGAAGCTTATTTCCAGGGTATTGAGGACCGGCTTGTAGATGAGAATAGGATCAATGAGATAAAGGAAGATGAAGAAATAGATATCGAACTCCGTAACGATAAAGCGGAGTTTGAATACGAACGTGATTACAGCTGGAATCATGTCGCGGGTATATCCGTTTCACAGGAGTTCCGTGAGACTTCAGCTGTTGAGAAAGCCATGAAAGGGAAATTTACACAGAGGTTCTTAAAGTCTTCAGGTGAATTCATAAAGAGCATTGAGGAATTTCTGCAGATCCCTCCCGAGCAGGCCTCGTTATATAAGGAACTGGAGATCGAGGATATATATGATTTTGTCAGTGTCGGAGATATGTCTTTGAAAGAGTATGTAAGATCAAATTATAAGTATGACGGCAATGACGCGGAGATTTTAAATTATTATATTGCTCTGATCTCGGTCACAACCAGAGAACCTGTACTGCTTTTTACGGTCGAGGAGAATAAGTCGGCGGGAAGGCTGGAATACAAGCCGAAGAACCTTGACCTGGAGATCCGAAAGGGCAATTTAAAAAACAGGGACAAACAATACAGGGTGGCCGGAGTTAAAAGAGTTCACAACTACCGATTGGATGGTGCCCCCGGATATATAACCGAAAAGGGCGGAAGGGCTTACAGAAAGAGCAGACATATCACTGACACCAGACTCGAAGGGGCAGAGAGTCTGGCCGACAGGATCAGTACGACGAAGGCTGATAAAAACCAGTTATATGATCTTGCCGTTGGATCGTTTAAGAATTATTACGACTCAATTGAAAGGTATTATGATAAAAAAATATATATGCATACCTTTGTTGAAATACTGCATACCCTTGACGAGACCATCAATCTGCTGGATGTAATGATGGAAGACAAAAAGGCGATGGAGAAGCTGGAGAAGGAAAATCCCTATGGTGATATTCCGTCTGTATATAAGAAGCCTAAAAATGAGGCTCAGCAGCTGGCCCTCGATGCCATAAAGGAACTGTCGGAACACAGAAAACTCCTGCAATACGCCCTGTATGACAAAAAGGGAATGCTTTATAATCCCAAATATAAAGACGAAATTGCTGCGGAATATGCCCAGATTCCCGTAAGCTTCCGGGAGATCTTCGGCCAGAAGATCGATCCGAAGTGGAAACTTCATAAGAGGACCGAAGGCTAAAACCGGACGACACACTGACACCAGGATTTATGTTATACTAAAAAGAAGCATGTGATTTTATCAACAGTCTGAGGTAAGGAAAAGGAAACCAAATGGAGTACACAGCGATCACAAAAGAAAACATTGAGGGGTTTAAGTTTACGATGATCCCGGAGGTGGCTGCGGCGATCAAAAGAGGCGAGGATATAGGCGCCATCGGCCTGATAGACGATTCGGGCGAGATGCCCGCGGCAGCAGGCTCGATAGTCGGAGCCGCCATGGACGGAGCATTCCATATCCTTTCGATATATGTTGAAAAGAAATACAGGAGTCATGGCTACGGCAGCAGACTCCTGGAACTATTTGAGGAGCATGTCGAAGAGTATGACCTTCCCATCAGCCTGGATTTCCTGTCTACGACCTATGAGCATGTGGGACTCGAGATCTTTCTTCTGAACAGAGGTTACGAAGAGCTGGATCCCGAATACCAGATGGTCAGGTTCTTCTTAAGCGGCTTCAGTGAAACTCCCACGGAGGATCCCGCAGATGCGCCATCCCGGATCATGCATTACGTCGATCCGGAGCCTGATGATGCCGACGACGGGGATGAAGCGCCGGCACCTGTTACACCGGCATCAGAGGATGATTTCAGGATATGCTCCTTTGGCGAGATACCGGAGGAAAGTCTGCGGAATGCGTCCGTCATGGCGCGGGATGAGGATCTGCCCAGACCTGAGGGAGGTCTCCTCTCGGAGAGCGTCAGCCGTGAATGCAGCA
Organism: Lachnospiraceae bacterium; assembly: GCA_017460885.1. GTDB lineage: Bacteria > Bacillota > Clostridia > Lachnospirales > Lachnospiraceae > XBB2008. The sequence continues at coordinate 21,021 of JAFUAB010000028.1, forward strand.
TGGGAGTTATGGTTGGAAATGAACTGAAGGGATATGCGACAGTGGAGCTTTTGTCCGAAAAAAAGGTGCTTATCTCATCAGTCTGGTGCGAAGCTCCGGGTACACAGCTGGAGCCGATGCTTCTTAAGCTCCTGTCCGCGCTGAAGGAACGGTTTGAGCCGGATACATATATATATTTATCTGTTGATTCGGATCCGGTCGGTGAATTCGCGGGACGTTTCTGCGGCAGTCCGGAGTTTCTGTCGCGGGTATTTATCAAATATCCGGACAGGATGCCTGTGTTGTCTTTTACGGACCCGGGTAAGGAACTGTAGCAGATTAAGAAGGAGTATAGAAATGGCAGAATTATATAAGGAACAGACATTTGAGGAATGGAAGGCTGAGGAGAAGCGTAAAGAGCAGCATTTTGCCGCGGTAGACGAATCCCTGCTCAGACAGAAGGACGAGATCACCAAATGGATGGACACATTCCAGAATCAGGAAGATTACATGACCTCAGTCAGGCAGAAGACGGATGATGTCAACCGGAAGCTTGCATCGGAGATCAAGGGCCTGTTTGGGGTCAACAGCGCCGTACCGCTCAAGAGGAAGGCACCCGATCAGACCGTGCCCGTTGCCAAATACTGGTGGCTGTCACGTCACAGAGAGGCGAGCCGGCTTAAAAAGGCCCAAAAGAAATACGGTCAGTACATATCCGTCAATTCCCTCCGTGAGCGGAAGGATATGAACAGCTACGAAAAGATCCGTGAAATGCAGCGGAATGAAAGCGACAGTTCAAAGCGCACCTACTGCAAGAAGGCAAAGTTCGAGGTCAAAGGTTCATCCATGTTGGCTAAGGATCTTAAGCTCGGAGTTGAGATCGATGGCTACGACAGACTCGTCAAAAGATATAAACTGGATGATGCCGAGAAATATTATATAAGGACCGATGAGATAGAGAAGGGGCTTACTCCCTTTATGGCCATGCAGAAATCCAGATGGCTCTTCTGGAAAAAGACCGTGGGAGCTCTCGGTACCGAGACCAGAGAGGAAAAAAACGACGCTGCTGAATATAACAAGAACCTTATGAAGCGATATACCAAGAGTAAGGAGGGATCTCCCGAGAGGACAGCGGTTCTGGACGAGCTCAGAGCCAAGTTCCAGAATTTCAGGATCACGCCCGAGATGCTGACGGACAGATATCTGGCCGACAACAGCATACAGCTGCGCAGATTCGCGGAAATGACACAGGCCTTTCGCATACTGATAGCGACCAATCCCGGTTATCTCGAGACGCTGAGTGAGGAAGACCGCATCATGCTGGGCAATACCCTCAACTATACAGGTCCGCTGATCCTGGATTTTCTTGAGCAGCATCAAAGGTACAAGCATATTACCATGTCGGGGCGCAAAGCCGTCTTCAGGGACAAAGCGGACGATGATCTCTCCAAAGAGAACGATCAGCTCAGAGTGGACACATGGAATAAGATTCACGCGGCCGACATAGCGGAGCAGGCTAAGATCGGGCTCAGCAACAAAAGAGTGCAGAAATATCTTACGGATATTGAGGATGAAGCTAAGGCGCGCAGGAAGAATGAGGAACTGCCCGCTTATGCCATCACTCTCAAATATGACAATATCGGATATGATGAGGATCGTCTGCTCACCGTTCAGAATAAGATCCGTGATGAAAACGGTGCCTACGAGCTGGTCGGAGCCGATATGGAGAAGCTTTTCGGTCAGTATTCAAAGGATGTCATAACCATGAACACACTGAGTGCCAGGATAACGGCACTCTCAAAGGCCAAGGAAGACCACGAAAAGGCCCTGAAAGAGAGCAAGGGCAAAAAGGGAAATGTCCGCAGATACAGTGCGTTCATTGATTATGCCGAGGCCGAGATAAATAAAATGAATCAGGATAAGACCACTCTGCAGCAGCGGTCCAATGAGTATGAGCTCGCCCTTGATTATGTCACAGGTATCAGACTGACAGATGATGATATGCAGATCCCCGGGATAGAGGAGAAGTATAAGGATACTGTCGCAAAGGTCCTTAAGAACGAGGATCTCTCATTCCTGCTCCGGCTTGAAGACTGCCGCTTCTATGCTAAGGAATTTACCGAACTGACAGGAGGCGAGTTTAAGTTCCGCACGGTCATGAAGGATGCCATCGCCAGAGGCAGGGGCGAGGAGATGCGTATCCATACGGAGAAGTTCGAGAAACTCGAAAAGGATTTCGGCGACCACAAGCTGGAAAATTACCAGATATTTGCGCTTAAGCCCGAGGCACTGGAGAAATACAATTTCAACGGTTTCATGGACAGGAACGGAGTTATGCATAAGGGAGCCCTGGATCTGACGGATGAAGAGAACTTCAAGCATATGATGGAGCTTAAGCATATCGCCGAGGCTGACTACAAGGAACTGAGAATAGCATGTACAAGGATGTGCATGGATAATGGGTATTCGGATGCCGAGCTCCTTGATCATCACGATGATCTTGAGATCAAATATAATATGCTCAAGGACTATTACCAGAAGTGGAAGGGGGCATATGATGCCCTCAATAGTGAGTCATACAAGTTCCTTGCACAGGTTCCGGATATGGAGGGACAGAACGGTATATTCAAGGATCCCAAGGTGTTCGCGGGCTACAAAGATACCCTGCAGAAAAAGTTGGATAAGGTAAAGAAGGATGATCCCGGTTCGGCCGATGTGAAGCGCTATGAGGATATGATCAGGCTGATGAACGGCATGATGCTGCGTAACGGCATGTTCTCCGAAAATGACGAGGATGTCAGGGTGTTGAATGCGGAGACTTATCATGCACGGATAAAGCAGCTTAAATATGATCGCCGTCTCGAGAAAATGATAAAGTTTTTTAAAGAATCCAGAATGCTTGATATAGAGAAGGACAGACTGATCAAGATGGCACAGGATGTCATACTGTATGAGGACAGATATGCCAAACTCGCCGAAAAGCACGGAAAGACTCTGGATGACAATCTGATGCAGGCCGAGCTGGACAAGAAGCTTGCAAAGGCCAAAACAGAAGATGATAAAAACGCGGTTAAAAGTGAATATCTGGCAGGCAAGGCTGTGGAGATACTGGAACTGCGAAACAAGCTGACTCCACAGTTCTTTACCGAAGATTATATACATGATAATTTCGAAGAATTTGCAGAGACCGCACTTACTATCAGAGATTTCGGTAAACTGGTCAAAAACCAGGAGGATTTTGATCTGATGGAGCAGGGGCTGTCGGAGGAAAAGAGAGATGAGTTAGCCGGAGCCGTAGATGTGATGCTCCAGATCTCAAATGATATGGAACTGCTGCTTTATTCCGCGTTCTCAGCTCATTCCGTAGATTTCATGACAGGCAAGATCGGTGCCAAGGCGGATATTATCCGCAAAATGTTCAAGATACTGCCGGATGATAAACTGGCACAGGAGTATCGGGACGGCGTTAAGGAGATCAACGAAATTCAGGATAAACGGAATGCCAGAGCCAACAAACAAGTGACTCTGGATGAGGCCAACAGGCAGCTTAAGCTGGCTGCTCAGGACAAGGAACTTTACATGCAGGCATATACGAGCGAAAGTGAACTTGCGGAGGATTATCTGGACAAGACACTGACCGATCGTCTGCAGAAGCTTCGCAGCCGCGATTATTTTGCCCCCGACAGACGCAGGATGCTCGATCTTCCCAATTCCCCTACAGAGGAGCTCTACCGCTATCTGTATGAGGATAAAGAGTTCGGTAAGCTTAATCTGTCCTACGAAGGTAACAAAGAGGGATGGGACAAGGCACTTGAAAGCGCATTTAACAAGACCAGCTCCTACATCTTCTTCAGGGGTCTGTCACAGGAAGCCAGAAATGTGGCTAAGGATATGATGAAAAATCCTCAGAAGATCGAGGATTATCTGCAGTGGAGGGCACGTCAGGATTCCAGAGTCTATATGAACGAGCGCAGCAAGGCGCTGGGTATCAAAGAGTCCGTGGAGGACACTGCGATCGCTTATGAGATCATGAATTCCATGGAGGAGACCCATACCTCGGTACACAATTCGGCTAACAGGAAGATGCGCCTTACGGTATTCCCCGAACTGGAGAAAAAGGGCATCGATCCCGAACAGTTCATGCATCTGCTCCGCGTGGTACACCGCAACACCTCGGGTCTGGCCGGTCGTTTGGTTGATATTACGAACCAATCCGTCAATATGAAGCGGTCCATGCAGTATCTGAGCGCCGAAAACAAGAGTGAATTCATACTTCAGGCTACGACCGAGGTAATGAAGTTTGAACTCGAAGATAACATGCTGTCCGAGGAATATTTAAAGCAGCCGGGCAATTTCAGCTATATGTATTTCATGGCGCAGAAATTGAAGGCTTATGAACAGCTCTATATGAAGGACAGGGAGTCGGTTGAGAAGGCTCTTACAAAAGACACGGATCACAAGGCACTCTTCCAGAAGGTTCATGAACGGTTCGGTACCTTCTACGGCAATATCTCGGATCAGGTATACAGGCTTGTCATGAACTTCGCAGCCAAATACGGTGTAAACCAGCAGGGTGTCCGCACCTTCGGCCTTGATGAAGCCGAATATGAGCAGCTGACACAGGAGGGCCAGACGAAGACCTTTGCATCCAGATCCAAAGAGAATATGAAGCAGGCCGATAAGGACTTCAATGACAACGTGACCGGGATACGCAAACGTAACGCGCAGCGTAAAGCCGCTATCGGGGGTGTCGATGCGATACATAAATACGATACCTATGGATTTGAAAAGTGGCTTACCGAAAAACCGAAGCGCAGCAAAGATATCGTAAAGAATATCAGCGCTGACCAGCAATATGCCGACAATAAGATCGTGACCGGCGGCATGGAGAAGGCCATGCTCATGGAGGATAGATCTACTGCCCGCAAGAATGCCAAAAAGAAGGTCGAGAAGCTTGACAACCGTTTCCGTGTCGGAGATGTGGCGTATCTGCTGACAAAGGAAAACTATGTGGAGAATCTGAGATCAGACAGGGAGCAGGGAGAGAGAAACGACGGCGTACTGCGACTGATGGATCTGTTCTCCGACAACAGTGTGCTCCAGATGAATTTCCTGCTGGACAGAAACCGTCTGGATGACTATCTCGAAACATTTGAGAGGAACGAGAAGCTCCTGTCGGACGCGGGGAAAAATATGGCTTCGGAGGAATTCCTGGAGAAGAATCTGACCGAGCAGTTCTTCATTGATGCCAGAACAATGGCCGTTGTGGCACTTTTGCCCACGATCATCCCGAACCTGTTTAAGGACAGCTTTATCAAGCAGGCCGGACCTACCGAAAAGTCTGTCAAAAACAGTACGGAATACGAAGACCGGGATAATGCCTTCAATATGCTGACGCAGCAGAGTGATCTGATCAGAAAACAGGCTATGGACGACTTTAAGAATGACAAGATCACCAAAGAGCAGTTTGACGATATGATAGGACAGGCAAATGCGCTTCAGAAGCAGGCTTATGTGAATGAAACGGACCGAGACCGCCTTTTGCCCAAATTGAAGGATACAAACAGGGACGGGGTAATTGCCGGTATCGCGAAGCTTAAGAAATACATAGGCACCGAAAAGCAGCGCGAGCTCTACAAGAATCTCGGTAATTTTGTGCAGAAATATGTCCGCGTATGCGGAGTGAACCTGGATTCTCCGGACAACAGTATCGGAGCTCTTGTTTCGGGGATGAATGAAGACAAGCTGAAGACAGCTCAGGAGAATATTGTCCTTGATTTCAAGGACAGCATGAATGCGCTAAAGTCATCGATATGACCGGTGACGGCAGTTCACACTGTCATCGCGCAGGGTGCAGCCTGTATTGCTGTGACTGAATAAACTTATGAAACTCAGAGAAATAACAGAGGAAAATATCAAAACCTATAGTGATATCATCCCACCGGATTTTGTGGTCGAGATCAGAAGGGAATACTGCAGAGGACTGGCAGGCCTGAGTGATGATTCCGAGGAACTGACGGCTGCGGTCTTCTGGGATCTTAAGAATACCGAGGATGAGAATGTCCCGACAGAGATCGAGATATTGTGGTTCTATGCTGTCAATCCCGAGGACGGGGCGGGCATACTACAGGCGCTTGAACTCAATACCGAATACGACGATACGGGCAGGATATTCTTTGAACTGCCCGGGCTCAGCGAAGCTGAAGAGCAGGCCATGACCACAGCCGGATACTCGATACAGAGCGCCGAGAGCCGTGATGTCTATGTGACCGTCGGAGAGATGGCCGCCCTTAAGCTATCCAAAGCTCCGCCACCGGACTACGTGAGACCGCTGTCCGAGATTACATCGCGCAATTTCAAGACAGGTATAATGACCAGCGTTTTTCATGGCAAATACGGATTGCTGGACGACCTGCCGTTTTTGCCGATGACACGTTATGATCCCGAAGTTTCCTGTTGCGTCCAGACGGATGACAAGCTTAACGGTTTTCTGCTGGTGCACAGGATGGAGTCGGGTGTATACAGGGTCGAGCTGTTTTACGCAATGGAGCCCGATGCAAATGTGAACCTGCTCAATATGCTACGGTTTTCGGTTCAGGCAGCTGCTACGCACAAATCGCAGGATGACCGGATATTGCTCAGAAGACACAACAAAGCTACCCTTCAGCTGATCGGAAAGCTCTTTCCGGGCAGAAAGGGAGAGAATGTATTACGAGGTGAAAGGAGAGTAACCAATGATCTATGAAGCGATCGACAATGAGAATCTGGAATATTATCAGGATCTGATACCGGGGCCCTTCAAGCATTTTGCCCATTTCGGGGCCGAGACCGTGATAGGCGCGGCAGCGGAGGCTGAGGATATCAAATATGCGGCCGAAGATCTCGGAGAGCTGAAGGAGGCATCCGGACCGGACAGTGTTATACCCTGCGGGATCATCATGTTCAGTCTGGCTGATCCGTTTAATATCACCATTGACTGGCTCTATGTGGATACGCCTTTTCGAGAGCAGGAGGTTGGCATTGATCTGCTGAATGCTGCCTACGAGATGGCTCAGAGTGCCGGTTACGGATATCTGCGTATCAGGGTCCCGGATGATGCCGTGGCCGACTATATGACACTGCGTGGGTTTGAACCCGACAGCGGCAGGCACAGGGAATGGTTTGCAGAGATAAAGGATATCGCGGGCATCACTGTTCCGCAGGATGATGAGTCATATCTGTGCGGTGCCTTCCGTGAGCTGACCAGGGATGTGGTGGAGTCCCAGATCGATAAGCTGGTCAGGACAGAAACACCCTTCCCGATAGTTCCGTATCAGATAGATCCCGATCACAGCTTTATCTGCTCCAAGGGCAAGACCATAGTCGGTGTCCTGATCGTGGAGAAGGTAGACGGTGTATACTGTCTGGCAGCCCTGACCGGGGAGGATAAGGTGCGCAGGACACTGATAGCACAGGCTCTGGATTCCTTTAAGGGTATCGATGCGGAGGATGAGTACCTGCACATCAGATCCTGGTCGGATGAGGGAGATGCACTTGGCGATGAGCTGATCACCAACATCGAGGCTGACAGCTACATTACCCTCAGAGCGCTTCCGAACGGTCTTGATTATGCCTTAGAGGATATGGAGGAAACGGAACGGCTGGCAGATGAATGTGCGGAGGCTGAAGAAAACTTCCCTAAGGAGCTGGTCATAACGGATGTGGAATATTACAGCGGAATGATGGTTGAGGATGAGGCGTAAAGCATATATTTCTGAGAAAACAGTAGGAGGAGATAAGAAGTGTCACAATTAGATAACAGTTATGATAATAGTTATGATGATAGTTTTTATGATAACAAACAGAGAGACAGCTATGCGTCCAATAACAGCTACAATGATAACGAGATCAATACAAACTCCAATCAGCTGCGCGAAAGTCTGGACCGCAAGAATCTGATCGAAAGAAATAATAAAAAAGCTCCTCGTGTTGTCGAGGATGAACATGGGATCATAAAACTGGACGATGAGGAACAGGAGGAAGAGCTTGATGAAAATATAAATATCAAAAAATCCTCCAAAAAGTCATCCCAAAAGTCCAAGTCCGCCAGGAAACAGACTGCCGCCGAAAAGTACAAGGCCACGAGAAAACCCTTCAATCCCAAACTCAACGAAGCGCTCAGAAGGACGGTCAGTTTCCATATTACCAGGGAGGACGAGTTTGAGGAACAGAATGATGCAATATACAGATCCAAAACCTTCGATGCGAGCATGAAGAGGCTTCGCAAGTGGGAGAGCAGGACTGAGAGTGAAAGTGAACGTTTGAGCTATCTGGACAGGGTGAAGCTGCAGAAGAATGCGCTCAATGTACAGCTCTCCCGTGTGAATCGTGACAAGAAGCACAGATTCTTCGGCCTCGGGGAGATGGAAGACAACAAGGAGATGCAGATCGTCAAACAGCGCTCCAGGACGCTGCAGAATGTTCTTCGCTGCAATCGTGATCAAATGGAGGAAATGGGATTTCTCGACAAGGAGACCGGCAGATTCGATCCGGATAAATTTACTTCCGTCATAGACCAGCTTTTTGAGGCGACCATAGCTGCCTGTGACAATTATCTGGATACCCATAAGGGCAGCCGGTGGTTCTACGGTTCCCGTCGTAAAAAGAAGATCAATGAGCTTAAGGATCGTCTGCTTAAGGAACAGGAAAAATATAAGAAGACATACTTTGCCATAGCAACCGGAGCCTTTCTTAATGACAGGGCAGATAATATCCAGAGCCCTCAGGATCTGATAGAGCATCTTAATGTAGTCACGATCAAGGATCCGGACTATCAGAGACAGGGTAATTCGACGGACGTATATCTGGTCACGGTAACGGGAGTTGACGGTAAGCAGGAAACGAAACGGTATTATATGAAGGAGAATCTGCCGCTGCTCCACAAGGATATGGACGGTTTCCTCAAGAGAAGATCCAACCAGCTCTCAAAATCCTGGGAAAACAGGCAGAACGTCGAAGCGCTCAAAAAGAAAGCAGCAGGTAAAAAGAAAAAGACCAGGGAAGATGCCGTAAAAACTCTGAACACACTTAAGTCCCATCAAAGAGAAGAGCTGCGCATGGAGAGCGCTCACGCCGATGAGACCGATTACCAGAACGGTCAGGAGCTCCTTAAGCTGATGCAGGACAAGATCGACGGTGCAGGCCTGGAGGAAGCCAATGTACTCAGACAGAAGTATGCTGAGTTCTTTAAGCATGACTTTGACGAATTGTTCAAAAAACTGCCTAAGATAAACGAAGAGATAGCCAAGCGTAATGTCGGCTATATGCCTATAGGTCTGGATGAATGGGAGGAAAAGACAGATGATGTCTCTGTGGAGATAACCAAAATACTGAAGACGAATAAACTTGATCCTATGAAGATCAGGGAGATCCCTCTGTATACTCCCGCAACATTTTTGATATCGGAGCTCAATCTTACCCCGGCAGCTGATTCCGAACTGATCGATTTCATTAACAAGGTAGCCGGACAGAAAGTCAATACCCAGATGAAGACGGAGGTAATTGACGATACGGCTGCAGATGCCGAAAACCTTATACAGGATGGAGATAAAAAGAAGGCAGCTAAAACCAGATTTGTACAGACGAGCCGCCTGGAGGCACTCTTCAGGATCACCATGGGTAAGGAGGTAGAGCTCTATGGCCAGGTAATGAAGAACAAAAATAAAGAAGAGGCCGAGATGGCTCAGTACAACACCCTGGCAACCAGTCTGCTGGCACAGGATTACGGCTTCTCCGAGGAGGTGGTCAACACACATGTCTCAACGGCAGAATTCGAGCGCTGGGACGGAACGAGAGCCAATGACGTGGTCACCCTCCAGGAGATCGCCGAGGGAGAGGAATGGATCGAGGTCTGCAAAAAGGCAAAGAGGATGGGCAAGAGTGTCAGACTCAGTCCGGAGGCTACCAGAAAGCTGGTTCGTCTCCAGATGTTTGATACACTCTGTCAGCAGCAGGATCGTCACGGCCGTAACTTCAAGTGTAAGACCAAAAAGGATAAGGATGGCAATCTTGTAGTATATGACATCAAGTCATATGACCACGATCAGAGCTTCGCAAGCGGAGGTCTCGGTGACAACTTTAAGGAAGCCAGGGACGAAGACGGCAAACTGGTCAGGGCCGAGAAGAACCGCTTCCTGCCTACGACGCTTAAGGTGATCAAGAAAACGGATCCGGAGTTCAGATATATTGCAAATAAATACTTCAATATAAATGTTCCGGCACCAAAGGATCTGATGAAGGAGATCAAGGAACCAAAATACGATATCAAGCTCAGCAGTCATCTCAAATCATATCTGCCGATACTCGGTTTCGGAATGAAAAAGGTAGAAATAACCGAAAAAGTCATGCATGATGGAGAATGGATCAGAACTAAGCATGATTGCAGAGCTAATCCCTTCGGGATCCATTGGGGTGATGAGGCGAAGAATGGAAACGCTATTATTGCCAGTGACTTTAAAAATGATAAAAACTCCTGGATCAAAAAAAGAGATTCGGATAAGGAACGTGTCTCAAAAGGCGAATTTGACAGAATTCTTAGGAATGTCGCTAAATGCGCGGTCATACTTGAGGATCTCTTTATAGGAGATAAGTATGCACCCGGTGAAACAACAGTCCAGGAAGTTACGTCCATTAGAAAGAAAAAAAATGCACCGAAGGAGTTTAGCCCGAAGAATTATGAAGCGAAGAAGTTTGTCATGGGAAAATGTCTGCGCACTCAGGCAGAAATGAAGCAATGGAAAAAGGATCATCCCGACCAGTTTAAGGAGGTAGCCAGGGCATTCAAGGAATTGGCGGAATTGAATTCCAAATATGATTTTTCCGAGCTTACGGTTAATGTTGAAGAAGCGGAAAGAGTTTGCTTCTCGCATTTAAGTGATAAGGAGCAGGAGTATTTTAAGGGCTTTAATCCGCCAAAAGATGATTATGATGCAGCATACAGAATGGGTCAGGACAGAAAGAAACTGTTTCCGGCATGGATAAATGAGACGCTCTGGAGCTTTAAGCAGGCATTTCCGGATGATGCGGACGTTAAGGAGGCGATGGTCGACAAGGTTGATTATAAGCCAAGCATGAAGGAGTTTATGAATAAAAACGGAGATCTGGAGATCCCGGGACTGCTCCATGCCGATAAGGCGGCTTATGATAATATCCTTAAGATCATCAAGGATTACGAAGACGGTATCCTCAAAAATAAGCTTGATGGAAAGAAGCTGCCTGTTGACGCCCAGGAAGGCATGTATAAACGCGCTGTCGAGATGAGGGATCGCTATAAGTATATGCAGGAGAGGGCGGAGAAGTTCCTTAAGATCAAGTACTGGAATAAGCCCGAGAATGATCCGCACCGCAGATTCTTCCTGAATCCGGAGGACTATAGTAAGCTTACGGATGTATCGGATTACGCCATAGATCCGGGTGACAGCTACCTCGTACAGGATAACGAACAGTACTTAAGCGCACAGCCGGACTTCCAGGAGTTCATGACAGCCGAAGAGAAGAATACGAGACTGGAGGCCCGTCAGGCCGTAATGTCGGACAGCAAGCGCTGGAAGGACGTGGCTCCCTCCAAGCTGGAAACCGTTGTATCCGGTTCCATCTATGATGAGGATGAAGAGGATGAACTGGAGGAATTCCGGTGGTCTTCGGAGGAGGACTATGTCCAGGAAGCCAAAAAGAAAGGACTTCTGACCGACGGACTGATCCTGAAGGACAATAAGGGTAATCTGATCCAAGAGGATAATATCATCCAGGAAGAGATCCGGCAGAACGGCGAAGTGTTGTTGAATTATAAGAATAAGGACGATAAGGAAGAAAAACTTTTAATCGACACTATAAATAAAAAGGGTAAGAAGAGCAGCACCAAGAGCACATCCAAGAGCAAAACCGCCAAATCAAAGACGACCGAAAAGGATAAGAGCAAGAACGCCAAGTCCAGGAACAGCAGGAAGGTAATCTCAAAAACGATCACCAACGATGACGACGACTGAAAAATATATAAACAGGAAATGAAGATAACTTCGAGGCAGGGTGAGATTCCCGACCGGCGGTCAGGATCCGTAATTGCACGGCTCCTTACAGTCCGCAACCCGCTGCCCGGCGGTGGATCCGGTGAGATTCCGGAACCGACAGTATAGTCTGGATGAAAGGAGGACATAATGGGTACTTTATTTGAGTCCGTCAAGGACAACGTCTTTTTTGTGCTGCAGTTTCTTGCGATCAACATTGCCATCTTTGTCATAGCTGCTCTGATACAGCAGTGGGAGAGGAGGCGGGCCGGTACCACCGGTAAGATTATGACTACCCGGATGATCGCCGTGACCGGCATCTTCTCGGCGATATCGGCAGTGCTGATGCTCTTTGAGCTCCCCGTGATCTTTGCTCCCGGCTTCTATAAGTTTGATTTTTCGGAGCTGCCCGCGCTGATCGGAGCCTTTGCCTTCGGCCCGGTGGCGGGAGTACTGATCGAATTTATCAAGATAATCCTCAAGCTGATGATAAAGGGAACATCAACGGCTTTTGTCGGAGAGCTGGCGAACTTTATCGTAGGCTGCTCACTCGTGCTGCCGGCTTCGGTTATCTACTTCAGCGGAAAAAGCAAACGAAGTGCGATCGCGGGCTGCGTGACCGGTACGATCATCATGACGGTGGTCGGCTCAGCGTTCAATGCGATCTATCTGCTGCCGAAGTTTGCGCAGATGTACGGAATGCCCCTGGACGCCATAGTCGGAATGGGAACGGCGGTCAACAGCCACATTACCTCGGTATCGACGCTCGTGCTGTTTGCGGTGGTACCGCTTAACCTGCTGAAGGGCGGAGTGGTGAGCCTGATCACGATCTTTGTATACAAGAAGATCAGCAGGATCCTGAAGGCTTCATGATCCGGGAATGATCCGGGGAAGTAACTCACATCGAGAAAAAAGAGAGGGACGGTTTACGCCATTCCTCTCTTGGTTTACATAATACTATACTGAAAACCGTCCCATTTTTGCCGGGAACCGTCTCCGGATCACACAAAATTATGCCTGAGTAGTGCCTGCTCCCTCAACATCCTTCTTGATAGTGTTGGCTGCATAGAAGATAACAGCATTAAGCGCTATGGAAAGGATTCCGCTGAAGAATGATCCACTCTTCAGATTGGTCAGAAGTGAAATAACCGAGAATACAACTCCGATGATCGAAAATACCCATGCGGGCTTGATCTTGGTTGTATCCTTGGCAGCTCTTGTTGAGAAAATACCGTTTATCAGACTGACAATACCTGAGACAAGGATAACGATACCTCCCAGTATTGCAATGCCACCGGCTGCTGCGGTATCTGCATCTTCACCTGCGACCGAGGCTACCATTCCGCCTCCTGCTAAAGCTAAAATTCCCAGAATGATGGCCAGAATACCGGCCACGATATTGATGATACCGAATATCTTCAATATCTTTTTGCTTGTGTCTAAACTCATGTTTCTCTCCTTTCAGATTAACCCGAATACGTTTACCTGATGAAGCTGTCGGGATGACCGCATCAGTCAAAGCAACATTCTTTTGCCTTCGACTAAACATTTTAACATATATTTGTTATTTTACAATAATTTAATAATTATTTAGAGGTGCCTCAGCGGATCATTTTGCAATTTGACCGGATCTAAAGTATAATGTTAATAACTATGTTTATGTCTTGTGGTGAGTGGAATATATATTTTCGATCACTACAAGCTTTGCACGGATGAGGTTTGCTCCATGGAAGTGGAATTTGATGTAAATATAACTCCGGGCGTGCTCTATGACTATTTGTTGAGCCACACCTACAGGAGTCTGTCCGGGATCATCGGAGCGGTGGTCGGGGCACTGTTGATAGTGGCGTTTGCGTCGACGCTCAAGGTACCTTATCTGATCGCGGGAATCGTTATCATAGCGTATCTGCCCTGGACACTTTTCATCAGATCCAGACAGCAGTATCTGGCGAATCCGGGATATAAGCTTCCTCTTCATTTCAGAATGGATGACGAGGGTATCGAGGTCAGCCAGGACAAGAGCGATGCGGAGAGCGCGCGAATTCCGTGGAGTGATGTGTATAAGGCCTGCAGCAGCTCCGCCAGTATCCTGGTATATACGAACAAGGTCAACGCCTTTATGCTTCCCAAGAAGGATCTGGGAGACAAAAAGTCCGCAGTGATACAGGCGATCTCCACGCACCTGGATCCGGCTAAGGTAAAGATCCGGGGAAACTGAAAAAGGGGAAGCACCGAACGCGGTATTCTTACATATTACAATACGGTTGTGGGAACGGACATAATTAAGGAAATGATTTACGACAGCAGCAGTCCCGACGAAACATACAAAATAGCATATGAAATGGGAACCCGGGTAACTCCGGGAACCGTTCTTGCCATGAGCGGAGACCTGGGAGCCGGAAAGACTCTGTTTACCCAGGGACTCGCCGCCGGGCTCGGGATCGGCGAACCGGTCGTTTCGCCCACCTTTACGATACTTCAGATATATGAGACAGGACGCATTCCTCTCTATCATTTCGATGTGTACAGGATAGAGGAGCCCGACGAGATGCAGGAGGTCGGACTGGATGATTTCCTGTTCGGACGGGGTGTGTCGGTCATCGAATGGGCTCCGTACATTCGTGAGCTTCTGCCGGAAAAATATACCGACATACGGATCACGAGGAACCCGGAACGCGGACCGGATTACAGACGGATCGAGATATCTGAGATTGTATAGATATAACGAAACCGGATGTCAGGAACATCCCGACGGTGTTTACATACATCATCCGGTGATGAGAAAGGCTTTACATGAGGATTTGCGCTATAGATTCGTCCGGTCTGGTGGCAGGAGTGGCGGTCTCAGACAACGGAATATGCACAGCGGAATATGACGTACAGTACCAGGTGACTCACAGCCAGACACTGATGCCGATGCTGGAGCAGGTAATGAACAGACTCGGGCTCAGGGTGAATGACATCGATGCCTACGCAGTGGCCGCCGGTCCCGGTTCCTTCACGGGGCTCAGGATCGGGATAGCTACGGTCAAGGGCCTCGGACTTGCCGTCGACAGACCGGTAGCTGCGATCCCTACGTTGGAGATGCTGGCTTACAATGCCGTGGGTTTCGACGGACTGGTGTGCCCGATAATGGATGCCCGCAGAAACCAGGTATATACGGGAATATACAGATTTGACCGCATCAGTCAAACGACGGGATCATCAGATCAGGGAAGTTCCCCTGATTTCGGCACTGTAAGACATATACTCAGGGTGATACAGCCACAGAGAGCCGAAAGCTTTGATGACCTCTGCGGTCAATTGAATGAACTCGGGGCCAATGTCCTTTTTATCGGAGACGGAATACCGGTATTTGCGGATCGTATGAAGGAGTTGCTTGAGGTCGGATATGAACCCGCTCCTCTGCATATGAACAGACAGCGTGCAGGCAGTCTGGCAGCATTGGCTGAGCATTACTTTGGCATGACCGAAGCGGATCGTCTGGAGAGAGGTCTGGAGGGCAGCATAACCGATACGGACGGACTGACTCCCGTTTACCTCAGGCTTTCCCAGGCAGAACGGGAGCGAAATGAACGGACTTGAAGAAACGGCCATATCCGGGCAGAACGGGAGCAAAATGAGCGGAATTGAAGCAGCGGCCATATCCGACCCCGTACAGTCAAAGTCCGGCGGCCGGGAGCGCACAGCAGGCATGAGTGAAACCGCACAGTCCTCAGTGAATTTCAGAACCATTACAAAGCGCGACATAGATGCCGCGACAGCCCTTGAACGGGAGAATTTCAGCGAACCCTGGCCGAGGAGCGCTTTTGAGGAGATCGTGGATAAGGGAAACGCCGATTATTATCTGGCAGAGGATCCCGGCACCGGCGAGCTGATAGGCGGATGTGTGATATTCAGAGTATTGGACGAGGGCGACATTACCAATGTGGCCGTCAAAGAGGAATACAGGAATCGTGGGATTGCCACTGAACTTATTCAATATGCGACAGCTCATTCCGAATCGCTCGGGACGGAGGACTTTACGCTGGAGGTCAGGGCATCGAATGCTTCGGCCATTAGAGTATATGAAAAATGCGGTTTTGTCTCTGAGGGAATACGCCCCGGTTTCTATTCTAGGCCGCGCGAGGATGCAGTAATAATGTGGAAAAGGAAATAAAATGCTTGACGTAACACTTCTCGGATGCGGAGGAATGATGCCTCTGCCTAACCGTTTCCTTACATCGCTTTTGGCAAGATATAACGGTTTAAGTATATTGATCGACTGCGGCGAAGCCACACAGATCGCCCTCAGGAAGAGCGGGCTCAGTCCCAAACCCATCGGGATCATGTGCATCACTCATTTCCATGCGGACCACATATCCGGACTGCCGGGAATGCTGCTGACGATGGGCAATGCCGAGAGAACCGAACCTCTATTGATCATAGGCCCCAGGGGATTGACCAGAGTGGTTTCTTCACTCAGGGTCGTGGCTCCGGAGCTCCCTTTTGAAGTGATCTGCAGGGAGATCGAGGGTCCCGGGCAGACCTTTGAATTCGACGGAATGTATATAGATGCCTTTAAGGTCAATCACAACGTGCCCTGTTACGGATACAGTATCCGCATCCCGAGGCAGGGAAAGTTTGATCTGGAGGCGGCCAGGAAGCTTCCCATAGAACGCCGAATGTGGGGGATCCTGCAGAGCGGCGAGAGCGTGACCGTGGACGGAGTGACTTATACGCCGGATATGGTGATGGGACCTGACCGTGCCGGTATCAAGATGACATATACCACCGACACGAGACCGACACAGTCAATCATCGAGCATGCTTCCGGAGCAGACCTCTTTATATGTGAGGGAATGTACGGAGAGGAGGAAAAGGCCGAAAAAGCCGTGGCAAACAAGCATATGACTTTCGATGAGGCTGCGGGACTGGCAGCCAAGGCGCGGCCGAAAAAGATGTGGCTAACGCATTTTTCGCCCTCGCTCATCAAGGCGGAGCCTTATATGAAGAGTGTGAGAAGGATCTTTCCCAATGCGGAAGCCGGCAAGGACGGCAAGCATATGGATATAATGTTCAGCGAGGAATAGGATGGCGCAGACCGGAGCTAAAAAAAGTGCAGGAGCGGCTCTGAAGTCGGTTATCGTGGTAGCGGTACTGGCTCTGCTTATCGTGCTCGCATATTATAACGTGGCCAACCGCAAAAAGCCTCTTAAGGAGGAAACCGCCACGATAACTCCGGTCCAGGAGATCCTTTTGCGCAATCTGGACAAGAACTATCCGCCGTCTCCCAAGGAGGTCGTGAAATATTATTCGGATCTTACGCGGGTTCTTTATAATGAGAACTGTTCCGATGAGGAGATAGAAGAGCTGGCGGAGAGGGCACTGGAGATCTACGATGACGATCTTGCGCATAATCAGGAGTGGAACAGATATATAACCGATCTCAAATCCGAGATAGCCACCAAGAGATCTCAGGAATATGCGATCATGAGCTACAATATTTCGGCCAGTACCGACGTGAATTATTTTACAAAGGATCAGTACGAATGCGCGAGCCTGTACTGCACCTACAATATCAGAAACGGAGCTGTCCCGGGTACGGTTGAGGAGCTTTTTATCCTGCGAAAGGATACCGAGGGACACTGGAAGATCCTCGGATGGGATCTGACCGGCAATACGGATGAGACAGCCGGGAATTCGGAGGTTATGCTTTTTAATGAATGACAGAAGGGTAAGGATACTTGCCATAGAGACTTCCTGTGACGAGACCGCCGCCGCCGTGGTATGTAACGGCAGGGAGGTCTTGTCTAATGTTATATATACTCAGATCCCGATACACACCGAATACGGCGGAGTGGTTCCGGAGATCGCCAGCCGCAGTCATGTTGAAAAGATAGTTCCCGTGGTCCGTAAGGCACTTAAGGATGCGGACATGACCATCGAAGATGCGGATGCGGTGGCAGTGACTTACGGTCCGGGGCTTGTGGGACCGCTGCTTGTGGGAGTAAGCTGTGCCAAGGCTCTTGCTTATGCAGCCGATAAGCCGCTGGTGGGTGTCCACCACATAGAGGGTCATATCTCCGCAAATTATATCGAGCATCCGGATCTTGAACCGCCGTATATATGCCTGGTAGTATCGGGAGGGCATTCACATCTGGTGGAGGTTAAGGATTACGGCAGCTACGAGATCATAGCAAGGACCAGAGACGATGCCGCCGGAGAAGCCTTTGACAAGGTGGCGAGAGCCATAGGCCTGGGATATCCGGGCGGCCCAAAGATCGACGCGGCCGCGAGGGAGGGAGATCCCTTTGCTATAGATTTTCCCCGGGGAAAGGTCAGGGACTCCGAATATGATTTTTCGTTCAGCGGGGTCAAAAGTTCTGTCCTGAACTATATCAACTCCTGTAAAATGCAGGATATCGAAGTAAATGTTAATGATGTGGCGGCATCCTTCCAACGGTCCGTTGTAGAGGTGCTGACCGAACATGCCATGAAGGCGGTGGACGAACGAGGTTTACATAAGTTCACGCTCGCGGGTGGAGTAGCCTCCAACACTGCACTCAGGGAATCACTAAAAAAGGCCTGTGATGAGCGAAATGTGGACTTCTGCGTACCTTCGCCGGTCTTTTGTACCGACAATGCCGCAATGATCGGTGCGGCTGCGTATTACGAATACATATCGGGAGTGCGCGACGGGCTTGACCTTAACGCGGTTCCGAATCTGATGCTTGGAGACCACAGATGAATCCTGACAGAAAACAGGCATTTTTAAACGGAATGAAGGTCGGAGTTCCGATCGGACTCGGATATTTCGCGGTATCCTTTTCACTGGGGATCATGGCCAGAAATGCCGGCATCACTCCTGTGGAGGGCTTTATCACCTCGGTGCTGGCGCTTGCAAGTGCCGGAGAGTACGCGGGATTTTCGATGATACTCTACCAGGCGTCGTTCGTGGAAACTGTTCTCGTGGCGCTGATAACCAATGCAAGGTATATGCTGATGACCACTGCGCTGTCGCAGCGTTTCTCGCAGGACACATCCTTGGGTCACAGGATCGCGGTCGCTCTGTTCACCACCGATGAGATATTCGGAGCAAATATATCCCGTCCGGGAGATCTGGTTCCGCAGTATACATATGGTATGGCTGCCGTGGCGGCTCCGCTCTGGGGCCTCGGTACATCGCTTGGGATCATAGCCGGCAACGGACTGCCGGTGCGGGTGGTAAGCGCGTTGTCCGTAGCCCTGTACGGTATGTTCATCGCGATCATCGTTCCCCCCTGCAAAAGCAGCAGGACCGTGCTGGCCGCGGTGGCGGTGAGCTTCCTGTTAAGCTATCTGTGTTCTCCCGGAAGCATCATCAGTGAACTGATCCCGGCTATCACGTCGATCTCGTCCGGAACTAGGATCATCATCCTGACCGTTGTGATCTCTGCAGTGGCTGCTTTGGTCAGGCCGGTGGAGTCTCAAAAATGAACAAATACATCTACTTAATAATAATGATATCGGTGATCTTCCTGGTAAGGGTGCTGCCCGTTACCCTGATCAGACGTAAGATCGACAACAGGTTTATCCAGTCGTTTCTGTATTATGTGCCGTATGTTACCCTGGCGGTAATGACGTTTCCGGCGATAATGGAGGCGACATCCGTGCCCGCGGCCGGCGCAGTGGCGCTTGTTCTGAGTATAATCGCGGCATGGTTCGGACTGGGACTGTTTCCTGTATCGATCATATGCTGTGTGAGTGTGTTTATATTGGAGTTCTTCATGATATAAACGTGCCGTATGATAGCGGAGACTGGAAAGTAATGAACGATTCAGGAGATGATGATTGATGGAACTGAAAAAGATAGAGCATAAGCTGACAGTATGCAAATTGAAATCTGTTGCCGATATCGACCTGACCCGGGAGTTTTACTTTGTGGGGAAGACCGATGAGGAACTTTCTCTTGTATGTAAAACCGAAGATACGCCGGCGGACACATTGGAACGTGAGGATGGATGGCGCGGGTTCCGTATACAAGGGATGCTGGACTTTTCGCTGATCGGTATTCTGTCGAAGCTGTCAGCCATTCTTGCGGATAACCGCATCGGGATATTTGCTGTGTCCACATACAATACGGACTATATTCTGGTGAAAGAAGAAAATTATGAGAGGGCATTGACGGTACTCGCAAATACAGGATATATAGTGGTATAGGAAAGAGAGGTAAGTATGAATCAGACTATCAAAGGGGATAATTGCGGTTACTGCCGGGGCGGGGAGCTGCTGGCCAAATTCGGGATCTGGATCTGCGATCTGGACGTAAGTCAGCTGATCCTTTTTAAGGAGCAGAGCAAGCGCGGCAGATGCATCGTCGCCTATCAGGATCATGTCAGCGAGATCGTGGATATATCCGATGAACAGAGAAACAGGTTCTTCGCGGATGTGAACCGGGCAGCCAAAGCGATCCACGAGGTATTCCATCCCGACAAGCTCAACTACGGTGCATACGGTGATACGGGCTGCCATCTGCATATGCATCTTGTTCCTAAATATAAGGATGGCGACGAGTGGGGCGGAACCTTCCAGATGAACCCCGACAAGGTGTTCCTTACGGATGAGGAATATGATCAGATGATAAAAGACATCAAGGAAGCGCTTGACAGAGTATAAATGAAGACATCAGCGATAGTCCTGGCGGCCGGAAGCGGTTCACGGATGGGATCGAACGTAAAAAAACAATATATCGAGCTGAACGGTCATGAGATACTCTGGTATTCGATCAAGGCTTTTCAGGAAAGTGAAGTCGACGGGATAATACTCGTATGTTCGGAAGACGATATGGAAAAGAACGGCAGTTACCGGACAGAGTTCAGCAAGCTGTCGGCAATAGTTCCCGGAGGACGGGAAAGATATAATTCGGTCCACTGCGGACTTATCGCCGCCGATCCCTGCAAAAAGGTGCTGATACACGACGGCGCGAGACCATTTGTGTCGGTTGAACTGATAAACAGATGCATCTGCGAATTGGATAATGAGGATGCGTGCGTTGCCGCAGTTCCCTCCAAGGATACAGTGAAGATCATCACTCCCGAAGGATATGTGAAGGAGACTCCTGACAGAAGCCTGGTCTGGAATATGCAGACTCCGCAATGCTTCAGATATGATGTCGTAAAGGAAGCGTATGATATCCTGATAAAAAAGGAAGAGAATGAGGGCTTAAATGGGTTGAATGTGACCGATGATGCTATGGTGGTTGAATATTTCGGAAATGCCCGGATCAAAATGATACGTTCGGATTATGATAATATCAAAATAACCACCCCGGAGGATCTCAGGTTCGCGGAGTGGAAAGAGCGGAACTGATCTGAGATCGGAACAATAAAAAGCAGAGCTGATCTGAGATCGGGACAAAAGAGCGGAACTGATCTGAAATCGAAGCAATAAAAATCTGCCGTACCGGTTATCGGTACGGCAGATTTTTGAGCGGAGAAGGAGGGATTTGAACCCTCGCGCCGCTATTAACGACCTACTCCCTTTCCAGGGGAGCCCCTTCGGCCAGCTTGGGTACTTCTCCTCGTCGTCGCAAACTTCGCTACAGGTCGTCCCTCGTAAACTCAGGACTCCCGACGCTCCGTTGCTCCTCCTCTACCCCACAAAGCAGGCTTTGCGGGGACCCCGAAACGTTGCGCAAACTTCGCTACAGGTCGTCCCTCGTAAACTCAGGACTCCCGACGCTCCGTTGCTCCTCCTCTACCCCACAAAGCAGGCTTTGCGGGGACCCCGAAACGTTGCGCAAACTTCGCTACAGGTCGTCCCTCGCAAACTCGGGACTCCCGGCGCTCCGTTGCTCCTCCTCTCAGCCGAAATCAGGATTTCGGCTGTTGAAGAACGCTGCGCGTTCTTCCTGCGGAAACTACGGTAACGCTCCGGTACTACGTCGCAACTCATCTACCCCACAAAGCAGGCTTTGCGGGGACCCCGAAGACGCTGCGCGTTCTTCCTTGCGGATACTACGATAACGTTACGTTGGTGTGTACTGTAATGCTTTCCAAATATATATAACCGATATTCGGTTGAGCGGAGAGAGTGGGATTCGAACCCACGCGCCCTTGCGGACAAACGGTTTTCAAGACCGCCTCGTTATGACCACTTCGATATCTCTCCTCGTCGTCGCAAACTTCGCTGCAGATCGTCCCTCGTAAACTCGGGACTCCCAACGCTCCGTTGCTCCTCCTCTACCCCACAAAGCAGGCTTTGCGGGGACCCCGAAGACGCAACGCAAACTTCGCTACAGGTCGTCCCTCGTAAACTCAGGACTCCCAACGCTCCGTCGCGACTCCTCTCGGATAATAGCTTTTATCGCTACAAGTGAGAAGTATATCAAATGAGAACATGACTGTCAAGTGAAAGAATTGAAGATCAAAATGCTTGACAGTGAAAGAATTGAAGATCAAAATGCGAAAGAATCGAAGACCGGTAATTGAAAATTACTTTTAATATGTAGAAAAAAATATTCTCAAAAAAAACTGAAAAAAGTTCTTGACGAAGATGCACGCAGGTGTTAATATATCACTTGCGTCACGAAAAACGGCGCTTAGAACCTTGACATTTTAACAGCAGTGCGACCTTGAACAATTCTAAGAAATTATTCAAAGCAAGAAGAAGAAAACTTCTATAAAAACGAACTCATTATTCGGAAAAAGCCAGAAGGTTTTGTTCCAGGATGATAACCAAAACAATTTTTGTCGAGAGTTTGATCCTGGCTCAGGATGAACGCTGGCGGCGTGCTTAACACATGCAAGTCGAACGGAGTACAGACGCTGAAGAGCAGAGTGCTTGCACAAAGTGATTCTTGTTTGTACTTAGTGGCGGACGGGTGAGTAACGCGTGGGTAACCTGCCGTATGCAGGGGGACAACAGTTGGAAACGACTGCTAATACCGCATATGCACACAGTACCGCATGGTACAGGGTGGAAAGAGAATCGGCATACGATGGACCCGCGTCTGATTAGCTTGTTGGTGAGGTAACGGCTCACCAAGGCGACGATCAGTAGCCGGCCTGAGAGGGTGAACGGCC
>JAFUAB010000029.1 GCA_017460885.1 Lachnospiraceae bacterium
GCCTGAACGTGAGGACAGTGAAAAGCGTATTGCTGAGCTGAATGCGAAGATAAAGGCTCTCGATGCAGAAAAGATGCGTCGCTATGAGAGTTATACTCTTGGAGAATGCAGCAAAGAAGAATTTCTGAAACATAAGGGCGAAATAATTGATAAGATTCGTGAACTTGAAACACAGATAGACGAAGCTGATCAGACAAGGGTATTTAAGGGAGCTGAATCAGAAATGATATCGACTTGTCAGATGTTTACAGGACAGGAGGAACTGACTTATGAGATGGCACACGCATTTGTTGAACAGATCACGATTTACAGAGACTACAGGGTTGAGATTACCTGGAAATTCAAGGATTGCCTGAGTTGATAAAATTTTTAGGTTTTACTTGACACAAGCAGATGATTTAATCCGTAAGAATCCATTTGACTTTGAACTATCTTCTGTAATTGTAAATGATAGTGTTACCAGAGAGGCAATTACCAGGGAGCAGGAAAGGAACCTTCTGAGATTCATAAAAGAAGACAGGCATTTTTGTAGATACTATGATGCAATTTATATCTTATTAAATACTGGTCTTCGTATTTCGGAATTCTGCGGTTTGACTAAGTCAGATATCAATTTTAAAGATATGACAATACGAGTGGAGAGGCAGCTTCAGCGTGGCAGTGATATGCAGTATATTATCGAGAAACCTAAGACGGAATGTGGTAACAGATTTGTTCCCATGACTCCTGAGGTAGCAGACTGCTTCAAGAATATCATTAAGAATAGGGAAACGCCTAGGGTTGAGCCTATGATTGATGGTGTTGTCGGTTTTCTTTGTCTTGATAAGAATGATATGCCGATGGTTTCACTTCACTGGGAAAAGTATATGCAGCACATCAGGGAAAAATACAACAGCATTTACAAAATTCAAATGCCTCGTGTTACCCCTCATGTTTGCAGACATACCTTCTGTAGCAAGATGGCAAAGTCAGGTATGAATCCTAAAACTCTTCAGTATATAATGGGACACTCAGACATCAGTGTTACGCTAAATGTCTACACTCACGTAAGTGTGGATGATGCAAAGGAAGAGATGAAGAGGGTAAGTTCTCTGTAATAGTAGTATTCTTCGAGGCGTTAAAAAGGCCTGTTGTACGGACCTCCGATTTACAACAGATTTTACAACAGATGCCGACAAAAATATGCAAAAATATGCCGATATTTGCAAAAATACGGATTTTCGGAAGGGTTGTAAAACCTAATAAATTCAAGGGATTATGAGGAAAATAGCTAATGATAAAAGTACTATTTGTATGCCACGGCATTACACTACCTATGGCTTAGAAAACTAGATAATTAGCCACTTTCTCAGATTCGATAGTTTGATTTACAACAGGTTTACAACAGCAGAAATGATGTTTTTTGAAGAAGGAAAATAGAAGTGTTAAGTAAGGATGAAAGCTATGATAAGAGTTTTATTTGTCTGCTGGGGCAACATATGCCGCAGCCCAATGGGAGAATACATATTAAAGGACATGATAAAGAAGCGCGGGCTTGAGGATCGGTTTTACGTGGAGTCCGCGGCCACCTCGACGGAGGAGATCGGCAATCCCGTTTATCCGCCGGCGAGGAGGGAATTGGCCAAACATGGCATCGACTGTGCAGGACATCATGCCAGGCAGGTGAGACGGTCGGATTATGAAGATTTTGACATAATCATTGCCACGGAAGACATACACAGGCGTATAATGGAAGAGCGGTTCTTCGGAGGAGATCCGGAGGGAAAGATCGTTCTGTGCATGGATCTGGCGGGCAGACCGGGCGAACAGATAGATGATCCCTGGTATACAGGCAGATTTGAAGAGGTCTATGGACAACTGTATGATGCGTGCGAGGGGCTGTTGGACAGATATTCATCCGGCAAATAGCAGGGAGCAGACCGGATTCTACGTGGTTTCATTTCAGGTGAAGCTGTCGTAACTCCGAAACAGGCGCACATTTTTTATGATATGCTCAGAGAAGGAAAGTGATTTAGATGATCTTATCAGACAGCTTAGAACCCAAAGAAGTATTTAAATATTTTGAAGAGATATGCGCGATCCCACATGGATCGGGCAATACAGAGGCCATCAGACAGTATCTGTGTGATTTTGCGGGCAAACACGATCTGGATCATGTCACGGACGCCGTCGGCAATGTGATCATTTATAAATCTGCAGCTCCGGGACATGAAGAGGCTCTTGCAGTGATCCTGCAGGGGCACATGGATATGGTGGCAGTATGTACCCCGGACAGTGGGATAGATATGACCACACATAAGCTGGAGCTTCAGATAAACAGAGATTATCTGAGCGCGCGTGATACTTCACTTGGAGGTGACGATGGCATAGCGGTAGCAATGATGCTTGCTGTCCTTGCATCGGATGAATTGGAGCATCCGGCAATTGAAGCCCTGTTTACTATGGATGAAGAGACCGGAATGGATGGTGCAAGAGGTCTTGATACATCACTTTTGCAGGGAAGGCGGCTTATCAATATAGATAGCGAAGAAGAGGGATATGTCTACGTCGGGTGTGCCGGTGGCGCCAGAGTTTATCTTGATCTGCCAATCGAACGGAAAGAAGTTAACATAACATCTGAACCAAACACGGATCTTGTGAGGATAAAAGATGAGATTGGCATAACACAAAACAATCAATCTGTTCAACCACATCAATCGGTTGACATAATACCACAACTTCGCATTTTCCGGATAGACATTTCAGGCTGCGCCGGAGGACATTCCGGAAGTGAGATTCATAGGGGCAGAGCAAATGCAAATATCCTTACCGGCCGTGTTTTATATGAACTTTTACACCATAATATGACAAATGACACAAATTCACTGTCTAATACAGACACAACAAGCAATTTCACTATACATTCCGATTTTGACGAAATTCAGGAAGGATCATCCGACGGACATAAGGATACACGTTCTGTGCCTGATGCGATCAGTTTTATTTCGTTTGACGGCGGACATGTTGACAATGCGATCCCGATATCGGCAACTCTTATTATTTCTGCTGCGGAGAGACCGTCAACTTTTGACCGTATCTCAAAAGAGATCACTGATGAGTTTAAGACCACCGATCCTGAAATGACAATAACCATACGTGAACTGACCGGAGAGGAAACGGATGATCTCCCTCAGCCGGCCACGGCTCAGTCAACGTCTCGTCTGGCAGACCTGCTCATAAGCCTTCCGAATGGAGTTCAGTCCATGAGTGCTGACATAGAGGGACTGGTGGAAACCTCGCTTAACCTCGGTGTAGTACAGACCGTTGACGATCATGTGACGCTGCAGTTTTCGGTCAGGAGTTCGGTAGAGTCCGCCAAGCGATCACTTATTGACAGGCTGACTGCGCTGGCAAGCCTGTCCGGAGCTTCCACGGAGGTAAACGGCTCGTACCCGGGATGGCAGTACAGGCCGGATTCTCCTCTGCGTGATCATATGGTCAGGATTTATCGTGAGATGCGCGACCGCGAACCCGTGATCAAGGCAATACACGCCGGACTTGAATGCGGATTCTTTGTGTCAGCAATAGAGGGATTGGACTGTGTGTCGATAGGTCCGGAAATGCATGACGTTCATACTGTTAATGAGCATTTGAGTATATCTTCGACTGCACGCACATGGGAGTACCTGCTCAGGGTTCTTGCGACGATGTGACGGCATACATCACCTGACGTTTTTCCGGACATGATAAAGACTGTTTAATTCTCTCTTCATCCAGATTCTCCAGAGATTTTTTCCGGTTTTTGCCGAAATCAAAGCGATCACTTGACATATTTATCTCCCTGCTATCCTGCGGGCTACGTAAACTCCGCTGGCAGATGCGTGAGAAAGAGAATGTGTCACGCCGCTGCCGTCACCGATGATGTAGAGCCCTTTGTGACAGGACTCCAGGTTTTCGTCTACCTCGACTTCCATATTGTAAAATTTAACTTCCACTCCGTAGAGCAGTGTGTCGTCGTTTGCTGTACCCGGTGCAATTTTATCAAGGGCATATATCATCTCGATTATGCCGTCCAGGATACGTTTGGGCAGAACCAGACTTAAATCTCCCGGTTCAGCCTGCAGGGTAGGCACTACGAAGTTTTCCTCAAGCCTTTTGTGAGTGCTGCGGCGTCCCCTGATCAGATCACCGAAGCGCTGGACAATGACTCCGCCGCCCAGCATGTTTGAAAGTCGTGCTATGCTTTCACCGTAACCGTTGCTGTCCTTGAAGGGCTCCGAAAAATGCTTGGCTACAAGAAGCGCAAAGTTGGTATTGGCTGTCTGGCGCGCGGGATCCTCATAGCTGTGTCCGTTGACCGTGATTATTCCGTTTGTATTCTCGGTAACAACGCTACCGTGCGGATTCATGCAGAAGGTGCGTACTTTGTCTTCAAACTTTTCGGTTCGGTACACGATCTTGCTTTCATACAGTTCATCCGTCAGGTGTGAAAAGAGTTCCGCGGTAAGCTCGACTCTGACGCCCAGATCCACGCGATTGGAACTGGTAGGAATGTTGAGCTCCCCGCAAACGCGCTCCATCCATTTACTGCCGCTCCGTCCGACGGATACAATGCATTTGCCGCATTCATGGCTTCCTCCGGAAGTGTGCACGATATACCCGGATTCTGTCTTTTCCAGGCTTTCCACGGGAGTATTAAAATGAAACTCCGCCTTGTCCTTAAGCTCATCAAAAAGGTTCCCGAGCACTGTATAATTGATGTCTGTCCCAAGATGGCGGACAGAGGCATCCAGCAGCTTGAGCTTGTTCTGCATACAGATCTTTTTGAAATCTGTGCCTGCTGTCGTATAGAGCCTGGTACCTTCACCGCCGTGGGACAGATTGATCTCATCCACGTATTCCATGAGTCGGATCGCTTCATCCCGGCCAATGTATTCGTACAGTGTTCCTCCGAAATCATTGGTGATATTGTATTTTCCGTCCGAAAAAGCACCCGCTCCTCCGAAACCGCTCATAATGGAACAGGTTCTGCAATGGACACAGCTTTTGATCTTGTCACCGTCAATGGGGCACTTACGCGCATCCAGTCTGTTGCCTGCCTCAAATACACCGATCCTAAGGCCGGAATCAAGCTTCGTCAGCTCGTATGCCGCGAAGATTCCGCCCGGCCCGGCGCCTATTATTATCACATCATATTTCATATCGTACCTCGTTTTTGCAAATGCAGTTTTGGATGTATTTCCAATCCCGATTACCAAGGATGGTAAAGGGATTGTTCGGAAATACATGGATGTATTTCCAATCCCGATTACCAAGGATGGTAAAGGGATTGTTCGGAAATACATGGATGTATTTCCAATCCCGATTATACCATAACACCACACACAGCATCCGGAGTGTTTAAATTCGTGAATTTTATATTTTTTGGCGTTTGTTGCGCCGGATCTGCCATGCGAAGCATTGATTTCCCTGAGGATATATCCGGAGAACCGTTCCCAATGTACACGATAAAAATACTCGAGGACATTTGACAAATAGGGGAATAGTGGTATACTTAATAAACGGTTAACATAATCTAACTAATAATAAAAACTACTACTTATGGATAGAATAGGCAATTTGATGTTTCAGGTCAAATATACATAGAAACTGTTACAGAATAAACATTTTTTTTGATACTGAATTCATTTTCTATCCGGTTTCGAAAATCAAAACTATCAAACAAAAAGGAGACAGACAAATGTCGGAGGATAAGTTTCTCAATGTAAGTAATGTCTTCAAGGCTTTCGGCGAGGGTGAGAGCAGACAGGAAGTTCTTAAAGGCATGGATTTCTCGGTAGCGAAAGGCGAGTTCTGCGTATTGCTCGGACCATCCGGATCAGGCAAGTCCACACTGCTGAATATTATCGGAGGTATAGACAGCGCGGATGACGGATACATTTCCATAGGCGGTGATAAGCTTCGCGATATGGACGAAAAGGCTCTGACTCAGTACAGGCGCAAGCATCTGGGCTACGTATTCCAGCTTTATAATCTGATCCCCAACCTGACGGTACAAGAAAACATCGAAGTCGGAGCATATCTTTCCGACAATCCTCTCGATATAAACGAATTACTCGAAACACTCGGCCTTTATGACCACAGAAATAAACTTCCAAATCAGCTTTCGGGCGGACAGCAGCAGCGTACTTCCATAGGACGCGCGATAATCAAGAATCCCGACATACTTCTATGCGATGAGCCTACGGGAGCTCTTGATTACAATACCTCCAAGGACATTCTCAAGCTGATCGAGGATGTCAATCAGAAGTACGGCAATACCGTGATAATGGTCACACATAATGAAGCCATACAATATATGGCCGATCATACGATCAAGCTGCGTGACGGCCAGGTTAGAAAGAACATAATAAATGACAACAAAATAAGTGCTACGGAATTGGATTGGTAAGACTGATATGAAGACTAAAAACCCATTACGAAAAAGACTGCCCAGAGAGATACGAAAGGATTTCAAAAAGTATCTGGCGTTGTTTTTGCTGCTTACGATCACCATTGGAGCAGTTGCGGCTATCTATGTGGCCAATGACAGTATGGAAGCGGCACTTGCTGACGGATACAGTCTGTACAATATAGAAGACGGTCATTTTGAACTGAAGGATAAGCCCGCAGAAGAACTGCTTGATACCTTCAGGGCTACCGGCATTACTTTGTATGAACAGTATTATAAGGATTTCGATGAGGACGCCGACGGGGACAATGAGCCGGATGCAGTTATCAGAGTGTTCAAAAACAGGGAAGTCATTAACAGAGCCTGTATAATGTCCGGACGGCTTCCTGAAAAGGAAGGCGAGATAGCCATCGACCGCATGCACGCCGACAACAGCGGTATTACGATCGGAAGCAGCATATCTCTGAACGGAAAAGCACTTGAGGTCGTAGGACTCGTAGCCTTTTCGGATTACAGCACTTTGTATAAAAGCAACATGGACACGATGTTTGATGCACTGACCTTTAACATAGGCGTTGTTACCCCGGAGCAGTATGACGGGCTTGACTCGCCCGAGGTCTGTCAATACGCGTTCAAGTATGACACCCCGCCTTCTGACGATAATGAGCAAAAAGAAATGTCAGATGCCCTGGTCAAAAAGCTGGGCACCCTGGCTGCAACGGGCGGTATGCTGGATGATCCTGATGAAGCGGAAGAACTGTCTGACAGGATCGATGAGTGGACTGCTCTGATAGATGATGTTAAGGCACAGGGTGATGTGCTCACCGAAAAGAAGGATGTGCTGGAGGCTGAAGCCGATGCTCTGGAGGCGGAAGGAGACAAGCTGAAGGAGGAAGGTGAAAAGCTTGAGACTGAGGGCGCTGAACTGGCACAGGAACAGCAGAGACTTATGACATCCATTGGTCCTGTGCTCATGCAGATGGGCATTATGCCCGGCGCAGGCGCGACTGGAGATGCGGCTCCCGGCGCGGCCGCGCAACTTGACGAGGATACGATAAGTCAGCTTCTTCCGTATCTGCCAGAATCAACACAGGCTGAAGTCAGAGAACTGATGTCCAGGGGAGAGGAACTGGAAAAGAGAGCGGACGAACTAAAGACCCGTGGGGATGAGTTACAGTCCAGAGCCGATGATCTGCAGGCTCGCGGAGATGTGCTTCAGGCCGAGGCTGATGAACTTCAGCCCCTGATAGACGAGGCAGAGGCAGCAGGCGATGAACTTAAAAGGCTGGAACCATATGAGGATCTTCAGAATGAAGTGACGGATTATGTTCCCGAATATCTCAATCAGGCGATACACTTTGCACCGAATGATATGGGCTCCGACAAGTCCATGTGCGAGGTCCTTTTGATCGTACTGGTGATGGTGCTCGCGTTTGTCTTTGCGATCACGGCATCAAATACCATAGTAAACGAGGCAAATGTGATAGGTACCCTGCGGGCATCTGGATATACCAAAAGCGAATTACTGCGTCATTACATTACAATGCCCCTGATAGTGACGTTTGCAGCGGCTGTATTCGGAAATATACTGGGTTATTCCGTACTGAAAAAGGTTGTTGTGATGATGTATTATAACTCATACTCACTTCCTACATATGTTACCAGATGGAATGCGGATGCACTTTTACGGACTACGATCATTCCGGTTCTGATAATGGTAGTGGTCAATTATATCGTGTTAAAAATAAAACTGAGATTCAGTCCGCTTCAGTTTTTGCGCAGGGATCTGAGCAGCAAAAAGAACAGAAGGGCGCTCAGACTTCCGGATTTCAGATTTATGACTCGCTTCCGTATCAGAGTTCTTTTGCAGAATATTCCCGGATATCTGGTCCTTTTTGCAGGCATTGCCTTTGTGGATGTGCTGCTTGGTTTTGCGATCGGGCTGCCGGCAACGCTGGGCAATTATCAGGATCATGTGACTGATTATCTGCTGGTCGATTACCAGTATGTATTAAAGGGAACTGAGGATGAGGATGGTAATGAGATAGCAACCTCTGAACCGACCGCGGAAAAATACAGCATAACCAATCTTGAAGCCACCACCGATCCTCATATCGGTGAAAAGATCACGGTGTACGGATATGCGGATGACAGCAGGTATTTTGATATTGCGGAAAAACCTGCAAAGGGAGAAGTATATGTTTCCGATGCCTTTGCGGACAAGTTCTCGCTCCGGGCAGGACAGGACATAGTACTCAAGGAAGAGTATTCGGACAAGACATATGATTTCAGCATAAAGGGAATGTATGACCTGCCCGGAACATTGGCGATCCTGCTTCCGAATGATGAGTTTAACAGTGTATTCGACCTTGATGAAGGTTCCTTTACAGGTTATCTGGCGGAAAATGAAATAAAAGATATAGATGAGGATATGATCGCTACGGTGGTTACACTCGATGATGCCCTCAAAATATCCAACCAGCTGGATCACTCTATGGGTTCGTTTATGGGATATTTCAAAGTGATCTGCGTGATCATGGCAGTTATCATCATTTATGTGCTGACCAAGATCATAATAGAAAGGAGTGCAGTCTCCATTTCCATGGTCAAGGTACTTGGATATACCAATAAGGAGATCAACAGCCTGTATATACGCATCACTTCCATTGTTGTATTCGTCTCAGCCATAGTCGGAACCTTCATATGCAGGGGAGTGCTGGTAACTATGTGGGCCAACGTGATGTACAGACTCAACGGCTGGTTTAAATTCTACATCGGCGTGAACGATACGGTGGAAATGGTTATCATGGTGCTTATAGCCTATTTCATCGTTGTATTCTTTGATATGCGCCGTATCAGACGCATACCTATGACGGAAGCCCTTAAGAACGTGGAGTGACACCGATATAGCGGTTTACATAACTCTGACCACTGATGCGGCTATGTCTGACGCATAACCGGAGAATCATCAAATATTGTTTCAATTTAACGAAAAACATACATGGATCACGAAAAAATGATATCATAGTGTCTGTGGTATCATTTTGGATTATCATTTTCGTTGAATAAATGATCGGGAGTCATTGAAACAATGCTTGGTCAAACTAAAGGAAGATCAAAGTCCCCGTTAAAAGCATTTATGTGGCTGCTTCTTATACCCGGACAGCTCATACTCGCGGCAGCTTTTATGGCATTGGGAGCCTGGATGGATGCCGGGCTCTTTTCGCATGAAGCGGAAAACGTAACCGGTCACGGTATGCCGGTCTTTTCGATGATATTCGGCATTATTGCCGTGATAGTTACCGTGGTAGTGATAATATTTGCTGTGATCCTGACGATAGCCGGAGTGATCCGGATATGCAGAAACAATAAATCCGTGGGAGAATCCTGATAAATTCAACGTTCCCACCGGAACGACCGACATATGCTGTACATTATGAGACATGGCAGAACCGATTGGAATGCCGGAAAGAAAATACAGGGAAGAACAGATATCCCGCTATATGATGAGGGAAGGATAAAATGTCAGATTACAGTAACGAAATACGTACCAGTTTTGCAAAGGGAGATCGCAGGAGAGATAAGGGACTGACTACACCTCCGGATGTGGAGAGGTTAGATAATATCTCATATGGCTCACATCCGACATGGAATCTGCTGGATGTATATCGCCCTAAAGCTGAAAAGGGGAGTATGCTTCCTGTTATCGTGATCGTTCATGGCGGTGCATGGGTGTACGGCGACAAGGATGTTTATCAGTTCTACGGAATGAGCCTGGCACAAAGAGGCTTTGCTGTGGTTAATTTTTCGTACCGTCTGGCACCGGAATACAAGTTCCCGGCCCCGATCGAGGATACCTGTGCCGTCTTTTCATGGATATATAAGAACAGGGATGCTTATGGCCTGGATGCGGATAATCTGTTTGCCGTCGGTGATTCCGCGGGAGCGCATATATTGGGTTTATTTGCAGACCTGATCACGAATCCCGATTATAAGAAAAAGCTGAAGGAGCGCTTTCCCAAAGCCGTGTTAACTCTTCCAAGAGGAATGCACCTGAATGCGATCGCTCTTAACTGCGGAAAATACGTTTTTAATGAGGATGAAGATAAGGTCCTGAATGCGCCGATCCTTCTTAAGGATTTCCTGCCAAAAGGAGGCATAAAGGCTGAGATGAAGCTTATCAGCCCCGTTGATTTTATTACGGATAAATATCCTCCGGCCTTTGTTATGACCTGTCCCGGAGATTTCCTGTGCTCTCAGGCGAGATATGTTGTAGAGGCGCTGACCGAAAATAAGGCAGGCTTCTGCTACCGCCTATACGGCTCCGCCAAAAAACCTCTGCATCACGTCTTTCACTGCAACGTAAGGCTTCCCGAGGCCGCTAAGTGTAATGACGATGAATGTGCTTTTTTCAGGGAGAATATGCGCGGCCGGGAGAGAGCATGATCCTGACCCTCGGAAAACCCACGGGAAAC
Organism: Lachnospiraceae bacterium; assembly: GCA_017460885.1. GTDB lineage: Bacteria > Bacillota > Clostridia > Lachnospirales > Lachnospiraceae > XBB2008. The sequence continues at coordinate 10,906 of JAFUAB010000029.1, forward strand.
CCACGCCGTAAACCCACGCTCAAATTATACTTGACTTTCATTCTTTGTTCATATACAATAATATAGCTGTCCAAACAAATACAGGACATCGGGGTGTGGCTCAGGTGGTAGAGCGCTTCGTTAGGGACGAAGAGGCCGCAAGTTCAAGTCTTGTCACTCCGATTCAGTATTTTCAAGGGTTTCCGGGTTTCCGGGAACCCTGATTTTATGTCCAGTTCTAACTTTGTTCTAACTCAAAGACCTTTATTTGGTTTCCTTATGAGCGTTGACATTTGTTAAACGGTCTGTATTTTCGACAGACTTATTTGTATGATTTAGGCTTTAAAAGCTCGTCCATACCTTTCAGAATTTCTTTCTTTGATTCGTTATCCTGAATTATTCACGGGGACTTGAAAAATAAAACGACCGTCCCCAAAGTGTCGTTTTAGACCGTTACCAATGACGACATTAGGCCGATCACCCTAAAAAAGAGGGCACTATCCCCTTGGATGTCTCCATGTCGTCA
>JAFUAB010000030.1 GCA_017460885.1 Lachnospiraceae bacterium
ATAATGGTTTATTTACCTCTGGACAAGGTATGAACCATTATGGGAGGAATCAGTTTATAAAAGCAACGGCCTGCGGCCGATTAGCTCCGCATTCCGGCCGTTTTGCTCCGCAAAAGCGGCCGTTTGAAGTCGCCATATGCAATAAATGGTATAATATTTTTCAAAACAGACTCGAATGATTATGCCTCAATATATTACTTTGTCGGACCAAACAGAATTTAACCCATCATTGATATCACAACATATCGTTTCAAACATAAAAATGCCCTCCTGCGCTTACCTAAAACTTCGCGCCGGAGGGTATGCAAGTCAATCTACTACGGTTAGAACTACGCTTATACCTCAAAGCATCTGTGAAAACCGCTTTTGGTCATCAGCGCTGATCTTCAGTGCATCCATTGCCTGCTGTGCAGTCAGTTTCAATGTATCCATCAGATTCCTAATAGAATCAAGCAATGTTTTATCTGTAGCTTTTGTAGCTGCTTCTTTTTGCATCTCCTGAATTGCGATACACATATTAACCTCCTCTGCGCCCTGGGGTATTTGTATTCCCGCCTTGGCGACTTCGTTGATCACTTCAACAGTTCGTCTGTCCAAATGCTCATAATCAGCATCCTGTGCAATAACTTCTGCAAGCTTCTCTTTATCTTTAGAGTACTTAATAAACTGAAATGCCTCTGCTAATGACGTACGGAACTTCTCAAAATCTTTATCGTCTATACCTCTCGGTGTAATAAGATTTATCCTGTAATCCGGTACATGTTTAAGAATTCGTTCATCGGTTGTAGACAACATCTCATGTATGCTTAGGGGACCGTCCCACTCATCCGGCGACCAATAAACAACAAGCGTGATTACCGGATGGAGTTTATCCTCTTTATAAAACCCGCTCAGAAATTCATCACTGCACGGTTTGCTTACCAGAGGATCTTTACTCTTTGCACGGTTTATTTTGGCTGTCTGCTCTATCTGCTTTGCATATTGTGCAGCATCATACAGCATATCCTTGACCGGCATAGCATAGTGTACATGAGTCTGATCTTCCACGCCAAGCAGAAGATATTCCGCATTATCATCCTCCATTGCTGCCAGTAGCTTAAATACATCTCTGTACTTCTGTATGACATCCGATGATTTGGCGCCATCTCCGTATGGTAAAGCTACAGCCGAAGGATCAAGCTCTCTTAAGTTATCCGGATCAATGACCTGTTCACCATCATATAAGTAATAATTGAACAGATCTGCAAAACGGTTATTATCCGACATATATTCATTTGTCTTAGAATCAGCTGCACCCATCGGTTATCGTAATATCTCCTTAAGTGATTATAATATAGCAAAATACCGGCGTGTTTTCAATCAATACACGCAGTTTTGTGTTGTTACGAAAATATCTCTGATATGTCGTTTACGCATGATGTAAATGCCCAAAGAATAAAGATTATGGTTGCCATGCCTATCACTACGGTTATCATATTGTCATGGATCTCCCTCTGCCTGTCATAAGGCAGTTTCCGATAGTTCTGATACAGCGTTACCACACACGGGATAATTATGTATCTGATCACAGGGAATGCAGTCTGTATGAGCATCCATAGGATAATTACATTTACCGGCAATCTGAATCCGACACATTCGGACGATATTGCTATGACCGCAATACCCGATGCAATCATTATCCACTGGGCATACTTATCGAATTTCTTACTCTTTATATAACAGTACCCTCCACCGAAAACGATCCCCATCGGAACAGCGTACAGGATGATCACTAACACAAGTGTCATGATGATCAACACCAGCCAGTATGCCACATCCGCACCGGTATTACTAAACAGAGTTGCTACATTCTCTGCCAGACTTCCGCTCCGGGAAGTGACAGTATTTTCAGCAAATCGTATATAGTTTTTTACATACCCGACCACACTAGCAGCTTCACCGCGCAAGATAGTCGAAGAGCCTGCCTGTATCAGTAGAACCACAATACAAAATTCAAACACAAAATCATGCCACCATTTTCTCAGCGTATACCTGACATCAAGGGAATGTATGCGCATCTTAAGCCTTCGGTCATATTTTTTCCTTATCCGTGCGATCTCAAGATCCTTTTCCCTATGAATGGCCGCTTTTTCTTCCGCAATCTTCTTCTCAGCCAGTTCATCAATATGGGCTTCTTCATCTGCGAGAAGCTGCTTGTATCTGTCACGATACTCCTCACCTTCTTTTCTGGCCTTTGCAGCTATCTCATTATCCCTGGCACATCTGGATTCGATTTCAGCTGCATGGTCCTCAGCCTGTATGATCCGTTTATCGCAGTCCGCCCTTATCTGTAATATCTCTCTTTTATGCTTTTCATCATCTGCCGAGATCCGGTCCATGGCTGATGTGAGCGCGTCTTCGAGCTGTTTTTGCTGCTCTCTCGATTTCAGCCCGTTTCTGTTCCTCAAGTCGTCGTTGCTCTTCGTAAGCGCCAGATTCTGCTTCTGCAGTGCTGATATTTCTGCGTTCATGTCTGCTATCTCGGACTGATGCTCTGACTGAATCTCCGATATCTTGTTCTTTAGCATCGACACTTGAGATGAAAGCTCTGATATCTTCATCTGACTGCTGTCTGTATTCTCTGTCAAGCTGCTGTTTTCGTTCTCTTTCGATCTTACGTCTCTCAAATTCGCCATACAACGCCTCCTTTCCGACATCTATGTTGAATGTCTTATTAAGATTGGTATCCCTGACTTTTTTGCCTTCCTCATTTTCAAATGTTATGTTCTTCCTGCTGTCCGACCAGTTAACGGACCACCCCAGATCCTGCATTCCCGATATAAACTGTTCCCTGGATTCACATCCATGAGAAAGGACTCTGTCTATCGCCAGAGCACAGTCTGCCAGATAACTCTTCCTGGAATCATTTATGAGCAGATTGTACTTATCCTTGGACCATGTCGATATTTCATACTGCTCCATAAGCGATCCGTCAAAGTGATGTCCCTTCACGGCTATTGTGAGTCCCCTGGCCATACACATCTGATTGGTCAGATCCTTCATCCTCTGTAAGTCATTCCGGGAATTATGGAGTTTATGACCTTCTATGTAGCTCACGCTGTTGGTCACCATGTGGATATGGATATGATCCTTATCCTGATGCACCGCCACAAGAGTCTGAAACCCATCAAACCACTTCTCCGCAAAATCGATTCCAAACTGATACGCATCTTCTGCGGTTATGTTCTCATCCTTATGGAAAGATATGATGTTATGGGCATACATCCTGGCAGAATCCTTATCCCATATCCTCTTTTCATCGAGAAACACATTATATACGGTATCATAGTTAATCTCATCCGCCACGAACGGCCCGGTTACCGTACACAATCCATCCCGTACCTTTTCATCCCGTAGCACATACTCTATGCAGTTCCTCATCCAATGTGTCAATGGACGATCTGTTCGATGGATTCTCAATGAATGAGACGAACTCGGTTCTATCTATATTACTTCCTCTTTGCGATTTGTTCACGATCGAAAGAATATATCTGTAACTCTGACCACCAACTATCTGCAAACGCTTAAGAAGTTCATCCTTGATCTTTGTGACTTTATATTTCTTCTTGAATGTATCCGGCAACGACCCCTTAAAAGTGTTTGCGAATCCCTCACCAACCCTCTTTTTCAGCTCATATTCTCGTTTAATATCTTTCCCAACGAGATACTGTGATTCATCGCTCTTAATGATATTCCTCTGAATCTGGTCTTCGATAACATGAAAAGCAGAAGACTCTGGGGTGTATTCCTTTCCCTTTTCATCTATTGCCCTAAAGTCGATACTTTCAGAAGCTTCATTGCTTTCAAGTACTTTTGCAAAGCTAGATTTTCCCACACCGTTCGGTGCATATATAACAGCAATACCACCCTTTCCATTATTTTGATGTTTGAATACTATTTCGCCATTTTCTTCATCCAACTCGTCAAAAGTATCTTTAAATATCAAATCGTTTCGTATTAACGAAAATTGTAATTCCATAGTTTGTCCCCTCATAAAAACCCTGTTCTCACATATAAAAACCTTGACTCTCATCTTCACGCCATGGCCAATCCTATTATACAGACTCTTGTAAAAAGCAATCAAAAACCAGCAGGGTTGATTCAACCCGACCCTAACAGTTTTGAGTTGTCTTAAGGAAATATGTCAATATCTTGGCTTCAGGATTATCTTTCCCCGCAGATCCGCACAGTATCTTTATTGCCTCGTTCGACCTCTCCGCTCTTTTTAATTCTGCTTTTTCTGCCTGCTTATAACGTAAATACTCTTCATCATATACAGGTACCACATATCCCATTATGCAATCCCTCCGAAATAAACTCTTATCGTTCATCAGACTGTATTTCGTTAAATTTGAACTGGTTTACAATGCTTTGCTCTTCTTGTTCTTCAAAGCCGCTATACAGTTAATAATGCGCCGTCGTTTTTCATTAACCCGCCAGATGTCTCCACATCTTTATGTATTGCGAGAATACTATATCACTAATTCTCGCCGATTTTCTTTTGATGGAGAATAAACCGATATATAAAGAGAAATTAGCAGCACATACATTTAGTTCTGCCCGATCCGTCTATAGATTTATAGCATGTTTCTTCAGACATGAAAAAGCCCTCCTGCGCTTAGCTGGATCTTCGCGCCGGAGGGCATACAAATCAATCTACTGCAGTTAGAACTACGCTTATTCCTTAAAGCATCTGTAAAAAACGCTTTTGGTCATCAGCGCTGATCTTCAGTGCATCCATTGCCCGCTGTGCAGTCAGTTTCAATGTATCCATCAGATTCCTAATAGAATCAAGCAATGTTTTATCTGTAGCTTTTGTAGCTGCTTCTTTTTGCATCTCCTGAATTGCGATACACATATTAACCTCTTGCGCCCCTGCACCCATCGGTTATAGAAATATCTCCTTAAGTGATATAATATAGCAAAATATCTGCGTTTTTCAATCAATACACGCAGTTTTGGCCACCTACACCGGGATCACGGCTATTTGCATCGCTAAGAGACTATTCGGGCGAGGCCGTATTGATTCTTGCAGATGCCTGCATTATAAAGCGGGAATTTTGCCGGATGCAAAATTCAGGTGCCCCTGAGCAATGGATTGCAAATGGGCACCGACGCGTATCGTCTTACGAACCTGAATGGCATCTGTTAGAATCACAGGCCGAGACCGCGGACTCGTGTGATGCATATTGGTCGTGATCCCGATACATTCCCGTCAAGAAAAAAGCAGAAGCCATATATCTGTACACAAAAAAAGAATCCTTTCGGATTCTCGTTTTTTGCAATAGCGAAAGGGGGATTCGAAGCATCTCAGCCTCTCGAAGAACCGCATAAACACTGAATTTCTAGAGTCACCACATCGTCGTGTCATCAATTTGTCATCAAACTAACGATCCATCAAATCCTTAAGGAGTTATATATATGGCGGCATCTCCGAATAATACTTATCCAGAACCACATCAAAATCAATAAAGCGCTCTCCATAACAGTCTCTTCCGGCATAATCCGAGATAGCTGTCACTTCAATATCGCCATTGATCCGATGATGGTAATCACAATAATCCGTAAAATCGAATCCCAAAAGTGGAAGATTAACATCTCCAAGATATACATGAAAATAGAGGTCTCTCGGTTTCGTGTTCATTATAGATACCCCGCTTAACCTGCACGGATACACTCCAACCTCTTCATTAGTAGCTGTCTTCGCGAACTCTTTTTCTTCTTCTATGCCATTAGCTGCCACTTCTTCAAGGATAATTCGAGCAAGAATGGCTTTACCTTCATCATCGTCACATACTGTATTTAATCCAACTAACGACATACTTGCCCCAGTATCAAATTGAAACACGAGACGCCTATTATCTCTGCGAAATGAATCAACAGCGAGTATATATGATCTTTTTGTTCTCTTTGCACTAAATGATGCCAGCGATTGCATAACTGCTTAATCCCTTCAATATAGGAATTCCCGCCAACTGCAGGTTTCTGTATTCACCTAATTCCCGATTCCCTTCCTGAGAGCTGGCAAAAGCATAGACTCTTATAGTCTCACCAGTCTCTACGTCCTCGCAAATAGTATCACAATCAGGATGATCAACCAGCCACTGACTCCAATTAGCTTCTATCGGTTGTGAAAGAATTGTAATATGTGGATATTCCCGCATCCTTCTACCTCCGAAAACCCAATACCTTCAATCTACATCTTGATTTTAGCATCCAAGACTTTCCCTTTCAACATTAGTAATGCTTAAATCGACCATAAAAAGCATAAAATGACCATATTAACCAGTCTCTATATTTAGCTATCATAGGCGACATCTGGAACAGGTCTGGCTAGCGGGTCAAAGTAAATCCCCTCATCATCAAACCTGATGACCACAATGGGAATACTATCCTTCACAATATCTATACTTACTTCCGCGTCTCCTGTGCCCGGTGTATATGCGTTATTAGCTATATTGAGATATATCTCTTCCGCAGCAACACCGATCTGCGTCTGTATACTCAATGAGCAATCTGAAGCTTCCAGTTCTTCATCGATCATAGATAGAATAGGGTTTATAAAAGCCCTTATCGATGCGGGTAAATAACAGTGTATCTATATTCTGATCTCTGCTGCCGACCACACCATTGGATACTGTTTTGGTTATCAGGTAAACGCTAATCAAACGCATACTACGCAGGGTACATCAGTTCCTAAAATAGTGCCACTTTTCCGACTACATTTTTCCTAAGGCAGCGGGTAATGATCGTCTTTTATTCTTGGCGCAAAGTATCCCTTTATACAATTCGGATTACAAACACACAATTGAATATGTGTTTTCTCACATAAAGCTGATCCCGGATACGGAGCGCCTCCTTCAATAAACACTCCTCTTACCGAATCAAACGCTGGTGTACCCTCGTTCTCACTGTAAAAATCCTGTACCTGCAGGATCACCGCACAATCAAGATCTCTCAGCAATATATCTTTTGTCTTTTTAGAGTCCCGGTTAGCAGGCAAATCTATGTTGTTTGCCTCACAACGTGCCTTTAGAACTCGGTATCCCACTTTGAGATAATCAGTACTCTTACTATCGGTAAGATTCAAGCAGTTTCCCAGATCAATGACCGCTTCTACAACCGCCGCTTCTTTTCCGTACCTTCTCCTTGCCCAGTCTTTTGCACGCTGAAGGTTTTGTTCCCAAAAGTATATCCCTGACCAAGCCAATCATATGTGTTCTCGCTGGCCTTTAGAGTTTGGTTCTGATGAATGACCTTATCATATGTTTCCTGACTGCATCCATGAAAACCTATTACAAGATTTGGCAATTTCTCATACATAACCTATTACTCCCAAGAAACTATAACCTCTTTTGGTTTACCGTTCTTCTTCAACACTCCTGTACGTATGAGAGCATCCTTAGCCTCTTTTTTGCTCTCGGGTGAACCTTCCATTAGTTTGGCAATGTACTGTTCAACATCTTTTTTATTTCGGTTTCTAAAATTTGTGGTTCTTGCCATTCTATATTCCTCCATCAATGCGGATTATGAGAACTTGATCAATCCAATACCAAAAACCTTGGTTTGTGTATTATGTTATCATAAATCCGAAGAGTCGTGAAGATTATTGACAAATGATGATAACACCATTCAAGATCAGCCTGATCCCGAGGAGAATTCCGAAAAGTCTTTTGCCATTCCGTTAAGTATCAACCCGAATACAATAATACATCCTACAAAGAATAGTACATATCCCATGGATATCAGAAACTGTTTTCCCTCATATTCCCTGAAAGATTCCCTCTGTGCCTGAACCCACTTAAGAGGAAGCCCCACCGCAAGATGAATACGTGCCGACGTTAATCCTCGCTCCTTAAGTTCTTTCGCAACGGCCGCCAGAGTCATGACATAGTTGTCCTCATCAGACTCTTTCTGAGCCACGAAATCCTTATGATTCTCTCCAAGCGTATAGAAACAACCATCATACTTGATATAGTCTCTGGAGAATACCGGAGCAGAATCGCTCTTAATGATCCCCGTAGGAAATGTTGTATGCGCCGTCTTATAGTTGCCATATCCGGCGTCTACTCCTATAATCAGCGTTCCATTAATGTTGTACTCAGGTACTTTGCTCATAATAATCACCTTAACCTTTCAAAAAACGAACAATGAAATCTCTCCATGGATTTCAAAACATGTTCTTTTTTCATCCATGAAATGAACATTGAAATCCATCCATGGATTTCAAAACATGTTCTTTTTTCATCCATGAAAAAACCTGCTTCCCTTGCAAATCGTTTATGCAAAGAAAACAGGTCTTCCAGTTATACCTTATATTCGATTCATTTTCGGGAGACAGACACCATTCAACTCTCCTTTCTACGGAAAAATCAAGTTGTGTCTCCCATAAACAACAGAAGTTATTTATTGGTTTTCAAAAGTAATCAAATTTTGCTTACTTTTTGATTACCCTGAAAAAAATATACCCCGCAAGACAGCAATCTTGCAGGGTTTTCAGTAGCGAGAGGGGGATTTGAACCCTCGACACCGCGGGTATGAACCGCGTGCTCTAGCCAACTGAGCTATCTCGCCTCGTCGTCGCTGGCTTCGCTCTCTGTCGGTCTTCGTAAACTCAGACCTCCCAGCGCTCCGCCGCTCCTCCTCTCGGACGAAATCAGGATTTCGTCCGTCAAAAAATCTTTGCTGGCTTCGCTCTCTGTCGGTCTTCGTAAACTCAGACCTCCCGGCGCTCCGCCGCTCCTACTCTCGGACGAAATCAAGATTTCGTCCGGGAATAAGTGGGGCCTATAGGGCTCGAACCTATGACCCTCTGCTTGTAAGGCAGATGCTCTCCCAGCTGAGCTAAGACCCCGTTTCGTTTCACAAACGACCTTAAAATGATACCTCGTTTTACTATGCTTGTCAAGGGATTTTTATTCATCCTTTTTTGCCCTTTTGGGCACATCCTTTTTGACAGGGATTTTATCCATCCTTTTTGACAGTATTCATATCCGGAATATCCTCCTCCGGCTCCTGAATATGCTTTTTTGCCTTATAAATCGACCACCAGTCGTTAGCCAGGATACTTCCGATCGCAGCTGTAGGAATAGCAAGAAGGATTCCTACAACTCCGAAAACACGTCCGCCCAGGATGATCATTATCAGTATCAGCAGCGGAGAAACTCCAAGCGAATCACCGAACAGTCTGGGCTTGATAATATATCCGTCTATGGTTTGGAGTATCACCGTAAAGATCAGGAAGATGAGCGCATATACCGGTTTTTCGATCAACAGCAGGAACGCTCCGATCACTGCACCGACTATGGGTCCGAATGTGGGTGCCAGATTGGTAATACCTACTATAAGTGAAACGAGTATTGCATAAGGCATACCCACTATCAGCATAAATATCCAGTTGACTGCTCCTACTATCAGTGCTTCGATCATACTTCCCTTGATATAGCTGAGAAGTATGTTGTCCACCTTTTTGATAAAGTCCGAAAAGCTTAAATATTTCTCCTGTTTCAAAACAAGGATCAGGAATCTGCGTCCGATGGTCTGCAGTCTGGCCTTGTCGAGCAGCAGATATATGGCCAGTATAAAGGCGATCAAAATATTTGCCAGAGCCGAGCCGGCGGTAAGAGAAGCATTGGCAATACCTCCCACCATGGAACTCAGATACTCGGAAACCTTGGAAAGGGCATTTTCGCCGAACGAAAAATCCCCGAAGATGTTTGCGATCGCCGGAGGCAGAATACTGCTCAATTCTCCCGAATTTGTCTGCAGCTCCTCCAAAAGTCTCGAAATATGATTGACCAGGGTAACGATACTTTGAATAAAAGGCGGAATCACCGCAACTATTATCAGTACCAATACAACGATCACGGTCAGAACCGCAATGATTACCGATATCTTACGTGCAATAGCCTGTTTTTTCATGCCGGACAGCAGCTTCATCTGGTAAAAACGCGCTATCGGATCTACCAGATAGGCTATGATCAAAGCATATAACAGCGGTTTTACCACAGTCCAAACACCGCCCAGGACACTCGCCACGATCGGGATATTATTGATCAGTGTATAGAACAGTATGCCTATACAGATGGCAACCGTCATCGAAAACCAGCTCTCTTTTTTCCATCTTTCCCATATGCTCATATTATGTAAACCTTCCCCTCTTTGAAAATCACATTCTCTCCGGAATCTCAAATCCCAGCATATCCGTACATGTCTTCAATATACTCCCAGTCAGCTTAAGCAATCCGATAAAGGAGCCCCTGACTGCCTCGTCTTCTTCGGTCAGTATATGATTTTCATGATAAAAACTGTTAAACGCATTGGAAAGTGCATAAATATATCCGCATATCCTGTGCGGAGCATATTCCCTGTAAGCGGACGTGATCTCAGCTCCAAAGGAACTGATCGCCTGCATAAGAGCCTTATGCGATGCGTTGACCGGTGGCAGGATCTGTGCCTTCCCAGTATCAATACCCTGTTCGGATGCCTTGCGGAGTATCGAATTGATGCGAACGCAGGTGTACAGGATATACGGACCGGTATCTCCCTCAAATGAGGTAAATCTGTCAACATCGAATATATAATCCTTGGAAGCCTGATTGGACAGGTCTCCATACTTGATGGCTGCCAGTCCGACCTTGCGTGCCCTGTCAAGAGCTTCATCGTCAGATACGGTCTCGTCCTTGCCTGCTGCATTTTCACGGATCTTGGCCAGCATACTATCCTCGATCTCATCTATCAGATCGGAAAGTCTGGGCACTCCGCCCGATCTGGTCTTGTAAGGCGAGCCGTCCTTACCGTTTACTGTTCCGAAGCTGATATGGATCAGTTCACACTCATCCGGAGCAAGTCCGGTCTTACGTGCACACCGGAATACCTGTTCAAAATACAGATCCTGACGTTTATCAGTCAGATAAACGATCTTGGAGGGATTATATTTGGCCATACGATCCTTGATAGTGGCCAGATCTGTCGTATTATATAAGGAAGCTCCGTCAGATTTGATGATCATGCACGGAGGCATCTCCTTTGTATCGGTCTCCTCCTTGACATCCACAACAAGGGCACCCTCGGATTCATATGCAAAACCGCCGTCCTTCATATCCTTTACCATGCCCGGGATAAGCTCCTGTACCGTAGACTCCCCGTTCCATAGATCAAAGCTGACATCGAGCCTGTCGTAATTGCGCTTCATATCAGCGATCGAAACATCCATTATCTTGTTCCACAAGGCTCTGTATCCCCTGTGACCCTCCTGTAGCTTCAGGGTAGCCTCCATAGCTTTGGCTTTATAATCCGGATCCTGCTTGGATTTACCGGAGGCTGCCGGATATATCTCTTCCAGATTGGAAACAGTAAAGGGGGCTTCCTCCGGATAGTCTCCATCAAATCCATCATCAAAATACGGAAGTCCGGGCTGTCTGAGACTGAGCTCATAAATGACAAGTCCCATCTGAAGTCCCCAGTCCCCCATGTGTATATCGCCGTAGACTTCGTTACCCATATAACGCAGGATACGCTTGATGCTCTCTCCGATAACTGCACTGCGCAGGTGTCCTACATGAAGAGGTTTCGCAACATTCGGTCCGCCGTAATCCACTATCATAACAGATGGTATTGGTCGTTCTATGCCGAAATGATCATCATTTGACATCCTTACCACATAATCGGATATAAACTCATTACTTAAATCCAGATTTAAAAATCCGGGGGCTACCGCTTCCACCTTTTCAAACACATCACTATCGGAAAGCTTAGCGGCAACATCCTGTGCGATCATCAGAGGAGCCTTGTGATACTGTTTTGCACCGGCCATTGCTCCGTTGCACTGGTACTCACACAGATCGGGTCTGTTGGATACCGTAACCCTCCCCAGTGCCCCGTCATATCCTGCATCCTCAAATGCCTTTTTGACATACTCGGATATCTCTTCAAGAAACTGTTTCATAATCTATCCTCACTTTCATTCCGGCTGAACACGCATCCGCAATAATTCTGTCTGTACAGATCAAATGTTCCCGACAGTTCGATCGAACGCTTATATCCCTCTTTCTTCTTAAAATCGGAAGGGAGCCAGCGAGGACGCGTACTTTCGATATCGGTCGACATAACACAATGCGAAGAACCGTCCCCGGGTGCACCTGTTTCAAGTGAGTAGCCGATCTCGTTGATGCGTTCAGCGTTCTTGAGCGGACTTATGGTCAGGGTAGTTGTCACATAATCAAACCCGAGTCGTTTGCCAAGCTCAAATGTTTTGGACAATCTGAGTTCAAAGCATTTGCCGCATCTTTCGCCACCCTCCGGACATCCTTCAAGTCCTCTTACACACTCATAAAAAACATCCGGTTCGTAATCTCCCTCTATCACCCTGATATATCCTGTGTGCGGAGTAATCTTGATTCCACCCGGGAACTCTGACGTGCCCTTTTCCCTGTATATGTCGATCTGGGAATTATATTCGTTTATAAGCCTTTTCTCTTCCCCGAGTCTCTTGATATATTCCGGTTCCGATGAAATATTCGGATTGTAATAAAACACCGTTATATCAAAGAATTCCCTAAGGTACTCCATACAATAGCTGGAACAGGGTGCACAGCAGCTATGCAAAAGAAGTGTCGGACGCTTATCGTAATCGATAGCGTCCGTTATCTTGTCAAGTTCCTTCTGGTAATTGACCTTATTCATCTTATCTGAAATACCTGACACCGGCTTCAAATATCTTAAGATCCTGCTCACCGTAGATGTTAACGGCTACTCCGTCTCCGCGTCTCTCCACATGGGCCATCTTGCCGAATATCCGTCCGTCGGGTGAGGTAATACCCTCTATCGCCGAATAGGAACCATTGATATTGGTTTCCTCATCCATAGTGATATTGCCCTCCGGATCCGAATACTGTGTAGCCACCTGTCCGTTCGCAAACAGCCTATCTATCCACTCATCGGAAGCCACGAACCTGCCCTCTCCGTGTGAAGCGGGGCTTACGTATACTCCGCCCGGTTCTGTCAGTGCCAGCCACGGTGAAAGATTTGATACCACCCTGGTATATACCATCTTTGAAATATGTCTGCCTATGGTATTAAACGTCAGTGTCGGCGAATCGGAGGTCTGCTGTCTGATCTCACCGTAGGGAACCAGCCCCAGCTTGATGAGTGCCTGGAAGCCGTTGCATACTCCAAGTACAAGTCCGTCACGTTTTCCCGTCAGGTCCATTACAGCTTCACGGATACTTTCATTTCTGAAGGCAGCCGCAAAGAATTTGGCAGATCCGTCGGGCTCGTCACCGGCCGAAAATCCGCCGGGGAACATGATTATCTGGGCCTGATCTATAGCTTCCTTAAAGGATGCCACGCTCTCTCTGATATCCTCTGCATTCAGATTACGGAATATCCGGACATCTGTATCGGCACCGGCTCTCTCAAACGCCCTTGCGGAATCATATTCACAGTTGGTTCCGGGAAATACCGGAATGAACACTCTCGGACGCGCGACCTTATTCCTGCAAACATAGACATTATCAGTATGGAAGACCGGTCTTTCAACCTTTTCATTGCCATTTTCACCGGAGATATACGGAAATACACCGTCAAGAGGCTTCTTCCATGCTTCTATCGCCTCATCTATCGTAACAGTCTCGCCGCCGATCACAAAGGCAGATATACCATTTACGGTTCCCACCATAGTATAATCCAAATCCAGCTCATCCAGATGAGGTTTGGACTGTGGTTCGATCTCACATATGATATTGCCGAGTCCGTTCTTAAAAAGTCTGTTGGGATCGATTTCGCTGTCTATGCTCACGCCCAGCTTATTGCCGAAAGCCATATGCGACAGGGCGGAAGCTATTCCGTAGGAATCTACGGCATATGCTGCTCTGACGTAGCCCTCACGTATCAGCTTTGTGATATGATCATATTGTTCAAGAACCGACTCATAAACGGGAATATCATATTCATCCTTTTCTATCTCAAACATGACCAGATAGTCACCGGATTCCTTGAGCTCGGGTGTTACGATATCCTTTCCCTCAGCAATATCCACTGCAAATGAAACCAGCGTGGGCGGCACATCGATATCATTAAATGTACCTGACATCGAATCCTTGCCGCCTATAGACGGCAGTCCGTATCCTATCTGAGCATCATAAGCACCAAGTAAAGCACAGAAAGGCTGACTCCATCTCGAGGGATCCGACGTCATCCTGCGGAAATATTCCTGGAATGTAAATCTGATCTTTGATGTGTCCCCTCCGGAAGCTACAACCTTGGCCATAGATTCCGTTACCGCATATACGGCTCCGTGATAAGGACTCCATGAAGAAAGATACGGGTCAAAGCCATAACTCATCATAGTAACCGTATCCGTACTACCCTTCAATACAGGCAGCCTGGCTATCATGGTCTGAGTTTCGGTCAGCTGGGTCACTCCGCCGTAAGGCATTGTAACGGTGCCTGCTCCGATGGAGGAATCGAACATCTCAACAAGCCCCTTCTGTGAACATACGTTCAGATCGGAAAGAAGTGCCATCCATGCGTCCCTGACATTACCGTTTTCCAATGCAGCCTCAACCTTTTTACTTGCATATTTTTCAAGATAATTCTCTGTTTCATCCGGAATGCTGACCTTTACGGAATTCTCCTGATGAGCGCCGTTAGTATCCAGGAATGCCCTTGACAGATCAACGATGGGCTTACCCCTCCAGTTGAGTACAAGCCTGGGTTCTTCCGTAACTACAGCCACACAGACTGCTTCAAGGTTTTCCTCATCGGCATATCCCAAAAATCTGTCCGCATCTTCCGGGGCAACAACAACTGCCATACGCTCCTGCGATTCGGAGATGGCAAGCTCAGTACCGTCCAACCCGGCATATTTCTTTGGAACCTTATCCAGATCTACCACAAGTCCGTCAGCAAGCTCTCCGATTGCCACACTTACGCCGCCGGCTCCGAAATCATTGCATTTGCGGATTATGCGGCTGACCTCGGGGCGTCTGAACAGCCTCTGAATCTTACGTTCCGTAGGCGCGTTACCCTTTTGAACCTCGGCTCCGCAGGTCTCAATGGAACTCTCCGTATGTACCTTGGAGGATCCGGTGGCTCCGCCACAGCCGTCACGTCCGGTTCTACCGCCCAGCAGGATGATTATGTCTCCCGGATCGGATGTTGCCCTGATCACATTCTTGCGTGGAGCGGCTCCCATTACGGCACCTATCTCCATGCGCTTGGCCACATAGTCGGGATGATATATCTCCTTAACATATCCGGTAGCCAGACCGATCTGATTGCCGTACGACGAATACCCGTCAGCAGCTCCCCTTACCAGCTTCTGCTGGGGAAGCTTACCGTGTAATGTTTCCGAAACCGGAACCGTAGGATCCGCGGCACCGGTAATACGCATTGCCTGATATACATAACCTCTTCCCGAAAGCGGATCCCTGATGGCACCTCCCAGGCAAGTGGCCGCGCCTCCGAAAGGCTCTATCTCGGTCGGATGGTTATGTGTTTCGTTCTTAAAGAATACCAGCCACTCCTCCTGCTCGGGACCCTGACCGTAATCTATCTCAACCGGAACGACTACCGAGCAGGCATTGATCTCATCCGATTCTTCCATATCGTCAAGTCTGCCCTCGCTCTTAAGCTTGCGCATTGCCATTGTAGCCAGATCCATCAGGCATGGGAATTTGTCGGTTCTGTCCTTAAATATCTCATCCCTGGTATCCAGATAACTCTGATATGTGGTCTCAATGGGAGTACGATAAAAACCGTCTTCAAATTCCACATCGGTAAGCTCGGTCGAGAAAGTGGTATGTCTGCAATGATCCGACCAGTAGGTATCCAATACCCTTATTTCAGTCAGGGTAGGGTCACGCTTCTCATCATTTTCGAAATAGTTGCGGATATGAAGAAAATCCCTGAAGGTCATTGCCAGTTCAAGACTGTCGTACAGATTGCGCAATCCTTCTTCGGAATCGGTGATAAACCCGTCCATCACAGCCACATCTGCGGGATCATCATAATCCACAGCAAGTGTCTCCGGTTTGTCCATACCGGTCTCACGGGAATCCACGGGATTGATGCAATATGCTTTTATCTGGGAAAACTCTTCTTCGGAGATATCTCCTATGATCATATAGGTAACGGCAGTTCTGATGATCGGAGTCTCGTCCTCCCTGATCAGCTGAACGCATTGTACTGCCGAATCCGCTCTCTGGTCAAACTGACCGGGCAGAAATTCTACTGAAAAAACACGGGCTCCTGCCGGAATATCAAGTTCTTCACGATAGAGAATGTCGACAGGCGGCTCCGCAAATACCATTCCGCAGGCCTTTTCAAAGGTTTCATCAGAGATATTCTCAACATCGTATCGTATAAATACTCTGATCCTGTTGATACTCTTAATGCCAAGGTAGCTTGAAACCTCAGATTCCAGCTGCCCGGCGTGGACCGCGTAGGGGTCCTGCTTTTCCACGTAGATACGTTTAACTTTGCCCATAATCCTTTCCTTTCGGTTAACTATCTGATTGGTACATCCCAATATTCAATATTTTTCTTAAGCTGATTGATGGCCTCGAGAAAAATACCCGAAGTCACACCCTCGGTCCACATGGAACCGCGTCTCATTCCCTCCAGAACATAGCGACTCATAACCGCTCCGATATTGGCCGTATCCTTAAGCTCGCTTCGGTGGATAAGGTTCAGTTCATCTTCTTTGGTTTTGATCCTGTTTCTGGAATAGACATATACATAGTTTCTGTCTATAAGTGGTGTAGACTGCAGAAGCTTGATCAATGCAAGCAAGGTGGAGTCATAGACCGGAAAAGAGATCGAATGTTCGGCAATGCCGTCGCCCGTATATGTGCTGCTGACCGCGTTTCCCTTTTTGGATTCAAGCCATGACGTATAGGTAGTCAGCTTCTCCACAAAAGGACGGTATTTGTCAACAAGCTCGCGCCGGTAGGCCAGATCATCTCTTCCATCAGACTGAATATCCATAAAAACTCCGTTTCCATTTAAGAAAAATCAAAATCACACTATACAGAAGTGTATCACAAATCCCTCATATCGTGAATAGATTGGAAAAATAAAATCCGGAATGGATTCAATGATCTCTAAGGAAATGTCATAAAACAAAGCAGGGGTGGCAGGAATCGAACCCGCATTAACGGTTTTGGAGACCGCCGTTCTACCGTTGAACTACACCCCTGTGCCTAAACCTTTTATATTATAATAGTCATTTGAACTAATGGCAAGCTTTTTCTAAATTAATTATCCGACACTTACCTCTCCGGACAGAACCCTCTTGTAATCCTCATAATTCTTGCGAAGAAGCTCCGGTGTGTTCAGCTCGTAAGGGCATTTGGATACGCATGAGCGGCAGTCGATACATTTTTCGATCTGCTTCATATTGTTCTGCCAGGTTTCGGAGAGCCAGTTCTGTGAGGGCGCACGTCTGAGCATGAGGGATATGCGGGCACAGTTATTGATCTGTATTCCCATCGGGCACGGCATGCAATAGCCGCAGCCGCGACAGAAGTCCCCGCTCAGTTCTTCCTTCTCACCCTCGATGAAGCTGCGTAGCTCATCATCCATTTCCGGTGCGTCATCCATAAATTCCAGCCACTCTTCAAGCTCCTCTTCTTTCTGGATGCCCCAGATCGGCAATGCATTGTCAAACTGCGCCGTAAAGGCAAATGCCGCACGCGAGTTGGTGATAAGTCCGCCCGCAAGTGCTTTCATACAGATGAAACCCACATTATGCTCCCTGCAAGACCTGACAAGCGCAACCTCCCTGTCTCCCGACAGATAACTGAAGGGAAACTGCAGGGTCTCATAGAGTCCGGACTTCACGCATTCCTCCGCAACTCCTATCTTGTGAGCCGTTATACCTATATGCCGTATCATTCCCTGTCTCTTAAATTCAAGCGCCTGTTCATACATCCCGCTGCCGTCCTCGGGAGCAAAGCAACGATCAGCCATGTGAAATTGGTAAATGTCAATAACGTCTGTTTTTAAATTCTTTAACGATGTCTCCAGATCATGTTTCATAGCTTCCGGATCCTTGGCAGTGGTCTTGGTCGCTATTGTGATCTTATCTCTCACATCGGACAGAGCCTCCCCGATCTTTTCCTCACTGTCGGAGTATGCCCTTGCTGTATCAAAGTATGTCATGCCTCCCTCATACGCACGTCTGAGGATCCTCACAGCCGCAGCCATATCCCGTCTCTGAACCGGCAGAGCACCGAAAGCGTTCTGCGGTGATGTGATCCCTGTACTCCCAAGAGTAACTGTATTTGCTTTCATAGTTAAATCTCCTTTTAATATTTTTGTATTGTGTATTACCGTTCTATACTTCTTTCAATATACTTCCTATCTGATCCCAGTCAAATTTTCTGGCGGCTGATCTCAACCTGTTATATCTGTCGAGATCCTCTTCGGGCAATCTGTATTCTCCGAGAGAATCCAATATAAAGCCAAAGCCG
Organism: Lachnospiraceae bacterium; assembly: GCA_017460885.1. Lineage (GTDB taxonomy): Bacteria > Bacillota > Clostridia > Lachnospirales > Lachnospiraceae > XBB2008. Next base: position 18,516 of record JAFUAB010000030.1, read on the forward strand.
TCATGATCAAGTCCGAGAGACATTTCCTTAAGGGCATCATATGCATCCTTCAGTTCTGCTTCGCTGATAGGTTTTCCGTCGGATTTGTCCGTTTTCCCACCATCATCCATGACTAGAGGACGAAGTCTGTCTGTAAGCTCCCTGTACAGGTCAAGCAGCTCCGGGGTCTTCTCTTCTATCAGCCCGGCGTCCCCGGCATTGCCGGCATTCTCCATCAGTTCCGCAAGACTTCCTATCTTCTCTGCCCCGATTATCCTCGAAGAGCTTTTGAGTGCATGTACCCTGATCGTATAATCCTGATAGTTCTTATCTTTAAAAAAGCCTTCTATTGAATCCAGATTGTCATCGGCCGCTTCGGCATAGGTTCTGAGTGCGGATATATATGATCCCGCATCTCCGCAATTCGATATGCCTTTTTGAATATCCAGTTCAGATACATGTGTTATGAAATCAGGAAGTTCCGACTCCTCATCCTCTTTTATGATGTGGGATCCTTTTGACCTCTCTGCCGCATATGATCTATCCTCTTTATCCTGTATATCAACAGGATGCACTTTCTCTTCCGGCAGATATGCCATCAGAAGCTTTTCGAGATTTGCAGGATTGACAGGCTTGGTTATATAATCGGTAAATCCCGCAGCCAGATATTCTTCTCTCGCTCCCGATACCGCATTGGCCGTAAGACAGATCACAGGCGTATTCAGATTTGGATTGTCATGCATGGCTTTAAGCTCTGCCAGGGTTTGAATCCCATCCTTTTCGGGCATGCGGTGATCAAGAAGGATCATATCGTATTTACGTTCCAGCGTTTTGCTTATGCATTCATCTCCGCTTAGTGCAAAATCCATTTTGATCTGCGTTCTCTTTAAAAGATTTTCTATGACGGTCAGATTCATCTTTGTATCGTCCGTAATAAGTATCAGAGCATCGGGTGCGGTAAAGCTCTCCCGGTATTTGCTGTGTTCGGAAACCGAACGTCTGAATGCCTCCTCATAATCTCCTATCGGCGTGTCTCTGACGACTCCCTGTACCAGAGAGAATGAGAAACACGAGCCCTCACCGTAGACACTTTGAACCTCCAGCCTGCTGCCCATCAGATCAAGCAGAGTCTGGGTAATATTCATACCGAGACCGGTACCCTCAATGTTGCGGTTCCTTTCTTCCTCAATACGTTCAAATGCACTGAAGAGCTTATTCAGATCTTCCTCCCTGATACCTATTCCGGTATCCTTAACAGCTACCTTGAGATTGATCTTATGTAAACTATTGTTATTGATGTTGTTTTCTGTTATTTCATCGCCGGATTGCAGGTTGTTATTAATTTTATGTAAACCCGAATCGTCGTCCTCCACATTTCTGTCAAAATCCACGCTCATGGTCACGCTGCCCTTTTCGGTATACTTCACGGCGTTGGTCAGAATATTGGTAACTACCTGTTTGATACGTATCTCATCTCCGTGAAGCAGACTCGGAAGCCCGGGATTTACGTTGACAATAAGCTCAAGCCCCTTGTCGGCGGCCCTGGTACTGATCATATTGACAAGGTCGTTCAGCGTGGATGCGAATTCATAATCCACCTCTATGATATCCATCTTGCCTGCTTCTATCTTGGAGAAGTCCAGGATATCATTGACCAGTCCCAGCAGTGAATTTCCCGCGGTTCTGATATTTTCCGCGTAATAAAGGGTATTCTCCTCCTCACTTTCCCTCAGAATCATCTCATTCATTCCCAGCACAGCATTGATGGGAGTTCTTATTTCGTGGGATACATTGGAGAGAAATGCCGATTTCGCCTCGCTTTTGGCTTCCGCCACCTCAAGATCCGCCTCCAGCTGCCTTTCCTTTTCCAGCGCGTCTATATGATCATTCATATCTCGGACCATTTTGCGCATATTATTATACAGCTTCTCCATCTCGTCGCCGGAATTGATATGAAGCCGGTCGACCATATCGAGGTGTCTGGTCAGCTCCTCCTTGTCACCGCTGAAGAATTTATCCATGGCGTTGGAGATCCTGTTGATAGGCAGAACCACTATGCGCAGAATGATTTCATTAAATAATACCGCGATCGGCAGGGAAACACTGAGTGTAAGCAGGATAAGCTGGAAATTCATTCCGAAAAGAGTTTTGTCCGCCCGGATAGTTTCATTCATGCCCACATGTCCGGGGTCCTGATGTGTCAGCTGAAAATCAAATATAATAACGCATATTACGCTTAAAAGTACAGCTTCGATCAGCGACATTACCGTAACCTTTGAACTGATAGTGGTTTTGCGGATGTCTTTGTGATCTTCAAGATACTGTCTGTATGCCAGAGTATACAGATGCCCCATCCCGAACTTTATTTTTACCTTATCTGGCAGAAACCTGAATAAAAGATATACCAGAACAACCGCTATCACGACCTCCGGATTAGAGCCAACCGCAAGATGCCAGAAATCATGATCCGCATAGGCTGTAGACACCGGCTCGGGAATGACGACAAACATCATATACCAGGAGTTGGTCAGGATCATCATCAGTATGATCGTTGCCATAAAGGTTCTGAAGCGTTTCGCATACCATCTGTGAGATGAAAAGTATCCGCACGCAAGAACAATAAGCATATACAGGAATATCGAGAACAACAGAGACGAATCCGGGCGCATTGCGCCAAAGCCGCCCGAAATAAACAATATTATCAATTCACAGACAACGACTGCCGAGAACATGGCAACGCCATACACAAATCCGCATAGGGACGTGCAGACTATAAAGAAGAAATCGGTAGTGGAAAAAGGGATATCCGCTACACCGATTATACTGGGAATGATACTCATACGGAGCATCGCTACCATAACTGTACAGAATACCGTTATGCCCCAGTTCGTAATATAATACGCCTTATCCTTATCACGGGTTATTCTGAATCCTTCTTCAAGCATCTCTCTCACCGGCAAAATGATATACGTCGGAATCTCCGTATGAAAGGAAATGCATGGTATCGTAGTCTATGTCTTCCACACGCATAGCCGGATCGGCAACCGGCAGAGAATGTCCTTTTCCGATAAAGACAAGCACCTCACCGAGTCCGTATATCCTTGTATCATCACTCATCTCAAAGGTGAGTGTATGAGCCTCTTCATCGGCAGCGAAGTAAGGTAAAGCGCCCTCCGACTTAGTTATGTCAACCACGACGGAGTCGGTTTCTATCGGATCACCAATTATATACTTCTTTATCATAGTTCTTCTCCGTTAATGGATCACACCGGTTTGGTCAGTATTCTTTAATCCCTGCGAAAAATGTCCCTGGTGTATACCTTCTCGCTCACATCATCCAGCGCCGTCTCGTATCTGTTGGCTATAATGGCATCGGAACGACTCTTGAATTCATCGAGATCATTGACGATCTCGCTTCCAAAGAAGGTAGTTCCGTTTTCGAGGGTAGGCTCATATATGATAACGGATGCTCCCTTAGCCTTGATACGCTTCATGATGCCCTGTATGGATGATTGTCGAAAATTATCCGACCCGCTCTTCATGGTAAGCCTGTAGACGCCGACGCAAATCGCTTTCTCCTTGGCACTGTTGTACTGCTCGCTCTCCTCATAATAACCAGCGGTATGAAGTACCCTGTCGGCTATAAAGTCCTTGCGGGTACGGTTCGCATTGACGATGGCTTCTATCAGGTTCTCGGGTACGTCCGAATAATTGGCAAGCAGCTGTTTGGTATCCTTTGGCAGACAGTATCCGCCATATCCGAAGCTGGGATTGTTATAATGATCGCCTATCCTAGGATCAAGGCAGACACCCCGTATGATATCACCCGTGTTGAGACCTTTGACCTCGGCGTAGGTATCCAGTTCATTAAAATAACTGACTCTGAGAGCCAGATAGGTATTGGCAAAGAGCTTGACCGCCTCGGCCTCCGTGGTACCCATGATCAGTATATCTATGTTCTCCTTGATCGCTCCCTCGGACAACAATCCGGCAAAGGTTTCCGCTGCCTTAAGCATCTCGGGATCGGATCTGTCAGTACCGACGATTATCCTCGAGGGATACAGATTGTCATATAAAGCCCTGCCCTCTCTGAGAAATTCGGGACTGAACAGGATCCGGTCTGTACCGAATTTCTTTCTTACGGATTCGGTATATCCTACCGGGATCGTGGATTTGATCACCATATAGCAGTCGGGATTTACCTTCTGCACAAGCCTGATCACCGCCTCAACTGCCGAGGTATCAAAGAAATTCTTCTGAGGATCATAGTTTGTCGGAGCTGCGATCACTACAAAATCCGCCTCCGCATATGCCTTTTCTCCGTCAAGGGTCGCTGTCAGATCCAGTTCCTTTTCGGACAGGTATTCTTCTATCTCTTTATCAACGATGGGAGATTTATGATCATTGATCATTTCAACCTTCTCAGGTATTATGTCAACCGCATACACCTTATTATTCTGTGCAAGCAAAATGGCATTTGATAATCCCACATAACCGGTTCCGGCAATGGCTATAGTTTTATTCATGATCTCCTCCTTTTGATTCACTGTTAAATTCAATATTATCACTCAGACTCCGCCCTTGTCACGCAATTGTGCATAATACCGTATCCCAACATTAATTTATTTATTAAATCTTTATATTTCACGTATTGAGATTAGTTTTTTCATAAAGTATACTGAATTAGTCTTATAGTCAACGAATTTAGTAATTGCCGTATGGCGAGCCATAATGCTTAAATTTATGGCAGTTATGGCTCGGCAAAGTGCAATTGCTTAATTCGTTTACTATATTTAATCATGGAAACGCTGAGTTAATCGGCATTTCCTCAGTATCAGTTCCCCGGGATCGTGCACAAAGTCCACTGTTCCGGTATTTTATTAAAATGTCAAAGTTCAGTGTCAAAAAACCGTTTACAGTTCTGGTCGGTGTCATAGTCGCAGTAGTCCTGGGAATAGTCAGTGTCATAAGCATGCAGCTGGATCTGCTGCCCGATATCTCTCTTCCATACCTGATGGTTCTTACAACATACCCCGGAGCAAGCTCCGAAAAAGTCGAAGCCGAGATCTGTGAGCCCATGGAGAGCTCCCTCGGAACTATCAACGGAGTAAAGAATGTATACAGCATATGCAGCGAAAACTACGGTATGGTACAGCTGGAATTCACGGATGATACGGATCTGGACAGTGCCATGGTCAAGGTTTCCAGCGCTCTTAATACTCTTGAGCCCTATCTTCCCGATGATGCCGGTACTCCATCCATAATAGAGATCAGCACGGATATGGTCGCCTCCGTCTACCTTGCGGTCAGCATGGACGATATGGAAATGGATGAACTGTCTCAGTTTATCCGCGACGACGTTACCCCTTACTATGAAAAACAAAACGGTGTAGCCAGCGTAACCACGCTCGGACTCGTTGACAAATCCGTAGAGGTTGAACTGAACGAAGCTAAGGTCGATAAGCTGAATGATAAGATCCTCGCTACCGTAGACGATGCCTTCGCCGAGGCAGTTGAACAGCTCGAGGATGCCGAGAAGCAGCTGAATGACTCTCAGGAAAGCCTTAACAAAAACAAATCCAAGCTGGTCAAATCACAAAAGGATCTGGAAGAAAACAAACAGGATCTAGCCGACAGTCAAAAAGAGCTGGATGACAACAAGAGTGAACTGGAAAAGAATAAAAACGAACTGGCCGACAAACAGGCCGATATGGAAAAGGGCGAAAAGGAGCTTAATGACAAAAAAAGCGAAGCCAATCAGAATCTGGCGGATCTAAGCTTCCAGCTGGATCAGGCTTCGGCCCAGGTAGCATCCCTGCAGACTCAGCTTTCCGCAGCACAAACCCAGGCTTCTGCCTTAAGCAGCGGCCTCAAAAAACTCAACGACGGGATCAAACAGATCGATTCCGCACTTGACGCCATCTCCCAGGCAGAGGCATCGGGAGTTAATTCCGAAAATATCCAGGGTATGATAGATATGGTGAATGCCGGTCTCGCTGCTGATCCCGAAAACGAGGAGCTTAAGACCAGACTTGCGGAGCTGGAACAGCTGCAGGGGCTTTTATCACAGAAGAGTGAGCTGGAATCACAGAAAAGCGAGCTGGAATCACAGAAATCTCAGATCGAGACCCAGAAAAAGACCGCTGAAGCTACCGTGTCGGCACTCAACTCAGCCATAGACCAGGCCAAATCCCAGGTCGAGAGCGGATATAAGGAGCTGGAAAAGGGCAAACTGGAAGCCGCCGAATCCATAGGAAGTGCAGATGCCCAGCTTGCGATCGGCAAGGCACAGCTCGACAGTGCCCAGACTCAGTTAGACTCCGCAAAGGATCAGCTGGATTCAGCCCAGAAGCAGATAGATTCCGGATGGGATCAGATCACCAGCGGTCAGGAACAGATCCGTGAGGGCTGGGAACAGATCACGGACGGTCAGAAGCAGATAGATGACGGGTGGAAGGATTACGAGGATGCCGTAAAGAAATATGAGAAGCAAAAGCGCGAAGCAAAGAAAATGGCAAATGCGGACCAGCTTCTGACCCTGGATACACTTTCCGGACTGATCTACGCCCAGAACTTTGAGATGCCCGCAGGATATGTGGACGATAAACTGGACAACTCGTGGCTGGTTAAGGTCGGACAGCATTACGAGGAGGTCGACGAGCTTAAAAACATAGTTCTTACCAATCTGGACAAGGTTGGAGATGTCAGGCTTGGAGACGTGGCCGATATCAGAGTGATAGATAATTCCGAGGACAGCTATGTGCGTCTCGGTTCCGATCAGGCCGTGATACTGTCGATCTTCAAAAGCTCCACCACCGGAACGAACGATCTGTCCAAAACCATTGATGCCGCAAGCGCCGAACTTCTCAGTGCCCATCCCGGGATCCACATCACTACCCTCGTGGATATGGGCGACTACATAGACCTGATCGTCAAGAGCGTGCTGCAGTCAATGATCATCGGCGCGATCCTCGCGATCATCATACTGGCAATATTCCTGAAGGATGTAAAACCAACCATAGTTGTCGCTATCAGCATCCCGATCAGTGTGCTGACTGCTCTTATCTGCATGTATTTCTCCAACATATCGCTCAACATGCTGTCACTGTCCGGACTGGCTCTGGGCATAGGTATGCTTGTGGATAACTCTGTCGTTGTCCTGGAGAACATATACCGCCTCAGGAATCATGGTATAGCTGCCCCCCGCGCCGCGGTACAGGGTACCAGACAGGTCGCCGGAGCCATCACCGCCTCTACGCTGACCACCATCTGCGTATTCCTGCCGATGATCTACACAACCGGTCTTGTCAACGATCTGCTGGCACCCATGTGCCTGACCATCGTATTCTGTCTGCTGGCCTCACTGTTTATCGCCATGACGGTCGTTCCGGCGGCGAGCTCGACTCTCCTTAAGTCAACGACACCCAGGGAACACCCTCTTTTTGATAAGGTGATGGTATGGTACGATACGGCTCTCCGCTTCTGCCTCAGATTCAAGCTCGTACCGATAGGAGTTTCCCTCGGACTGCTGATATTCTCCGCATTTATGGTAGTACGTATGGGCATCGTCATCATACCGGATATGACCATGAACCAGCTTCAGGCCGATATCTCATACCCTGAGGACGTGACCAGATCGGAAGCCTATGAAATGACCGATACCGTTATAGACAGGATTCTTCAGATCGACGGGATCGGATCTGTGGGAGTTATCGCAGGCGGCGACAATTCCCTTTTTGTATCGGAAGCCGCCACCAGACAGGATGCATTCCGGGATATGTCATTTATGATGATGACCGAAGATGAAAACGCCGGTGAAGCCGAGATCAGACGCATTATGTCAGAGATTGAAGCCTCTGTTTCCGATCTGGATGTGGATTTCACCATGTCCACCGTTTCCTCGGAAATGGATGCCATGACAGGCGGAACCGGACTGACGGTCAATGTATATGGGCCGGATCTGAATGAACTCACGAGAATAACACGCGATATCTGCGATATTGTCGATGGTATAGATGGATACGAGAACATATCCAATGGTGAAGAAAACGCCGGCAAGGTGCTTCACCTGAATATAGACAAAAACAAAGCCATGAGCCTCGGTCTGAACGTGGTCCAGATCTATCAGGAGATCAACGATAAGCTGACACATTCCAAGAGTGCCGTTACTATCACCGTAGACGGCATAGATATGGATATAGTGGTTGTGGATGATATTGACCCGTTAACCTATGAGAATATTCTCGATTACAAATTCCGGGTTGAAAAGAAGGACGATGACGGAGATACGATACACGAGGATCACAAACTCAGAGAATTTGCAAAGTCAGAGATCCATGACGGCGTAACAACCATCAACCGCAGGAACCAGTCCAGATATATGACCGTGACCGCCGAGGCCGGTGAGGGCTACAATACCACACTGCTCACGCGTGAACTGGAGCCTTTGTTGAACGAATACGAGCTTCCCCAGGGATATTCACTGGAGCTTGGCGGTGAGTATGATTCGGTGCTGACCATGATCCGCCAGATGCTGCTTGTAATGCTGTTGGGACTGCTACTGGTATATCTGGTCATGGTTGCACAGTTCCAGAGCCTGCTCAGTCCCTTCATCGTATTGTTCACGATACCTCTGGCATTTACGGGCGGTTTCCTCGCTCTGTGGTTCACCGGTGAAAACTTAAGCGTACTGAGTCTGCTGGGAATAATAGTACTGATGGGAACCGTCGTTAATAACGGTATCGTGTTTGTAGACTACACGAACCAGTTGAGAAAAGGCGGTGTAGATCGTACCACCGCCCTGGTTGCAACAGGAAAAACACGTATGAGGCCTATTTTGATGACCGCCCTGACCACTATTCTGGCCGAATCCAATCTGATCATCGGAGACGATATGGGAGCCCAGCTCGGACGCGGTATGGCTCTGGTCATCGCCGGCGGTCTCGCCTACGCTACCCTTATGACATTGTTCGTCATCCCGGTAATGTACGACATTATGTTTAAGAAGCCGCCCATCGACATCGATACCGGCAGTGACAGCGATCTGGACGACATTCCCGACGATGCAGCGGAATACCGTGGCAGCATCGAAGGTTCCGAGACAGAGATTGCCGAAACTACCGAAAGCGGACCCGAAGTCATTACCCCGGATCCGGTCTGATATATCTTATTCAGCCTTAACCGATATCAGCTTGCCCTGATAATCACCCCAGGGATTCTGCACAAGGATACCGGCTTTCATAAGGGTTTCACCAAGATAGGTACGGTCGGTGCCCTCCCCCTTGGATCTGTCAGCCGCATCATCAACATATTCCAGACGGTAACGGCGCTTCGGATCCAGTCCCTGCAGACGGATCCTGCGTGAATGACAGTTGGCACGGTTAAGCACCTGTATAAAGGTTACCAGCGCCTCCGACTTATCCTTAGCCACTACCATGTAGCAGTCATACTCATGATTCTGTGAATAAGAAGCTATGCGGTAATAATCTCCCATTCTGACCAGATCGTTATATCTGTGATACATCTCTATCTGTGAAGGGATCATATCCCTGTCTTCCTGAGGGATCCTGGTGACATCAAGCTCATATCCAAAGGTACCGGCAAGAGCCACATAGCCTCTTGTCCTGAAAGGAGTTACCCTGCCCAGTGCATGATTAGGACAGTCGCTGACATGAGCGCCCATTGCGGACAGAGGATATACAAGCGAAGTACCCTCCTGTATCGAAAGCCGCTCTATGGCATCGGTATCATCGGAACACCAGATCTGCGGACTGTAATAGAGCATACCGGGATCAAACCTCGCTCCGCCTCCGGAACAATTCTCCAGCAGCAGATCAGGGAATTCCGTAACCAGTCTCTCCTGCAGTTCGTATACGGCAAGAGTATATCTGTGGTACAGCTCTCCCATCTGTTCTGCGGGCAGATAAGCACTGCCGATATCCGCAAGAGGTCTGTTCATATCCCATTTAACATATTCTATATTGGCGCTGTGCAGTACGGTACTGATCTGATCAAAGGTATAATCCACGACCTCGGGACGGCTTAAATCCAGTACGTACTGTTCTCTCGCCTGTCCGGGTTCACGACCGGTGATCCGGATCGCCCAGTCGGGATGAGCCCTGTAAAGCTCGGAATCCGGTGATATCATCTCGGGTTCAAACCAGATACCGAATTTGAGCCCCCTCTTATTTACCTCATCTACAAGATATTTAAGACCGCCCTTCAGCTTATTTTCATTGACATACCAATCTCCGAGGGAGGAATTGTCGGAGTTGCGATATCCGAACCAGCCGTCGTCCATAACCAGCATCTCTATGCCGACCTTGGCAGCTTCATCTGCGATAGCCAGCAGCTTATCCGTATCGAAATCAAAATATGTGGCTTCCCAGTTGTTAATAAGTATCGGTCTCTTGCGATCCTTATAGGGACTGCGGATCAGATGATTTCTGTACAGGTCATGGAAGCTGCGGCTCATTCCGCCCAGGCCTTCACCCGAATAGACCAGAACAGCCTCCGGTGCCGTAAATTCATCGCCGGGTCTTAATCTCCAGCAGAAGTCCTCGGGATTGATACCGATATAAGCGCGAACTGTATCAAATTGGTTAACATAACAGCCGGCCAGGAAATTTCCGGAATATACAAAGTTGATGCCCCAGACCCTGCCTCCGGTCTGATCCGCATTATGCTCCATGATCGCCATAAAGGGATGCTCCTGATGTCCGGATTCCCCTCTGATCGAGCTGACGCTCTGGGTTCCCCTGTTTAGAGGTCTGCGGTTGATATGTCTCTCTCTCGCCCATGACCCGTGAAGCGTGATCAGATCATAATTCTCATTGTCCATATCCAGACAAGCGCTCATCACCCGGGTCAGACTTACATCTTCCCGACTCTTATTGACTATGCGTGCCGATCTGAGCACCGCATCCACATCCTCAAAGACGGAATATGAAAGATAAACGTCGAGCTCCAGGATATCATCGGTCAGGGTTATCTCAAGAGTCGTGCATTCATCTTCGCTTCCGAAGGTTGCGGGAAGTCCCTTAAGCGGCTTTTTGCCCTTAATAATCTTATGTGAAACATATGTAAGCTTAAGCGCACTGTTACCGCCCGATGTCCTTACCGCTATGCAGTCGTCACGATAGTCTCCGAGTCCGTGAGCCGGATATTCAAACGGAAACGAATCGTAAAATGCCAGTCTGTCACGGTTATTTACCTCAGGTGTGTAAGGGGGTTCTCCGGTACGGGCCAGATACGCCACATCCTCCTCTTCTATCCTGTCACCGTAGTAGATATGTCCGAGAAAGCCCTCTTTGTCAAAAATCCCGCATATATAAGATGTATTCGGGGTATCAAGCTTGAATATCTTTTTCTGTTCGTTAAATGTAACAGGCATTTCCGTTCTCCCTTCCGCTTGTCAGATCTTCTTTTTTGCCACACTCTTGTTTCGTTTCTTCTTTTCTATATACAGATCGTCATCCGCTATCGCCAGAACCTCATCCAATGTCTTTCTCTCTTCTATATTGACCTTATGCACGCCAACCGAGACAGAGACATTATAGGGCTTGTCACTCTTTTCGTTGAAATTGTCAAACCAGCTGCGTATCCTGTTTTTAAACTCCTCAGGCTCGTCATCTGACCAGACTATACATGCAAACTCATCTCCTCCGATGCGTCCGAGAACCCCGGTATCCCTGTCTACGAATTCCTTCAGTGTGGAAGCAATCAGCTTGAGCGAAAAATCTCCGTCATCATGACCGTATCTGTCATTTACGATCTTGAGATTATCCATGTCCACATACATGGCCATCACCTGTATGCCGGTAGCATATGCCCCCTCCAGGCAGGACTCCGCGGCCTCGTAGAAGCCTCGTCTGTTGTATATACCGGTCATAGGATCGGATTTGGACAGATTGTCCAGGATAATGTTGTTTCTCTTAAGGACTTCATTGCTCTGTTCCAGCTGCTCCTGGATATTCTGACCCTTCTTGAGCAGAAACAGCATCTTATAGGCGGCGGAAAGCAGGTTTGCCAGGATCTCACCGTTATCAAATACGGTATCGTTTGCATCGCACAACAGATATCCGTACAGCTCCTCCGTCGCATACAAAGGCAATACGATCGAGGTGTGCCTTTCGTCACCTATATATCCGTTACTGAACAGATCATATATGGAGATTTTCTGATGGGGAACCGGAATATTGCGTACCCTGCCGTTTTTGAGTACGGATTTTAAATAAAAATACTCGGGCATGTGTATTTCTTCGCCTTCAAGATGAACTATCGGGTCATCAAAAACATAGAGATAAGCATTTTTAATCCCGACCGACATCAGCTTGCGTAAGGGTACGGAATAATTCTGCTCCGATGCCTTTTCAAAAAGCATCATATCCCTGGCTACCATCTTTATGGAAAAGCTGAGATCGTCATTGGACTCCCGGGCTTCACGTATAGACTCCTGCTGCTCTGCCACTATCATGCTGAAGATCTCGTTATAGGTGTTTCGAACTTCCTTTCTGTCCTTTCTTCTGCCCTCTCCCTCCGATATAAGCTCGTATATCTCCTGCATAAGAATCAGCAGAAGCTCCATATCGGCATATTTCAGGATCCCCGTATTGATCGCATCCTGAATATGAAACTTCAGTTCCATATGTAGTTCGGGAGCATATCCCGGAGCGGTAATTATCGTGATACAATCCTTTATTACCTTCTGATAAGCCTTATACTCTATACCGCGGGCTCCCTGCAGCCGGTAGAAGACCTTGTTATACAATCCCTTGATATGGTTGGTGTCCATTTCCGCGATCTCTATATGCTCGGCATCCTCACCGAAGGAATCTCTTTTGACAAGCATTGTATCAAGAGATCTGCTGGGTGTTTTGCGTCCTCTTATCAGATTCATGGCCATATCAAAGGCCTGTCTTGAGAGCTCCACGGGATCCGCCCATATACTGGAAAGCGTGGGTCTCAGCTGACCTGCAAGCCTGGAATTATCATAGCCGAGCACATACACATCCTTTCCCGGGATAAGTCCGCGTTCCAGCAATGCTTCATATACATTGACCGCAACCTCATCATTTACACAAAAAATGGCTTCGACATCCGGATTTCTGTCCAGGAGTTCATGAGCCTCTTTCCTGTTGTTGCGATCGAGTCCGCCATAGACAATGTTCTTCTCATCGAAGCTTATGCGTCTCGACTCCAAAATCCTTTTCATTGCCTCCCTGCGTTCCCTGGCATCAGTATTATGATCCGGGCCGGCCATCATCGCAAATCTGGTGCATCCCTTTTCATCGATCAGATAATTCAGGCCATCCTCGATACCCCTGAAATTATCATATGTGATGCAGGATTTACCATCCTGCTTGCCGGCGACAAGGACAGTCGGCACCTCACTGTATTTATCGACAAACCTCCTGATCTGCTCAGCAGTGGCAAAAGCTCCGATGCAGTCTGAGGCAATGATCACTGCGTCCACATTATCCTCGATCACCAGATCGAACATCGTATTATCCTGATATTCATATCTGATCTCATCAGTCAGATTTCTGCATATGAATTTACCCGGCAGAAAAACAAGATTGACATTCTCTTCCTCCGCGCGCTGGATAGCGCCCAATTCCAGATCCTTGCTGAAAGGATCGCTCATACCGCTCAAAAGATATGCGATAACATATTTTCCACCGTTCATTTCCTAGTATCTCCTGACTGACTGAAGTTCCTCATAGAACCTTTTGTATCTGTTATATCTGTAACCCGATATTTCGCCCTCAGCTACCGCCTGCATCACTCCGCAATCGGGCTCATGTGTATGTGAACATCCGGAAAACCTGCATGTTCCGGCAAATGCCGCAAACTCGGGATACATGCCGGAAAGCTCCTCGGGTTTCACAGAAGCTATCTCAAAAGAAGTAAAGCCCGGAGTGTCCATTATGAAGCTGTCTCCGTCTATAACAAGAAGCTGCGCATGCCTGGTGGTATTCCTGCCCCGGCCAAGCTTATCCGACAACTCTCCCGTCTCCATGGAGGCATCCGGACATATTGCATTGATAAAGGAAGACTTGCCGGCACCGCTTGGTCCCGCAAGAGCCGATGTCTTTCTTTTCAGTGCTTCCTTTACGCTGTCCAGTCCTTCACCCGTTCTGACGCAGATATCATATACCGGATATCCCGCATCCCTGAATCCGGCCTTTTCGTTTTCAAAATCTACCGAAGCCGCCGAGTCAAGATCAGATTTGTTAAAAACCAGGACCGTCTCTATCGAAGCCTTTTCCATACTGATCAGGAGCCTGTCCACAAGTCCCATATCCGGATCCGGATTGCTTCTGGCAAAGAAAACTACAGCCTGATCCACATTGGCCACGGCCGGTCTGATCAGGCTGTTGATGCGCGGTAATATCTCACTGATACTGCCTTCTTTATCAGTATCATCCGTTATTGTAAATTCCACATTATCTCCGACGAGCGGAGTTATCTTATCCTTGCGAAATATGCCGCGTGCCTTACACTCATACACGCAGCCGTCTTCGGCATATACATAATAGAAACCGGCTATACCCTTGACAATCTTGCCCTGCATATAAGTTTTACTCCGGTTCAAACGTAAGCTCTCTGGTCACGGTCTTTTCGTGACTCTCCGCAGGCTGCGTGACGGTCTCTCCGGTCTCGGGATCGGTATATGTGATCTCTTCGTAATTGACGGTAAAAATATATGTCACTGTTCCCGTAGGTGTTGAGATACCGGTATAATTCACATCCAGCGGGAAGGTGGAGGTAGTCGTATTGAGCAGTGACGTACCGTCAGCCGCCGTAACTATGACCTGAACAAACATTCCGCTGATGTATTCTTCATCCTCTCCGGGAGCTGTTATAACTCCGGAATACTTATAAGTGGAAGCCTTGGGTCCTATGCTCACATAGAGGTCTACCGAAGTCCCCGGATCCACATAACTGCCTGCCGTGACCGACTGATAGCAGACAAGGTCTTTAAGCGAAGGATCGTCATTATTTGTCTCCGAAACCTGTCCAACGGTCAGTCCGTTCTCGGTCAAAAGTGCCATTGCGTCCATTTCGGATTTGCCGATCACACTGGGAACACTGACCTTATCGGATGCGGTACCGCCGGATGAGACCGTGATCATTATCGTACTGCCTGCCGGAGCAAAGCTTTCGCCCTCGGGAGACTGACTGATAACACTGCCCTTTGGTACGGTTCCGCTGTCTGCAGTAAGTATGGATACCTGAAACCCGTGCTGCTCAAGGCTGGATCTGGCCTCGGCCTGGCTGAGGTTGATCACCGAAGGCACCTTGACTCCGTCGGTGCTCTGAGCTACGGTCAGAAGAACCGTATCTCCCTCCGAAAGCTCGGTACCCGCCTCGACACTTGCGGATATGACAGTTCCCTCGGAATATTGAAGACTGGATTCATATTCAAGCTGCGGAGTGAGTCCCAGCTCTATCAAAAGCTTCTTGGCATCATCTACATTCTGACCGACTATGCCGTCGGGCATAACAATAACATCTGTTACTTCTTCTTCGGCCTGTCCTTCTCCCTCAGTATCCTTATTGCCGATAAATCCGGCAACCCTCGCGATCAGAAATACAAGTATGAGGCCTACGAGTATAGCGCCAACCACTACCAGAACGGTCGTAAACTTATCGGCTCCGCCTTCCTCTTCATCGTCGTCATCGTCATCATCATCTTCTTCATAACGACTCGACTTCCTGACATCCTCTTCCTCATATCTGCGACGTCTCTGCTCGGCTTTTTCCTCCCTGTCATCCCTGGAGGACGTCTTTGATACGGGTCTCCCGTTCCTGGATGACTGTCTGGGCTTTCCCGAAGACTTTGTACGTTTCTGTGACTGAGACCTGCTGCTTTCCTTTTTCTTCTTATTTTTGGCAGATTTGCTGCTTTTGGACGGCTCGGATTTCTTTTTGGAGGAAGCACGCTCAACATCCTCCTTGAGCGCTATGCCGCCCTCAAGATCCTTGCGCTCGGAAGTGGCGCTCCTGATCTTTTTGACATCATCATCGGTAATATTGCGTGTTGCCGCTTCCTCATCGGGATTGACTATCTTGACAAAATCCCCCTCCGGATCTACCAGAGACTTCTTGAGATCCGCTATGAGTTCTCCCATGGACTGATAACGTCTGTCCGGAGACTTCTGACAGCATTTGAGCACTATCTGCTCCACACTGGGCGGTATGTTGTCGGCAAACTCGGAAGGGTAGGGAAGTGCCTCCTGAATATGCTTGATAGCAATGGCTACAGTAGTGTCTCCGTTGAACGGTACACGTCCGGTAAGCATCTCAAACATCGTGATACCCAGGGAATATATATCGGATCTTTCATCCGAAAAGCCGCCTCTGGCCTGCTCGGGAGAAGTATAGTGCACGCTCCCCATGACATTTGAACTGACGGTATTGTTGGTGGCAGCCTTGGCTATACCGAAATCGGTGACCTTGACCTTGCCCTCTTTGGATATGATCGTGTTCTGGGGCTTGATATCCCTGTGAATAATATGATTATTGTGCGCCGCCTCGATACCGTTGGAGATCTGTATCGCGATACTGACGGCCTCCTTGGGCGCAAGGCGCACCTTTTTCTCGATATACTTCTTAAGCGTGATGCCCTCTACGAGTTCCATCACGATGTAATATATTCCGCCTTCGCTGCCAACATCATAAACATTAACGATATTGGGATGCATCAGTCCGGCAGCAGCCTGTGCTTCCGTTCTGAATTTGTTAACAAAATTGTTGTTTTCGGAAAACTCCTGCTTAAGGACCTTAACAGCTATAAATCTATTCAGTTTATGATCTTTGGACTTATAGACATCCGACATGCCGCCGGTGCCTATCTTCTCGAGGATCTCGTATCTGTCCCCGAGCATCATACCGATCTTGACCATATTCCTACCCTTTTTAATTCACATGATGTCAGGAGCAAAAGTCATTCTGCCCTGACCGAATATCCGGGAACCGACGGTTAAACCGGCATTCCCTGAGCATACGGTTCGACAAGGACTACCGAAATATTATCCCTGCCGCCGTTATGATTGGCTTCGTCAACCAGGATATGTGCCTTGGTCTTCAGATCTCCTCCGCCCTGTATGATATTCAGTATCCGCTCGTCCTCAACCATATTGGTAAGTCCGTCGGAACACATCAAAATAGTGTCACCGTACTCCATTCCCACACGGAAAAGGTCGACATCCACAGACGAAAGAGCCCCTATGGCCCTGGTTATGATATTTTTATCCGGATGGGTTCGCGCCCTGCTTCTGTCAAGGCCACCCATCTGTACCATTTCTTCAACAAGTGAATGATCCACCGAGATCTGCTGAATGATCTCCGAACATATATATGCCCTGCTGTCGCCCACATTGGCAACCAGAAGATCCCTCTCAAGGCAGGTACAGGCCACGACAGTGGTTCCCATACCCTTGCAGCCCTCTCTTGTCTGAGCCTGCTGCCAGATCGACATATTGGCAGCCTGGATCGCACTCTCAAGCGCCACCTCGGGAGATACGTTTCTCATGGCACGGAGCTGCTCCTCGATCATCCTGACACAGATCGCACTGGCAAGTTCTCCTGCGTTATGTCCGCCCATACCATCCGCAACTATATACAGATTGGGCAAAGGTCCCACAGGAGTATCGCATACGTATACCCTATCCTGATTTAATTGTCTACGCAGACCTTTATCGGTCACTCCGTAGGAATTAATCACTTTCTTCCTCCATGCGCCTTTTGCGCAGTTGTCCGCAGGCTCCGTCTATATCCTGCCCTAATTCTCTTCTAATAGTAACATTTATTCCCTGTTTTTCAAGTTTATTTTTAAAAGCAGAAACCTCCGTCTGTGAAGTGGGCTTATACCCTCTTTCGGTAACGGGATTGACGGGTATCAGGTTAACATGGGCCGAAAGTCTGCCTGCGATACGAGCCAGTCCCGAAGCACATTCATCACTGTCATTGACTCCGTCGGCAAGGGCATATTCAAAGGTAACCCTTCTGCCTGTACGTTCAAAATAATACTGTGCGGCATCACATACTTCAGCAACGGAAAACCTGTCAGTTATGGGCATTATGGTCCTTCTAAGCTCATCAAACGGAGCATGCAGAGAAACCGCAAGCGTAACGCCGGTATTCAGATCCGCAAAATCCCGTATCCTGTCTGCCAGTCCGCAGGTTGATACGGTGATATTACGACGGCTCAATCCATATCCCCGGGGATCCGTGATAAGCGACAGAAACCTGATCAGATTATCGAAATTGTCCATGGGTTCGCCGCATCCCATAACAACAATATGGGAAATCCGCTCATTTATATCATGTGTTATTCTGTAAATCTGATCCAGCATCTCCGATGCGGCCAGGTTTCTGGATAATCCGTCCAATGTGGAAGCACAGAATCTGCATCCCATCCTGCAGCCTGCCTGTGAACTGATACATACCGTATTGCCATATTTATAGCGCATCAGAACGCTCTCTATATAGTAACCGTCCCGAAGCTTAAACAGATATTTGCGGGTACCGTCCGCGGACTGTCTGATATCAGCCTGTTCCAGGGTGACGGGTTCGGGCAGTTTTTCTCGCAGTGATCCGGGGATATTGGTCATCTCGGAGTTCGATGACACCCCCTTGGCATGAAGCCATCCGAACGCCTGTTTGGCACGGTATTTCGGTTCACCGAAGGAATTTATCAGATTATTCAATTCTTCCCACGACATGGATCTGATATCCGGGTTTTCCTGCATCTTAACTCCTGGATCCAATGTAAAGTGCCGAACAGGTCAGCGCTTTCTCAATACCGCAATATAAAAGCCGTCCGTATCCCATACGCCGGGTAATATCTGTATCCCGGGAAGCCCCGGTATGCGTGATCTGTCCGCAAGCCCGGGATCTATGTCCGGAAGTCTGTCTGCGATCAGGTCACTCGTAATGTCCTCAAAGCCGTACCTGTCGCAGATGCAGGCAGCCTGTTCCGAGTTCTCACTCTGCATAAGCGTACATGTAGAATATACGAGCGTTCCGCCCGGCCGCACATAATCCACCGCACGGTCCGTTATCCTTCTCTGAATCGATACGAGAGAATCGATGTCATCCGGAGTCACTCTGTACTTGATATCCGGCTTATGTCCGGCCACACCCAATCCCGAACAGGGAACATCCGCGATCACCGTATCCGCCCTGCCTGTAAACTCCTCCATCGAAACCGTGGCATCCTGTTCCCTCACGATCATGTGATCTCCCAGCCCTAGGCGGTCGATATTCTCTCTGATCCTGACGCATCTGTCGGGCGAAATATCACAGCTTACGATCCTGAAGCCGGAGGAAGAGTCATGTTTACATAACTCAGCATTCGGATCGGATTTTAGTTTACATAAAACATCCGCGGCATGTATGCTCTTCCCTCCCGGTGCGGCGCACAGGTCAAGTATCAGACTTTCGTCACCGGATACACCCAGCTGCGAAACAAACGCCGAAGCCGTATCCTGTATAACAAACATACCCTCGGTGAAGCCCGGGATGTCCTTTACCGAGCCGTAATCCTCGAGTCTTCTCATGTATGGCAGATACGGATCTGTCATAAATACGATCCCCGCATCCTGCCATCTCTTTTCCAGATCCGCCGTATCGGCCTCCGAAGAAGTACGCAATCTGACACTCAACGGTCTTTCGTCGATCGAGGCTCTGAGTATTCCCTCAGCCGTATCAATACCGTATGTATCGGTCAGGTAACGAACTGTCCACTCAGGCCATGAATAAAAAACGGAAAGGAATCGGATCGGTTCGACATCTCTGTCGGGATAACTTATGTTATCTTTATTTCTGGCAATATTTCTGAGGACTCCGTTAACAAACCCCTTTAATCCGGATAATCCTCTCGAACTGACTATGGATACCGCTTCGCTGCAGACAGCCCTGTCCGGAACCGAGTCCATCCACAGCAGCTGATATACGCTCATCCTGAGTATTGCCCGGATATACGGCTTAAGCTTATTTACGGGCTTACTCAAAAAAAGATCCAGAATATAGTCTATCCGGATCCTTTGCTCTGTAGTGCCGTCCATGACTTTTTTATAAAATGCCTTATCTCTGGCGGGATAATGATCGTATTTATCGAGAACCGATCCGGTTACAGCCGACAGGAACAGTGACTCCCGTTCCATTTCAACCAGCGAATCAACGATCAGCTCTCTGATATTTGCTTTATTCATGCCAAACCAAGCTTTGAACCGGCCTCAATCTTTCTGCCTATCAGAAAATCAGCCGTTTTCATTCTCTTTTTACCTTCCAGCTGGAGTTCATCGATGGCGATAACTCCCGTGCCGCATGCAACATATATCGAATTCCTGTCGGTTGATATTACCATACCGGGAACGGCAGATTCGGGGAATGCACCAAATCCGGTTGACATAACTCTGGATTTCCAGATCTTCAACTGCTTTCCGGCCAATGTTGTAAATGCACCCGGCCACGGGTCAAGTCCCCTTACTCTTCTCTCGATCTCCTCCGCGGATGATCTGAAATCTATCCTGCCCATACTCTTATCAAGCATACCGACATGATCGGCTCTTTGCTCATCCTGCGGAACCGGGATCAACTGTCCCGTCTCTATCAGCGGAAGAGCTTTGACTATCATACGGGCTCCCAGATCTGCAAGCTTATCAAACAGACTGCCTCCGGTCTCATCGGGGTCTATCGGGATTGCCTCCTGCATAAGGATATCACCTGTATCGATCCCGGAGTCCATCTGCATGATCGTAACCCCGCTCTCCCTGTCACCCTGTAGAATGGCATGCTGGATCGGTGAAGCACCTCTTAAATGAGGCAAAAGCGAAGCATGGATATTTACACAGCCGTATTTGGGGATACCCAGGACTTCATCCGATAGTATCTGTCCGAAAGCAGCTACCACGTATATATCCGCAGGATACTTCTTCAGTTCTTCCACTGCCTCCGGTCTGCGGAGTCTGACCGGCTGAAACACCGGGATACCTGCTTTAATGGCTGCCTCCTTGACCGGACTCGGTATAAGTTCTCCGCTCCTTCCCTTAGGCTTATCAGGCTGGGTAACAACAGCGGTCACTTCATGCCCCGCCTCTATTATGGCTTCGAGAGCTCCGACCGCAAAATCGGGCGTGCCCATATATACGATCCGCATTTAAATCGCCTCTGCATTATCGGAATACGGTGCATTCTCTGCATAACCATCGTCTTCCTCATCACTGTCCATAGAAGAAACGTTCATCAGTTCTCCCTCAACCTTCTCAACATACATATGTCCGTCAAGATGCTCAAGCTCATGAACCAGGGCTCTGGCCAGAAGCTCAGTTCCCTCGATCTCAAAGGGCTTCATATCCTGATCATATGCCCTGACCCTGACATAATTGGGTCTGGTCACTGTTCCGGTCTTACCGGGAAGCGACAGACATCCCTCGGGCCCGGTCTGTTCCCCGGATGACTCCAGAAGCTCCGGATTGATAAGGATATGAGGATCTTCACCGGTGACATCCACAACCACAATCCTCTTTAATATTCCGACCTGCGGAGCCGCAAGACCTACACCGTTGGCTTCATACATGGTATCAAGCATATCCTGGATCAGATCCCTGGTCCTTGCATTAACTTCCCTGACCTCTTTGCATACTTTGGTAAGCACCGGGTCACCCATTACTCTGACAGTTCTAAGTGCCATCTTTTTTCCCGCTTTCTCTCTGTATATCTATACCGGATATTTTCCGCAGACCATCGATCCCGGGATCTGCTCTCAAATATATCCGTTCTGTTCCGAACAAATATTTATGATAACATATCCGGAAGTATATTTCCACTTTCTCTCAGACCGCATTAACGGGATCAAAATCAAAAAAAGTGATCACACGTCTGTTAGGCTGTTCCCGTATATACTTCTCAATACTGTCCTTGACGGCCACCAGCGTCTCCATGTCGGAATGCTTGATATACAGGACATGACGGTATTTATCCCGTATCCTGCCTATGGCTGCGGGGGCCGGTCCGAGAGTATATCCGCGTTCGCGGGGTTTGGAGTTCTCTCCGGCATGCTCGTCCAGACATCTGTCCGCAATAACCTTATATACCTCCGACTGTTTCACCCCACTGTCCTCGTCATCGGACACCATCAGTACCGCAAGCAGATGCCATACCGGAGGATACAGAGCCAGACTTCTGTATGCTATCTCTTCATTATAAAATGATATGTAATCATGCTGTCTGGATGACTCTATGCTGTAATGTTCGGGCCTGTAGGTCTGAATAACAACCTCACCGGGAATCTCCCCTCTGCCCGCGCGTCCGGCAGCCTGAGTCAGCAGCTGGAAGGTTCTCTCCGAGGCCCGGTAATCTCCGACACCAAGACTCATATCCGCAGCCAGGATACCTACCAGGGTCACCAACGGAAAATCATGCCCTTTGACTATCATCTGGGTACCTATCAGAATATCCGCCTCATGATCCCTGAAGCTGCGAAGTATCGTTTCCATGCTTCCCTTTTCACGGGTCGTATCCGCATCCATCCTGAGTACCGCGGCATGGGGATACATCTCCCGGATATTGCTCTCTATCTGTTCTGTACCCGCACGAAAGCCCGCAATATATGCTGAACCGCACTCGGGGCAAAGCGCGGGCTTCGGTTCCGAATAACCGCAATAATGGCAGACCAGTCTTCCGTTCCTGTGTTCTGTCAGAGATACATCACAGTGAGGACATTTACATACATATCCGCAGTTGCGGCAGGAGACGAATCCGGCCACTCCGCGCCTGTTGATAAACAGCATTGTCTGCTCGTGATGTTTCAGTCTGTCATCTATCAGGTTCTGAAGTCTGCGTGAAAAAATGGTCCGGTTGCCGGCTTTGAGTTCTTCTCTCAGGTCCTCTACATATACCGTTGGCAGGGATCCTCCGGTCAGTCTCTCCTCCATCGTAAAAAGACGATATGCACCGTGAGTAGCCTTGTAATAAGCATCAACCGAAGGTGTGGCGCTGCCCAGGATAAGGCTTACCCCTCTGGATTCAGAAATATACTCCGCACATTCCCTTGCGCCATATCTGGGCGTATTCTCGGACTTATAGCTGGTCTCATGTTCCTCATCAATGATAATGGCACCCAGCCTCTCAAAAGGAGTAAAAAGAGCCGACCTGGGCCCTATTATCACGTCTATGTCACCGCGAATGGCTCTGAGATACTGATCATATCTCGCACCCGCGGACATCGAGGAATTAACTACGCTGACCCTGTCACCGAAGCGCTTGTAGAACCGCAGCAGTGTCTGATATGTAAGTGATATCTCGGGTATCAGGACAATGACCTGAAACCCTCTGCGAACCATGTTATCCGCTATGCCTATATAGACCTCGGTCTTGCCGCTGCCTGTGATCCCGTGGATCAGATACTTCCCGGGATTACCGTTAATATGGTCATTGGTAACTGTCGTTATGATATTAAGCTGTTGCCTGCTCAGTTCATGCACAACCGTTTCGGTATCATCGTGCACGACCGGATTACGATAATACTCAGTCTCGGTGATCCTGATATATCCCTTATCCTCAAGACTCCTGAGTGTAGGCGTTGTAACATTCAGCTTATCCCTGACAAGAGTATATGGCAGAGTGGGTTCCTCAAGCAGGGCCTTTAGTACCCGGAGCCTGGCGGTCTGATGTTTACGTCCGCATTCCTCTATAACAGTCTCGAGGTCTGTATCGGAGACTATCCTGTCCACCCTTTTGGCCGTCATCGCAGTCATCTTCTTTTTGACCGGGATAACAGTCTTGAGAGCCTGGATCATGGTACCGCCGAAATGAGACCTGATCCACCAGGCCAGGGCGATCTGATAGCCCTCTATCCCGGGAATGTCTGTACTGACAGACAGGATGTCCTTGATACGATCCGGATCAAATTCCGTGCTGTCCTTCAGTCCGATACAATATCCTCCGCGGGGAGTATTACCCCGTCCAAAGGGTACAACTACCCTGTCTCCCACATGAATCGATCCCGCCAGATGAGGCGGAACCGAGTATTCAAACGGACGATCGATCTTTTCGTGCGATATCTCTATTATAATTTCGGCATATGATCTGCTTTGCATATGATTTACATGATCTGAACTCCGGCAACACGTGTAGTATCGTCCGGGCTTGGTTTACATAACTTACAAAATATAAACTTCCGCAACCGGCCCGTCAGATGCTGTCCAGGTTTTCTTTAGTAAAGATGACACTATCCTCGGCAACCGCATTCATCTCCCCTGCCTCATCTATCATATCTCCGTATCCGGTCAGGGCGGCAAACGGCGCAAACTGGGCTGCCCGGTTCAGACGGCTCATCCGGGGATGTTTCTTCGGCTCAGGCCTCTGAAGATTGATTATATCATCGTATCTGTCCGTTTCTCTCATTGATCGTTCAGCTCCGCTCTGTGTCCTCCAACCTGCCCGTTCCTCTCACGGGCCGTTGCTCCCTCCTCCAGATTCATGCCCTTAAGTATAGCATTTTTACCGAATTTTTTCTTAATGGAGAGAACGGCTTCCTGCATACGTTTCTCCTTTTCGCCTTCCAGCTCCCTTTCATGTCTCTCACGGTCTCTGGCTGCATAATCGGTAAACAGATCCATCTGCTCGAATTTTTCGGCATCTGCTTTTTCCTGCTTCGCTCTGGTCTCCGGAATTACCCTGGCCGCCACAACATATATACGTCTTATCAGCAGATCCTGATTCACTATCCTCTTATAAAGACGGACCATAGCTTCTATAATGTGTCTGGATGAAGAAGTATATTCCTCCAGATTCTCGGTGCCGTGGGCATGCTTCGGTGTCAGCCTGCCATAATAATCCGTAACGACGGGCCCCTTGTACTTTTTCATGATATCGGGATCATCAAGGTTCTGTATGTCATAAACGACCGTCAGCACAAGCTGGTTGGTCACTATCTTTTTTTCAACAAGATCAAGAACCAGCTGATCGGTCATCTCTTTAACTATGAGCATCGCCTTCTCATACGTGTAAGGGCACTGAAGTACCTGTCCCTGACTGATGGAATTGCTGTCCGGACGGTATTTCCTGATATCGGCGATCGTAGCATTCTCGTATCCCCAGGCATGATCTATCAGAAGCTCGGCATTGACACCAAAAAGACCGTAAAGCAGATCCTCATTATAGTAATCCCCCGGTCCTCCGAGAGAGCATCTCGCGACATCCCCCATGGTAAACATTCCGTGGGCCTCGAGCTTGCGTGATATGCCGTGTCCCACCCTCCAGAAGTCGGTAAGAGGCCTGTGTCCCCAAAGCAGACGGCGATAACTCATCTCATCCAGTTCGGCTATCCTGACACCGTTCTCATCCGCCTGCATATGCTTCGCGACTATGTCCATGGCGATCTTGCACAGATACATGTTGGTGCCTATACCTGCGGTAGCCGTGATCCCGGTGGATTCCAGAACATCACCTATCATGGCCGTCACCAGCTCACGGGCCGTCATATGATATGTATCCAGATAATGAGTCACATCAGCAAATATCTCATCCACAGAATAGACATGCATATCCTCGGGTGCAACATATTTCATATATATATTGAAGATCTTCGTGGATATGGACATATACTGCTTCATACGCGGAGGTGCAACTATATATCCCAGTTCAAGTCCCGGATCGGCAGCAAGCTCGTCAGCATCGGTACTCACTCCGTGAAACACACCGCCCGGGGCGTTCCTTCTGCGTCCGGCATTGATCTCGCGCACCTTCTCCACTACCTCAAAAAGCCTTGGGCGTCCCGGAATCCCCCATGCCTTAAGTGAAGGAGATACGGCCAGACAGATGGTCTTTTCCGTACGTGTGGGATCCGCAACCACCAGGTTGGTCTTAAGCGGATCCTTCTTCATATCATAACATTCCACGGATGCATAAAAGCTCTTGAGATCAATGGCTATATATATTCTGTTTTCATCACTGTCAGAAATGCCCATATGTCTATATTAGAACATACGTTCGCAAAAGTAAAGGGGGCGTATATACTGCCCCCTCGGAATATCCCTTCAAAAATCCTGCTTTTATCCTGTCTGAATAAACGGTTTACTTTCTCTTGCCGAACAGTCTCAGAAGTCTCAG
The DNA here is from genome assembly GCA_017460885.1 of Lachnospiraceae bacterium. Lineage (GTDB taxonomy): Bacteria > Bacillota > Clostridia > Lachnospirales > Lachnospiraceae > XBB2008. Next base: position 44,619 of record JAFUAB010000030.1, read on the forward strand.
GAAAATGTTAACGAAGTCGAGATAAAGCTCAAATGCACCCGAGAGCGCCAGAACCTGTGCGTTTTCTCCGTTGGAATAAGCAACCCTGCGCTTGATCTTCTGCATATCATAAGCGGTCAGCGCCACAAATATCCCAATTCCTATTACCGAAACGATCAGGTCAAACATTCCGTTTCGGATGAATAAAACGTTGACAAGCGTTGCGATGATGATCCCGATCAGCCCCATCAGACAGATGTTTCCGATCGATGAAAGATCCCTTTTGGTCACCATGCCGAATACCGCCATGATACCGAACATCAACGCCGTCATCAGGAAAACCGTTCCTACCGAAGTCAGCTCATAGGCCCAGAAGATTATACCAAGCAGCGAACCCGTGATATATGAATACAGTGTAAAAAGTACGGCAGACAGAGCTACATTATTTTTGGATATCGCAATATTGGATACGATAACGATAGCCAGCTCGGCTACGAACAGCAGGATATAATTGTACTGCCCTCTCATAAGCCACCCGGCCATAACAGTCGGAGCCGCAAATGCCGCCACGGCGGTGACTCCCAATCCGGCCATCAGATACAAAAAGGACTTGGAAATAACCTCCTGCTGCAGTAGCTCCCTGACCTCTCCGAAGGTGTCCGCTCCAAAGCCGGTATAATCCGAGCCATGTCCATACAGCTCCGACGATCTGACATCGTCATTCTGAAACATATCCGGATCATATGAATAATTATCAAACTGATCTTTTTCCATAATCTGCCTCCTTAAATACCGGAAATGCGATCGATCCCGCATTTCCCCTGATAATCCGTTCAAATCTGCCGAAGATTTACGTTAAGCGACATTTTTGCCGCTCTGCATTTCATAAGTATATCACAAAATGAAGCTGATTAAAATTGCCAATATAGTTGACATAATAATATTAACCGCAACCTTTCCCATTCCAAGGATCACGCGATACCGAAGCCGGAATGCGCTGTAAAACGCTCTGTCGGTACGGGAGGTATCGAGTATCATGAGTAATGTCATCGCAAATACAGAAATTATGTAAACCAGCAAGCGACCCCGTTTTTCTCCTGTCCTGTTTCCTGATGTACTTCCATACCCATCCTCAGGCATCCGCTCAGCTCCCTCCGGCTGCCTGAGCTCATATATACTCAGTTCCATGCCGTTATAATATTTCTCATACCTCTCTGCGGCATATTCCGCAGTCTCCGGAGCCGAAACTCCGCTCAAAGCCTGTACGGAGCCGACATACTGCTTAAGCTCGGCAGGTGCCCTGAACGCGGCTATATACGGATACAGGATCTCCCGAACTACATATCCGTCGGTTACGCCCTCGGACTGATATATGATCACCCGAACCTCGCCGGAGTCCACACTTCCGGCATGTTCCGAGGCACCGTCCTCCGCAGACATTACTCCTTCGGACCCATCTCTCTCAAAGATCACCCCGCAGGAAACCTCATTTGTTATTACCATCTTTATCAGTCTGTCGGGATCATTCTCTTGAAAAAACACAAATCCGTCAGGAGGATTACCGGTCAGTCTATCCGTACAGAAGCTGCCGCATTCGGTTTTGCCGGGACATATGAGTATCTCCGCGGTCCCGACGACATTGCCGACAACCTCCGGGAGAAGGATAAAGACCACAGCGAGCAGGGATGTCATCAAATAAAAAGATATATTACGCAATGACGACCGGAGCTGAATTATGATCCATCTGAAATACAGGCCTGTCATCTCTCCGCTCCTCCGACTTCCCGGGATGCCGTCTCTTCGATGTCTGCCGGGATCCCATAGGGTCTGACCCTTCCGTACATGGGAACCGAAGCGGAAAATATCAGAGCATCTGTTATTAATAGGGTAAGCAGCAAACGAGTACGGATCATGCCGGATATCCTTACTGTCGGCCACATTCCCGACAGCAGAACTCTGTGTAACGTTCCCGCGGGCAGATAAGGCGCTGTCAGTTCAGCCGGACGCGGCAGATAAACCGCCGGCACTATGACACCCGATGCCACAAGAAGAAGCAATACCGACAGAATATAAACCGTACGTGAATGCGGTGAAGCAGTACCCGTTAACGAAATGATCAGGTGAATCCACAGTGAGATCGAGAGCGAGGTCAGAAACAGGCAAATAATAAAGTTAAATCCTGCCGAAAACGAAATATGTTGTTTAATTAAATACAGATTTAATAATAATGATATTGAAGCTGACGAAACCCACAGTGAAACAGTCATCGCGGCTATATGACATATACTGCTCCCCAGCTGTCCGAAGCGACCTCTGAAAAAAACTCTGTCCAAATACATTTCCTCTTCCGAATAGTTGCCGAAGAGGGTGACCGCGCCCAGGATCATCAAGCTTACAATAGCGGATGTAATATAATATCTGACGGGATCGTAAGCGCCATATGCCGATACAGTCTCCACCTTCATCTGTTCATTTCTGTCATAAAAGGAGCTATAGGTTTTCATCAGAAGCTCTCTCTCCATATCACCTCGTTCAAGCGGCAGATCATATACCGATATCACGTCATACATGCTGAGTATCTCCGCGTCCGTGATCTGCATCAGTCCTGCCGCACTTCCCAGCATTGCCAGCAGTCTCAGCTCCGGTGCCGACTGCTCCTTGCGGGTATAAATAATAAGCTTTGCATCTCTCATCGCAGAGGCTTTCTCGTAGAAGTCATCCGGAACCAGGATGATCATATCCGTTATACCGGTCAGAAGTGAATCGAACGCACTGTCTTCATCCATCCTTTCAAAATCACAGATCTCACTGACCCCCTGAATCTCATCCGCGAGTCCCATTGCCAGATCCGCAAAGGCCGGATCTCCGGAGACGAGTGCCACATTTATCTGTCTGCTCTCCTTTCCTGCATGAAAAAACCACACAAAGATACCCACAACCGCCAAAAGGACTGCCGTTATCAGCAGCCCCGCGATAATCCGCTTAAAACAGTCTTTAAGTCTGAGTAAAAACAGTTTAAATCCGTTCATTCTTTCCGTCTATTATTCGAAAACACGTGTTACATAAGGCAAGTTCATCGGGATCGTGACTCACCATCACTATTCCGGTACCCTGACCTGCAGTTCTGACCAGATCCAGGTAAAGAAGCTCACGAAAGTGCATATCCATAGCAGTTGCCGGTTCATCCAGTATCAGCATTTCCGGCCCGGATGCCGATGCGCATGCCACCGATACTCTCCTTCTCATTCCGCCGGACAGTTTATCCACACGCATGTTGAGCATATCACCGAGTTCATATTCCTCGGTTATGCTGTCAAAGCCGCTGCGTGACGCACACCAGAGTCCAAGGATCTCTCTGACCTTAACATTACCCGGAATGGGATCATTTTGGGGGACATATCCGATCCTGCGGGGCAGATCGCGGATCCTTCTGACATCCTTTCCGTTTAGCGTAACTCTGCCTCTGTCAGCCCTTTCCACTCCTGCCAGTATACTCAGCAGGGTGCTCTTCCCGCATCCGTTGTCCCCGCATATACCGATTATATCGCCACGCAGCAGTTCCAGATCGATCCCACAAAGTACTTTTCGGCTTCCGTATGCCTTATGCACATCCATACATTCCAGTTTGATCACGTTTATACACTCCTGTCCGCGTTCAGTTCCTTACCCATGATATCATAATCATACGCCCAAAGGCGGTTACTGTCCAACCCGCAGAAAAATACACTGAAATATGGTATGATATAAGAAAATTCATATGTTTTAAAGGAATGGAGGCATCGGATAATGAAAAATCTAAGCGGACTTATCAAAAAGCTGGACTATACATGCTTGCAGGGAGATACGGACAGAGAGATAACCTCTATCGTCTATGATTCCCGAAAGGTCTCAACCGGCAGTCTTTTTGTATGCATAGTCGGCGCAAACTCCGACGGACACAGCTTTATCCCGGATGTATGTGACAAGGGTGCAGCATGTATCGTGGTATCCGAAGACGTCACCGGTATTCCCGAAGGCATTACCGTGATCAAAGTAAAGGACACCCGTTACGCTCTGGCGTTCATATCAGCCGCGTGGTTCGATCATCCCGCGGAAAAGCTGAAGGTTATAGGAATCACGGGTACCAAAGGCAAAACGACCACAACCTATCTGGTAAGATCCATATTGGAACACGCCGGACATAAATGCGGCCTCATTGGCACTATAGAGATCATAATAGGAGATACACACATACACGCGGAAAACACCACTCCCGAATCTTATCTGATCCAGGAATACTTCCACAGAATGACAGAGGCAGGAATGGATACCGTAGTAATGGAAGTATCGAGCCAGGGACTCATGCTGCACCGTACTCAGGGATTCGTTTTTGACATAGGGATCTTTACCAATCTGGAGCCGGATCATATAGGACCTAACGAGCACAAAGATCTCGATGATTACATTCACTGCAAAAGCCTGCTCTTTTCTCAATGCCGTACAGGCATCGTAAATATCGATGACTCGCATTGTCCGCGTATTCTCGAGGGACACACCTGTAATCTGATAACGTATGGTATCGAATCAGACGCGGATATTAAAGCCGAAAATATCACACTCATAAACAGGCCGGGGATCCTCGGCGTCGAATTTGACGTTTCGGGACTGGTCAGCGAGCATATTATCCTGCCCAATCCGGGTATCTTCAGTGTATACAATGCACTGTGCGCGATCTCGATCTGCCGTGAGCTGGGTATCAGGCCCGCGGTAATGCGCGAGGGGCTTCTGAACGCCCGTATCAAGGGCCGGGTCGAGCCTGTCCATATCTCCGATGATTTCACTCTTTTGATCGACTATGCGCACAATGCCATGGCACTGGAAAGTCTTCTTACCACACTCAGGGCTTATAACCCGGGCAGGCTGGTATGTGTATTCGGATGCGGAGGAAACAGATCCAGATCCCGCAGATTCGAAATGGGCGAAGTAAGCGGCCGCCTGTCCGACCTGACCGTGATCACCTCGGATAACCCTCGCTTTGAAGATCCATTGGATATAATCGCGGACATCAGAACCGGTATAAGCAGGACTGATGGTAAATATGTAGAGATACCTGACAGAAAGGAAGCCATCCGATATTCAATTGAAAATGCCCTTCCCGGTGACATCATAATACTGGCCGGCAAAGGGCATGAAGACTATCAGGAAATAAAAGGGGTTAAATACCCCATGGATGAACGCGACCTTATCGCGGATATCATGAACGGCAAATGATCATTCCCTCTCTGACGATAAAATGTCAGAGTTCCTGTGATCCTCGATAAACTGTACAAAATCCTTTTCGGGCAGAGGCCTGCAGAAGAAGAATCCCTGCATAAGCTCACACCCCTGAATAAGGTCGGCATCAAGATCCGAGAATCGTCGTGCGACCGCTTCCTGTTCGACTCCCTCGACAAGGACTTCCTTGCCCATTTCCTTGAACATTGCTATGGTATCCCTGATAACGATGCACATTTGGGGATCATCTATCTTATCAACAAAGGTTTTGTCGAGCTTCACCTGATTAATGGGCAGATCCGTGGTCCGCTTGATATTGGAATAGCCGGTCCCGTAGTCATCCAGTGCTATGGCTATTCCGTAATCATGCAGCTGCCTGATATTTGCATCTACTATTTCCGGGTTAATATCTACCGCACTCTCGGTCAGCTCAAAACTGAGCATCCCGGGATCCACATCATACTGTTCCAGAAGCGATCTGACCTTTTCCACAAGATTCACTTCGATACATTGTGTTGCCGACAGGTTAACCTCTATGTATCTGAGTCCGAGTCCGGCCAGATCCGTCTGCGAGATAAATCTTATGACGTCCTCAAACACAAACTCACCTATATCGTGTATGTATCCGTTGATCTCGGATGCAGGGATGAACAGACCGGGGGCTATATGTCCGTATTCCAGATCCTGCAGTCTGATCATAGCCTCAGCCGCCACATATCTGTTTTCCTTTACCGAATAGATCGGCTGATAATACATACTGAAGCCGTTATTCTCTACTGCTCTCCTGAGTATCTCATCCATATCGTTTCTGATACGATATTCCCTGTTGTTCTTATAATCCCGGTAATAATGTACATCTCTGGTATTGGGCATGGTCCTGTGGAAATTTGTACTCAGTGAGAACAGGGTTGCCGAATCCCTGATGTCTTCGGGACATTTGACAACACAGATACGGACATCCGTGATAATATTGAACCTTCCGAAAGACACCCTGTCGGAATAGATATTACGCAGTTCCTCGGCCACTATGGCCACACCGTCATCCTCCAGGTCCTCTCCGACCGCGGCGAACAATCCGTTCTCCAGGTAGTACATCAATGCATCAAAGCTGCATTTTTTGAACAGTTCAATTGCCCTGTCCGTGATACTCCTCAGAAGTTCGTTATGAGCCTGCATACCAAGATAGGTGTGCAGATTATCGTTATTTACTATCTTGATAAATATGACCGAAACAGGCTTGCCGGATGCCAGATTTCTGCCGACCGCATCCATACATGCCGTATATTTGAGCGCACCCGTAATGGGATTTATCTGTGCATCGGTACGCTTGAACATTGTCATAAAGAAAAGCAGCGCAAGCGAAACCGTAAAGCACTCTACCAGATATGCGCCGTTTGTAAGCTGTATGATGAGGCCGCACGATACAACTGCCAGCAGAAAAATGAGCGTGATCATTTTATGCCTGTTGATATACTGTCTGTTGACAATCAGAACGCACAGATTCCAGAAAGCAAAAACAGCAGCCACCGCATAAAACACATATATGGCGGGTCCCCTCTCATATTTTACATTCTGCGTAATGGTAAATACCGGGAAAAGCTTCTGGTTAAATACGAGCACCACGCAGTCCGTACATACCAGAAATCCCCATATAAAGGGCAGGATGATCTTCTGCTGGAAATGATGCCATATATCTATACTGGAATAAATATACAGCAGATAAACCGGCAGCAGCAGATTATGGGCAAAGAAATACATATATGAGAACAGATAAGCCAGAATCACGCTGATCCGCCCCTCATTTAAATAGTTCTCCGCCAGTCCTGACCCGATATCCGCAATAACGGTCACAAGGATGAGACTCTGCAACAAAAGCATCAACCGATGAGAACGGGTATAATATTCCTTTCTGAGGATGGAGCCGATCCAGAACAGCAGCACTATTCCGAAAGCGCACTCATCAAATACCAGAATACGCATACATCATACCTCGGATGCATTATGCTCCCTGACGAAGGCCAGATAGTCCTTTTCCGGGAGTGGTTTGCTGAAATAAAAGCCCTGAATATAATCGCAGCCGATCTCAGTGAATTTCTGTACGGCTTCGCCATCTTCAACGCCCTCCACCAGCACTTTTTTATTCATACGTTTGAGCATGGAGACGGTGTTTCTGATAACCGTCCACATGACCGGGATATTCATATCATCCACAAGAGATTTATCCAGCTTTACGATATCGAGCGGCAGTTGAACAACTCTGGACACATTGGAATAACCTGTCCCGTAATCGTCCAGTGAGAACTTGATGCCGTCCTCAGACAGCAGCTCAATGTTTCTGTCAGTGATCTCCGGAGCATAATCCGCAGCAGTCTCCGTGATCTCCAGATTGATCTGGTCGGGCCGGACGCCGTATTTACGCATACAGTCGGTAATCTTATCGTGAAGATTGGATTCAATACACTGCGCCACACTCAGGTTTATCTCTATGTACTTAAGCCCGAGTTCCTCAAAATCGGTGCTGCCGATAAACCGGCATACCTCGTCTATAACATAATCTCCGATATCATGGATCGCACCGCTGTCTTCCGCAGCCGGTATAAAGATACCCGGCGATACAAAACCGTATTCTATATCTATCAGACGTATCAGTGCCTCCGCCGACGTAAACCTGCCTGTGGCTATATCATAGATAGGCTGGTAATACATCATAAATTTATGCCCTGCAATGCCGCGGCTTATGATCGCATCCATATCATTTCGCATACGGAAATCCTGATCGTTAAGCCTTTCGGAAAGGACTATGACCTCTTTGGATTCCGGAAGCTTGGAATTGTAATTGCCCTCAAAATTCAGCAGTTCTTCTTTGGTGCTGATATCCTCCGGGCATTTCACAAGACACACGCAGGAGCTTACCAGAACCTCCATATGCCCGAGCTTGACCGGCCGTGCAAGCTGATTGCTGATGTCCGCTCCTATACCGAGCAGATCATCATACTTATTTATATCCGAACTCACGACGAACGATCCCTGCTCCAGATAAAAGGTCTCATAATGCAGCGACGACGACATACATGTCTGATTGATATCGGCCGCAATACTCTGGATCAGACGCATGTAATTATTCATACCGAGGTTTCTGCGCAGAAGTCTGTAATTGTTGATGCGGATCATCAGATAGCACACCGGATTACCGAAGTCAAACCCGGTCTGAACCGTGGAGATGAATGCCTTGTAGCTCTGCATACCGACGGCATCGTCTATCATATCCTCCGGACGATGGATAATTACAGCCACTTCTATAGCCATGATCGTGGAAATGAATATCTCTATCCTGTAGTAAGGGAACATCAGCTGTATCAGAGTCGCAGCAAGATTGAGCGGAACCATGGCAATAAGAGCCCAAAACCAGTAATTGCCTATAACATACCTGTATCTGATGAGCACATACATGATCATCAGACCGTAATAAAATGCTATCACATACAATACGTAGATCCAGGGTCCTCTCACATAGTTAAACTCACTGTCATAGTAGAACATCCTGTGATTAAAGGCATTGAGGAGCAGAAGGATCACATCAATAATATACGGGATAAACCAGAAATAAGTCAGCGGAGTCAGCCTGTGCCTCATTTTGTACCACAACCCGATTATTGAAGAGATATACAGGACGTATACCGGCGCAAGCAGATTATGCAACATAAAATAGACTGTAGTGAGAACATATCTCGCTACAGCGCTATTTGCGGAAAGCGGAACAAAATGATCCATATATTCTGTTGCGATATCCAGGATTCCTGCAAATATAAGAATGCCACAAAGGACAAGAAACATTTTGTTGTTCCTGCCCTTATACAATCGCCTGATCAACAGTGCGAGTACCAATGTGACAAGTGCCAGTACGGCACAAACATCATAAAAAAGATATGTATAATCCGACATTGCTGTCTTTATCTATAATCGGGATTCACGTCCGTTGATATATACCGATTCATCATCATCAACGGGTATCAGTACATACTTCTGTGAATCTATAATACGGCTCGTTATACCGTCCTCATCCGAAGGCGGTAGTTTAATGATAACACCATCGCCCTGATTAGTCACGGACAACTGCTTTTTAAGTTCGGAATTTTCCCTGACAAGTTCTCTTGTCCGACGTTCTTCCAGATTCTTTTTCAGTTCCTTCTCATCTACAAGAGCATCGAGCATGGGAGTTTCTTCGGCAAATTCATCCGCAACGGTCTCTCTGATCCTGCTCGCCTTATCCTCTTCTATATTGTTTTCCCTGAGGATCTCGTCCATCACCCTGCTGTCCAGAACAACCGGTACGGAGGGAGCCATACCGGCTTCCGCATCGGCACGGATCTCCTCAAGTCTGTTGTTGATGCTTTCGGTAATGTCGGTCAGAACCGTCGCGGCTTTATCTTCATCGGGACCGTAAGCCGATTTCACGATAGCCGTAAACGCGCTCTTAAGTTCCTTTGCTGTTCTCCTTGTTCCCGTTCCAAGCACTTCCTCAATAAACTCGGGATGTGAATCCTTAGGATCCTTAATGTAATAATCAATCCTGTGAATATCCGCCCCGCGGTCATTGAATGCAGGGAAAAGAAAGCCGGTATCAGGTGCTCCGACAACCCAGTCCTGACGCCTGGCTCCGATCCTGTGCTCATCCTCTCTGTATCCGAGTCCAGGCTTGGAAAGATCTACGGGACATACGCTGACTATTATGTACTCATAAACCTCCTCGGACTCGTCAAGCTTGAGATTATCCGAAGTACGGCTCATTATATCGTAAGCATCGTTAAAAACAAGGATCAGAAAATTGCCTGTATGAACATAGTTCTCTATGATCAGGTCATAAAGCCTGTCAAGAAGATCATCGTTCTTAAGTCCCGAGCTTCTGAGTCCCATATAAAACTGCTGCCGGCCTCCCGCCGATTCCTCCTCCGGCGGGAATTCAAGCTCCAGTATATTGTTGCCGATATTACCGCCAAGAGTTTTTTTGGCGATATCCATGTACTTATAGAATTCCTCCTCCGGCAGATTAAGGAAATTCTCATTAAAGGTCAAAACCTTATTCCTGTAGGCGTCCACATAACAGCCGGCCATACGGATGATCGTACACTGTTCCTTTTTGAACCTTCTGCGAAGCTCGCCCTGGTCTCTTTTATTCATCCGTATCCGCTCCCTCGGGCATCTCTATCCTGATATGAACATCCTCAAGCTGCTTTGCGGACACTTCAGCAGGGGCACCCATCATGATATCGCAGGCATTCTTGTTCATAGGGAAAGGAATGATCTCACGGATACTCTCCTCACCGCAGATCAGCATTATCATCCGATCAACTCCGGGAGCTATGCCGGCATGCGGCGGTGCCCCGTAGCAGAACGCATTGTACATGGCCGGGAACTTGGCCTTGACGTCTGCCTCTCCGAGTCCCACCTTCTTAAACGCTTCGATCATGATCTCGGGATCGTGATTTCTGACCGCGCCGCTGGATAGTTCCACACCATTGCAGACCAGATCATACTGATATGCCAGTATCTTAAGCGGATCCCCGTTCTTAAGCGCATCCATACCTCCCTGTGGCATTGAGAAGGGATTGTGGCAGAATTCCAGTTCGCCTGACTCCTCTCCTATCTCATACATGGGGAAATCTACGATCCAGCAGAATTCGTAGGTATCCTTACGCATGTGCTTATCTGATGAAGCACCCAGAAGCTTAAGCATAACCCCGGCACTCTTGCGGGCACTTCCTCTGTCTCCACAGGTAAGACCCACAAAATCCCCGCTGTTTAAACCCAATGTCTGTTTTACCTTGTCGACTCTGTCCTGAAGGAACTTGGCTATGCCTCCTGCGATCGCGCCGGACTCGTCCACCTTGAACCAATAGCCCTTGCTGCCGGAGGTAACCTCAACCTCACCCATCAGAGCATCTATCTGCTTACGGGTAGCTTCGTATCCCGTAACAACCACAGCCTTGATGACATCAGCCTCTTCAAAAGGACCGAAACCGCATCCTGCCAACAAGTCGGACACATCCGTAACCTCAAGATCTATACGAAGATCCGGCTTATCCGTACCGTACTTCTCCATGGCCTCGGTATAGGGAATCCTTACAAAAGGCGCTTTGGACGCCGTTTTGTACACGCCGTACTCTTCAAATACCGGAGGAAGAACCTGCTCAACTATGCTGAACACATCCTCCTGTGAAGCGAACGCCATCTCCATGTCCAGCTGATAGAATTCGCCGGGAGAACGATCCGCTCTGGCATCCTCATCCCTGAAGCAGGGCGCGATCTGAAAATACCTGTCAAAACCGGAAGCCATAAGTATCTGCTTAAACTGCTGGGGTGCCTGAGGCAGAGCGTAGAATTTGCCCGGATGATTCCTGGCAGGTACCAGATAATCTCTGGCCCCCTCGGGAGAAGAACATGTGAGTATGGGAGTGGTTATCTCCAGGAAGTCCAGATCGTTCATTCTGCGCCTGAGTTCCGATACTATACGGCTTCGAAGCACCATTTTGCTCTTAACTTCGGGATTCCTGAGATCAAGATAACGGTATTTGAGTCTGGTATTCTCATCGGCCTCCCTGGATCTGTTGATCTCAAACGGAAGCTCATTGTAAATACATTTGCCGAGTATCTCGACAGAGTCGGGCACAACTTCAATATCGCCGGTGGGGAGATTCGGGTTTTTGCTGGATCTCTCCCTGACGGTTCCCGAAACCGACAGTGTGGACTCATTATTGACGGAATCGATGATATTCATCATATCCTCGGTCTCAATCACCACCTGAGTGGTTCCGTAGAAATCCCTGAGGATCAAAAAGCCGAGGTTTTTGGAAACCTTACGGAGATTTTCATACCATCCCGTGATGGTAACGGTCTCTCCGACATTTTCTATTCTTAAATCATTACATGTATGTGTTCTGGATTGAAACATGATGTGCTCCTTTGTATATATTGTATGCCGGATCCTTCAACATGTGCAGGAAAGGCTTGTCCGCGTATGACTCTCACAGGCGGGGTGTACGATAGATGATATCGTTTCGCTTGGGTCCGTTTGATACCATTGTTATGGGGTAACCAATCTGCTCCTCAATAAAGTTTACATAATTCTGAGCCTCAACAGGAAGCTCCTCAAACTTACGTATCCCTCTGATATCGCACTTCCATCCCGGCATTACCCTGAAGACGGGTCTGGCTTTGGCAAGTTTTGACGTAACCGGGAAATCGGTGGTAACTTCACCGTCTATATCATATCCTACACAGATCGGTATCTCATCCAGATATCCCAGCGCATCCAGCACTGACAATGCCACATCGGTGCAGCCCTGCAGCCTGCAGCCGTATTTGGAAGCAACGCAGTCATACCATCCCACACGCCTGGGTCTTCCCGTAGTAGCGCCGTATTCTCCGCCATCGCCGCCGTGTTCCCTGAGTTCTTCGGCTTCTTTATCAAATATCTCGGATACGAACTCTCCGGCTCCCACCGCGGATGAATATGCCTTGCTGACAACTACGACCTGTTTGATCTCATAGGGAGGAATTCCCGCACCTATAGCGCCGTATGCGGCAAGCGGCGATGACGAGGTTACCATGGGGTAGATGCCGTGATCCGGATCCTTCATGGTGCCAAGCTGCCCCTCCAGCAGGATGGTCTTATCTTCTTTGATCGCCTTATCAAGATAAAGAGAAACATCCCCGATGTAAGGACGTACACGTTCTCTCTGGGTTTTGATCCAGTCCAAAAGGCCTGCCCTGTCCAAAGGCTCGGTCTTATAGAGATTGACAAGAAGAACATCCTTCACATCCGCTATCCTGTCTATCTTCTCCCTGATGACATCATCATCCTGATAAAACTCATTTATCTGCCATCCTATCTTGGCGTATTTATCCGAATAGAACGGAGCTATGCCCGACTTGGTGGAACCGAAAGACTTACCGGCCAGCCTGGCTTCCTCAAGAGTATCAAAAAGCACATGATACGGCATCATGACCTGAACCCTGTCAGATATCATTATCCCCGGTGCGGGAACTCCCTTGGATGTGATATCATCCAGTTCCTTCATGAACTTCTCTATATCAAAAGCCACACCGTTGCCGATGATATTCATTATCTTCTGATGGAATACACCCGAAGGCATGGTATGGAGAGCAAATTTGCCGTAATCATTTACTATCGTATGTCCTGCGTTTGCTCCGCCCTGAAACCGGATAACTATATCGGCATCTTCCGCCAGCATATCCGTGAATTTTCCTTTGCCCTCGTCGCCCCAGTTGGCGCCTACGATCGCTTTTACCATTTTAGTTCCTCCTAAACATTTATCTCTGCAGAAGCTCCCAGCATTTCCCTGTGAGAAGCTCTGATCGGATCAACAACTCCTGCTATAAACTGCTCGGTCTGAAGAGGCGCGCGCCCGACATACTTTGACGGATCCATGGTCTTCTTCAGATCTTCGATGCTCAGATCAAACATATCATCTGCGGCTATCAGCTCCAGAAGGTCGTTATCCATACCGTCCCTCTTGACATGCGCTGCGGCTTCCATCGAAAGCTCCCTGATTCTCTCATGCAGCTCCTGTCTGTTTCCTCCGGCCTTTACTGCATCCATCATAATATTCTCGGTAGCCATAAAAGGCAGTTCGCTCATCAGTCTCTTGTATATAACCTTTTCATTAACGACAAGACCGTCCACAACATTCAGACACAGATCCAGGACTCCGTCTATGGCAAGAAATGCCTCCGGTATGGAAAGTCGCTTGTTGGCGGAATCATCCAGAGTTCTTTCGAACCACTGTGTTGCCGAGGTGATCGCGGGATTCAGCGCATCTATCATCACATATCTGGAGAGTGAGGCTATACGCTCACTTCTCATGGGATTACGTTTATACGCCATGGCGGAAGAGCCGATCTGATTTTTCTCGAAAGGCTCCTCAACCTCTTTGAGATGCTGCAAAAGTCTTATATCATTGCTCATCTTATGAGCGCTTGCGGCTATACCTGCCAGTATATTGCAGACTCTCGTGTCCACCTTGCGCGAATATGTCTGCCCGGACACGGGATAGCAGGATACAAACCCCATTTTGGAAGCTATCATGGGATCGATCTTATCGATGGTCTCCTGATCACCGTCAAACAGCTCCTGGAAGGATGCCTGGGTACCTGTTGTCCCCTTTGACCCCAGGAGCTTAAGTGAGTTCAGAACGTATTCCAGATCCTCCAGATCCATGGCAAATTCCTGAGTCCAGAGTGTAGCCCTCTTGCCGACGGTAGTAGGCTGGGCAGGCTGAAAGTGAGTAAATGCAAGTGTAGGAAGCGCCTTATATTTTTCGGCAAAGCGTCCAAGCTCATCTATGACACTTACGAGCTTCTTCTGAACCAGCCGGAGAGCTTCCCTCATAACTATGATATCCGTGTTGTCACCGACATAGCAGCTTGTGGCTCCGAGGTGAATGATCCCCGCAGCCTTGGGACACTGCTTTCCGTACGCATACACATGGCTCATCACATCGTGACGCACTTCCTTCTCGCGGGCACGGGCGACATCATAGTTGATCTCATCCTGATGGGACTTAAGCTCATCTATCATCTCCTGAGTAATGACCGGTTTGCCGTCACGCGACAGTCCCAGCTCCATCTCCGTCTCGGCGAGTGCGATCCAGAGTCTTCGCCAGGTGGTGAATTTTTTATCCTGCGAAAAGATGTACTGCATCTCACTGCTCGCATATCTCTCCGACAGGGGACTTATGTATTTATCTGTAGGCATCTTGTTTCCTTTCTTCGGTCCGTAGACACGAAAATAATAGTATCAAAATATACTCTGCCGCGTCAAGGCGGAGGCATCTCTCCCCACGTTCGCGATCTGTCAGGAGACGGACGAATTGTCCCTTGCATCATACTCGTTGACAAGCGCAAGTATCTCGGATGAATACTTGGGATATGACTCAACCAGATCCTTTATCTCATTCTGGGCATTTGCAGCCACGACCTCGCGGTTATAATCCATTCTTTTGCGAAGGGATTGTCTGCGCATGATCAGGCTGTGCCTTATCTCCACCATTTCCTTGTGATCCAGGATCGCATCCGTCTGATTCAGCCAGATGGCTGTATCCGCTATCTGATATCTCCTGAGTATATGCAGCAGCTCGCTTTCATACAGATCCAATTCGATCTCCGCGTTTTTGTACGCCTGTCTGCGTTCCTTTTCATCATTAAACTGCTTCCAGAGCTTAGCAAGCTCCCTGGAGGAATCGACCTTATATTTCATACAGAGGTAACTCAGCAGATTGGTGTTGTTCACGTATCTGATCTTGACCCTGTTCTGAAGCATTATCAGTCTGTTGGTCTCACCTTTGAGTCTCCTGTATTCCGCCGAAGCCTCTCTGTACTTGAGAAATACAAAGAGATAAAACAGTGCCGCTCCGCCTGCTGCCAGTATATATCCCATGGAAGCATTCATCTCAAATACAAACTGCATGATAAGAAGAGCCAGTATGCATACGGCAGCCGCAACCGTACAGACCATGCCCATTCCCTGACAATCCTCCATCTCCGTTACAAGTTCGTTTCTGCGGTATTTGTATGCATTTCTTTCGTTATCAAGATGTTTGAGATCGCTCTTTATCCGGGTCTGGTATTCCTCGGCTTCAGCCAGTTTTCTGATACCGGCCTCTACATCTTCATCGAGCATCATCAGTTGGGCAAACTTGGCATCGGGCATACGGGCCCCGCCCTTTGATTCTTCATGAGCCCGTTCCCTGCGGATGGCATTTACTCTTTTGGCTGCGGCTTCAAGGTCGGCTCTTTCCTCCGGCGGAAGCGCTTCTATCTCCTCGATATCTCTAAGATATGAGGTGACCATATTATATTCATATTCAAGATTGTCAAGCTCTCTGGTTGCTTCTGCGATCTGTTCCAGACAGCCGGTCACATAATCATGTCTCTGTTTATGATCATGGATATCCACATGCTCCCTGGAATAGACAAAGGAATCCCAGTCTCTGCCACCGGGGCCAAGGGCATCGGATTCTTTTCCGTCTCCGTAATCCTCGTCATCATCCGTATCGTAACGGTCCGGATCATCCCATCCGTCCATGTCATCCCAGTCATCCGAAACCCGTGTTATTCTTTTTTTGAAACTGCTCCACAGACCCATTATTGTACCGTGACCGTATCCCTGTATGAAGCCTTAAGTTCATCAAGTATCTCTTCAAGCCGCTCATAATACGGTGATGATCTGACATCATCGGACGTGCTGTCCTCGCGCAGAACCTGCATGGCCAGGATCATCCTGTGCTCATCCGTTCCCTCATACGCTCCGGCTGCCTGGCCGATGCTCCTCTCAACCTTTTGAGACATCTCATAAAACTCCGGATGCTCGGATACATACTCCAGATAAGACCGGTCTTCTCTGGACAGCCTGAGGGCTGTAAGAAACTGTTTGAGAGAATTCTCGTCCTGCTGAGTCTTATAAGCACAGTAAAAAGCCTTGGCCGCTTCGGAAAATCTGAACATTCTGGCGTATGCATAACCGCAGTTGTGCCAGATCGAAGCCCGCACTCTCACCTCTTTTTCGGGAATCGACTCAAGCAGTTCATTATAAGCTGAAAGCGCCATCGATACATGGCCGCACATCAGATAATAATCCGCGCGGCTCTTGTTCTTTTCGTATATACTTAGGGAGGAATTATCGCGGATGATCTCGCAGGTATCATTGATCCTGTCCTCCGGATAAAATCCGATATATTCCAGAATCTCACGCGCAAATTCTTCTACGGCTCCTCGTTTTCTGATAACTCCCCGCAGTCTGTCAGCCAGTTCATCCAGTCCGCATTCATTCTCCAGCCAGTCCGCAAGATCGGATGAAACAAAGCTTTCGTCCAGCATATAGGCTTCAAGAGTGATCAGATAGCAAAGCTCCTCGGGAGAATAGACCCTGGCAGCCATCTTTTCAGGTCTGTATGGTTTTTCCGTTCTGTGGCCTGTGGCCAGTCTTATCTGTTCCATATCAGTCGTTCAAATCTATAATTCCAATGTAAGATCCCACTCCATCCCTGTAGCCGGAAAGAGTTCGCCGAATCCCACATCCTCAACGTGTATCATTACAGTCTCCAGATCACTCATATGCATCCGGAGTCTGACCCTCAGAGTATCCTCATCTCTCTCGGGAACCCCCGGCAGAGCAAACTCCCTGGTCGTATGTGCTCCTCCGTCAAGAGGAATTATCACAAATCTCAATATATGGTCTTCCGAAAGGAAAAGCTCATGCTCACACTTTAAGTCATACCAGTTAACGCCCGCATCAAGTAATGCTAGATATGACTCTCTTCCTCTGCGCAGAACATTCATGCCCACATTGCTCCTGAGCTTGTCGGCACCAAGATAAATGTGTTTCGACACTTCTCCCTCTTTGAGATATTTGTCAACCATGCTGAAGCATGCTCCGCGGCTGAACATATCGTTTCCGAGAAAAATACGTCTGTTTCTCGCCATCATCCTGACGGATCCGGTGTACCATTCGTCCTTGAAGCCGTCTCCCAGCAGATATATCCCCGAAAAGAAATCTCCTCCGCCCAGGATATTCTCCACACTCTCCGTAAACTGTCTGTCAAGTCTGTCATAAGCAGCCTCTCTGGCATCCTCCGATACTATCTGAGGCATCGGAAGCTCAGTCTTCTCTCCCGCATCCACGAAAGTAACTATCGGAGTGGTCTTTAAGTTTCTGTGAAAAACATAGTTGACAACGTATCTGCCATCATAATGAGAACACAATACATTATGCTTCCATATAGACTCATCCTGATGGATCATATAGTGATAGATACTTTCGGAGTAATTCTGAAAATAGACGTTGCACTTTTTGAGCTGAAGACCTGTTGTCACTCTGCTCATAACCTCGATCACATCGGTGCCCAGCTCCTCACAGGTAAACATTATATCGGTGATGTTTGCCGTTCCGGCTCCTCCCAGTATCGAGAGACTTCTTTTGATAAAAAGGGTGAGCAGGGCAATGCCGTCAACCTCATTGCCGTCTATAACCTCCGTTTCACCGTCTATGGCCTTCTGAAGCAGATTATCGACTATGATACCATCGCCGTTTTCGTGATACTTGATCGCATCCCTCCCGTAAAACCACTGATTCACTCCGCGCCTTTTACAGAGCACCATAGGGATGTTATAGAGTTCCGATCCTGTCACGAGTTCGGCGGTTTTGGGTTCTTCCATCCCCGGACGCCAAAAACTGATCTGCACGGAATATCTGCCCAGATCAAAACCGACTACCATATTTTTGGATGACAATGCATTAGTATCGACACTCATTCTCTGTCTCTTCCTTTGTGCATCCCGAAGAGTCTCTCTGTCAGATAATCCTTGCGGTAATACTCTTCCATCAGTTTATCCACTGCTTCAAATTCTCCAAAAGCCTTGCTTCTGCACATATTGTTGATCAGGCCGAATCTGCCCGGGGAAGCGGATCCCGGGGGATCAAGGCAGTCTATCCTTTTCGTCTCCGTCAGCTTTTCTCCGTTCTCATCCTCTTCGGTAATATAGTAATCAAGTGTTTCTCCGAAGAACAGGATGAACATTTTGGAATATACTCCGCTGTAAACCTCGTTCATAGGCTCGACCGTGTAGTCCTCGCCGTTTTCTATCATATAATGAATACTGACCGAAGCACCTGTTTCCGTCCTGTATTCAACAATGGTCGCATCGGCATACGGTGCCATGGAAGGCATCAGATCCGAAAGATCTCTGAAGCATGCGATGATCACATCGGCAGCCAGAAGTCTGTGCAGACAATCCTTAAGAATATTTCTGATACGTTCATCTATAAGCGATCTGTTGGCGGCATAATATCTGACAAAGGAAAGATCACATGCCATATTAAGCTCTAACCCCGTCTCAAATGCATCCGTAAGAATCGTGTATATCGGAGCCGGCAGTTCCTCGCCCTGCACAAAATCCACATATCCCGAGACATTAAGAGCGGCGCTGAGAATATCTGCCTCCGGAGTATTGTAAGCATATTCCGTCAGGACCTCAGCTCTCTCGGGAATATACGCACCGGTAAACAGAGTCCGGATGATGATCATTTCATCCAGATCTCTCCTGTCAGCCGACAGTTCTCCTGCTTTCAGCCAGATCTTCTGAAGTGTCTTCATGGATGCGTTAGCATGCTTCATCAGGAACTGTATGCTGACCAGATTGGTATTACCGGATTCAATCGTATCGATGAGGAGCTGGCAGATCAGCGTTTCATACTTTCCGGTATTGTCTCTGTTAGCGGGCAGCCAGCTGTAAAGCAGTTCTCCGATCACATTCCTGTCCAGTCCTCCGGGGCCGAATTCATACAGCCAGTCGAGTGCCTTGAACAGCTGTCCTCTTTTGACAAGATATCTGATGCATTCACTTCTGTCGAAATCGGATATCTGATCGCTGCGCAGTTGCTCGAGAAGAGCATCCAGTTCCCCGATCCTGTCACGTTCATAATAAAACCGCATGAGCTGCATAGTCAGATTTCTGGAAAACTCTATACTGAAATAGTTCTTATTGAGCAGGCTCAAATACCTGAATTCGTTTTCCGGACGGATCTCGATACCGGAGCCGTGTTCCATGCAGTAGTGGACATCTATACCGGTATGCTCCTTGACCATAAGCTGCAGGCTGAGAAGCTGCTTGCTGGGCGGCATAAGCCTCTCAAGTCTGAAATCACGGCCGCCCACGTGTCTGTTGCCGTCATCATCCTCGATCACCGCACAATATTCATCGGAATAAACCGGCAGATATGCCCTGCCGTTGTATACCGGATATATTTCCTCGGCATCTCTGAAGTCATAACAAAGGATAACGCGGCGCGCATCCGGATGACCGGTCAGATCAGCCTCATGCAAAAAGATCACGTCTGCCAGTCTGGCAGCCGTCTCCTCGGATGTAAGCATTTCATCATCTATAAACTGTCGGTACAGAATCGCAAGATATCTGTTATTGTGTCCGGCCTTAAGCTGATCCTGTACATACTCACCGATCTGACGTGAATATCTTGAATACATATCGGGATCCCTGTCGCGTTCCTTCACGACATTGGCATACAAAAATGCATTTGTCTCATAATCCAGATCGGATTGGAATGAAAAATACAAAAGTACAGGTCTGGGAACAGGTTTAAGCTCGCTTCTGTCAACGCTGAGCATATAATATTCAAAAAGACGAGTGATCCTGATATTCTTTTCGACGCCCAGGCCGTACCAGTAATTTGCGCCGGCATCCGTACGGTTGCCCTTGATCAGCTGTGTACACAAAACTCCGAGAAGTTCGTCATCGGGGTGATCCTTATAGCAGAATTCCAGCAGTCTTACCAGCTTGGGAGAATACTCCTTTACCTGCTCTGCCAGCCTCCTTACAGACGCGCACAGATCCGGATTCATCATCCCCTGTTTGCCTATATAACGGATCACTGCAAGATTAAATCCCTCAAGATCCGTAAGCATGGTCGGATTATCAAGCATTATCCTTGCGGCTTCCACAAACACCGCCGGCGAATTGCATCCTCTGCGATAGCTCTCCGCAAACATCTCCCATCTGCGTACCGGATCCTTGTATTCTTCTCCCATTACTGAAAGCAGCCAGCAAAGTCTCCAGTTATCCGGCTCCATACGATAGCAGTATTCAACCTCCTCAGCCAGGGTCCCGGCATCCAGAGGATTATCGTCGACAAGAGAGTTCAGATACAGGAAGTAGCACCACAGATATGTATAATCGTGCTTGATACGGTTTACCCGTTCTTTGATATTTCTCAGATTCCACACAGCCTCATTGGAATGCTCCTGAGTGATCATCAGGTGGATACGATAAAGCCCCGCCATCACGTCCTCCGGATCGCGTGCCATCATATCATCTACGATGACCGTACTCTCTCTGAGCCATGCAACCGTGGTTATTTTTTTGAGTCTGTGAGCACTGTACAGCTCCATGAGCTTAACTATACGCTCGCTGCGGAATCTGCTCAAACTGCGCAGATTCCTTATGGATCCGGTACAATTGACCACTACAGGTATCACGGTCCGGTGTTCATGATCAGTGATCGTAATCGAACCGAAATTATGTCCGTTATGAAGCCTGGACGAATCAACGTAATAATACAGCAGATACTTATTGCCGAGGAAATCCTCAAAGGCAACGTTCTGCTCCTCCACCGAGAGAAAATCGCCCTCGCAGTCCACATGAAACTGCGTATAACCCCATCCGTTCCTTGTTATATCCAGGCTGAATCTCGCCTTTGCCTCAGGATCGGTTATCTCGATCGAAGCCTCAGACGGAATATACTCTACAGGAGTCTTTTTGCCGACAGCAACAAGGAACCCGTCCATATTGTGTTCGGAACCGCGTACTCCGGACATGGCATGATACAATGGCAGATAATCCCTGTCGGGTCCGTTGAAAACCCGGATGAAACGGGGATCATAAAAGACATCAAGAGCCTCTTTCCATTTTGCCTTTGCGAGATTTGTAAAATGAAAAAGATTGCGTATCGGTCCCACCGAAGACTCGATGATATCCGCTTCGACATGAATGCTGAACGGAATATTATACTCGCCCCTGTTTGTACACAGATAAAAATCACCGTGTACATCCTCACCGGGAAGCAGGTTTGCCCCGTGAAACCTGTATGCTATCTCGTCCTGTGTCCCGTTCAGTTCGGAATTGATGCATTCCATACGATAATCACTCGTATGCACATATCCGGTGGTGAGCTGTCCGGATTTGGCCATAACACTAAAAGAGCCTTCACACTCGGTGCCGGCTCTTAGAGTATGTTCAACAGTACTGACACTGAATGTCAGCGTGCCGAAATTCATATCGATTTGACCATTGTTAATTTCTTCGATAACTCTTTTCATAGTTATCTAAATAATACCAAAAAATCATCACTTAAACAAGGTTCATCATGATCTCATTGGTCCTCTGTACGAATCTGGTCATGGCATCCGCCTCAAGGGGAGCCTGCTGAAGCTTGGCCAGATCATAGAGCTGTTCGCAGATAAGGGTGGTATTGTCGCCGTCCTCGTGCTCCATAATATACTGAACCAGGGGATGATTGGCATTGAGGACAAGAGTCTCGCCCTCTCCCTCGGCACCGAACATTCCCGCTCCCATTCCGGGCATCGAATACATCTTCATCATATCCTGCATACGTCTGGTCTCTTCCGAAAGAGTGATGATCGACGAGATCTTTTTGTTCTTAAGCTTGGAAACCTGTACATTCAGTTCCTTTTTCTTAAGAGCCTTCTTAACTATCCCTGAAATCTTCTCAGCCTTTGCATCATATTCCTCCTGGGCCTTCTTAGATGTCTTGGATTTGAAGGAATCGGTAAGGTCGGCATCTATACGCTGAAAATGTATTCCTTCGTTCTTTGCTTCCAGTTGCGAGATGAAAGGCTGGTCGATATTATGCGTAAGGACTACGGCATCCATCCTGGCCTGACGGAACATATTGATATACTGGCTCTGCTGTACGGGGTCGGTCACATAATAGATAGTCTTCTCCTTATGCTCCTCCTCTTCAGCGGTTTCTTCGGAATCCGGAGCGATCTCTTCAGTCTCGATCTTTTCGCCGTTTTCGGCTGTAGCCTCGGAGCCGGATCCTTCCTCTCCATCTGTTTCGTCGGGATCGATCTTATTGACCTCAAGGCACTCCGGAAGAGTCATATACTTGTCATCAATATTTTTAAACAGGATATAATCCGTCATCTTCTCGCAGAATTTGTCATCACGCAGGCAACCATACTTGATAAACGGAGCTATATCATCCCAGTATTTCTCGTACTCCTCTTTTTCGGTCTTGCACATCCCCGAAAGCTTATCTGCCACTTTTTTGGAAATAAACTCGGAAATCTTTTTGACAAATCCGTCATTCTGAAGGGCTGATCTCGAAACGTTTAAAGGCAGATCGGGACAGTCTATGACACCCTTTAAGAGCATCAGATATTCCGGGATAACCTCCTTGATGTTATCCGCAACAAACACCTGACTGTTATACAGCTTGATGGTTCCCTCGATGGAGTCATACTCGGTATTGATCTTGGGGAAGTAGAGTATACCCTTTAAATTAAACGGATAATCCATATTCAGATGTATCCAGAAAAGAGGTTCCTTGTAATCGTTAAACAGCTTACGGTAGAATTCCAGATATTCTTCTCTGGTACAGTCGTTGGGATGCTTCGTCCAAAGAGGTACCGTTTCGTTAAGCGTATCAAAGGTTTTGGCCTTCGGCTTGTCGTCCTTCCCGTTATCCGATCCTTCATCTTCTTCACCGGATACGGATCCATCGGCATCCTCCGCCTTCTCTTCCCCGGATTCGGGCTTTCTGTTAAGGAATTCTATAAGCTCAGCCTCCTCATCCTTTTTAGCCAGATATATCTCAAAAGGCATAAATCCGCAATATTTCTTGATAACTTCCCTGGCCTTGTATTCGTTGCAGAACTCCAGACAGTCCTCGTTCAGGAAAAGGGTGATCGTTGTTCCGACCTCTGCCTTATCGGAATCCGACATGGTAAACTCCGCTCCGCCGGTACATTCCCAATGTACGGCTTTAGCTCCGTCCTTGTAGGACAGGGTATCGATATGAACCTCATCGGCTACCATAAACGCCGAATAAAAACCGAGTCCGAAATGACCTATTATCTGATCATCCCCGGTCTTGTCCTTATACTTTTCAACAAAATCGGTAGCTCCCGAAAATGCCACCTGATTGATATATTCCTCAACCTCATCGGCGTCCATACCAAGACCGTTATCCGTAATACGTATGGTCTTGGACTCCGGATCCACTATCACCCTGATCACAGGCTTAAAATCGTCCGGCAGAGCATATTCGCCCATCATATCAAGCTTCTTAAGCTTGGTAATAGCGTCACAGCCGTTGGAGATCAGTTCTCTGTAAAAGATATCGTGATCCGAATACAACCACTTTTTGATGATCGGAAACATATTTTCCGAGTTGATTGATAAATTGCCTTTTCTTTCTGACATTTGTATCATCTCCTATCTGAACATTTATTTGATTTACGGATCAACAATGATGTTAATGAGATCATTCCAATGAAAGACTGAATTAACACATCTATGCGCTCCGAATATAATTTTAGCACTCATTCAATCTGAGTGCTAATAAAAATTTTATAAACATATATGAACCGGCGATAACGGTCGGTACAGAGGCTCAGTCAAGCCTGAGGTATTCGTCCGCAATCGCGAAGAAATCGCTTGTGGTAATGTCCGGATCGCTCACAAATGAAATCTCCTCCCACAATCCGTCATTAAGCTTGCGGGTAAGCCCCGAAACAAAATCGTCATATTCCTCGGCAAATACTGATTCCCTGCGTTCATTCACGATGTCGATCTTGTTCAGATCCGTCTCCTCCAGATTATATGTGCTTAAGCAGAGCGCGATCATATAGCCCTCGTCTGTAGTCAGTATCTGTGATATTTCGCCGCCTGACAGACCGAAAAGTGCCGAGCTCAGATATGTATCCTCAAGGTCATCCTTGCCCAGCGACACCACCATCTCATCGGAATCACTGTATTCCGCTACCAATGTATCAAAATTCTCTCCGTCTGCGGCACGGGCATAGGCCTCCTTTGCTTTCGCATAAGCCTTGAGTCTGTCGTTTTCGTCAAATTCGATCCTTCTGCCGTCGCTATCCGTCTCATAGGTTTTGATCAGCAGGTACTCTATTGTGATATTTCTCGCTTCATCATCGCTTATTTCCGGATTGACGTCCTTGATTATCTCCCTGTAGACCTTACCCGCCAGCAGATATTCCTTATACAGAGAAACGATCGTATCCCTGTCTATACCCATGGCACCGATCTCGGCATCGTTCAGAGATCCGTAATACAGATCGGCTGCATTTTCGGCGGATTTGATCTCGGATGGCGAAAGGGCAACATCCATAGACCTTGCCATCAGGTTCATGGTCTTGACCTGAGCCATTTTCGCAAGAGCATTTTCCCTGACCCGCTGTTCAAGAGTCTCTCCGTTCACATCGGTCTTCCAGACCTCCTCACCGTAGATATTCTGGTACTGATCCTGCATATTGACGATATACACCATGATCTCGGGCTTACTGCAGCTGATCGATTCGATACGGAATACTTCATCCTTTTTCAGGCCGGTGGTAAGCACGACCTTGGTGTCGGGATCGATCAATGTACACCCGCCGCACAGAAATAAAACCGCACACAAAAACAGGCATAAGAAAGCTTTATGCAGATTGGTTTCTCTAACTTTTCTCATGCCTGTTCCGTCTTTCTAAACAAATGATTATTTAATCGTGCAGATCCATCCCTCGGGAGCCTCGATCCTGCCCATCTGTATGCCTGTCAGGGTATCATACAGTTTCTTGGTCACAGGCCCCATTTCCTCCATACCGCTGGGGAACATGATCTTCCTGCCATGATCATCAATACAGCCGACGGGCGAAATAACGGCAGCAGTACCGCAAAGACCGCACTCTGCCATATCACCGAGTTCGTCCAGATATACCTCTCTGTGCTCAACCGTAAGACCAAGGTATTTCTCGGCAACTATCATGAGTGAACGACGTGTGATGGAAGGAAGAATTGAATCAGATTTGGGCGTAACAACCTTACCGTCCTTAGTCACAAACAGGAAGTTGGCTCCGCCTGTCTCTTCAACCTTAGTACGAGTGCCGGGATCGAGATACATATTCTCGTCATAGCCCTCCTTGTGCGCGGATACTATTGCATGAAGACTCATAGCATAGTTTAATCCGGCCTTTATATGGCCTGTACCATGAGGTGCTGCTCTGTCGAAATCTGATACCCTGATCGTAAGCGGCTTGGCTCCGCCTTTGAAGTAAGGTCCTACGGGAGTGACCAGAATACGGAACTGATATTCATCCGCAGGCTTAACTCCGATAACCGGATTGGTACCCATTACATAAGGTCTGATATACAATGTGGCGCCGGATCCGTAAGGCGGCACCCAGTCCTCATTTGCTGCAACGACTTCCCTGACAGCCTCCAGGAATCTTCCCTCGGGAAGAACCGGGATCTCAAGTCTCCGGCAGGATTCTTCAAGTCTTTCGGCATTTAAATCGGGGCGGAAGGTAACGATATGTCCGTCCTCGGTCGTATAGGCCTTGAGACCCTCAAAAACAGTCTGCGCATACTGGAACACGCCTGCGCACTCATTGAGAGTTATATTGGGATCATCAACGATCGCACCGTCATCCCATGCTCCGTCCTTGTAATTCGATACGTACCTTTTGTCGGTTACTATGTAACCAAAACCGAGATTGGCCCAATCGATATCTTTCTTTGCCATTGTTTGTTCCTCCGTATTTATATTTAATATTTATGATGTCAGGGTCAAAAGGTATTATGCCCCTGACCTGATATACGAATCATCTTCGCTTCGCTACGGTTGGCTGTAATCATATATGATACTCCGATTTATCGGATTCTTCAAGTACGCTGATATTTTAAAAAGCGGTATGTAATGTCAAAATACACCTGTTCATCGGAATCCGCCGTTATTTTCCATTCCCCCGACTCATCAAGGTTGGGAAAATAAGCATCTGCCTCGTATTCATGGTCTATTTTGGTCACATGTACGGTATCACAGTACGGAAGCATCAGTTCATATACACTTGCGCCGCCGATGATATAGATGTCCTCGTCGGGATAATTCCCAAGCTCGTTCATAAGCTCGTCGATATCGTGCACGATCAGCGCATCACCGACTCGATAATCGGGATTGTGTGTCAGAATGATATTTGTCCTGCCTGACAGCGGCTGCTTCTGCGGAAAGGTTTCAAGAGTCCTGCGTCCGAGAACTACGACCTTGCCTATCGTCTCATTTCTGAACATCTTATGATCCGCAGGGATGCTGACCAGAAGTGACCCCTTGTTGCCTATAGCCCAATTGGAATCGACGGCTACTATCATATTCATATACCAATTCCTCCATAGAAAAGCTGCTGCCGGTTATCTGTTTTCGATACCATCGACACCCGGATCCGATCTCAGATCGCAATGGGAATATCCTCTATCTGAGGGCCGGTCACATAATCCTCTACGATAACATCGTTTCTCGTAAACCGATAGAAATCATGTATATCGGGATTCAGACTCACCCTGGGCGCCGGAAATGTCTCTCGATCTATAAGTTCCCGGATGATCGGAACATGTCTGTCATAGATATGTGCATCTGCTATGACATGAACAAGCTCTCCGGGGATCATATCGTTTACCTGCGCGACCATCATAAGCAGCACCGCATACTGAACCACATTCCAGTTATTCGCTGCGAGAACATCCTGACTGCGCTGATTCAGGACCATATTCAACACGAGTTTGTCCGATTTTGTGTCATTTGTCACATTATAGGTGGCCGAGTAGCAGCACGGATCAAGTTTCCCGGTGGCAAGATCATGAAACTGATAGAGGTTGGTCATGATCCTGCGGCTGTAGGGATTCTCTCTGAGCTGACGCAGCACGTAATCCATCTGGTCCGTTTCTTCACCCTTATACATGAATTTCTCGCCGACAACGTAGCCGTAAGCAGTGCCGATGGAACCGTCCGGATCCGCCCATTCATCCCAGATATGTGAATGCAGATCATGGATATTGTTGGATTTCTGCTGGTAGATCCAGAGCACTTCGTCGGTCGCGGATTTGATAGCGGTCTTACGAAGCGTGATCGCGGGAAATTCCTCCCGCAGATCATATCTGTTGACTACGCCGAAGCGCTTGATGGTATAAGCGCTCTCTCCGTCCGGCCAATGTGGCCTGACCGCCTCGCCTCTGGTGTCGGTGCCGTTCTCAAGGATATCCCGGCACATATTTATAAATATATCATCAGCTTTACTCATTTTGTTCCTCTTATCCTGTCTGTCTCCGTGGACATGCCGCAGCTTAGTCCTAAGACTTCTCATCGGGTTTGTATTATCTGTCCCACTTATCGCACAGTGAGTTGATCTGATCGGCAAACTTCGCCAGATCCTTGTTCGCGCCGCCTTTATTATGCTGTATAACGGCAAGCAGTCTCTGACCCGCTGCCTCCAGACGTGCAAATACTTCGGAAACGATCTTCTTTTTGGATACTGCAACAGGCTTGGCTCTGAAGATGAATTTCCCTTCGATCAGATCAAATCTTGAGCCGCTGTAGGGTGCATCCACTTCGGCATTCAGCTCATTTCTGATCGCGCCTGTCAGGGCCTCCACCGACTCATCATCTCCGTGGACCACAAAATATCTGTCGGGCACATTGGTAAAAGCGCTCGCCCATGCCATCAATCCCTTTCTGTCGGCATGACCGCTCAAGCCCACCATCTGCTCTATATGGGCATATACCTCGACCGTCTCACCAAAGAGTTTGACCTCGTTCGCGCCCTCCACCAGCGCACGCCCCAGGGTTCCGACTGCCTGATATCCTACAAAAAGTACCGTACATTCAGGACGCCAGAGGTTATGCTTCAGATGATGTCTGATACGGCCGGCCTCGCACATTCCCGATGCGGATATGATGACCTTGGGTTCGGGATCCGCATTGATAAAACGGGATTCATCACTGGTGATAAGCAGTCTCAGGTTCGGAAATCTGATAGGGTTTATGCCCTTATTCACCAGTGCCAGAGCTTCATCAGAGAAACATTCACGTATGTTCTTCTGGAACACGCTGGTAGCTTCGACTGCCATGGGGGAGTCCACATATACAGGAAAATCATCATGCCCGGTCACCAGACCTTCCGCCTTGATCTGTCTGATGAAATACAGGATCTCCTGAGTCCTGCCTACAGCAAAGGAGGGAATGACGAGATTGCCGCCCCTGTCAAGAGTCTTCTGTATATGTGATGCCAGCTCCGTTACACCGTCAGCCTTGGATGCTTCATGGTATCTGTTGCCGTATGTGGATTCCATAACCACATAGTCCGCATAGCTCGTATACTGCGGATTGCGGATCAGCGGCTGGTCAAAATTGCCTATATCCCCGGAGAATACTATCTTTCTCTCCTCTCCGTCCTCAGATGCCCAGACCTCTATACTTGAGGAGCCGAGAAGGTGTCCGACATCGGTAAATCTGATATCGACTCCGTCCAGGATATTGATACGCTCTCCGTAGGGACAGGGAGCCAGCATCTTGATCGTGTTATCGGCATCTTCCATGGAGTATACGGGCTCTATCTCTTTTCCGCCGCCTCTTTTGGCCTTGCGGTTCTTCCATTCAGCCTCCTGCTGCTGGATATGCGCGCAGTCACGAAGCATGATGCTGCAGAGATCGGCAGTGGCAAAGGTACAGTATATCTTACCTCTGAAGCCTCTGGCATACAGTCTCGGAAGCATACCCGAATGATCCACATGGGCATGCGTGAGAAGCACCGCATCGATCACGGCTTCATCCACCGGCAGATTGGCATTCTCGTACATGTTTACACCCTGTTCCATACCGTAATCCACCAGGATATTCATGTCCCCGACGTTCAGGTAATGACAGCTGCCCGTAACCTCGTGATCCGCTCCAATAAACATCAGCTCCATATCAGGTCTCCTTTTCCTTTGCCAGTTCCTCCTCCTCAAGCACACGATACGCCACCTTCCCGACAAGAGTCTTGGGCAGGTCCTCGCGGAATTCGATATCATATGGCATAGCATATCTGGCAATGTGCTTACGGCAGTAATCCATAAGTTCGTTTTTTGTGTCTTCATCCGGTTTGACACCGGCAGCAAGCTTGACAAATGCCTTGACCTTCTGCATCTTATAGGCATCGGGTACGCCGATGACACAGCTCATCTGGATCTTAGGGTGCGCATCCAGTATATTCTCAAGTTGACCGGGATAGATATTATAACCGGAAGAAATGATCATACGCTTGGCGCGGCCTTTGAAATAAATGAAGCCCTGCTCGTCCATCGTGCCGAGATCTCCTGTATAGACCCAGGTGCAGCCGTCGTCATGTCTGCGAAGTGTCTGAGCAGTTTCTTCGGGATGCTTCATATATTCTTTCATTACCGTAGGACCGGCCAGCAGGATCTCACCCTCCTCACCATAGGGAAGCTCATGATCCGTTCCAGGTTCCACTATCTTGATAAAGGTATCCGAGAACGGCACTCCTATACTGCCCTCCTTGAACATATGGGGCGGCGTCAGGCAACAGGCTGTGACGGTCTCCGTGGTACCGTAGCCCTCACGAACCTGTATCGTAGCTTTATGATCATAAAGAAATCTGTCAAACTTCTTTTTGAGTTCTATACTCAGGCTGTCGCCTCCCGAGAAAACTCCTTTAAGACAGCTCAGATCTGCCCCATCCATACTTGGCAGACGAAGAAGCGCTTCATACAGGGTAGGCACCCCCGCAATGAAATTGCAGCGGCATTTAACTATAAGCTTCGCATAACTCTTGGCTGTGAATCTCGGTACCAGTATGCACCTGCCTCCCTGTGAGAGCATGGTGTGTATACAGACCCCGAGTCCGAAGCCGTGGAATAACGGCATAGCGGCAAGCATTTTGTCTCCGGGTCTGAACATGGGATTGGCAGCAATGACCTGTTGTCCGAGTGCATTGAAATTGCGGTTGGTCAGAACTATTCCCTTGGTGGTACCGGTGGTCCCACCGGAATACAGTATCACAGCCGGATCCTCGCTCTTTCTCTTAACCCTGTACTGATAAAAGCAATGTGTGGAAAGCTTCATAAAGTCATTCCACCGGATAACGGGTGCATCCTTGGGTATCTTTTTGATCTTACGGCCCTCCGTCAGCATATATCCGGCTCTTACAGGCCTGCTAAGAGCATCCTTTACGGAAGCGATTATGATGTTCACTACCCCGGTATTGGCGCGTATCGATTCAAATTTATGATAAAACTGATCAAGTGTTATAGCCGTTACGGATTCACTTTCGTTTAAGTAGAATTCGATCTCCTTTTCCGCTGAGAGCGGATGGATCATGTTGGCTATACCGCCCACCATATTCACGGCATAAAACATATATATCGCCTGCGGGCAGTTCGGCATCGCTATCGTGATACGATCCCCTTCTCTGATTCCGATGGTCTTGAGAGCTTTGGCGCATTTCTCGATCTCACGTACCATCTGACGATAGGTTGTAGCCTTGCCCATAAAGTCGAATGCGACATTATCGGGATATTTTTGTGCGATCTGCTCGACCTTATCGATCATTGACCCTTCAAAATAATCCAGATGCAGCGGGACATCTCCGACGTGATCAGCCCAGGGAGTCTTAACTGTTATGTTTTCCATCTTAGTATTCCACCTCTTCGTTTAACGGTCTGTCCAAAAGCTCCGGCTGCTCAAGAAGCTTTTTAAGCAGTCTGACGGTCTTTGAGTAATAATATCCGTCAGCGATACGTTCATCTATGGTAAGTCCCAGATCCACGCTGTCACGCATCGTAACATTACCTTCATCATCATAAAAGGGACGCTTTTTGATCTCGCCAATTATACAGAATACGGACGTTGTACCCCAGTTGGTCAGATGATGGTATCCCGCATGCAGCCTGATCGATCCCAGATTACTCAGAACCACAGACGAATAATACGGATCTGTAGCTATGATCGCACCGGGCATATGTCCGTGCCGATCCAGAGATCTGGCTATCGCTCCGACAACCTTAAGCAATCCCCTTGGGATCTTCTGGATTATATCCATCGCGGCCGTGGACTGATCCTTCTGATCAGCACTCTTGCAAACGGATACCTGACGGTATATCTCATCATGGATCGTATCTATCGTATCCGTTTCCTTACTGTGCAGAAATGCGAGAGCTTCACCGCCGTTGTCCGAAAAAATCTTTTTGACGGTGAATGCCGCGCTGACCTCGTTCCTCTGATAAATCGATTTATTGGCAATGAACCTGTTCATCTTGGGGCGAAGCGTTATCGTCTTAAGCATAACTGTCACCATTACCTGGAAAAGGTTGTATTTGTATTCCGTCTGTGCGGAGTTCTTTTTTTCCAGATAAGCCAGCACGGGGGTGAGATCAATGCATTCCGATATAAACGCTTCATTGTCACACCGATTTGGATACATAAGCGGCATGATGGTATGCATCGAATCTATTTTTTTCAGATATGTGCCGTCCTTGCGGTCTCCGATTTTTCTTCCCATTTATCCTCCTTACCGGCGGCCTCTTTACTCTCCCGGTTACCATCATGTCTGAACGCCGGAAGCCAGTACTTCCTGCCATATACGATCAGTTCGGCTGCCAGACATACAGGTATGGCTCCGATCACATCCAGGAAGGAATGCTGCTTTACAAAACAGACTGACAGACAGATCATGATCACTGTTATTATCAATGCGATCTTTTGGTACGCTTTCAGATATCTGTCCTTGAGTCCGGCCGACAGTACCGCCAGCGAAAACGCCACATGCATGGACGGGAATACTCCGGTATTGGTATCAAACCGATATATCAGTCCCAGTATACGCGTAAACAGATTGTCCCTCGGAAAAGGATCGGGACGCAGATACTGTACGCTGGGATATACGATATATATGATCACCCCCAATATCTGAGTGATAATGATAAAAGTCTGAAGGCTCCTAAAGGCATCCACGTCATACAAAAGCGTATACAGCAATGCACCTGCTATCAGCAGATACCATCCGATATAAAAAATCAGAAAAATCTCATTAAAAGGGATGATATCATCCATTGCGCAGTGAATCTCATGAAAACGGGATTCGGGGATCAGGTTCTCGGTAATGAAATAAAAACCGAAATAAACGAACCAGCCAAGCAGAAGCAGTATATGTGAAAATTTCGGATCAGTCAGTGACCTCAGACTTAATCCGCTGTAATCAACTCTCTGTCTTTTCATTATAATACTCCAGCGGCAGACTTGACGGATAATTCCCAGCTGCCATATTGGGATAAGGGATCACCGTATGCTCCGGCAGCGAAACAGCCATACTTGTGATGCTTTCCATCAGTTCACGGCTGACTCTGGCTCTCTCCTCCCTGCCGGGAGCATCCTGCGTATAATATACGGGCTTTCCGTATATGATCTTTTTGAGCCCGGGTGAGATATACATCGGCACAAAAGCCAGGTTACGGTCATTCTTCTGACGATACGTACGCGCCAGATCTATGAACTTATCCTGAAACTCATAGACGATATTATTATAGGGTACGTTATGCTCCGGGAATATGACAACATTCGCGCCCCCGGAAAGCAGATTCACCGATTCGCGAAATGTATTCAGGATCCTGGAATCGTGGTATACGCCTATCGTATGGGCATTATTAAATATACAGACCGCAAGCGGGGTTATCGCATAACTCAAAAGCCTGTAGAACCATCTGACCGCCTTAGGCTTGCCCGACCAGAAGTCCCTATATGCATAATCGGCCACATCGGAGGCATGCATCATCTCCCCGGCGCACCATGTATAGTGCTCTCCCGGTGCGTATAGCTCCGATGCGATCGGTCCGTACATATGACTGTGATTGCCTACGATAACACAGCCCTCACCGGGGATATTCTCGATACCGGTGATCTCATATACCGGAGAAAAAAGCTTCACCCAAAATTTAATAAACAAATAAAGCCAGGAAGTTCTCTTTTTTCTCATGATGTCTGTAAATGAATGTAATCCCTTTCATATCAAATCATATACCAAAACTATAATTTACTCTCATGAATTGATAAAGTCAAACGGTCATGGTCCAGGAGCTCTCAGACATATCGTAATAGAGATGGATAATCTTCTTTGCCTCAAATACCACGATGCAGCATTCGTAAACCAAAATGTCATTTGTCACATAAATTCCGTCCGGTGTCGTAAATACGCCTTTATGTGAAAGATCCGTATAACTGCGGATCGTATAGGCATGGGGTTCACCGTCCTCTCCCGTTATGCGGACACGAAGAGGAATGATCTGTCCGTCCCTGTTAAATTGAGCAATAACATCTACTTCAACTCGTACACTCTTTTCCATACCGTCACCTCATAAGGTAGTTATCAGTATAGAACATATGTTCGTTATAGTCAAGTATGTTTATTTGGGGGATAATAATCTATAATGAAGCGCATCCATTGAATCGAAAGGAGATCCTCTATGGGCAGGAAATCGATAAAAGCGAATAAGAACATCTACTTTTCAAGCCGTGAAAATATGGAGTTGACAAGAGAAGCCGCTGCGGAGCTGCTGGAATTCATCTCGGCAGACCGCATAGAAAAGATAGAGAACGAGAAATCAGCGCCCCATCCCGACGAGGTGCTCGCCATGGCAGGGGCATACAAAAATCCCGCACTTTGCAATTATTACTGCTCACACGAATGTCCGATAGGACACGAATACATACCCGAAGTCGAATCCAAAGCAATAGAGAAGATCACTCTTGAAATGCTCAATACCATGAATACTCTGGAGGCGGAAAAGAACCGTCTCATAGAAATAACTGTCGACGGTGTGATAACCGAGGATGAAGTATCGGATTTCAACAGGATCAGAGCACATCTGTCACAAATGTCCAAGGCGATCGACTCTCTTAATCTCTGGATCGATGACATCATCGCAAAAGGTATAGCCGATAAAAAGCTTTTTGAATAAATATAGTAAACGACAAAAGTATTTATACTTTTCGTCGTTTACTGCGCCGGATTTGCTATGCGAAGCATTGATTTCCCCTGCAAATCCGTGCGCATCCTGCCGGAGGCTTTATAGTGAACGTCAAAATATTTTTGACGTTCAC
>JAFUAB010000031.1 GCA_017460885.1 Lachnospiraceae bacterium
ACTATGTCCGGGCGTCCGTCTCCTTCCTCCCTGTTGGACCTGGGAGAATAATTCGGCACGTTGTATAACAGCGAAAGAAAAAATCCATGGTAGAAAGATTCATCACTGTCAAATACGCTTATGGTCCTGGCAAGAAGCCCGCTCACGTAATTCTCAATTCCTTCCGTATCCCCATCCAATACGGCTTTGTTAAGCACTCCCCTGTCCGTGTCCTTTACCTGTTTGTCAAACCAGCCCCTGATCTGACTTTCATATATGCATGCTATTTCCGCATTCGGTATCTTCATCGTAAGATATATATATTTATCCTCCCGCCTTTCCGACACCTTCTTCATGTATCCCGTAAAGAACAGGAAATTCCACAGATTGTCCTCCGACTCGTGAATGTCGTCATAGGTGATGTCCTCATGTATCTGCTTTTCTATCGTTCCGCCCTTGATCAGGACATCGAGTTCCTGCTTCATCGCCTCATCCGCATGCCAGATCATGTCCCTGATGATCTGATTCGATGAGGTATTTGCCCAGAATGGCCTCGGGAACTTCCTCCCGTCATTCACGATCGAGTCCACGTAACTGATCACGCTCCACGGGTTATAAATCTGTGTATCACCGAACAAATAACCGTTATACCACTCTTTCACTTCAGGAATGTTTGCCTCTAATCCATAATCAATCAGCATGCGCTCCGTTTCCTGCTCCGTAAAGCCAAAGCCCTCGGAAAAGGTATCATCCAGGACGGAATTGATCTTCAAATGATTCAGTCCGGTAAAAATGCTCTCCTTGCTTATCCTGAGGCAACCCGTAACCACGCCAAACTCCAGCGCATCATTGGTCTTAAGCGCAGATTCAAACAGGGATCGTATGAAACTCACCATCTCCTTGTAAAAGCCTTCATAATACGAATTTTCCAGCGGCACATCATATTCATCGATAAGAATGATCACGTTCCTATCATGATATTTCTTAAGACATATGGAAAGCGTTTTAATGGCGGTTGCATATCGGTCAATCTCTTTTCTGTAATCCTTCTCATCTATTAGTTCATCTCTTTTTTGGGGACTCAGCAATTCTTTGAATGACTGATTCTCCGTTTCGGACAGCTTATCAGAATCCTTTAGATAATTATGCCGGTCAAATTCCCATACTATCTCATCCCTGAGCTGCAATGCCGCTTCCCTGAAATTTGGCTGCTTCGCTGACTTTAACGACAGCTTGATCACCGGATACTTTCCCATCATGGAAAGGGTCTCATCCGATGCCCCCATGATCCTCTTTCCTTCAAAGTACCTTTTCTTATCGACCGGATTCCCGTCCCTATCATACTCAAGCTCAAAAAACGTACGGAGCATGGAAAGTGCAAGGGACTTGCCGAAACGTCTCGGCCTGGTGAACAGAGTTACTTCTCCCCCCTTATTTATTACGTCATTAATGAGCATTGTCTTATCGACGTAATACATATCTTCATCTATGAATCTTTTGTAATCCTCATATCCGATTCCGATCTTCTTCACTATGCGTACCTCCCATGTTACCGCAGGCGTCTGATTCCGAAGACGTCCCACTTTGGATCCTTCTCCTTCACAAAGACATTCTTTTTCATACCGATATTGTACCATGGATGGGACAGGGCGTGTCCAGAAATGCACGAAAACACCCAGAACCATGACGCTTTACATATGGTAACAATGAGATGAATGCAGTTATCCTTAGATGTCCTGTTCAAAGCTTCAAAAGCTTTAGAAACCCCACGGAGTAAGCTCGTAGCACAAGCCATTATATTGCCTTTAAATCCGCATTATCTGTGAGGATTATTCCTCTGACATCTGCCCTTCCACAAATCTAACTTGAAAAAAAGAATCGACTCAGTACACTGATTAATAAGCAATTATAAGTATATCAAAAACAGGCGGCTTGCGCCACCTGCTGATGATTAATGAACCCCTGACTCCGTCCCCGGGTGTCAAAATGAACCCCTGACTCCGTCCCCGAGTGTCATTTTTAGTTCAGGGGCTTTATGGCGCTTTGGTAGCGGTCAAAAAACGATTCTTTATCCGCCTCCGAAACCAGCGTCACGTTAAAATCATAATCCACGGCACCCGTATCATAAACAAATCCCTGCCTGTAAAAGATAACCTCTCCGTAGGTTTCTCCGGGATCGGTTATACAGCTTCCGTGACATAAAAACGTATCCTTGATAAAATCAGGATAAAGCACACAGGTCATGGCAAGGGCGTCACAGTTCATGACGGAATCTGCGGAACCGTTTGAAGCATAGAATTCTCTGAGTTTGGCAAAGGAATCCCTGACAAATCTGCCGGCATCATTGGTTTTTGCAAGCTTATCAAACTCTTCGTTAGTCCATTCGGATCCACCGCCGCACATATCAAGTCCGACAATCGTTATGGGAAGTCCCGAGTCAAGCATCGCCTTATACGCCTCAGCATCCGAGATCACGTTAAACTCAGCAACAGGCGTAGCGTTTCCGGGGCCTAAACCTGCAGTTCCCATTGACCAGATCATCTTTACTTTTTTCATGGTCTCGGGATCGCGTTCTATGGCCTTGGCAATATTGGTGGCAGGTCCTATCGCAACGAGTTCAACTTCACCGGGATACTTATTTACACTGTCTAAAATAAAATCTATAGCCTCTTCACTCTCAGCCGTTTTAGTCGGATGTATCAATCCTGCATCCCCCATACCGTCATTACCGTAAACGCTGAACGCTTCTACTTTTTCCCCGCTCAGGTTTTCATCTGAGCCCTTGTAAACAGGAGCATCTGATCCTGCGACTTCAAGTGCCATAAGAGCGTTTTGGGTTCCCTGTTCAAGATCAACGTTACCTACAAGGACGGTAACTCCAAGTATATCGACATTTTCATTGCACGCCGCAAGGATAATAGCCGAAGCATCATCTGCGCCGGTATCGGTGTCTATGATCAGTTTACGTTTTGGGCCGGCATCGGTGGATGAACCTGTGTTTGCACTCCCTTTTGCAGCACACCCTGTAAGCAGCACCGCAAGCAGCATGATACTGATCGCGGCATATCGTTTTAGTCCTGTTTTATCACAAAATTTCTGTCTCATTGCACCTCCCAAGCTGCCCGGTATATATCACTGAGGAACTGTAGCAGAATTACTTAATCATTTCACGCAGGATGCATTTTCGATATCAAAGAAGAAAATGTAGCCGTAGCGGGCTACGGCGAGGCTTTCTGATGCAGATAACGGGAAAGCAGACAAGCGAAATGACTATGTTAATTCGCTACAGTTCCTTACTTTGCGGAATATTTATCAGCCATCAATGCGATATCCTCTTTGATCCGCATCCTCAGAGGCTCCGGCTCCAGCACCTCCACCCACGGACCGTACTGCAGCGCCCAGTACCTCATGAGGAAAGGATTCCCGATCATCCTGCTGATTTTTCAAGTTCCTTCTTTTCTTCCTCCGTCAGTTCCATTTCCATATCTCCGGTCAAATACTGCCTGATCTTGGTGATACCGCCCAGATAGTTTTTGGTTTTTATCTTGTTATCCTTGACTCTCTTCCTCATTACATCTGCAAAGTTGATCTCCCGGGTTTCCGGTGTCTTTATCTCCGTATCCCTGAGTTTCTCAAGTTCCTTTACCAGATATTCCCGGTATTGGGTCAGGAAGGCGTCCATGGCCTTCTTACGTTCAATTCCCACCTCCCGGATCTCTTTCTCATCGCGGATCTGAGCTGCGCGCAGCTTATGATGCTTATCCTGCAGTTCCCGGTAAGCCTCGTATTTCTCCTTGAGGGATGTTCCGAATTTGGTACCGTCGTCAAATACCTTTGCGAGCTGTCTTCGAGTCTCGGCATCATGCTTTCTTATTCTGTTCTTTTCGCCCACATAAAACTTCAGGCGACGAAGCTCCGCTACATCTGCCTCATCCTCCGGCGTCATCTTGTAACCCTTCTTCGCTTTATAAAGGTGATTTGTCTTGTCAAGGATCTCAGCCAGCTCCTTTGTCCCGTCTCCGTTAATGTAATTTCCTTTATCGTCCTTTGCCAGATATTCCGGTTCCTGCCGGAGGGATTGGATCACAGAATCAACAGGTGCATGCGGATCTATGTCGCTATCCAGATCAGAGGCTATGGTAGATCTCAGTTCCTTCAGCGCTTCCTGCTCTTCCCGGGCAACCTCACTGTACTTGATAAAATCTTTGATAAAGATATTCTGTTCCTTCTCTTTGACGCCTCCAAGAACACCATAAGATGCCTTGTACTCCTTCCTGAGTTTTATGATCCGGTTCACCTCATCAAACTGTTTAAGGGCAGGTTCCACCGGCTCGGGGTTGCGATTTATTATGGCTCTATTCAGTTTCGGTACTATGTCGGTTCTCAAAGCCTCCGGATAATTGAGATCCTTAAGAAGTTTATCTACCATTATCGAGATTTCTCCGGTTTTTCCAATACGTACCATTTCATCCTCGCTGTGTATTCCTTCCATCACCGTTTTGCGGATCTCATCGACCCTTTTCGGCAGATTCTTTATGACTTTGGAGACATCCTTGCGGTCCATCTTCTTATAGTCGCTCTCGATCCTTTCGAAATACATTGTCTCGAATCTCTTCCTGTTCTCCTTGGTCAGCAATTCTTTTAGTGTAGCCTCATCCAGCTTCTTATAGTCCCCGATATGCTTTGCGATGGGGTCTGCGGATCCGCTGAGCCTGCCATGATCCCTGGCATGCTGATAGCTTATAACAGGATCTATATAGACATGCGTGGATTCCACACTCATCAATTCCATCTTTTTGACAGCTCTCTTAAGTTCGTTCACAGCGGTATTGAATTCATTGATCGTATTTTCGAGCCTCTGCTCGCATCTTGAGAAATTCTGGATCTCATGGGGGAGTCTGATCCCGGCTTCTTCGGCTTTCTGCAGCGCCACAAATATCCTCTCACCCGCATTCTCGGCATCTCCCAGAGACAGCACCCCTTTCAGGCATTTTATAAACCTGTCCCGTGTCTCCTTCGGTATGGGTTTCTTCTCCCCCTCATCCTTTCCGAGGTTGATCAGTTCCTCCAGATTTTTAGTGAAGAGTTCCGCATTCTCTCCCATGGCAGAAGCCATCATACGGACTATCAGGGTCACCTGCTCTTTAGAGAAGACATTGGCATTGCCGTAGTCCAGAACCGTGATGCCGTTATCGTCGATCATCAGGTTTCCTGAATGCAGATCGCCGTGATGGAACAGATTCCCGTAGAGCGCCTCCTGCACCCATTTCTCCGAGAGTTTCACTACATGCTTCTTTCGGGTTTCCAGAGTTTTAAGCTTCTCGACGAGATCGTTCTTCACACTCATCCAGGCATGGGCATTATCCGCCGTCATAACCAGCTTATCCGGATCTCCCTTTCCTGTGTTCTTGAAGATACTCAGCTCGGCTTCGGTCTCCTCTCTCAATCCGGCCAGATAGCGGTCACAGCATTCTCCTTCCGCCTTGTCCATCACAAAGGAATCTTTCTTCGTTTCGAAGTTCTGATTGACCCGTACGGTCTTTACGGTGCCGTCCTTAAG
Source organism: Lachnospiraceae bacterium (assembly GCA_017460885.1). Taxonomy (GTDB): domain Bacteria; phylum Bacillota; class Clostridia; order Lachnospirales; family Lachnospiraceae; genus XBB2008. The sequence continues at coordinate 5,540 of JAFUAB010000031.1, forward strand.
CGAAGTGGTCTCGTAGGCCCTTCCTTTTTCGGTGTTGGCAGATTCCGTCCGGAAATCAAACTCCTTCTTGATCTCCGAGATGTGTGAGAGGATCGAACCCTCCATGACTCCGGTCTGATCCGTCTCCGTAGCGATGGAAGTCAGGATCCCGGTTTCTTCCTTCATCCTGTCTTCCGCGTCCGGACGCAGAAGCTTCACCACCACCTGTTCCTTTGTTCCGTCGGCATAATCCACGCTGCAGAGGTAGGCTTCCGCCACGGAAGCCGCTCCGAGGGTTGACAGTCTTTTGATGCTCTTTACTTCCTTCTTGGCTCCCTTTGCGATCTCATCCAGTTTTGCCTGCACATATTCCTCCGGCAGATGTCGGAGCTCCGACTTGGCGACCTGTATGGCCCGGCGGTATCCCGGCTTGATCGCATGCTCAGGTATACCCTGTACGAGTTTTTGCATGACGGGACCCGCACCCTTTAAGACCGCCTTCAGATACACAGGGTTGTCTTTCTTACCGGTGCCTGTCTGGTCGATCTGTCTCTGAGCCGGCCGGATGTTACGCAGCAGTTCCGAGAGGATCAGCCGTTTGCTCTGTATCGAGGATTTCTCATAATATCCGGCAAGTGACGCCTGGAGATATCTGCCCTGTACACTGTCCTTCCCGTACGCGCTGTCTCTCAGTCTGTGAAGTTTTTTGACCTCCTCCGACTCGTTATTTCCCTCTCCGAATAGTTCTTTCTCTTTATCCTTATTATTCCGGATCATAGTCTTATCGTAATTCCCGAGGTCAAGGAGAGGCGGCATATATACTTCTTCTTCCTCCTCTTCATGGATCACATTTTTCTCTTCTTCTTTTTCTTCCTTCTTCTTCTCTTCCTCCGTACCCTGATCCACAAAAATGTCTCCGGTGGCATCTTTGATAAGTTCCTGAACCTTCTTCCCGTCGCCCTCGATTATCTCCAGGATCCGGTCATCCACATCCTTAAACAGTTCTTCGCTTTCTTTTGCGTTGAGCAGAGTTTCTACGATCTCGGCACTCCATTCCTTTGTCTTCAGGTCCTTATTTGCTTCTTTCTGCTTCGAAAGCTCCTCCAGCAGAGAATTCATCTCTTTTTGAAGGCCGTCAAAAAGCAGGGCTTCGTCTTCCGTGACGCTTCTCGTGATCTCACTGAAAATATCCTTCTTGTCTCTTGCGAGTTCGGCGATCAGCTCTTTGTGCTTGCGGAAGATCTCCAGTACACGGACGTCTTTGGACAATGCGACACCCAATCCGTCCGTCACACCGATACCGGAGGTCAGATCCGAGAGGAAACCGAGGAGCTTCCGGCCGTCGTTGCTCCACTGTGTGACAACCTTTTGGACCTGAGCCACCCCATCCCTGGTCATGGTCAGTTCCGAGGTCTGATACTTCTGCATATCGGCCAGACCGGTAACATTTTCTTCCGTCTTCCAGCTGCCTTCGGTGTAGAGATTATAGAGGCTTACGGTGTCAAGCTTCATCAGAGTATCCCGGTCAGCTCCCTTTTCCCTGCAGATCCGGTACGCGATCAGCTCCTTCATCTCCAGATTTTTCTCTTTTCGGGATAAATCGTCGAATCCTTCCTCCGAATATAAGTCTTTCTCCTCGTCAAGCTGGCCGAACCAACTATCAGCTAAATCCGTAAATGTATCTTTCTCCAAAAGCTTGATCCTAGTATCTATATCTTCCTCTGCGATCGGCCCCGCCACAGGCAGTTCTCCATTCTGACGGAGGATCGCGGAAATAAGCTGCTTTGCATAATCCGTGAGAGTCTTGGTCGGCAAAATGTTCAGGATAATATTATTCGTGCCGGCATAGTCACTCAGCAACCTCGAAAGGGATTCGCGGTAATCCTTCAACGAACCCTGATCCAGCTCCGCATATGAGGTCCGGGCCATCATCAGAGCATAGGAAGATATATTCCGGAGTTCTTTGATCGGAACCCTGTCTAAGACTCTTCTCGTAACGCCTTCTGTAAATCCTGCTTTCGCAAGACCGAAGGCAAACTCATCCCGCTTCGCTTCCAGTACGGACTCGCTGTCGTCTGCAAGGATCAGGGTTTCATCGATCCGGTTCATCTGATCGTTTAAGTCTTCTGCTCTGAGATACTGATCGATCTCATGGGCAACCTGCCGGGCGATCTCATCCTCGCTGTCTTTGCTCTCCAGGACCTTTTTGGCCAGAGGGAGCTTAAACTCCATCGGCAGGAAGTCCACCTCGGCCTTTGCCGTGCCGCCTATCCCGGCAAGTACACGGTCGGTCACATTCTTCCGTTTCAAACGCTCCACGCTGTTCAGTTCTCCGCTCTCCCGGTACAGGAGTTCCTTCTCACGGTCATTTAAGAGCTCTGTTTTTACATCAGATTTCATTTCCGGGATGTATTCCAGAAACTCCAATGTCTCCTTTTCGAGGATCCTGCGGTCGTCAAGACCGTGGAGGGCTTTAGCCACCATAGATCTCAGTTCCTCCATGGGACGCATCATGAACTTCGTCTCCGGAAGTCCGGTGGAAAGAGTCAGGACAGTGACTGCCGATTCCCTCAGCTTCTCCAGCGTCGCCTCATCCTGTCCGTCCTCATCATTCTCCGTAAAGCAGATCGCGCTTTTTGACAATGACACCAGCTCGGACGGAGACAGATCCTCCAGCGCCTTATCGGTCGTAAGCTTAACGGCAGGATTGTTCTTAAGGAGTAAAAGGGCATACTCCTTCATGGATAGAAGTGTACTTGCCGGCAGATCCTTTTCCTCTTCTTTGCTGAAGGTCAGTGCATCCAGAAGCTCTGTCTTCTGCTCACTCTTCAGCAGTTCCTCCAGTTCCTCCTTATATTTCCGGTAATTATCCTGCAAAGGCTTCCGGTCCCGATAGTCCTCACTCGCCTGTTTGGCGATCTGCAGCAGCTGATCCAGAGGCAGTGCATTTAACTCCGCCTTGTCTAATCCGCCCAGCTCGCTCATGCCGTTCACACAGATATCTCTGAGGTCGTTTAACTGTATTAAGGTAAATGTGGTCAGATCTGCGTTGTTTATGAGATCCTCTTCCTTTTTGGTGAAGAGGCGGTACTGTGTTTCTACCTTGCCTACCTTGTTCTGTACACGGGATATGGTTTCTGCCCTGCCTACCTTGTTCTGTACACGAGATATGGTTTTTACCCTGCCTACCTTGTTCTGTACCTGTTGTGCAGGCTCCTCCTGCGGTTGAATCTGTTCCTGCTGCTCCTGCTGATTCTGTACCGCTTGATTTACTTCCTCTGCCGGCTGCGGAGCCTGTTCTTCCTTGTCATCTTCCTTCTCTTCCTCAAGGGAAACCCTCACACCCTCGGATTTAAGTTCTTCTCTGATATTTTCGTTCTTTTCCGGGTCGCTTTCGGAATCAACGGAAGAATTGAAGCTTTTCCATTCCGACAGGTGCTGTACTTCCTCATCGAGATCGATATTCGCTATTCTTTGATTTTCTCTCCGGTAGCGGTCCTTCTCCCCGACGGGAATACCCATACTGCGCAAAACACTCTTTGCATCATTCAGCACATCTCCGGTCCACTTCGTGGTGCGCTTAAAGACTCCGCTATTGAACTTGTGTCCGAAAAGCGCCGGGATCCCCCTTGTCAGGCTTTCCATAACCGCCGTGGGTATGACACAGGCACCCTTCAGATACCGGCGGAAGATCTTGCGGCCGTCATCCACGCTCTTCCAGTTATCCCGGAGGCTGAAGGGCACATTCCATTTCTTCTTGCTGTGGGCAAGCCATGAAACTCCGTTAAATATACCGGCCACGGCCAAAAGCGGAAGCTTGAGGGCCTTTCCACCCAGCTCCAGTGTATTGGCAGCAACCATGGTGGCTGCTCCCAGGCTCCTGTCCACCCATCCTCCGATCTCATTGTATCCCATGGCCATATTATAGCCACGGATCTTAAAGAAGGATCCAAGCCATCTGAGGCTACGCTTAAAATACCCCGGAGAATTCCCCTCTGCTCTCTCTGCTCTGCGTCTCTCACGGTAGGCATATCGTTCCAGGTCGATCCTGTCGCTCCAGTACAGAGCCTTCTGCCATGTAGGCATGGCTGCATTCACAAACCTGTCCGCAAAGTCTCTCTCGACTCCGTCCTTTTTTGCCAGACGATAACTGTTGTCCACAGTTTTCATGGAATCTCTCTTCTGTTTGGACACATAGAACCGGACATCGTCCAGAATGAGCTGTTCCTTGAGCTTCTCTACCTGACGGTATCTGGCCCTTCCTCTTGCCACATTCAGGTATTTGTTATGCTTCTCCAGATAGGAATCCACTTTGCTGGTCACCCTGTCGAAGGCCTTGCCCATCTGCTTGCGCTCCTCATCCGACAGCTGATCCTTGACATCGTTTAGAGCCTCGTCATTCCAGGCCAGATCTCTGGCGCTCTTTTTGCCGAAATCGTGGCGTTTCATTATCTCCTCACGGATCGTCAGATATTCCGCGAGACGGCTCTTGACATCCTTCATATAGCCGGTATCAGTGGAAATCGCGGTTACATGCTTTAAGTCAAAAGCCACACCAAAGGTTTGTAATCCTTGTGTCTGTTTTCAAAAGCCTTCAGTTTCTTCCTGGCATCTTTACCGGCCTTCCTTCTTTCTTTTTTATTCAGATCGGCATAATCATCGGTTATTTTGGTCCAGATCTGTTTGATCTCGGAACTCTTGACCAGAGGCTGATATTCACTGAAGGAGATCCGTCTTTCGTTCAGATCGCTGTCCCGCTCGATGCCTGATTTGTTGACCGGTTTGCTGATCGGATTGTTTTGTATCAGGAGCGAATCGGACAGTCTGCTGTTGTTCAAAAGAATATTGTCTTCATCATTTATCTCATCAAGAGTGATTCCCTTCCTGTTCTTTTCTATGTTCTTCTGATCCGCAAATAGGTTTTTGCTGTCCATGTCTTACTCCTCTCCGATTCCGTCATCAGGTATCATATTGCTCCTCAATCCGACCTTCCTGCGCAGCTCATCCCATTCCCTGGTGGTAAAGGCATTTTCATCCGGAATAAGCATACCGACATAGCGCATCGGACACCTGGCATCCGGCATCAGCTTCGCAGCGGTCTTCACACCTTCTTCACTGATGAAATCGCCATATACCATCGCATCCATATTGCCCCGGGTCTTTCGCGCGGAAAATGCAGATCCCACCAGATCCATGACGTCTGTCGGATCCGTTTTGCCGGAACTCACCAGTCCCTCGTACCGGACATTACCGCCGGGATAGCTGTGCAGGAGCAGTACACTTTGGAGTTCCCCGTCTTTGCGGATCATACAGCTTAGATCGCGGTCAAAGAAGGTATATGGCAAATCCACCAGATCCGTCCGGTTCGGATCCTTCAGCTCCCGTAGGAATCTGTCCAGAATAACCGGTCCCTTCGAACCCAGCCTGGACAGGGGCTCAGCCATATTGCCGGGCTGATCGATGAACATATTGCCCTCCAGCTCCGACAGCCGGATCACGAAGCTGTCTCCCGTGGAAACATTGAATCCGAATCCCCATTCATCCAGAAACTGATACAGGACAGCGGCTTTCTCCATTTCATCTTCATCATCATACATTTCCACCGGCAACGTCACACGGATCCCGGTTCCCTCATTCTGAAGCGCCAGTCCCAGAAGCTCCGCCATGAGGAAATTGCTGATGCCCATTTCCGTCAGTTCCTCACGTACCATGATCCAGTCCAGAATGATCTCCTGTGTCCCATCTGACGATACTGAGGGCAGACTGTAGACGATCACTCCGGCGGCATATACTTCGTCCCCCATATGCCGGAGAGCGCCGATGGCATGTTTGGTCCCGGCAGTCACATCCTGCAGCTGATCCTCGGGCAGAAACTCCTCGAAGGAGGAGATATTCTCTTCCGTCACCCTGGTGGAGATCGGCCAGTAGAGCTTTTCGAATTCCCGGATAATGGAAAGTCCGGTCTCCAGCCGGTCTCTGCCTACTCCGCTTAAGGGATTTACTGTCTTGGAAAGTTCAAACAGGTTGTCCAGCACCGAAAGATAAGCTTCCTCTATTTCCTCCTTCGTCACTTCTCCGGGAGGTTTCTCCCGGGAATCCTTCTGCAGGCTTCCGCCGGAAGCCGCTTCGAGGATATTCAGGTATGACAGCTTATCCACCAGATCCTCCAGGAGATGGTCATCATCCAACAGGACATTGTATATGTTATTATCCGAATCATCATCCTCAAGAGAATCCGTAAAACATTTTATGAGCCCCTCCCGGATCTCATCCGCTAGCTCCGTCACCTCTTTATCTTCTTCCGGCTCATTCCTCAGAAAGTTCTCCATCAGTTCCATTTCATTCTCCTTTTGATTGTACTATAGTGCACATAGACTAGAATTTTACACAATTTTAGCATAAACCAAATGGACATAAAACGCTGACAATACAGAAAAGAGGTACAAAATGAGAAACAAGACAGGCAGAAGCTTATTCGTCCCCGAGTGTCCGGTATGGGGTGGAATTTTGACACCCTGACTCCGTCCCCGAGTGTCATTTTCAGGCCCAGGGGTCGTCGGAGACGGGCACCCTGATATCAGACAGGCACTGTATCTCATTCAGAAACCACTGACCGGTCGAAGGTTTACAGCGGAGTTTGATCTGTCTGGGCGAATCGGCTCCGGAACTCTGTACATACATCACCGCCCAGTTCTCGTTGTCGAAGGAATACGGATTTGACGAGATGCTGATCGCATAGGGCACGTTCGGAGTATAGTTATTGGAAGGTGTGGCACCTTCAAAGAATGAAAAGGGCTTGTATGTCTTTCCGTCAAGTCTGTCCTTCAGAAACTGTTTCTCGTAGTTGGATACTTCTTCCGGGCCTTTGAGTACATTCAGCATCGCTATGGTAGCTTCGGGATCCTTCTCATAGTTGCACAGGACTGCCATGACCAGAGCGGCTGTTTTGTACGGTGTGTCCATGACCGATTCCGGCAGTTTGCCGAGTTCGGCCTCATTGGTCGGTATGGAACCGAATACAAATCTTTCAGTTGTGTTTTTCATCGTTTTCCTCCGTATAATGATAATTAAAATATTTCTTCTATCCCTGTTTGAGATATATCGCCGAAATGTTTGTTTTGTCGTCATCAACTACCGCAATCAGTGTGCCTTCCATGTCAAACCAGCTGTCTCCTCAAAGTATAGTAAACGACAAAAGTATTTATACTTTTAGTCGTTTACTGCGCCGGATTTGCTATGCGAAGCATTAATTTCCTCTGCAAATCCGTGCGCATCCCGCCGGAGGCTTTATAGTGAACGTCAAAATATTTTTGACGTTCAC
>JAFUAB010000032.1 GCA_017460885.1 Lachnospiraceae bacterium
CGGGCTTCTTGCCAGGACCATAAGCGTATTTGACAGTGATGAATCTTTCTACCATGGATTTTTTCTTTCGCTGTTATACAACGTGCCGAATTATTCTCCCAGGTCCAACAGGGAGGAAGGAGACGGACGCCCGGACATAGTACTGTATCCGAACCGGCCGACCGATCCGGCTATCATCTTTGAGATCAAGATCAGACGTAAGTTTAACGAGATGCAGGATGGACTAAAGGAAGCATATGACCAGATCCGTGACAGGAAATACGAGGAAGGGATCCTCGAGGACGGCTACGCCGGGGTGGTTTCCTACGGCATCTGCTTCTGCAAAAAGAGCTGCATCGTGGGCGCGTATGTCGGATGATACAGGGAGTGACACCCGGGGACGGAGTCAGGGGTTCATTTTGACACCCAGGCATGACACCCGGGGACGGTCAGTCAGGAACTGAACATCACGATTCAGTTGTTCCTTTATCCCGGATCATTCATCACCGGCAGGTGGCGCAAGCCATCTGTTTTTGATATACTTATAATTGCTTATTAATCAGTGCCCTGAGTCGATTTTCTTCAAGATAGTTTTATGGAAGTTACGATACTGTTAATTGTTGATAGTATGTTCAAGGAGACATGATCATGGGAATTTATCTTGATCCCGGAAATGAGAGTTTTCGCAGTGCAATTAGCTCTGATATTTATGTAGATAAAACCGGTCTGCTGGAGATATTAAATGACAGGCTGGGTAAGGAAAAGCGTTTTTTTGCGGTAAGCCGTGCCAGACGATTCGGTAAGTCCATGGTTGCAGGGATGATTAAGGCGTATTACAGCATCGGCTGTGATTCACGAGAGATTTTTGCGCCATATCGGATAGCACGGAGTACGGATTTTGAGGAGCATCTGAATAAATATCACGTACTTCATATAGACATGGCTACGTATTTAAATGCTGCCGGAAAGGACGAAAACCCCGTCGACCTGATGAATGATGAGGTTCTTAAGGATTTCAGGGAAGCCTATCCTGAACTGATGGATGGGATAAAGACGCTTCCGAAAGCTGCGGAAGCGGTTTGGAAAAAAGACGGCATAAGATTTGTCGTCATAATAGATGAATGGGAATGCATAATAAGGGATGCAAAAAACGACGTTGATCTGATCACGCATTATCTTAAGTACCTCAGGGGATTCTTTAAGACGGAGGAATCAAAGGAATTCCTTGCGCTTGGCTATATCACGGGAATCCTGCCGATCAAGAAGTTCGACGGTGAGTCTGCCATGAATAATTTCATTGAATATACAATGATATCACCAAAGCAGCTTGCCCCTTACTTTGGCTTTTCAGATCAGGAAGTTCAGGATTTATGTGTTGAAAGGCCATATATGTCGATGGATGACATACGCAGATGGTATGATGGGTACCTAATGAAGCATATAGCACCGGACAGAACGGTCGAATATCTGCATATGTATAATCCCAACTCCCTGGTCTGTGCATTTACGGACGGAGAGTGTGAATCTTATTGGAAAAACACCGGAGCCTTCGCCGGCCTGAATGACTACATAGGCCTGAACATGGATGGTCTGAAGGATACGGTACTAAAGCTCCTTGCCGGAGAATCGTGTCCCGTAGACACAAGCGGATATCAGAATGACCTGACCAGCTTTAAGTGCAGGGATGACGTGCTGACGGCGCTCATACACATGGGATATCTGGGCTATGACGTCAGGACGGAAGAGGCTTACATCCCAAATGAAGAGGTCAGGGAGGTCTTCAGTTCTGCAATCAAGGTCGGTGACTGGACTGAAATAGCGGAGGCTCTCCGCGGATCTGACGAGCTGCTCAAGGCCACCTGGGCCGGGGATGCCGAGAAAGTGGCTGTGACCATAGAAAAGTCCCATCAGGACTATACCTCCATACTGGAGTATCATGATGAGAATTCCCTGGCACTTGCCATACAGATGTCTTATTATACGGCAAGGAAGCATTATGTGGTCGTCAGGGAATTGCCTGCCGGAAAAGGGTTCGCAGACATAGCGTTCATTCCCAAAAAGGGATCGGATAAGCCTGCCATGATCGTTGAACTCAAAAGGAATGATGATGCCGACTCGGCGGTCAGCCAGATTCATGACAGGAATTACGCAGGCCAACTTAGGGACTATGGCAGTGAGATCCTGCTTGTTGGGATCAGTTACGATAAAGCTGGTAAGAAATATGGATGCATCATTGAGTCAATTGGGAAATGAACGAACGAAACTATGTTAACTTCACCCCCAAAATCATTCAACGGCATAACTTGATATTACGCTGACATAAGCATATGATATAAGAAATTGGTCATGTATGATCGGTGACCTTGCAAGTGAGAAAGGAGACTGAAATGAAAATGAAGAACGTCAAATCCCGGATTGGCAGATCCTTCAGGCGATCCATGGCAGGTCTGTTGACAGCCGCGATGCTGGTTGGAACGGAGGCCGGTGCGATAGTCACCATGCCCCTGGTTGCCAACGCCGAGGAGGTGCAGGAAGATGAACTGTCATCGGAGGACCTGACCATTGATCAGCTGGCTGCTGACTCGGTGAGTGAAATACCGGATGACGCGAATGTTGTGGGAGCCACGGAGAAAGATCAGGCTGGCGCCGTTGAAACAGACTTAAGTGGAGATGAGATTACCGTTACCGATTTAGATAATGATGCTTCACAGAACATAGAGGCATCTGACGCTGAGATCGTTGACGTTACGGATGTTTCTGAGGATGCTGACGGGGTTGATGCCGATGATTACGTATATGTGGATCAGACAAGCTGGCATACGACCTTTTACGTGATGAGCGATGGGGTGATTCATGAGATACAACGGAATACGCCAGCTTCATCAGCATCGGCTTCATCTGTTCTAGGTTCTGCCGGTCTGGCTGAAATCAAGGAGGCAGCAGGCAATAATGAGATCATTGAATGGGAGGTTAACAAGAACGGTCATTATGAAACCACAATAAGTAATCTGTCGTCATACAGCTTATCACCTAAGATGGATTATTCCTTTACGGCAGTTTTGGCCGGACAGATTGCTGAAAATCTCTACGTAAGGGCCATACCTGCCGTTTACTATGACGGCCGGGCGCATGTTTCCACCCTGCAGAATGTCACTGCTAAGGCATATAAGAAAACGGTAGATGATCTTGAATTGGACATATGCTATGTTCCGGATGGCAAAACAGTGAATGATGCAGAGTCTCTCAGGTACGGCGTAGATTATAAAGTTACGTACAAAAATAACGTCAATGCTTCGATGAAGATGAATGATGACGGAACCTATGAAAGGCTAAATCTCACAGATGCCAAAAGACCTCAGGTGCAGATTACCGGATTGGGTAATTACGCGGGGTTTTCGGCATTGGCGTATTTTGACATTCTTCCCTATAACATTGGAGAGCTGAATCAGTTTCTCAATTATAATTTCGTTGCTGAGATAAGCGGCCTCAGTTCCAGCTATGTTTTAAAGAATGGGAAACTGAGCGGCACCATTAATCCTAAGGTGTCATACTATAATTCCTATAACGATTCCTACACCACGCTAAAAAAGAATAAGGATTATGTGATCAGGCTCTATAGATATGATGAGGCAGGAAAATGGGTAAACAGGGAAAGGGTCGATGATACCGGCAGATGGCTATGCACGGTGAGAGGCATCGGCAATTATTGCGGAACGGCATTTGGGCAGGCTTATAATACCAAAAATGCCGTGTTTAATGATGGTACCCAGGGTTCAACTATCAATCCTGCTGTGTGTACGTACCAAACTGCCAGCGTACCTGCTGCGCAATTTAAGGTGGAAGACATTTCTTTGGATATCTCCAAGGCAAAGATTACGATAAAAAAGACGTCAGTTCCATATAAGCATGGGAAATACTATTCGGCGACCGATGATCTTGGGATCGTGGTGAAACTTGGAACATATGAACTTACGGAAGGCACACATTATACCGTTATTTTTGATGGCGAAGATTATGAATACATTACTTCGAAGGATAACAGCGGAGCTTACAGCCTTGTAGAGAGCGACGCTCGATTTGTTGGCAAGGTATGGATGGCCAATAAATACAGAGTCATCATTTCTGCCGTACCCGGGAATGCAGAAGGCTATTACGGGACCAATGACAGCAAAAAAACGGTTACTGTAAATGGCGTGTCGATCAAGCCTGCGTGGTTTAAACTGAATTCAAATGCCATACCATATGATGGTGAAAGAGCTAAACCCGGCAATTATGGCATGGCAACTGATTCCGGAGTTGAGGCCGTGAATTTAAGCGTTGATTCGATCCTTTCGGGACACTATACGTACAGTGGCGGTACCACGACGTATGATTATATAGGTGGTGTGGAAGACATATTCAATAAAGAGTATTATACGGGGAAAAAATATGATTATGGTGTCATAGTGCTTAGGGATGATGCCGTAATTCCCGGAACGTATAACGAGCATGTGTATCCGTTTGGGCCGGGCGTAAATCATGGCTCAACTACTAAGATCAATTATAAGAGAACGCCGATTTCCATGAAAGATGCCCTGAACAAGAAACTGATAAGAATCACGCCTTCGGAATCCACATATTACAACGCAGGAGGTTCCCTCCCTGAGAGCGTTGATATTTACTTTAATGGCAATACCACTACAGTGGAGATGCCACATAATAAACGCACTTATCTTGTTTCGGATAAGTGGGGGTATTATACGTTTATCACGCTGACAGCAAGTAAAAATACGTCGTGTGGAAACGGTCGGATCAGCATATCGGCAAGCGATGGAGGATATCCTTATTTCTGCGTGGGCTTTAAGGGCAGCGCCCAGGCAGCGACATTTAGGATTAATCCGAAGCAGGTTACCGCATCAACCATTCACGTGCTTTCCGATTCGGACTATCAGGTCGTATATGGCAAGAAGACCGAGACGGTGGCCGTGAATGCCTCCAATCCGGTCGGAACGATATATGCGACGCTCAAGCCCGTTGCGACCGGTAAGAATGGCGGTGAACCCGCCAAATCCGGAATAACCCTGTACCAGTCATATTATGCGGATGCTGACGGATATAGCAGTGGCAGGGCTGCCCTTAAGAAACTTTCAACCAGTCAGTATGACCTTGCCCTTAACGGCTCGGATCTGTACACTTACAATGTATCCGTTTCCAACGGAAAGACCGGCCCGAACAAAACGGGATTGGATTTCAAGACTACGGCTTCGCTTGACAAGACCTATGATGCCTATTCAGAGGTTGTCACGATCAGCTCGGTTACCGTCGTGTATGATGGAAAAGAGTATGAGCTTCCGACGGACAAGGCTTTTGCCGCCAACTACGAAGGCGAGCAGGTCAGGTTTGACAGCATTAAGAGCGTAAAGGTTAAGCCAAAGGGTTCCGGAGAATATGAGGCTACTTCCGATTACTATGAAGTGATCTATGGGGATAACGTCATCGCCGGCAAGAATAAGGGAACAGTGACCATAAACCTCAAGAAGGGTCCGGGCGGATTTTCGTATTATGCAAGCAAAACATTTACGTTTACCATAACTGCTGCTGAAAAGAAGACGCTGTAATCAATCATAATCAGCACGTTTATTTGGTGACAGGCATGAGAAAAAACAACAGGCAGACCGCAGATCGCGGCCTGCCTGTTTTATACGACGTCGTTGACATCGCATATTATGTAAACTATATCGTCATCTCTTTGAGGACACGAATTCGTCAAACAGGGGTAGTGCGAATTTCAGATAACCGTATTGCTTTCCGTCGGCTATGCCGCTTTGGATCAGACGTTCCCTGTATTTTGAAAAACTGTCTGAAGTCATGTCCGTCTTGGCTCGTATGTCCTCAACCTTAGCGAGGTCACTTTCCTTTTCGTGGGTAATCATCACCATTGCCTTGACTATGCGTTTGTCAGTTTCTGACAGCTCATCCCAGATTTTATCATAGGCAAGTTCCGTAAGCGTGATCCCGACCATGCGGTCTGTTTCGGAAATATCCACTTTTTCATACTTTCCGGCATCACTGATGGCATTCCAATAATGATATCCGAAGGCTTGAAACGCCAGAGAATAGCCCCTTGTTTTATAGGCAATGTCTTCAGCCTGTGTTTTGGATAGGTTCAGGCTTTTTTGATATGAATCCGTGATGAGAGTGACATTCAGGGCATCCAGCTCTACGATCTTGGCACGATAAAGAAACGTCAGGGAGGGTTTGTTTTTGATATTGTTGATGTTATCCCTTAATCCGGTCATGAGCACGTATATGTCCAAATCTGAATTAGTATAGGAGGAGAGCGCATGAAAAAAAATGGCCACGCTCTGACTGTATGTTATTTCGTCTATCGTAACCAGCAGCTTTATTCCTTTTTTCTTAAGAACGTTCAGCATCAGCCTCACCGCAGTTTCATCATCGGATGCAACCATCTCGGCATTTTCTATATGGGCTCCTATGCCAATGATGCTGAAATCCAGGCTGGCTTTGATAAAAAGGGATCGGAGTTCGGGCATCATGTACAGATTTGCCGCTAAAGAAGCTAACAGGCTGCCTTCAGGATTAATGTCTACGGAAATCCAATTGTCCTCTTGACTCAAACGATTCCTGATCTCGGCAAGCATGACCGTCTTACCGCAACCGCGGACGCCCGTGACGAAGACACCCCTGTAGGTTGGAACCCTTCTGGTGAAATTGTTTAGCAATTCATCGGTTATAAGCGTTCTGTTGATGAACAGTGGAGGATGGTAGCTGAATTGTAACGTATATGGATTATCATTTTTTTTCAGGCTGTTCATTATTTGTCTCCTTCGTGGCATTTTGTGAATAAAGGCCGGTTTTTTGCTTTTTATATGTTCATAATACCATCTTTCACAACCATTCACAACCTTTCATAACTCTTCACGACTTCAGACACCTTTCACAACCGTTCACGACTTTTTATGTTAACTAAATATTTCCGTTATTCAAGTATTTTTTTGGATGATCGACTGTTGCTGTTTCCAGGGAAAGGTTTTGACTGGTCATTGTAGTTTTCAATTCTTTTTGCTATTCTATTAGTGTTTGTTATATATTGACCGGATTGTTACCCCGACGTGCGTAAATGATGAGAGGACAGCTGAGATGGCGAATGAAAACAACATATCCTTTGTATTTACCGAGGATTCCTTCAGGGTGGACAGGCCCGGAGACGATGCGGGCTCAAATGATTCACTGAAAAGGGAATTTATTGCGGACAAGTATTCCGCCCTGTTTGCGTTGGGATTTAAGCCACGTGAAAAAACCATGAGTCCGACCCTGAATTACCTGCGTGAGGTCGCAGCTCAGTTTCTGGAAGACTTAACTGGCCAGCCCGATCTCGAAGTCGCCAGGGAATGGACGAAAGTGGAGCTTACGGATGAATCATATGAGAAGCTGATCCGTCAGGTTCCTTTTGGCATCGGCACGGAGTACGTGAACCGTTCGTGGCTTGCCCTTACCTACATGCAGCTGCAGTCCGTTTTTGCACGTGACCTCAAGAATTACGACGGTACGGTGAGGATGTTTCTGACTGAACGCAGTCAGAACCTTAGGATCCCTGAGCGTATTTTCTTTCATCTTGTGGAAAATACCAAAGATGAATATGCTCCGTTTGCCTTCATGGCGACGTACTCCACCCATGCCGATGATGGCGGAGTCAGGCATATGCCGCTGTCATATGCGCTGGAGGAATATAAGGCGGATCGCGGCAAACTGCTTGAACTTCTGGCATGTTTGTCCAAGGTGGCGGAGATCTCGCCCATGATGGGACGGTTCATTGAGTCGGGTGAACTTTTTCATCCTCTTTATTTTGATTCCGGCGATGCATATGAATTCCTTAAGTCCGTGGAAAAGATCGAGCAGTGCGGCATAGTCTGCCGAATCCCCAACTGGTGGCGCAACAGGTACTCACAGATCGGCATGCAGGTGACGCTGGGAGACAAGAAACCGCCCATGCTGGGATTTGACTCTCTCGTAAGCATGAGTCCGTCACTGACGGTTAACGGCATCACGCTCACGCAGGCAGATATAGAGAAGCTGCTTAAGGAGACCGAGGGCCTGGCCATGCTCAAGGGCAAGTGGGTCGAGGTCAATCATGACAGGCTTCACACCTTGCTTGACTCGATGGAAAAGAACAAGGGTGAACTGACCCTGCTGGAAGCACTGAAGCTTGAAGCTGGCATGGATGAGGACATAGACGTAGGTCAGATGGTCACCAACGGCAAATGGCTCGGAGACCTGCTTAAGAACCTGCGGCAGCCCTCATCCATCAAAAAGGAAAACGTCCCAAAGAACGTGAAGGCCGAGTTAAGGTCATACCAGGAGACGGGCTTCAGGTGGCTATGCTATATGGAAAAGATGGGCTTTGGAGGCTGCCTGGCCGATGACATGGGACTTGGCAAGACCCTGCAGGTGCTGACCTTTCTGGCTTGGCTTTATAAATCCAATAAGGATGCCAGGGTACTGCTGATAGTTCCTGCGTCACTCATAGGCAACTGGTCCAAGGAGGCGGAGAGATTCACGCCCGGGCTGCCGGTTCAGGTGCTCCATGGAGAAAGCGCAAAGAATCTTGAGACGAAGTACTTTGGACATCCGTCTTTTTTGAACATAACGACGTATGGCATGGCGCTCAGGATGGAACGCCTCCAGGAGGAAACCTTTGAATACGTGATACTTGACGAGGCACAGGCCATCAAGAATCCCGCGGCCAAGCAGACCAGGGCCATCAAGAAGCTAAAGACGGCTCACAGGATTGCCATGACCGGCACTCCCATAGAAAACAACCTGACGAACCTGTGGTCCCTTTTTGATTTCCTGAACAAGGGATTGCTCGGCAGTTCCGATGAATTCCGGGATTTCGTGAGCGGCATCAGTGATGACAATGGAGGATATGAGAAACTCAGGAACATGATATCACCCTTTATCCTGAGGCGTCTTAAATCCGACAAGCGTATAATTGCCGACCTGCCCGACAAGCTCGAAAAGAACGAATACGTGTCGCTTTCGCAGAAGCAGGTTGTCCTATATCGCAAGCTGGTTGAGGATCTCCAACATGCAGTGGAGGACGTGGACGGAATGCAGAGAAAGGGACTTGTGCTCGCATATATAACCAAACTCAAGCAGATATGCAATCACCCCGACCAGTATTTGGGACAGGAGGCTTATGCGCCCAAGGAAAGCGGCAAGTTTGAACTGCTTGGCACAATATGCGAGACGATATACGAAAAAAGGGAAAGGGTGCTGATATTCACTCAATACAAGGAAATAATCCCGTTTCTGCAAAAGTTTCTGGAGGGGATATTCGAATCCAAAGGACTCGTCATCCACGGAGGCGTGCCGGTTGCAAAAAGGCAGAAGCTTGTGGACGAGTTTAACGGAGAGGATTACGTTCCCTTCATGATATTGTCGCTTAAGGCGGGCGGCACGGGCCTCAACCTGACTTCAGCGAATCACGTGATACATTTTGACAGATGGTGGAACCCGGCAGTGGAGAATCAGGCAACCGACAGGGCTTACAGGATCGGACAGACCAGGAGCGTCATCGTGCATAAGTTTGTATCCACCGGCACGGTTGAGGAAAAAATAGACAGGATATTGAACGACAAAAAGGACCTGGCCGAAAACGTGATAGGCTCCGGAGGTGGCGAGAACTGGATCACCGAGATGTCAAATGAAGAGATCGTAAACATGCTGAAGCTTGAGATCTGAGGAGATCGTAAACACGCTGAGGCCTGAGATTTGAGGAATTTATAATGAGCAGATACTGGGACGACGATACGATATATTCACAGCCGAGCGCGGAAGAGCTGCGTGCCAAGGCAAACGAGAGCGTCAGGCGTGCAGGCAAAAAGGGACAATCATATGAACCCGTAACGTGCCGCAGCAGGCGCGGTGAGATCTGTGAAAGCTGGTGGGGACAGGCATGGTGTGAAAACCTTGAGAAATACGCGGACTACGCCAGTCGCCTGGATCGCGGCAAGGGCTATGTCAGAAGCGGTGCGGTGATCGACCTGCAGATCTCGTCCGGCAGGGTCGAAGCGAAGGTACAGGGGCGCAGGAAGACACCCTACAAGGTGGAGATAAGAATAGGACGTCTCAAGGAAGAAGACTGCCAGCGCATCATAGACAGGTGCACCAGCAGGATCGAGAGCCTTGAGACGCTGGCAAACGGAGATTTTCCCGAAGAACTAAAGGACATCTTTACCGAGCGGGGAGGTTTGTTTCCATCGCCGAATGAAATATCCTTTTCCTGCAGCTGCCCTGACTGGGCCATGATGTGCAAACACGTTGCGGCAGTAATGTATGGCATAGGACTCAGGTTTGATAATAATCCCTTCTATTTTTTCACGCTGAGGGGAATAGACCCTGACAGGTTCATAGGAGTAGCCCTGCAGAACAGCGTGGAGAAGATGCTTGCCAATGCGGATAAAGGTTCCGACAGGATCATAGATGAAGGCAGCATCACGGAATTGTTCGGAGTGCTGTAGTACAGTACTCGCCGGCGTTTATTGTGAACGTTTTATCCTGTATCGGTCAGCATACGTATTGTGCCTGCACCGATCAATATGCTGCATCTAAGGAGACCGTATGATGCTTGACTTTTGATCCGTACTTTTTTATAATCATTTCACTTGTTCATTAAATATCAAAGCAGTGAGTAATTCATAGCTTACCTGCATGCGATACACATATCGGGATCAACAGACCTGTGTCCGTCAGAAGGGAGGCGTGTTATGCGCAGACCGCTGGCCAGTGCAGGTCTTGTTTTTGTCTTTATACTTCTTTTGATCCAGCTTCTGATGGGAGACCGGGTAACAGATTACTCATATTATGATGGCAGAACAATCACGGTATCAGGTCGTCTGATGCGTATTGAATCAAGGCTGAAGGATGGTGTGATCACGTGGATCTGGTATATCAAAGACACTGATATCTCGGAGAAAGACAGTGTTATGTGTCGTATGTCACAAGAATACCCCGAAGCAGTTTTGGGGAGTTTCGTCAGCATTTACGGTAAGGCAGGATGCTTTAGTCATGCTTCTAATCCGGGAGCCTTTGATATGGCAGATTACTATGACTGTATGAGAGTTGCCTTTTCATTGAACGGAGCTGAAATGACGGGATACGATGCTTCGGGACTGAATCCGTACTGGCGGATGCGGGGGGGATTGCAGCGTATCAGGCATAATATCGGCATATTGTGTGATCTGTGTTTCAATGATGATGATTCCCCGGTCATCAGAGGAATACTGCTGGGAGATAAGTCCCTGATAGACAATGATATCAGGGATCTGTATTCCCGGAACGGTATTGCTCATATACTTGCGATCTCGGGACTTCATATCTCAATGCTTGGCATGGGGTTCGCGTCATTGATGAAAAAATGCAGAGTCCCGATCTCTCTTACCAATATCACTGTAATACTGCTTATGATCATGTATGGCCTGATGACCGGGATGGCTGCTTCTGCCTGCAGGGCCATCATTATGTTTTCGCTTCGTATGATCGCTCAGGTTATAGGCCGGACGTATGATGCTGCTACGGCACTTGTGATAGCCGCCCTCATGCTCCTGTTTGAGCAGCCTGCATACCTTTTTTATTCGGGGTTTCAATTCTCGTTCGGAGCCATAGCCGCTGTGCTGCTTGTGATCCCTGTTCTGGAGGATGTGATTCCCAAACCGGTTGCCGGCGGAGTATCGGTAAATGTGATCACGCTCCCGATCTATCTGTACAACTATTTCTTTTTTCCGGTTCTTTCGGTCCTTCTGAATTTTATTATCATTCCCCTTATGAGTGTTCTGCTTGGATGTGCGATCATCGCTCTTGCCGGATGTGCATTATATATCCCTTTGGGACGGCTGCTGGCATTTCCGGCGCACCTGATATTGCTGATATATGAGTATACCTGTCGGATCTGTGATCTTATCCCCTGGAACAGGTTTGTTACGGGTAAACCCGGGACACTTCAGATCATCCTGTACTGTCTGATCGTCGGTGGAGTGCTGCTTTTTCGGAGATATCAGACCGGACTGCAGATTGTTATGCATATGCTTTTTGCGGGAATTATCCTGACCCTGAATCTGCATTTTGGGATATCGGTAACGCTGATAGATGTAGGGCAGGGAGACGGGATCTATATCACCGACCATGCAGGAAGCGACATTATGATCGACGGCGGATCGACCAGTGAGAAAAGCGTGGGAGAGTACGAACTGATGCCTTATCTGTATTCACAGGGCGTGGCTTCTCTGGACGGCGTATTTATTACCCATATGGACGCGGACCATTATAACGGAATAGTTGAAATGCTGACTGATAACGGCCTGAACGGACCGAGGATAGACTGCCTGTATCTTACGTCATCTGCGGCTGCCGGTGACAGTGATGCATACAGACTGGTAAGGGAGGCAGCGGAATCCGGAGGGATACCGGTTGAGATAATCACTCAGGGAGATCTGTATGTCAGCGGGAAACTGGAGTTGGAATGTCTGTATCCTGACGCATCCTGCCGGGGTGCTGATACCAACAACGAGAGTCTGGTTATGAGACTCAGATACGGAGACGTGAATATGCTTTTCACCGGAGATTTGGGAGGTGACGGGGAACTGGCACTGGACGAATTGATTCGAAGTTCAATGCGGCCAGAGGATACGCTGATACTCAAGGTCGCTCATCACGGATCCAAGTATTCTTCATTGGATGGGTTTCTTGATCTGGCAGGCCCGGATCTGGCTCTTATTTCAGCCGGAAAGGACAATTCCTACGGCCACCCGCATGCCGAACTTATAGGCCGTCTCGAGGAGCGGGGCATTCCCTGGTTCAATACCGCTGACCACGGCGCCATCACGGTCGACATACGCGGCGGCAGCGTCAAAGTCAGCGGTTTTCTGGATTAACCCCATTAAATACTGTTTATTTTACATCATATTCCAGCCTCACCGTGATCGAGGCGGTTTTATGGCGGGAAGTTGTATCCAGGTATCCGTCATAAGAATAATATGAGGTGCCTGAATTCTGAGCCGTGATCTGGAAAACTCCGAGATTTGAAGAACGAAGCTTGCCGATGTTTGCACCTGACTGCCTGGCCATAATATCAATTCTGGCGCGGGCGTTCTCGGTAGCCTTGTCGATCAGGTCAAGCTTGATCTCGTCGAGTCCGGTACAGTAGTATTCCGGAGTTCCGCTCGTGAGCTGCACGCCGTTGTCAAGCAGCGTGGAAATGTCACGTGAAATCTCCTCGACCAGATCTATGTTATTGGAACTTATGACCACGTTCTGCGACAGATTGTATCCCTCAACAAGAGTTCTTATGTAATTGCCGTTTTCGTCATAGTCGTTAACCGTGCTTTCGGAAATATCCACTGCGGAAAATACGTAATCGTCAGAGCTTAAGCCCTTGTTCTTGAGATAATCCTCAACCCAGGTAGCTTCTTTTTTGATCTGGGAATATGCACGGCTTGAGCTTTCGGAATAAGCCGTGAAATATCCTCTCCAGACGATAAGATCCGCGTCGAAATCCACGCTTGCCGAACCTGTGGCGGAAATGGAGCGTGAGTTATCGGTTTTATATTTGACAAAAGCACCGCCCAGGATCGCTGAGCTGATGACTATCGCGAGTCCTATGAGAAGAGGCGCGATGAAGTCGGGTTTCTTTTTGGGAGGAAAAGGAATGCCCGGAGCGGGTACCTGATTATTATATGACGCTCCGGTGGCATGGTTTGGTGCATTATTTCCCATATACCCGGATGGAGCGTTCTGAGTGGTTGTTGAAGATGTGATGGTTTCGTTTGCGATTGGTTCCATTGTAATCCCTTTCTTAATGCGTTTTCGAATCAGTTTTTCCAAGTGATCGATTATGTAGTAAAATATGCAAAGCATGGTAAAAGACAGAACGGTTTTCATTTTGCCTGTTTACCATGCCGGATTGTATCGGTCCGGATCATGCAGGCCGTCCCCGCACGCGTGTCCCTGCCCATGAAAGTTTACGTGACGCGACGAAGGAACCGTTTCTGTGTATCCTAAAGACAGTATAGCATATACGGAGTGAAATGATCATATGATGAAGAGGAAATATGCAGAAGTTTACATAAATAAACTTATGTCAACCAACAATCCCCGCCCCAAAGCATTGCTCATATTCTTGCTGGCGGCGGCACTGTCAATTGCCCTCGCCGGCTGCGGCGCCGGCGGAAATGATGAGATCGTGCTGATTGACGACATGGCGCAGGTGGATTTTGACATTGACTATCCCGTGGGACAGATCACCCGGGACGTGACCGTCACGCAGAGCTTCGTCAGCAACTCGGACGTGATCACGCAGCTATGGCTCTTTGGCGCCACCTACATGCGTGACAACACGGCGACCATCGAGGTGGCGCTCGACCTGACTGACGACTCAGGGGTTCCCGTGACGTCCATTGCGCGCTGGACGATCGATTCCGCCGGGATGGAGGATAATTCTATCATCAAGCTGGACGTGGATCCTGCCGGTCCTGACAACCATGACCTTTGCGGCAAAAGCTGCCTGATCACGATCACCTCCCCGAACGGGGAACCCGAGCTTTCACCGACATTTTGGATGACGGAGGAGGACGTCTATCCGGACGGAAGCCTAAGCATCAACGGGTATGCACAGTACAATGACCTGTGGTTTCAGGTTACCGGGCGCCGGGTCTCATCCGATTAATGGCCGCACGCATGCATGCGCCGGGCAAGCGGTCTCATTTAACTTCACTCCATCCCTTTCTTATGATAAACTAATATCCATGAATGCCAAAGCTTTACATATACTCGAATTTGACAGGATAATAGAGATGCTCACGGCTCATGCGGATTCCGAGCCTGCCGGACATATGTGCGAGAAGCTCCGTCCTTCCGGCAAGAACGGCTGGATACGGGATGCACTCGATGAGACCGATGCGGCAGTAAACCGTATTATGAAGAACGGAAGTATTTCCTTTGGTTCCAACCGTGACTTCGGCAGTGCGCTTAAGAGTCTTGCGATCGGTCATTCGCTGTCGATTCCGGAGCTCATAGCGCTGGGCTCTTTTCTTGAGAATGTCTCGAGGGTCAAATCCTACGGATCCACCGATTCCCGACCCGTATCCGGAAATGACGTATCACGCGGCTCCGATACTGCTTCGGCCTCCGGGCGGAATGAGTCGGGCGCTGATCCTGAGGATGTGCCGCGCCGTGACGTGCTGTCCTCTTTCTTTGATGATCTGACACCAATACCGGCTCTGACCAGACGTATATCCGGGGTGATCATTTCCGAGGAAGAGATTTCCGATAATGCCTCACCTGAGCTGGCTTCCATCAGGCGAAAGGTCCGCCGCACCGGTGAAAGGATTCATTCTCAGCTTAATTCCATGATAAACGGATCGGTACGTACCTATCTGCAGGATCCGGTCATCACCATGCGCGGAGACAGATACTGTATCCCGGTCAAGGCCGAATACAAGAGTCAGGTGCCCGGAATGGTACACGATCAGTCCTCCACCGGATCGACCTTTTTTATAGAACCCGCGGCTGTAGTGGAGCTCAATAACGAACTCAAGAATCTGGCCATAGAGGAACAGCGCGAGATAGAGCGCATCATCGCCGAGATATCCGCTATGGCGGGAGAACATATAGAAGATATCGAAGTCAACTGCAAGCGAATGACGCGTCTTGACTTTATCTTTGCCAAAGCCAGGCTGGCACTTGAAATGAACGCGATGAGGCCGGTCATCAATGACGACCGTATCATACGTATCCATAAAGGCAGACATCCACTGATAGATCCTAAGAAGGTAGTGCCGATAGACGTGACCCTTGGAGATGAATTCAGTATGCTGATCATCACAGGACCAAACACCGGCGGCAAGACTGTTTCATTAAAGACTGTGGGACTTCTCACCCTGATGGGGCAGGCAGGATTGTTCATCCCGGCCGGAGACAGATCAGAGTTATCCGTTTTTAACGAGGTCTTTGCGGATATCGGAGACGAGCAGAGCATTGAGCAGAGTCTGTCGACATTCAGCTCGCATATGACCAATATCGTTGATATTCTGAAGAATGCAACTGAACGCAGCCTGTGTCTTTTTGATGAGCTGGGAGCGGGTACCGACCCAATAGAAGGAGCGGCGCTGGCCACCGCGATCCTTGACAATATGCACAGGCGAACCATCAGGACAATGGCTACGACCCATTACAGCGAGCTCAAGGTATACGCCCTTTCCACCGAGGGAGTGGAGAACGCCAGCTGCGAGTTTGATGTTGAAAAGCTGAGCCCGACATACAGGCTTCTTGTAGGAATTCCGGGACGCAGCAACGCTTTTGCGATCTCCCGGCGTCTGGGGCTTTCCGGAGATATTATTGAAGAAGCCCATCTGCATATGAGTGAGGATCAGGAGCGGTTCGAAGACCTGATGGCGGATCTTGACAGGCGCCGTATGAATATGGAACGCAAGGAAATGGCGCTTTCCGAGGATGAGGACAGGATCAGAGCCGACAGGCAGAAGGTGGATGCGGAAAAGGGCAAACTGGACGATGCCAGAAACAGGATCCTTGCCGAGGCAAGAGAAGAGGCACGGCAGATACTTCAGGAGGCAAAGGACGAGGCAGACCGCACCATCAAATACTTCCGGGAAGCCGGCGGAGTATCCATGAGAGATCTGGAGGCAGCCCGAAGCAGGGTTCGTGACAGTATAAACAAAAATAATGATGCTCTGGCCAAAACGGGCAAAAAACAGCCCAAGCCGATGACCGACGGGAAGAAACTTCGCCCGGAGGATATAAGGCTCGGTGACAGCGTTCAGATCGTTTCGATGGGATTAAAGGGGACCGTGACCTCACTGCCTGACAAATCCGGCAAATTGAAGGTTCAGTGCGGTATCATGAATTCACAGACCAGCATAGATGATATAATACTGATAGACGAAACGGATATCACCGCACCCGGTTACACATCCTCGTCAGGCAAAAGAAAAACCGGCGGATCAGGATCCGGTGGCGGCAGCTTCAGCAAGGCCAAGTACATATCTCCCGAGATCAATCTGCTGGGAATGACGGTGGATGAAGCTGTTTACACTTTGGATAAGTATCTGGATGATGCGTATCTGTCGCATCTGCCCAGTGTCAGGATAGTTCACGGCAAGGGGACAGGCGCGCTTCGGAATGCGGTGACGGATCATTTGAGACGCACCGGCTATATCGCGTCCTTCCGTCTCGGAGAGTACGGAGAGGGAGACGCGGGTGTTACAATAGCCGAGTTTAAATAATAAATGAGGTGAAATATGATCAGAGATAACAAAATTTTCCTTGGAATGAGCGGAGATGAGAGAGTTGAACTGGATGTCAGGATGGCTAACCGCCACGGACTGATCGCGGGAGCTACAGGTACCGGTAAGACCGTGAGTCTGAAGGTACTGGCAGAGAGCTTTTCCGATGCGGGAGTTCCCGTGTTTATGGCTGATGTCAAGGGTGACCTTGCGGGAGTGTACGAAGCGGGAAAGGACAAAGAGTCCGTTAAAGCCAGGATCGATCAGTATTCCCTTACGGAGCAGGGCTTCGGATACAAGAGCTATCCCGTTAATTTCTGGGATGTTTATGCAGAAGGAGGTATGCCTCTCAGAACCACGATCTCCGAAATGGGGCCGCTCCTTCTTTCGCGTATATTGGGACTGAGCGAGACTCAGAGCTCGGTATTGACAGTGGTATTCAAGATCGCCGATGACAACAATCTGTTGCTTATAGATACCAAGGATCTTAAGGCCATGCTTGCGTATGTTCAGGAACATACCGCTGATTATACGATGGAATACGGCAATATGAGCAAGCAGAGTCTGGCCGTGATAGTCAGGGCAGTAGTTGCCCTCGAAAGCCAGGGCGGAGACCAGTTCTTCGCGGAGCCCGCGCTCGATATCGCGGACTGGCTCAGTGTAAATTATGACGGCCGGGGCATGATCCAGATACTGGATGCGAGAAAGCTGGTCAATTCTCCCGTTATGTATTCCACCTTCCTTCTCTGGATGATCTCCGAACTGTATGAAACGCTTCCGGAGGTGGGGGATCTGGACAAGCCCAGGATGGTATTTTTCTTCGATGAAGCGCATCTCCTTTTTGAGAACGCGTCCAAAGCATTGTTGGAAAAGATAGAGCAGGTAGTCAAGCTGATCCGTTCAAAGGGTATCGGTATTTATTTCGTTACACAGTCGCCGCGCGATATCCCGGACGGGATCCTGGCTCAGCTCGGCAACAAGGTTCAGCATGCGCTTCGCGCTTATACACCTGCCGAAACCAAGGCTGTCAAAAAAGCGGCTGAATCCTTCCGTGAAAATCCTGAGTTCGACACATATGATACACTGCTTAATCTCGGTATAGGTGAAGCTCTTGTTTCGACACTTGATGATGACGGTATTCCTACTATCGTCCGTAAGACATCGATCTTGCCGCCCCAGTCCTCGCTTGGCGCGATCGACGATTCGGTACGCCGTGCGGCCATTGAGGGCAGCGCATTGTACAAGAGATATAATGATTATTTCGACCGCGATTCCGCCTATGAATTCCTGACCAGAAAGAATGCCGAGGCTGCAGCCGAGGCAGCCCGTCTGGCTGAAGAAGAGGAGCGTGCAAAGGCGGCGGCCAAAGCTGAGGCAGAGGAAGCCAGAGCAGCCGAAAAGCAGGCGGCGGCAGAAGCCAGAGCAGCCGAAAAGCAGGCAGCGGCAGAAGCCAGAGCAGCCGAAAAGCAGGCAGCGGCAGAAGCCAGGGCAGCCGAAAAGCAGGCGGCAGCCGCAGCCAAAGCAGCTGAAAAAGAAGCTGCAGCGAAAAAGAAGAAGGTGACCGGAGTGATCTCCACCACAGTCGGAAGTGCGGGCTCTACCATAGGACGTGAATTGGGCAGTACTCTCGGCAAGACTATGGGAGGTTCATTTGGCAAGAAGATCGGCGGGAACGTCGGTTCAACACTCGGACGCGGTATACTTAAGACTTTGTTCTCGTAGTTCCATGAAGAAAAAGGTTCTTTCATCATTATCCATACTGGATCTACTTGGAATCATATTTCTGACAGCCGGAGCAGGTATCCTGATAAGGACGGCCTGCTTTGCTGTGTCCGGGGATATCTGGTTTGATGAACTCTTTACGGTAGAGCTGGCTTCCCGACCGGTCGGTGAACTGATCAGCCTCGCGGCACGCGATGTTCACCCTCCGCTGTATTATATCATCGTCAAGCTGGTTTACATAATATTAACTCCGTTCGGAATAGATGCCGTGACAGCGGCCAAGCTTTCCTCCGTTATCCCGTATCTGCTGTTCGGTGTATATGCCGTGGCTTTTGTCAGAAAAAGATACGGCTGGTTCGGAACCGGACTTACGATCTTTATGGTTGAAACGATGCCTCAGATGTCGCAGTATATTATTGAGGCCAGAATGTACTCATGGTGTGCATTCTGTGTTGCCGCGATGTATATACATACTGAAACGGTTCTGAATACGGTTAACATAATTTGGAATCCGGATCACAAACCGGTTGACATAACAGGGAACGTATCAAACCGTGAAGTTGACATAACACAAAACGCCACGACTCACGTGGTTGACATAACAAAAAAATACCGCCGTATATACATAAATATGACCGCGGTTCTGTTGTATGGAACGGCTGCCATGTATCTGCATTATTATTCTGCGATAGCTGCCGTCATGACCGTCATTTATATGATT
This sequence comes from Lachnospiraceae bacterium, assembly GCA_017460885.1. GTDB lineage: Bacteria > Bacillota > Clostridia > Lachnospirales > Lachnospiraceae > XBB2008. Next base: position 19,720 of record JAFUAB010000032.1, read on the forward strand.
ACCGGTCTTGCACTTGCGCACAGAAGGAACAGAGGAAACCGTGGTTTACATAATTCAAATAATCACATTAGCGTAACAGAAACCGGCAGTCACACCCGTATTTTCGTTTTATCCGGCATATGTATTCTTGCAGCCGCAGCTTCATATCTGCCCTGGGTCGGAAATATGCTTGCCCAGGCCGGAGCAGTCAGGAGTGCTTATTGGATACAGCCTTTGACCTGGAGAGTGTTTCCCGGCTGTCTCAAGTTTATATTTTTGCCCGATTTCACATCGAATGTAATAAATCTGATCTTTGCATCTGTGCTTATGGCAGGATATGCGATCATGTTTACAGCATATATCGCAAAACGCTTTGGATACCTTGAGGATGCACATGACCGTGAACCCGGCACCCGTGAAGGAACCCCTGCAGGATTGAGTATACCGGGAACACTGATCATACCCGTCTGCACAGCCATGACAGGTATTATCGCCTCTTTTCTGGTCCGTCCGGTTTTTGTATACAGATACCTGATCCCGGTCATGTTTCTTTTTTGGATGGGATATGCGTGCCTGATCTCGGATACTATTGGCGGTATTGTATTTGTGAAGGAAAGTTCCGACGAGGAGGTATCCATTCCGGTTCCGTATCGGACATACAGATGGATATACGGAGTGACGATAATTGTCTCATTTGTCACATTGCTTACCGGAATGCGCTGCTTTGACATGTTCAGGGGATCGGAACAGATCAAATATGACGGCATGGACCGGACAACGGATATCTTAAATGCGGTGTCAGAGATTTATCCGGATGAAAAAATAATTTGCAATTTTAACCAAATTCAGGCTCTGATGTGGTATTATCAAGATTGTGACTCGATTTTGTGGGGAGAGACGGATGAGACTCTGATAGCCGATATATGCGGCAGATCGCCCATGATCATGACCACGGACGCGGAGGAACTTGAGCGTATCATCCGCAGCGACGGCGCCGGTTCATTCCTGTTTTTCGGCAGCTTCAATGCCAGGGACGAGATCATTGATGAGTGGGGATCGGCCGGGTTTAAGAGCAGTCTTATTTTTGACAGCGTTTTTCTTGAAAGATATTATTTCAATATTTATCATATAAGGCTATAGGATATTTATTTGGAGTTGTGCATAGATGAAGAAGTTTAAGGTTAAGATAAAAAGTGCTCTGGTTGGGGCAGTAACGGGAGTTGCGATCGTAGTTGCGCTGCTTTGCGTTTTTGGATTTGATTCAAAACAAGACGATGATGCTTCGGGGCGATACGTTGAATCTCTCGAGGACGGAACCGTTATAGAAGCCTACGCGGCAGCTCCTGCTCCGGAGTTTACAGAACGTCTTATTGAATATATAGACGCCGATAAGGATTATCTTAAGGATCTGTCGGAGGAGGAGCTTGTCGAACTTTCCAGGGAAGCGCTGGATGCATCGGGTAAGAATACTTCGCTTGCAGACGGGGATCTTAAGACAACGGGCATAACCTTTGAACTGCCGGAGGGGTTCATGGCATCGGAGGACACGCCGGGTATGTATGTTCTCAAACGTTATCCCATAGATGCCAGCAATATCCGTTATATCGAAATGAATGTGGATTATACCCTTCAGCTGATGGATGAGAGTTATTTTGAAGAAATGCTGGAGGAAATGCTTGAGTCCGGCTACGGTTCGGCTGTAGATGTCAATATTTCGGAATTTAAGCATATTACGATCGACAGTGTGCCGGCTGTAAGAGTCAAGACCGAATATGATCTGGAGGAAAATCACATCACGCAGCTTATCGTGGCGATCAACGGATCCAGAACCTATATGCTCATATATACCCAGACACATGATTATGATCGTATGGATGAGTTCGAGACCAGTGTAGCGTCCATACATGTATCGAAGTAAATTTTGGTCAGCATTTTCACAGGTAATGACAAATGGGAAGATTTAACAATACCGAGGAAGCAGCAGAATATTTTAAAGGAGACCGTTTTGCAACATCAAACGGTATGAGGCTTGAGGAACTGACGGAGGAGTATTCCCTGTGCAGCTGTGAGCTTGGTGATATCCATCGCAACGCCAACGGCGGTATAATGGGCGGAGTCAGTTTTACACTTGCCGATTTTGCTTTTGCTATTCTGGCAAATAACCTGCATATGCCCACAGTTGCCCAGCAGGTCAGCATCAATTATCTGAGTGCTCCCAAAGGGAAAACGCTCTATGCCAAAGCAACCTGCAAAAAGGACGGAAGCCGGACTATGGTGATCATAGTCGATGTCACCGATGATACGGGACGTGATATTGCACAGTTTGTGGGCACCGGATTCAAGCTGTGACATGGTGTTCAGTAATATTCGCCGTCAATATTTCTGAAAATGCGCTGTCAGATGTTTCCTGAAATATCTGCTTGACACGCATCAGCAGTTGTGATATTTTACATAAGTACGCGCAAGCGTTTGGTATTAACAAAGCAGAGTATCCGCTCTCACCCGTCGGTCACCGGATCGCACGGCGTCGATATATTTTCACAGACTGCTGTGGTATGTATTGTATTTTGAGTGGATAGATATGCTATCCACTTTTTTTACGGAGGATACAACCATTAGCGAATTATTCATTAACGAGCAGATCAGAGCGAAGGAAGTCAGGGTCATCGGAGAGGATGGTAATCAGCTCGGTATCATGGACCTGAAGGAAGCACTGCATTTGGCTGATGAGGCAGGTGTTGATCTGGTAAACATCGCACCGACCGCTAATCCGCCGGTATGCCGTATCGTTGACTATGGTAAGTTCAAATATGAGCAGACACGTAAGGAGAAAGATGCCAAGAAGAAGCAGAAAGTAGTTGAGATCAAAGAGATCCGGCTTTCACCTAACATCGATACCAATGATTTAAATACCAAGACTCAGAATGCCCGCAGATTCCTGGAAAAAGGAAACAGAGTGAAGGTTACGCTCAAATTCAGAGGGCGTGAGATGGCTCATATGGCACAATCCAAGCATATTCTGGATGATTTTGCTGAGGCACTTTCGGATATTGCCGTTATGGACAAGGAGCCTAAGGTTGAAGGAAGGTCTATGACCATGTTCCTGGCCGAAAAGAAAAAGTGATCCCTACGGGAATGATTATTAGGAGGAAAAGACAATGCCCAAGATGAAGACAAGCAGAGCCGCTGCCAAGAGATTCAAACCCACCGGCACCGGTAAGCTTAAAAGAAACAAAGCCTACAGACGTCATATTCTGACCAAAAAGACTACCAAGAACAAGAGACAGCTGCGTCATCCCGCTATGGCAGATGAAACTAACGTAAAGAATATGAAGAAGATCCTGCCCTACCTGTAAGGCACGGAGTGGTTTTTGTAGACGGAGGAATAAACAATGGCAAGAATAAAAGGCGGATTGAACGCTAAAAAGAAACATAACAGGGTTCTTAAACTCGCAAAGGGTTATCGCGGTGCCCGTTCAAAACAGTATAGAGTTGCTAAGCAGTCTGTAATGAGAGCACTCGCTACATCATATGCAGGTCGTAAGGAGCGTAAGCGTCAGTTCAGACAGCTTTGGATCGCACGTATCAATGCAGCTGCAAGGCTTAACGGCATTTCCTACAGCAAATTTATGTACGGATTAAAGAACGCCGGTGTGGATATGAACCGTAAGATGCTGGCCGAAATGGCTGTAAATGATGCTGAGGGATTTGCAACGCTTGCAGAGCTGGCTAAAGCAAATCAGACGCCTGCCTGATCCGGGCGTGGAAATGCATCCGTGCATTTCCGGACACGCCCTGTCCCATCCATGGTACAGTCGGGCGTGGAAATGCATCCGTGCATTTCCGGACACGCCCTGTCCCATCCATGGTACAGTCGGGCGTGGAAATGCATCCCCAAAAACACAGAAGAGCGGCATTCCGCTCTTCTTTTTTGTGCGCAGTGCCTCCGGCGGGATGCGCTGATGGGCGACTCGCGGGCAGGTGCGGCTTCGTCTTCAATGCTCGATTACGGTTGCCCGGACATGTAATTTGAGAGTATAATATGAGATAAGGGTCAAAAGGTTTTGGCTCTGACATTATACAATATATTAGGAGCTTATGATGAAGCTTATCGATCTGATCAATAAGGATGTAAAGGCAGAGAATGAATCAAAAAAGGTCATGGTTGCGTTAAGGGTGTTATACCTTATTGTTGCTGTAGCTTTTTTACTTGACATGATCCTGGTCGGAGGGCATAATTTCCGGATATACTGGAGAGGCTTCTGCGGTTTCTATGCTGCACTGATCATTCTATTTATCTATACCTATTATTCCAAAACGAGAATTTCGCTTTGGCTATTTCTCTTATATGTCTTTTCGTGGTCACTGTATATGATCCCCAAGGTCGGCTGGAGTGCGGGCATGCAGAATTTCTTTATTTTGGTGCTTCTGATGGTGTTTTTCGGATCGTATGCGGGCCTTGGCGTCAAACTGATCCTAGCGGCGATCGTTCTTGCGGCGCGGGTTGTTGTGATACTTACTCTCGGTGGAGTCAAGCCGGTAGGCGAGATATCATGGCTTACGGATAAGCTTCTGCAGATAGTGAATATATCAGCGGTTTTCTCCGCGATAATATATGTTTCATATACATTCAGCAAAGCGGAAAAGGAGCATGAGGGCAAGCTTGTCGAATATAATGACAGGCTCAGGAAAGAAGCTTATACGGATCAGCTTACCGGCCTATATAACCGGAGACGAGCAAAGGATTATCTGGCGGATCTGAACGATTCGGATACCGTTTCAACCATCAGTCTTGCGATAGGTGATATAGATTTTTTCAAAAAGGTCAATGATACATACGGACACGATTCCGGTGACGAAGTACTCAAAAAAATGGCTGAGATAATGACTGCTTCCATGAGAAGCAATACATTTATTGCCAGATGGGGCGGAGAGGAGTTCCTTATAGTTTTTCCGGATTGTAACGGAGATGAAGCACATATCGCGCTTGAGAGGCTCAGAAGGACCATTCAGAATACAACGATTACCGTTGGCGGTCAGCAGATCAATGTGACAATGACATTTGGCCTGGCAGAGTATGATTATAGCGGAGATTTTGAGAAATCAATAAAGGCCGCGGATGATAATCTGTATCGTGGCAAGGAAAACGGCAGAAACCAGGTTGTGTATTAAGTTTAGGGGATAAACGTTTTCTTTTATAGTGAACGTCAAAATATTTTTGACGTTCACTATAAGTCTGTCTATTGTTAGAACGGAGGTAAATATGAAGATCGTAATGCTTGAAAGACATAGCGTCGGAACGGACGTAGACGTATCGTGCATGAATGAACTCGGCGATTTTACCGCATATGACAATACGGTCACGCCGGAGGAGGTCATGGAGCGCATAGGTGATGCCGAAGCGGTTATTGCCAATAAAGCTCCGCTTAATGCAGATACCCTGAAAAATGCGGCCAAGTTGAAATTCATTGGCGAGCTTGCGACGGGCTATGACAACATCGATATAGAATACTGCAAAGAAAAAGGCATCCGCGTAGCCAATGTCAGGGATTATTCCACTGCGATGGTGGCGCAGCATACGTTCACACTCGCTCTTGCGGTATCACAGAAACTCGTACATTATGACTCTTACGTCAAATCCGGACAGTATGCGGCACAGCAGAGATTTTCCAATTTCGACATTCCTTTTTATGAGCTGGATAAAAAGACGTGGGGTGTTGTCGGACTCGGCAATATAGGTTCTAAAGTGGCGCGTATCGCCGATGCATTCGGATGCCGCGTGATCACGCATTCCATTACCGGCAGCAGGCATGACGACAGCCCGTATGAGCAGGTGGATAAGGAGACTCTTCTCAGGGAAAGCGATTACATATCCCTGCACTGTCCGCTCAGTGACTTAAGCCGCGGTTTTATAGATGCCGGTGCATTGGCGGCAATGAAGCCTACTGCCATACTGATTAACGTTGCCAGAGGCCCCGTGGTTGATTCGGCCGCTCTGGCGGATGCCCTGGAAAAAGGCATAATAGCCGGAGCAGGACTGGACGTACTTGAAAAAGAACCCATAGCCGCCAACGATCCGCTCGGAAGGATCAAAGACAGCAACAGACTCATCATAACTCCTCATCTTGCGTGGGCGAGCGTGGAAGCGCGCACCAGGTGCGTGGAGGGCGTCTACCTGAATCTCAAGGCGTTTATGAACGGTGAAGTAAGGAACGCGGTATGCTGAGGAACTGTTTCGAAATAACTTGAGCCAAAAAGTTCAAGGAACTGTTTCCGGATCAAGTTAAGCTCCGCGTGCGCTTTTCGCCAGATAATTTAAAACTAGACGATGATGTGCTGAATATACCTTTTTTTATGGCAGATCAAGCAGATCGATTGATTGGGTTGGCGTTAGAAAAGAAGGAATGCTCGGATCAGTGATAGCTTTCCAATAACACTTCCTGTACGCTGAACTCTGAAACCAGAGTACAGGAAAAATATATTCTAAACAAGACATATAGTTGTCTTGGGGCAAGCCCTTAAATTATTTTGGACATTTTTGAAAACGTCTCAAAATAAACCCCCATTTGAAATTGGGGTTTGCTGACTTATGATCATGATCAGGGATTTTAGCAACATGTTCCAGCAGATGTCCGGTATGCCAATAAACAGCAAGGGCGAAAAGGCTATGCTGAAAAAATACGGAATAGATACCAACAGCGCCCGGTATAAGGCTGCCATGAAACAGATGTCGCAGAGCGCAGGAGGCGGAGTTGGTTACACTAATCCCCAGGCTATTAAGAATGTAATGTCAGGGTTTGATAAGGATGGGGATCATTGTGAGCACGTTGAATAATAACAGTAGTTTTTAAGATTTTTAGAGTTTATAGAATTTTGTCAGGCAGAGGTGTAAAGAATTTACGTCAAACAGACGATAATAAGATTAAGATAAATGTAACTATATCTTTTTGTGCTTATCAGGGAGGATAGCACAAATCAAAACTACAAGGAGGTAGGAAATATGGCAGGAATGTACGGAGTGTCTGCATATCAGCAGACAAACAGATCCTGGGGAGCAAATCATACGGGGGTGAATCGCGCCGCTTCATCTTCTCCCGGGACAGATCAGGCGAATCAGGCAAAGGAGAGCAGTGCCGCTAAAGTGGAAACAAAAGGCTGGTCTCCGATCGACACAGGCAGTTCCCTTGTACCCAGAAAAACAGAATATGGGAATACCATTGGTGACGTGCAGTTATCAGAAAAGGCTGCAGATTATCTTGATAAGCTGAAATCCAAGTTCCACAACATGGAATTTATCACGGTCAGCAAGGATATGAAGGCGCAGGTTCAGCAGAATGCGGCTGCATATGGCAACGCCAACAAGATGGTTGTGCTGATCGATGATGAAAAGCTGGAGAGGATGGCAACGGATGAGTCCTATCGCAAGAAGTATGAGGGGATCATCGCCATGTCCCAGAGCAAGATGGATGCAGCAAAGAACAGCCTTGCAGGTACAGGAGCGAGCGTAAAGAACTTTGGGATGTCGGTGGATTCTGGTGGCAAAGAGAGCTTCTTTGCAACTGTTGAGAAGTCAGGGGATCTTCAGAAGAAGCGGATAGAGAAGAAAGCGGCCGAGAAGAAAGAACAAAAGATCAAGGATAAAAAGAAGGCTGAGAAGAAAGCGCAGGAAGAGCGCATTCAGAAGGCAAAGGAAAAGAAAGCGGAAAAAGCGGATAACGATGATAAGGATGAAGAAGAAATCGAATCCGCAGATGATAAAGAGTATGTTACTTTTGAGGCCAATTCGATGGATGAACTTCTTTCCAAGGTTCGTACCTATACCTATAATGATGCATCCTCAAGAGTAATGACCGATTCTGAGAAGATGCTTGGAACACAGGTAGATTATAAGGGTTAAGGAGCTGTGGCTATGCCGGTTTATCTTTATGGTAATGCTATCGTAAGCTGTCAAAAGATGAAGAGCTGGATATCCTTCAGCAGGAATTTGAGGAATTTACCGAATCCCGGTTTGGAAAGTAACAGCAGGAAGCCGCTGAAATGGTGAATAAACAGATGGAAGAACTGCAAAAAGTTCTTGAGAGAAGCGGAAAGAGCAGTATCAGACAGAAAGCGTACCAGACGGAAAAGATACCGGAGGACTTTTTGGAAAAGATACTGGAACGGGCAAGGATGCATATTGCGGGACTAAAATAGTATTTGATGTAACACATCAGGTATGGAATGCGGGAGGGCACAGAGCCTTCCCGCTTTGCATTTCACAACAAAAAAACTGCGGTTCACGTATCGGTGATCATTAGTGCGTCTGAAATAACCGATAATAAAAATATAGTATGCCCAAAGGAAGGATGTTATATGAAGCTGGCAATCTGTGATGATGATAAGAAAATACGGGAACTGATTGAGGAGTCTGTCAGGGAAGTATCCGGAGATATGGAGATCGAAGTGTTTGCTGATGCAAGGGGTATCCTGGCTCCCGGATTCGACGCAGATATACTTTTTCTGGATATACAGATGCCGGGGATTGACGGAATGAATGCCGCAAGGAAAACTGGCAGTTCTTATGAAGAAAATCCTCTTCCCGGATTTGGAATGGCCCTTGCCGGGAATATGGGATACGGAATGAAAGCATCCTTGGTATCTACCGGCTCAACTGATGATGTGATCGTGCGTGTAAAGCTTGCAACAGGCGGCGGCAACTATGAATCAGTGGATGTGAATCTGTCTGAGTTCAATCCCAGGAATGCAACAGCTGTCGAGATGTTCGCATACTGTCAGTATAAGGATGCCATGGGCGAAGGATCCGGTCATACGTGGGGAAGTTGGAGTGCTATCAAAAAAGTAATCTCTCCTGGTGATGGGATGAATTTTGGCTCTTTAGAGAATATCATGAATGAAAAAAGAAACTGGACCGGCGCATTGGCTGAATCCAAGACATACATGGAAAATCCGAAGTCGGGAGAAACACTCAGCGCAGCAGACCTCTTAAAAATGTTTGAAGAGCAGAATAAACTGACGGCAGAAGAACTTAAAGAAGGTGACGATTGGCGCAATATGTCTGATGATGACTGGGACAAGCTTTTGTCCGGAGTTGATAACTATATTGATGCATATAAAGAAGAAATCCGGGAGAAAGTAAAGAAACAGATGGAAGCAGCCCGGAAGGCGGCAATGGAGGCAGATCCGGGTATCGACCATGAGAAAAACTGGACTAAAAAACTCATGACGGATGATCAGACGGTATTACGCACGGCTAAGGCGGCACAAGCTATGGAGAGCATGGCGTTGAACCGGATGGAGGAAATGGCATGGGGAGTGCGGTCTGACATATCCCAAAGATAAAGGGCTGTTCCGTATGAATAAATCACTTTTGGGTTATTCGCCTGTATGATCTGGAGTTCATCAGGAAATTCATCTGCGTAATAGTATATCCCGCGACCTTCCTTGACAAGCTTCATGAGAGTGAAGCGGCTGCCGATGATGGCGTGCGTGAAGCAGTTGACACGATGAAGAAGTATTCCGGGGAACAGGAACTGACCAAAGAGATAGCAGATGTGTTCATTGATAGGATTCTGATATATGATCCGAAGCATATTGAGATTCAGTGGAAACTTCCGGATGAAGTAATAAAGTTCATAGAAGGGTAGGCGGCGGAGCCGGTTGGAGAGATCTGACCGGTTCTTTTTCTGCTTGAAAAAACGGCGGTTTCTGTTATACTATATATTATACAAATAAGATAACGATTGATCAGAACTTGGGAAGTGAATTATGGTCAAGAACAATATAGAAGTCGATGTGAAAGTAAAGTGCATAGAACAGGGAAAGACGCAGGCCAAGCTGGCGGAAGAGATTGATACCACCAAGGCCTATGTAAACCGTGTGATCAAGAAGAATGATAGTGTGGTCAATAACACCTTCGTTAAGATGATGGAGGCACTTGGTTATGATATTGAACTGCACTATGTTAAGAGGGACGAATCTGAATGAAGCAACTGAAGGAAAAAGAATCTGCCGGACAGGACAAACATAAGCAAGGAAGAGTTTGATAAGAAACTTGTAGAAATCCTAAAAACGGAAAGCTGGATCATAGATGGAAATTACGGAAGAACGATTGAGATGAGAATGAAATACTGTGATACGGTCTTTTTGCAAATAGGTATTTGGAGACAGGTATATGAATAAAGCGGGAACGCAGAAAATAGAAACGCAGAGGCTGATTCTGCGGAGGTTCAAAATAGAAGATGCCGAGGATATGTATAACAACTGGGCATCCGATCCGGAGGTCACCAGATACCTCACATGGCCTGTGCATTCAAGTTTAGAAGTTACGAGAAGTTTACTCGAAGATTGGGCCGCTCACTATACTGATGGCGGATACTTCAACTGGGTCATGGAGTATAAAGAAACAGGCAAAGCTATCGGAAACATATCTGTGGTCAAGTTAAATGAAAACACGGAAGCGGCTGATATGGGATACTGCATGAGCAGAGCCTGTTGGGGTCAAGGATTAATGCCCGAAGCACTGAAAGCAGTAATGACTTATCTGTTTGATGTGGTGGGACTAAACCGTATTGCGGCCTGCCATGATGTGAACAATCCAAAGTCTGGTCGGGTAATGGATAAAGCTGGTATGAAGCAGGAAGGGGTTCTTCGTGCAGCCGGGAAGAACAATCTTGGAATATGTGATGAAGTATGGCATGCAGCAATCCGTGCAGACAGAGATACTCTTTCGGAACTTGTGATTGAACTTCAGGATATGGAATGGCCGTTTGAGTTTACAGATCATGACCGTCTGATTGCCAGGGCAATCTGCTTTGATGACGATGGATTTTTCTACTTTGTCAGAGCAGAACGGGATGATGATTTTGGAAAGGCAACTCTAATCGAAACATCCGGCGGTGGTGTAGAGGCAGGTGAAGATCTACAGTCTGCAATCAGGCGGGAACTAAAAGAAGAATTAGGCGCAGAAGTGGATGATGTCCGCAAGATTGGTGTTGTCAGTGATTATTACAACCTGATCCACCGTCATAATCTGAACAATTATTTCCTTTGTAAGATTAAAGCTTTCGGTGATAGGAATCTGACACAGGATGAAATAGAGGATTTCCATCTGTCCACATTGAAGATGACTTACGAAGAGGCAATCCGAGAATATGAAAAGCGGCGAGAGACAAGGATCGGAAGGCTGATTGCTAACAGGGAATTGCCTGTGCTTTTAAGAGCAAAAGAAATGATGGAACGAAAGGATTATTGAACTATGAAGCTTAAGATTGCATTGCTGCAATTACTTCCCGGAGGAAGCCTGGAAGAACAACTGAATATAGGAAAAACGGCTTGTATTAAAGCAAAAGATATGGGGGCAGATATTGCTCTGTTTCCGGAGATGTGGAGTGATGGGTATTATCTGCCGCAGGAAGAAGGTGCTGCCCAATGGAAATAAACAGGTTGGCGGCTTTGCGTACCAGAGCATATGAGAACAAGGTTGCAATAGCCACATGCAATTATCCGAAGGGACAGCCGGACTGCAACGGTCATTCCACTCTCTTTGATGGCGTAGCATGGCTGATGGATGAGCCCGGAGTGAGAGATATGTGCACCCTTGAAGCACCGGAAGAGGAAGGAATCTATCTTGCGGAGATTGATATGGATATGCTCAGAGATTACAGAGAACATGAAGTTATGGGTGAGAAATACCGGCATCCGGATAAGTATAGAATCATTACGAATGATGGAATAAGCTTCAGATAGAGTAATTGTGACAACACTGTTGGCACAAGTGTACATTGATAAGTGAAAACTCCGCCATCCGGAAAAACTTTTAGACCTATGTTGACATACTCTGACGAGGCGCACAGGTCCATTTATAACAAATACAGAGATAGCTTTGCCTACTTTGATGCTCCGTTGGTGGGTTTGACGGCTACACCGAAAGAAAATCGTCTCGATATTGTAAATAAAGAGAAGCACCCGCTTATGCGAGTGCTTTTATTCTCTCAGTATGTAAAAGAATTGGATGGGCGGCGTATCCATCATATCAGGTTCCCCGAAGGGAGCGCAGGGTGCCTTTCCTGCTCGTCAATCTCTTTACACCTATAAGGTAGCATTTTATAACCGGTCAGTCAAGGGCTATTTGCCGTTTATCTCAACTTTTTTCAGCCTTCCTGTCTTCAGATAGTACTCAATCTTTCCCATTTTTACATCGAACATAGTAGCAACATAATACTGATGTTTTTTACCATCAAGTTTAATGCTGATAAATATATTGTCCTTGAAAATCTTTACCAATTCTATATTTCCATCATAATATCCGGCATAGTCCGGTGTTTCGATGATTTCCGGCAGGTAATCCACATACTTTGCAGCAGTAAAGTGTTTTCGCTTTATCAGATGTGTCAGCAGCCCTTTGGAGCGATATATGGCAAAAGCCTGATACTCCGTACCGAGCAGTGCATTCAAGTTAGTATTGAAGGTTGCTATTCTAATTAGTTTATCACTCAAAAACTATTTCCTTCTTTCAAAATAATGGCGTGGAGGTTCGCTGTAAGTTAAACCTTGGAATATTTGTCAGTCCAAATGTCAATTTTATGATATCACGAACAGTTGGAAAGACAAGGTATTTTACGAGGAAATCACTTTTTCCTACGCTGACTGATATTGCTTTTGAGAAGAGGAGACAGCTTTATTATATCGAGAACGGTTTGCCGCTGATCATCGCTCATTTTATCTGCCGGTATCTGTAACTGACCAAGGAGTATATCCATAAGTTGCTACGGGGATCCTGCATTTGAATCTGAACTGATATCAAGTGCTTGTGTCATCTGATCAAGCATAAGAAGAGACATTGCGCATCATAGCACAGGAGGAGAGGGAAGAGGGCCGCGAGGAAGGCCGCGCAGAAGGCCGTAAAGAAGGTCGTGCAGAGGGGCTTCGTGAGTCCATCGGGAACATGCTTCGGAGAGGTAAGACCGTTGATGAGATCGTTGACTTCTGTGATTATCCGAGAGAATTTGTAGAGGAGATCAGAGAGCGGGAGGGCATCTCATAAAAGACAGAGAACCGTCCCCTGTATTCTTCGTCCCCTGTCTTCTGAGATAAAATATTACAAATTGGTGATAGACTTTTTATACGGGGGATGATATCATAGTATGAAATAGATATGCTTTCTTATGTGACCTGATGAAGAACCGTATTCAAAAGATTCATAAGTAAAGAGGGGGAAATTTTCATCTTGACACAGGGTTTTAGCTGGAGGATAATCCTTGCACCAGCAGCCAGCAGGCAGTTAGTAGCTGCAAATCGTCTTTTTTGTGTACCCTCATAAAAGTGATTAAAGCGGAGCCATGCTCCGTTTTTTGTTTTTATCGCAAAACCGTCGAAAGGAAAATGTCAGCTAAAGCTGACCGACGGCTCGCGGACGAGCAGGGGGATCTCATATCCTCTGCTCGATTATAAATATAGATCAAAGTAGATTTGAGGAGGAAGATCATGAAAAGAAGGAAAACATTAAACCGGCTGCTTGCCATGCTGCTGACGCTCATCCTGTGCGCAGGTGAATTATCTGCCACAGGGCTTAAGGTATTTGCGGCGGATGATGCAGAGGCTGCCGTATCGGGAAATGATGCGCTGAGTGTGTATGAGATCAGCGAAAATGATACGGGTGAAGATCTTATAAGTGAAAATGCACCCGGCGAAAACGCTGTCACGGATAACGATGAAAAAGATGCAACGGAAGCCCCCGACGAAGAGATCGCTGTTGATGATATGGCGGATCCCTCGGCGGAGGAAGAGGAAGCAGAATCAGAAGGAACGGAGGAGGAAGAGCTTGACGAAGATCCTGCTTCTGAGGAAGATGCCGGAACGGAAGAGGGTATCATCATTGTGGACGGGGATGCAGGCAGCGAGGAGATCACGGCGGATAAGGATGCCGATTCCTTTGAAAATACGGAGATCACCCCCGATGGCAGCGGGGAGGATTTTCAAAAGACTGCTGATAATACGATGTTTGGTAATGTGGGGATGGTCAATCCCAGAGTTCCCAATTCAGTTAATGATGAATGGCAGGGAAGTTATGTGTACTATGGGAAATATAATGGTAAGGCGGTAAAATACCGTGTTCTCGATAAAAGCACCAGTGGCGAATACAGCTTAACCAATACCATGCTTTTGGATTGTGATTCAGTATTGTACGATGGGAGAATGTCATGGGATGCTGGTGATATAAACTGGAATTCTGGTGGTGAGAAGTATGATAATGGTATAGATCATTATATCCAAACAATAATTAGAACCAACCTGAATGGAGAATGGTTTTCTAATTCTTTTACTAGAATAGAAGGGGCCAGAATAGTAAAAAGCACCAAAAAGGAGAAAAGTGTAAAAGATGCAAATAAAGAGTACCCGGAGAGTGATTATCTTGTAAGAGATAGAATATTCATATTAGCGAATATAGAAGCGGAAAGGGAATCGTATGGATATGCTTCCAATGCACGATCAAGAGTTAGGCAGAATCAACAAGGTGACTTGTGTTTGTGGTTACGAAGTAAAGATAGCTATAGTGCGACCAAATCTATAGTATGGTATAAAGCTATTAATAGTGAGGGGAAGACAGAAAGACGAGAGGCTTGGAGAGAGTATGCAGGCGTCTGTCCTGCCTTTAATGTAAAAACAGAAGATATATTGTTTTCCACAGCAGTAATGGGAGCAAAGGGACAATTAGGAACCGAGTATAAGCTTACCCTTCGAGCAGGCGATGACAGCTATATGAAGGTACAGCTTCCTTCGTCGAAAAAGGCGACTGTAACAGGGAAAAATGTCAGCGTACCCTTTTCCCTTACCGGAACGAATGCAACAGATGCTTCAGTATCCGTCATGATCCTTAACAGAACATATCAATGGGGTTATATGAATGATGTTCCGATCAGGTACTACGGCAAACTGGAGGGTTCAGGGGACTTTACGACTAACGGAGTGGGAAGCTTCACTCTGCCTTCAGATCTTGATGTGAATAATTGGGGCAGCTCCTACCATGTATACCTTATCCCGGAAGACATAAACGGTGAACATGAGACGGATTATGCCGGGGAACCCTATGAGATAACCAAGGATATGGTGAGCATAGATAATTCGGTTACCGTGACCTTCGACCTGCAGGGACACGGGAATGCCAATTCAAGCTACTATCAGCCGCGGAAGGTTGATAGCGGTTCTGCTATCGCAGAGCCTGTTGAACCTTCGGAGAGTGGTTATGCATTCAAGGGATGGTATACCTCTGTTTCCGATCACAGCTCTTCAAACGAATATGACTTTTCCACTCCGGTTAACGGAAACATCACTCTGTATGCCTACTGGGTGAAGACCTATGCGGTGAGCTTTGATCTTACTGAGCATCCAACCAGATCCGGGATCGAGCCCCAATATGTGGAAGAAGGGCAGAAAGCTACAAGGCCTGAGACCTTTAAGGTAAGCGGCTATGAAGTGGTGGACTGGTATACGGCCAAAACGAGATGGAATTATCAATTATATGATTTTGATACACCCGTAACGGCAGATATAACCCTGTATGCATCATGGAAGGATGTATCCAATTGCAAGGTGACCTTTGATCTCAACGCTTCCTCCGGTATCGGACCGGGTACCTTATATGTTGCTACGGGAAGCAAGGTAGCAAAGCCGGATAATCCATCGAATTCGGAAGGCTGGGTTTTCGGCGGCTGGTATACGGATAAGGCATGTTCGGCCGGTAAGGAGTATGATTTTAACGCTGCCGTAAATGAGGATATGACACTCTATGCGAAGTGGACAGATAAGCTTAACCTGTGGGTGAACGGTGTACAACTGGGGAAGGATAACTTAAGCACAGGTGACTGGACATACACCTCCAAAACAAATGTGCTGGACCTTAAAAATGTTACATTTGAGAAAACGCATATAGAAGATAACAATACAATAATGATGGGATCATATGCTTATGTAGCATATGTTTATGCCAAAGGGATACCTCTGAAAGTGACAGGAAAGGGATTGACCTCATCTTCGGCAAAGACCTCCAGCAACATAGCCGGCATATTGGTTGAGGATGCGCCTCTTACGGTTGATGCAGACCTTGAGCTTACCGGTACCGGAGCGGGTATATGTGCAAAGAATGTGACCATAGAAGGCGGAAGGATAAATATCTCAAGCAGTGCTTCCGTTGAAAAAGTCGATCTGGGCAGGGGACGTACTTATACAAAGACTCCCTACGGCATATATGGTCATGATTCCGTTACCATAAACGGCGGAGATGTTAATATCAACATGAGTGGAAACGAAGCTATCGGTATCCGCCTCTGGTATGGAGATATAGATATAAGCGGCGGTTCCCTTAAGGTCAGTGTGAATGGTTCGAAGAGCAGTAGAGCTGTTGATGCTATGCAGGGCGGTATCAATAATTCCCTCTATTATGTAACGCCCGCAGGCGGTAAGGTGGATGCTTCGGGACACTTCTTTACCGACGCCTACGGTGATGAGGCTTACGAAATAGAGCTTGCGGGTGAGGACAGCCTTATGCGTACCGTAAGCTTTGACTTAAACGGCAAGCCCGGAACCGCACCCGCACCGCAGGTTCTTATGAAGGGTAAAAAGGCAACGGCTCCGGCCGCTCCAGAAACACCCGGCTATACCTTTAAGGGGTGGTATACGAACGCGGATTGCAAGGATGAGGACCGGTATTACTTTGATACGGGCGTTACCGAGAACATCACTCTTTATGCAGGCTGGGAAGAGATTATAATACCCAAGTATATCGTGAGCTTTGATCTTAAAGGACACGGTGGAGCTATTGCCGCTGTGACCGTAAATGAAGGCGAATCCGTCACAAAGCCGATTGACCCTATAGAGGCAGGATATGTCTTTAAGGGCTGGTATACCGATGAGGAGTGTTCGGATGCGGCAAAATATGATTTTGCCGATAAGGTTTATGCAAACTTCACGCTATATGCCAAGTGGTCAAAGATTGAAACATTTACGGCAGAGTTTAATTTAAGCGGTCATGGAGACGCAATTGCTTCACAGAGTGTAACGGAGGGTGGAACGGTTACAAAACCGGCGGATCCCGTGGCGAGCGGCTTTACTTTTAAGGGATGGTATCTAGATGCGGAATGCACGTCGCCCTATGACTTTAATACGAAGCTGCATTCAGACGTGACCCTTTATGCCTGCTGGGTAAAGGACGGAGATACGGTGTATACCGTAAGCTTTATCATGGGAGGTTACGGCAAGTCCATACCGTCCCAGGTCGTGGCAAAGGGCAAGAAGGCCACGATGCCCGCTGATCCGGTGGACGCTTCCAGAGTGTTTGCCGGCTGGTATGCGGATGCCGGATTTACGGAGGGCTTTGATTTTGATAAAGCGATAACGGCGGATACGAGCGTGTATGCCAGGTGGGAGCCCATCGATCCGGATGGCTTCTACGCCTATTTTGCACCGGGCACATCCCTTAGCTACAATGATGGCTCGGGGCGTTATGAGCATGTTTATACCGGCTCCAAGATAACGCCCGGGATCGTGGTGGAGGACTGCGGCGGAAGGACTCTGAAAGAAGGAAAAGATTATACCGTAAAATACAGTAATAATCAGAACGTGGATAAGAAGGGGAAGCCGGCCGTTGTAACGATCACGGGGAAGGGCCGATATAAGAATTCCAAGAAGCTTAACTTCTATATCCTGACCAAGTCCCTCGGAAACGGAATGGATGCGACGCCCGCAGCCGGGATCTATATGGATGATTTCGTCCTGACAAGCGGAAGCAAGGCCGCACCGGTCATTTACTATATGGGCAAAAAGCTTGGAAGTAAGGACTTTACGCTAAAGAGTAAGACAGGGGATTTGAAGTTTACGGATGCGGATGATGTGGCGGATCGAAAAATAAGCATCTACGGCAAGGGAAACTTTTCGGGCTGCATTTTTGAGGCTCCGGTGAGCCTGGTATCCAGGGACGAGCTTAAGGCCACGACCATCAATGTCAGCCTGAGTAATGTTAAATGCGTTTATAACGGGACGGCCTGGAAACTTACGGACAGCCAGCTCATCGTTAAGGACGGAGCTAAGAATGTGCTTGCTCCGGATAAGTACAAGGTTGTATATACAGACAACATGAATGCAGGAACAGCCAAAGTTACGGTATCCGGTATAAACGGCTATACCGGAACGTTTTCTAAGACCTTTAAGATCGAACCCGATAAGAACCTGTCCGTGATGAAGGCGATCCCCGGATCCGATCCGGTCTATTATACACCCGAAGGTGCAGGTCCTAAGATTACCGTTACAGCCGATAGGGACGGTGTGACAAAGACCCTTCAGGAAGGGAAGGATTATAAGGTATCCTATTCAGGAAACAGGAAGGCTACCGATAAGGCAAAGTATACCGTAAGCTTTATCGGAAACTATAAGGGTCAGAAGAACCTTACAGGCACATATAAGATCAATGCGGCACCGTTTGAAATAAGCCGCCTTAAGGTAAACGCATCGGATCTCGTGTACAAAAAGCCCGGGAAGTATCTCTCGGCGCCGGATGTCATGTACGACGGAGTGCTGCTGAAGAAGTCGGATTATACGGTTGTATATAAGATCAGCGGAGAGGATATCAGCAAGGCGAATTACACGCTGACAGGATCCGCAGCTTCCGTGGATGTAACCATCACCGGAAAGGGGAACTATGCGAATACATCCGTAACGATCAGCTGCTGCTATACCATAAGGACCGCGCCGGCCGGAGCCATAGACCTAAGCAAGGCAAAGATCACGATGAAGGGTGATATGAAAAAGAAGGTACCCACGCAGGAATATTCCGGCAAGGAGCTGAAGCCGGAATTCGATCTCTACATCAAATCGGGCAACGCATGGATGAGGGCGGAGGAGCTGGGGCTTATCCTGGGTACGGATTATGCGGTTACGTACATAAACAACACAGATAAGGGAAATGCGTACATCCTTGTTGATTCGCTGAGCAGCTCCGTGAAATGCGTTGGACACAGGAAGGAACAGTTTAAGATCCTTCAAAAAAGCTTTGGGGGTCTCCAACTGCTTTTTAAGCTGTAGGAGCAGATGAGACGGAGCATCCATTGGGCGGATTGTAAAGGCGGCACCTTATGCAAGGTGCAACCTTGGCCCAGTGATGTGTTGCCTGCGACACATTGTACTGGGTTATTATCTGTCGCGCTCCGCAATCAATCGGCTTCGTCGGTGACCCTAAAAATTTAACAGAAAATCAAAAAAACAGTAAAGACTGTGAGAAGAGGAACCGAGTAAAATCGGTTCCTTTTTTCGTGCCGGAAAGAAAATGCAATTTTGATCAGGTAGAGCTCGCGTATTACGCACAGAAATTTGGTGATTCCATCGATGCTCAAAATGAGCGGCATGTGGCATCAAGACATATGGATCGAATCCGATCGGTAGAAGATGTTTTAAAGGATCCGAAAACCTGTCCGGAAGAAACCATATATCAGCTGGGTACTATGGATGAACATGAGGACTATAAAGTTTTGATGATGGTAGCGGTAGAAATGTTTGAGGAGGCTGAAAAATATCTGTAAATCCTGCTTTTATGGCAGGATTTCTTTATTATAGGTCTGATTGAAGCGATAGCAAACCCCCATCTGAGATGGGGGAACCGGCAAAGCCGTGGCGTTGCGTAGAGTATAAAAGAAAAACCTCCAGTGATAGAATAATGTGGGTTTCGCGATCCACAACTATCAAAGGAGGTATCCAC
>JAFUAB010000033.1 GCA_017460885.1 Lachnospiraceae bacterium
TGACTGGACAGAAATCGCCGAAGCCCTGCGCGACTCGGATGATCTGCTAAAGGCTACTTGGGCAGGTGATGAAATCAAAGTGGCAATGACCATTGAGAAGTCACATCAGGACTATACATCTATTTTGGAATATCATGATGAGAATTCTCTCGCACTGGCTATAATGATGTCATACTATACTGCCAGAAAGCACTATATGATCATTAGAGAATTTCCATCCGGAAAAGGATTCGCAGATATTGCCTTTATTCCAAGAAAAGGATCCGACAAGCCTGCTATGATCGTAGAACTCAAGTGGAATAAGGATGCGGATACAGCCATTGACCAGATCAATGACAGAAGATACGCAGGCAAATTGAAAGATTACGAGAGTGATATTCTGCTGGTGGGTATAACTTATGATAAAGAGAAAAAGAAGTACGGCTGCAGGATCGAGAAGCCATGACAGGAACACTATTCCGTTATCAGTGATAGAAAAGCTTAGGAGCTGTTCAGAAATAGCTTTTAAAATTTGCGCTGGATGCTTTTTTGTCTGCAAGGAAGAAACCACAGCTGTACTGAGGTACAGCGAGGATTTCTGACGAAGCAGCCGAGAAAGCAGACAAGCAAAATTAAAAGTTATTCTGTAACAGATCCTTAGGTTTCAATTTGTAAAATATCCCCTTGTCGTATACAATAGACGGCAAGGGGTATTTTATTTTTTTACAGGAGGGAAACACATGAGTAATAATGACGTTAACACAAACATCCCTGAAAAGGGACCGATCACTGACGAACTGCTGGCCCGCATGGACCGGTATTTCAGAGCGGTGAACTATCTGTCAGCTTGCCAGCTGTATCTGCTGGACAACCCGCTGCTCAAGGAGCCGCTGACCATCGATATGGTCAAGAAGAAGATCGTGGGTCACTGGGGCACCGTTCCGGGGCAGAATTTTGTCTTCACACACTTGAATCGTGTGATCAAGCGCTACGACTTGGACCTCATCCTGTTGTCGGGTCCCGGCCATGGCGGAAACTTCTACATAGCCAATGACTATATCGATGGATCATATTCCGAGGTTTATCCCAATATTTCCGAGGATGAGGATGGTATGCGCAAGCTCTTCAAGCAGTTCTCGTTCCCGGGAGGAGTGCCTTCACACTGCGCACCCGAGACACCCGGGTCGATCAACGAGGGCGGTGAGCTTGGATATGGAATAGCCCATGCCTTTGGTGCCGTGTTCGACAATCCCGACCTTATAGCCTGTGTGACTGTCGGAGACGGTGAGGCTGAAACAGGACCTCTGGCCACCTCATGGCACAGCAACAAATTCCTTAATCCTATTTCGGACGGAGCTGTCCTGCCGATCCTGCATCTGAACGGATACAAAATAGCCAATCCTACGGTATTTGCCAGAATGAGTCATGAAGAGGTTGTCGATTTCTTCCACGGCTGCGGCTGGGAGCCTTATTTCGTTGAGGGCGATGATCCGATGACTATGCATAAGCTGATGGCCGAGACGATGGATACCGTGATCGAGACGATCCATGAGATCCAGAAGAACGCACGTGAGAAGAATGATCCCTCACGTCCGATATGGCCGATGATCGTTCTGCGCACGCCCAAGGGCTGGACCGGTCCAAAGGAAGTGGACGGCAAAAAGATCGAGGGCAACTTCCTCGCACATCAGGTACCGATCTCCATGGAGAAGCCCAAGGAGCACCTGCGCATACTTGAGAACTGGCTGAGGAGCTATCATCCCGAGGAGCTGTTTGATGAAGAGGGTCACATTGCACAGGACATCAAGGATCTTACACCTAAGGGTATCTCACGTATAGGCGCAAATCCTCACGGCAACGGCGGACTTTTACTTCGTGATCTCAGGATGCCTGATTTTCGTGATTATGCGCTCGACATCAAGGGACACGGCGAGATCCTGGGACAGGACATGACTCTGCTCGGTGATTTCGTGCGTGACATATTCAAGCTCAATGCCGACAGTAAGAACTTCCGTATATTCGGCCCCGATGAGACCAATTCCAACCGCTTAAATGCTGTTTTTGAAGTCGAGAACCGTGACTGGAATGCCGAAACCTATGATACCGATGATCATCTGGCAGCCGACGGCAGGGTAATGGATTCCATGCTTTCCGAGCATATGTGCGAGGGCTGGCTCGAGGGCTATCTGCTGACGGGACGTCACGGATTCTTCGCTACCTACGAGGCTTTTGCCCGTATCATCGATTCAATGGCAGCACAGCATGCCAAGTGGCTGAAGGTATGCAACGGTCTGCCCTGGAGAGAAGAGATCGCATCTCTCAATCTGATTATGGCATCCACGGTATGGCAGCAGGATCACAACGGATTTACACATCAGGATCCCGGATTTATGGATCATATTGCAAATAAAAAGGCAGACGTGGTTCGCCTCTATCTGCCTCCGGACGGCAACTGCCTGCTTTCATGCTTCGATCACTGCATCAGGAGCCGCAACTATGTGAATGTGATCGTGGCTTCCAAGCATCCCCGTCCGCAGTGGCTGTCTATGGAAGAAGCGGTTAAACACTGCACGCAGGGTATCGGAATCTGGGAATGGGCCAGCAATGATCAGGGACAGGAGCCGGATATCGTATTTGCCTGCGCAGGCGAGACTCCCAC
This sequence comes from Lachnospiraceae bacterium, assembly GCA_017460885.1. Lineage (GTDB taxonomy): Bacteria > Bacillota > Clostridia > Lachnospirales > Lachnospiraceae > XBB2008. Next base: position 2,639 of record JAFUAB010000033.1, read on the forward strand.
GCTGGAGGCTCTTGCCGCAGTTACGATCCTCAAGGAAGAGCTTCCCGAGCTTAAGATCCGTTTCATCAATGTGGTCGACCTGTTTAAGCTGCAGCCCGCCAACGAGCATCCTCACGGCCTGACGGATGCCGAGTACGATATGCTGTTTACTCAGGACAAGCCCGTGATCTTTAATTTCCACGGTTATGCTAACCTGATCCACGAGCTGACCTACAGGCGTCACAACAATCGTCTGATGCATGTGCGCGGATATAAGGAAGAGGGCACGATCACGACACCTTTTGATGTGCGCGTACAGAACGATATCGACAGATTCCATCTGGTTCAGGAGGCACTCAAGTTCCTGCCCAACCTCGGTAATCGTGGCGCATACCTGTATCAGAAGATGAGCGACAAGCTGGTTGAACATAAGCAGTACATCCATGAATACGGAGAGGATCTGCCTGAGGTAGCCGGCTGGAAATGGGACAGATAAGTAGGCATTCCGTAATTATCAAAAATAATGTATAATTATCTAAAATATAATGAAATATCAAAAATATAATGTAACATCAAAATTTTGATCAAACCGTCAAATCGGAGGCGGCTTATGAAAGAACAGAATCCCTTTACTCATACGTACGGAATGGCCGGACAGGCATACATAGATATGGGCTGGTCGCGTAAGGCGATCGAAAATTTTTCCTATGAGCATCCTACGGAGTACGTATACAAAATAGTAGGCGTGCGAGGCAGTGGCAAGACCGTGGTCATGTCAGACATTATGAAACACTTCAGAAGTGAGAATTGCACTGAATCCGGATGGCTGGTTTATGACCTGTCGTCAGCCCGGGATCCCCTGCATACGCTGGTGTCGTACCTGTCGAAGGAGAAATTTGCCTTATCATGCAAAAGAATCTCGAACATAAAAGCGGGCGCAAACCTGGGCGTGATAAATGCTGAATTTAGCAGCAATTCGCCTGATCCGGACAGGTATTATGATGATGAAGTGGAGCTTGACGGGTTTCTTGATCAGGCATTTGCCAAAGGAAAGCGTATCCTGGTTTGCATAGATGACATAGCCAGGACTGACGAAGTGGTTGCCTTTTGCTCGGTATATGCCAAATACATCAGGGCAGAGAAACCTATATACTTTGTATGCACCGGCCTGTTCAAGAATCTGGACGCCATCGGGAGAGTGAAGAACCTGACCTTTTTCAGAAGGGCGGCGTCCATTAACGTCGGCGCGCTTTCCGACGTGTCGATAACCAATAAATACAGGAAGCTTCTGAACCTGGATATGCCTGAAGCCAGACGGCTTGCCAAAATGACCAAAGGTTATGCCTATGCTTATCAGGTCCTGGGAAGCCTGTATTTTGACAAAACGGAGAAGGATTCAGAGGAAACGCTCCTCATAGACTTTGATGACCAGCTGTTTAGCCAGTCATATGAGAAAATATGGGAAGAACTTACAACCGGTGAAAAAGAAGTGGTTAAGATCATGATCGATCACAAGGTCAGGCAGGAGATCGAGCAAAGGATGGAAAACCCAAGTTCTCTGTCTGAGTACAGGAATTCACTTTTGAAAGGTGGGATCATCAAGGAAACCGGGCGCGGAGAAATTGACTTTAACCTGCCGAGGTTCGAAGACTACGTCAGGAACTTCTGTCTGGATTGAATTCAGGCAATTCATCTTGTCAGTTTTATCCGTTAATTTTTCGCTGTCAGGTAATGCCCAATTCTTGACCGGGGTCAATGGCGTATCATAAATAAGATGTCCGATCATTCAATTGATATGGGATTTAGAGAATCCGAAGCGTCTGTCGCGAAAGCAAGGGATGAAGCATGAAAAAGATTGGTATAGGATATGAGGATTACAAAAGATTCATAGATGATGACATGTATTACGTCGACAAGACGATGCTCATTGAGGACGTCATTGAAAGAGGCGGGGAGGTAACGCTGTTTACCAGACCGAGGCGCTTCGGCAAGACGCTTGCGCTTTCCATGCTCCGTACTTTTTTTGAACTTGAGTATGACAGGGACCGGAATCCCATCGACAAAAAAAGGTACTTTGAGGGAAAGAGGATCATGGGTGCACCTGAAGAGATTATTTCCATGATGGGGAAATATCCGGTGATCAAGCTATCGTTAAAGTCAGCGAAGCAGCCATCTTTTTTGGGGGCATTTGTAAAGCTCAGGGATGAAATATATGATGAGATTCTGCGGCATGACTATTTGAAGGATTCGAAAAGTCTGTCAGACGAAGATAAGAGCATCCTGGCGGAACTCAGAAAAAGAACGGAATTTGACAAACTTCAGGAAAAATGTGTTTTTGATATGGAGGTTGCACGTCTTTCAACGGCAATAAAAACGCTCTCAGCACTATTGAAGAAACATCATAACAGGGATGTCATCATACTCCTTGATGAATATGACGTACCGCTGGAGAATGCATATTATAATGGATTCTATGAAGAAATGGTGGAATTTATTCGCTCACTTTTTGAATCCGCACTCAAGACCAATGATGCATTGCAGTTTGCTGTGGTTACGGGGTGTCTGAGGATAGGCAAGGAGAGCATTTTTACCGGACTTAACCACCTGCAGATCAGCTCCGTATATAATAACGGATATGATGAGGCATTTGGGTTTACTCAAACAGAGACAGAGCAGATGCTCATGGATTATGGAATGGAAGACAGGATAGAGGAGGCTAAGAAGTGGTATGACGGCTATCTTTTCGGCAATACGGAGATATACAATCCCTGGAGCATTACCAAGTATGTATCAAGCATAGCGGTTAACCATATGAAGTTTCCCGAACCCTACTGGGCCAATACCTCATCAAATCAGATCATCAGGGACATGATATGGCAGGCAGACGATGAGATGAAACGCGAGCTGGACATACTGATCCACGGCGGCACCATAGAAAAGCAGATCCATGAGGACATCACCTATGATGACTTACATGAGTCTGAGGACAATATCTGGAATTTTCTGTTTTTTACCGGATATATGAAGAAAGTGTCGGAAAGGCGGGATGAACAAAACGAAGAGAATATCTATCTCACGATGAAAATCCCAAATATCGAGATACGCAGCATATATACAAACCAGATAAGAGGGTGGTTTGATAAGCAGGTAAAGGGGGAAGACAGGAGCGTGCTGTACAAGGCGGTGCTTGACGGGAATACGGATGCCATAGAGACTTTTGTGAGCGGCCTGCTTGCGAAGAGCATCAGTACATTTGACAGCGAAGAATCCTTCTATCACGGCTTTTTTCTTTCGCTGCTATATGGTATCCCGAATTATTCTCCACAATCCAACAGGGAAGAAGGAATCGGACGCCCTGACATAGTTCTTTATCCGGATCGTCCAAAGGATCCGGCCATCATCTTTGAGGTAAAGGTGAGAAAGAAATTCAATGAGATGGAAGACGGCCTTGATGAAGCATATAATCAGATAAAGGACAGGAGATATGAGGAGGGCGTGTTGGAAGATGGTTATCTGGGAGTTAAATCCTATGGAATATGCTTCTGTAAGAAGAGCTGTATAGTGGGTAGATACGAACGATTGGAATGAATGAAACCTTGCATTTCCGATGCCGAGGCTGGGGAAATCTGACATATCTTGTAAAATTTGCCCTGTAAGTGTTATACTTATAGGGCTTATGTTTTATGTTAAGAAATCTGAACAGGAGGAAAGTGATTTATGGGCATGACAATGACGCAAAAGATCCTGGCAGCTCATGCCGGACTTGAATATGTTAAGGCCGGAGACCTGATCGAGGCGGATCTGGATCTGGTGCTCGGAAACGACATTACCAGTCCCGTTGCAATAAAGGAAATGGAGAAGATGAAGGTGGACGGGGTGTTCGATAAGGATAAGATCGCCCTGGTTCCCGATCATTTCGTACCGAATAAGGATATCAAGAGTGCGGAGCATTGCAAGTGTGTCAGGGAATTTGCACTCAAACATGACATAACCAACTACTTTGAAGTGGGTAAAATGGGAATTGAGCATGCCCTTTTGCCTGAACAGGGACTGACGGTAGCCGGAGACGTGATCATCGGTGCCGATTCGCATACCTGCACCTACGGTGCGCTGGGAGCCTTTTCGACAGGTGTCGGTTCGACGGATATGGCTGCGGGCATGGCCACCGGCAAGGCGTGGTTCAAGGTACCCGGAGCGATCAGATTCAATATAACCGGAGAGAAGGCTCCGTATATAAGCGGCAAGGACGTTATCCTGCATATAATCGGCATGATCGGAGTGGACGGAGCATTGTATAAGTCCATGGAGTTCGTCGGTGACGGGATCAAAAACCTGACAATGGATGACCGCTTCACGATCGCCAATATGGCTATAGAGGCTGGCGGAAAGAACGGCATATTCCCGGTCGATGAGCTGGCCGAGCAGTATATGAAGGAGCATGGCAAGAGAAAATACAAGATATACGAGGCGGATGCTGATGCCGGGTATGATGAGGAATATACCATAGATCTGAGCACACTAAAGCCCACGGTCGCATTTCCTCACCTGCCCGAAAATACCAGAACCATCGATGATGTGGGAGAGGTTAAGATCGATCAGGTGGTGATCGGATCGTGTACAAACGGACGCATGGATGATATGCGCATTGCGGCCGACATCATCCGCAGCAGGAAGGTCGCCGACGGGGTGCGCTGCATAGTGATCCCGGCCACACAGCAGATTTATCTCGACTGCATTAAGGAAGGTCTGGTTACCGATTTCATAGAAGCCGGAGCGGTTGTCTCAACGCCCACCTGCGGCCCCTGCCTGGGAGGCTATATGGGTGTTATGGCAGCCGGTGAAAGATGTGTTTCCACCACGAACCGCAACTTTGTCGGACGTATGGGACATGTTGATTCGGAGGTTTATCTTGCAAGCCCGGCAGTGGCAGCAGCCAGTGCGATCACCGGATATATTTCGTCACCTGCGGACGTAAAGTGATCATGTCAAAACCCCGGTCATAGTGAGACGTCGCGGGATTAAGTCCCTGCCCGGTAAGCGTGCGGGGATCCCATGGCAGTCAGAAAGGAATCAAAATGGAAAAAGCAAAAGGAAGAGTCTTTAAATATGGTGACAACGTCGATACAGACGTGATAATACCTGCCCGATACCTGAATTCATCTGATCCGGCTGATCTGGCCGCTCATTGCATGGAGGACATAGACAAGACCTTCATAGATCGAGTAAACAAGGGTGATATTATAGTGGCAAACAAAAATTTCGGCTGCGGTTCCTCCAGGGAGCATGCACCGATCGCTATCAAGGCTGCCGGAGTGAGCTGCGTCATCGCCGAAACCTTTGCCAGGATCTTTTACCGTAATGCCATCAACATAGGTCTGCCTATAATAGAGTGCGCGGAGGCCGGCAAGGAGATAGCCGAGGGTGACGAGGTTGAGATCGACTTCGACAGCGGTTTAATAACAGATGTTACCACAGGAAAAGCTTATCAGGGACAGGCATTTCCGCCTTTCATGCAGAACATCATCAACGCGGGCGGACTTGTCAACTACGTCAACAATAAATAAGGTCTGGTAATATGGGCGGTTCGATAGTTTTATTCATCATAATTGCATTATTGATCAAAAGAGGCATGATCGATGGCCGGGGATTCACCGATATTGCCAAGATATTTGGAGGTATCGCCGTATTTCTTCTGATCATTTCACTGCTTACATCACCTCTTTTCTGGGGGATACTCGGACTCGGCGTTGTTGCGGTGATCGTAGGTATAATAACCCTGACCGCCAAGTATTCCGGAGATAAAAGAGCTGAGATGTACGGCTGGGACAGTGCGGAGTATCAGGCCAAATATTCCGAAGCCGTATCGATGTTCAAGGAAATGTATAAGAACCAGCGCGATCCGGTCAAATTCGGTAAGATGAACGTCACCCAGCAGCGTCTTCAGGAGCTGAATGAAGAAAAACAGGCCAGAGAAGCAGCCGGGAAGTATGTTGATGAGCAGTTCAAAAAGAAGTACGGAACCAATAAGGCCGCAAATACCTCCGGAAACCGGAGTGCTAATCAGGGTACGTACACGGGTTCACAGGGACAGCCCAACCGATCTGCCGCTCAGGGACAGCCCGGACGCACGGCATCCGGGAGATCGGTTCAGCAGGGCCCTTTGCCGCAGGGCTATACATCCTCTGCGGCCACAGCAGCAGCACAGACTGCCAACAACAGGGCACGTGAAAAAGACCTTAAAGCCCAGGCTAAGGCTCTGAAAAGCTCCATACTGCCTAAATCCGCAACACGGAGAATGAAGATAGTCAGGAAGTTTAATGGGCAGTATGATCTGTATCTGACGGATGAACAGATCAAAAGGATCGTGGATGCATCATATATGTCCGTTGCCTGGAAGAACGAAGTGGAGGCTATGGCCAATAAATATGATTCGGTCTATCAGTGGCTGGTAGGAGATACTGCTTATCTGAGAGCGTATCTGAGGGTATTTGCCGTTCAGGACGTAACCAGTGATTTCCCTCAGCAGATGCAGATCGTGATGGATTCCTTTGAAGAGATCTTTGATTACTCGGATACGATATCGGGACTGACGCTAGAACGCAGGATAGAGATGATCAATTCCAAATTCCTGACCAATTTCGATGATATCACTTATATGATCGCATACAGATATCTTGAGAGTCTCGGACTTCATCATGAGCTTGGACAGACTCAGATCAACCGGATAGACGGGACCTTTGATGATCTGGTGGCTAAATACGACAGGATGAGTGATGCCGGTGTGGATGCGGCTCTTGCGGATGCTGTCCCCGGTATGACTTCTGGCGGATCGGTTTCTCAGCAATAAATATCTATTGATATCTGACGGGATTTCATATCATATTTACAATTATTGTACCTTGTTCTGTCGGAGGGATTACGGAAAGACTGATCGCATCAGTCTTTCTTTGGTTACGGAAACGCTTCCTGCGTCTGTTCCGGAAAAATCAATGTTTGTCCTTTTGACCATATAAAAGCAAAAATTTAAAATCGGCTGACAATATTTAGAAATAATTTTTTTAAACGGAGTGGTATTATGAGAAATATGAAATATTCGAAATTAACCGGAATGATCATAGCTGTCTGTCTGCTGACCGGTTGTGGGCAGAATGCTTCCACCGTGCCGGAGCCTGCGGCAGAACAGGAGACTATTGTTGAGGAGGGACAGACTGTGTCCGAAACAGCGGAGTCCTCACAGAGTATGCCGGAGGAAAAGCCTGATGCCGGCAATGCGAACGATATCGCAGAGGATGACGGTACCCCCGGAACCGAACAGGATGGCACAGAGGAAATGAAGGATACCGTAAACGGAGCTTTTCAGATGTCAGACGGAATAATCTTACCCGAATTAAAGCTTAATGATCTGTCGATCCCGCAGGGTACTGCCTTTGAATATGTAAATGATTGCGGTGTGGGCTTTAATCTGGGCAATACCTTTGATGCATATAATGACGGAAGCTTTTCCGATGAGATGTCTACAGAGACCTTCTGGCAGAAGGATCAGACGTCCGAAGAGCTTATACATGCGCTTCATGAGTTCGGATTCGATACCATCAGGATCCCTGTATCGTGGCATAATCATGTGGATGACAGCTACAACATCTCGGAACCCTGGCTGGATCGTGTGAACGAGGTGGTTGACTGGGCAATAGATGAAGATATGCATGTGATCATCAATATCCATCATGACAATCACCCCGAGGCAGACTGCTTTTATCCCGACAAAGCTCATATGGATCAGTCCAGGAAGTATATAAAACGGATATGGGAACAGCTGTCGGAGAGATTTAAGGATTATGATGACAGGCTGATATTTGAAGCCATGAATGAACCCAGACTTGTGGGTCATGAGAACGAATGGTGGATCGATCCTGAAAATGAAGACTGTATCGAGTCAATAGAGTGCATTAATGAGCTGGATCAGCTTTTTGTCAATACTGTAAGGGCATCGGGAGGGAACAATACTTCACGGTATCTGATGGTTCCCGGGTATGATGCGTCCATAGACGGTGCCCTTCACAATAGCTTCGTATTACCGACAGACCCCGCCGATGAAACCGGGGATCGGGCAAACGGACATATATTACTGTCGATCCACGGCTATACGCCGTATTCCTTTGCGCTGGAGTATCCGGGCACCGACATCTTTGATCTGTCGAGTGCGGACAGCACCAGAGATTTGGACAGCTATATGAATAAGCTGTACACGACCTTCATCAAAAACAATATCCCCGTGATGATAGGAGAGTACGGATCCAGGGATAAGAACGGTAACCTGCAGGCCAGAGTCAATTTTACCGCTTATTATGTCAGACTGGCCAGAGCGAGGGGCATGTCGTGTTCACTCTGGGACAATAACGCATGGAGCGGAGACGGAGAGATATTCGGAGTAGTGAACCGCAGTGAACCGCAGGAATCCAATTTTGATATTTTATCGGCGATCATGACTTACAAATAAACCAATGGAGAATATGCTGCTTAATAAGATCGGAATAAACAGGATAATTGCCGTGCTGCTTGCAACAGCAGTAGTCTTTTTGAATGTTGGAGCGGGTACCGTGAGTGTCAGGGCTGCCGAGGCCGCAACAGACGGAGATCAAGAGATCGTCGAGCTTGACGAGCTTTTTGAGGATTATTTTCGTGTCGGAGTAGCGGTTCAGGCCATTGATCACTGGAACGATCCTACCGCGGAGATCGGTAATCCGGATAAGGAAAAGCTGATCGATGCCTGCTTTAATTCCATGACCTTTGGAAACGAGCTGAAGCCTGCCTATAATTTTGATCCGGCCTCCGCGACCCTATTTAAGGTCGATCCGGCGGCAGAAGAGCTGCTGAACTGGGCCAGACAACACGAAATGCCGGTCAGAGGTCATGTGCTGGTATGGCATTCACAGGTCGACCCGTCAATATTTGCGAAGGATTTCAAAGCCTTGAGCAACGGCAAGGTTACTAAAAACGAAAATGACGAGCTGGACGAGGAATGCCTGGTTGACAGGGATGAGCTGATCCGTCGTCTGAGGACATATATTTACGGAGTGATCGAGTATACCTATGCCAATGGATACGGCGATGTGATCTATGCCTGGGATGTAGTCAACGAGGCCACGGAAGAAAAGAATCCCGACGGTCTCAGAAACAGCTACTGGAAACGTATAATCGGTCCCGAATTCCTTTATTACAGCTTTCTTTTTGCCAGAGAGGCGACGGATAAATATGCACGTGAATACGCTGCGGATTATGGAATGGATCCGGACGGAGATCTTTCACCGATATTGCCGGAACTTTTTTACAACGATTACAACGAGTGGTTTGATTCCCGCAGGGATACGATCATCAGATTTATCTCTGAGGAGAAATATAACCCCGGACAGTCCCTGATAAAGAGTGAAGCTATAGCTCAGGGCGGAGACGGAACGATACTCGGGGACGGTCTGATTGACGGTATCGGAATGCAGGGACATCTGGATGATACCCAGAATATTGATAAATACATTACCGCTCTGGAAAAGTATGATGAGTGCATCGGGAACGTGCATATTACCGAACTCGATGTCGGCATCACGGGATCCGGAAGCTCCGCTTATTATAAGCAGGCCAAATTCTATTACGATTTCTTCTCACGTCTTATGCAGGCGGCAGATGAGGGGGTGGGTCTTAAGTCCGTGACCTTCTGGGGTCTTACCGACGACGCATCCTGGAGAAAAGGAGCGGATCCGCTTCTTTTTAACGGAAAGCTGAAACCAAAGAGCGCCTTTGATGCAGTGGTTATGGCCGGGAGTAAAGCGGATTTCACGATAGCGAAGGTTTCCGATGCCGTCTCTGCCGACGGAAGCCTGTATATAGATTTTGAGCCGACGGGAGACAAGCTTCCGCTGATACCAAAGCTTGGTTTTAAATCCCGGGGAACCGGGCATCAGGCAAATCTTATGCTGGTCAATACCGATAATCATACCGAAAATGCGGATACCGGCTACTGTCTGAAGGTATCCCGCAGCGAACAGGATGCTTCTGTTAAACTGGATGTTGCGGGCTTCAAAGGCAATATAATATCTGCCGTTATATATGCTAAGGCTGATGATCCGCTCATTTCCCTGGGGCTTGATACAGGAGACGAGCCGTTGATCAGAACCTTTGAATCGTCTTCGGACTGGACCGAACTGAATGCAATGTTTGAAATATCCGAAAATGCCGATTCCGTATCACTGTTTGTTGAAACGGACGGGAGCGCTGACATTTTTATCGATGATGTCACTGTCCGAAAGGGTGACAGAGACAGTTATGAAAAATATTTGAAGGAAAATGAGTCCGGAAATGAGACAACAGAAACGGCAGAAACAGCGGAAACAGCGGAATCACCAGCTCCCCAGCCAAAAGAGCCGGGACTCCTTCAGAGGATCATAAATTTTTTCAGAGGTCTGTTCTGAGTAAACTCTCTGATCAGCATTTTACCTGAACAAAACGCCTGTTATCCTACCTTTATTCAGGAATTTAAAATGAGTCAATTGTATAAAATGCACAATGAATTACATTAAAAATCGGAAATAGTATATATTTTGACCATATTTTATTGTTTGAATATAATAGTTATGTTAAAATAATATTTCGAAGGACTAAAAGGTTTTACCTTCATGACAGAATCCGGGTCCGGCCGATACATTGCATTCTGTCAACGTGAGATTCGCATTATTTATTTCGGAGATGACGGTTTAATGAACTCAACTCTTAAGAAAATCCTTATAACGGCAGCTGTGATTGCCGCATTCGTTGTTCTTTGCGTTCTGTTATCACTCAGAGATGTGGAAGATTTCCACGAAAAATACGCCGGAGCCGACCTGAGCACCGATGTAGAGGGTCTCGAGAGGGTCGGTACATATACGGGATATCTCAAGCAGCATTCCGACGCTGCATACGTAAAGGATACGAATATCGACATAGATATCATGAATTACAGGTCGGACGACGGAGATGTTTCGATATCCGAGGAATATGGTCGTAAATCCATTCATACAGGCACCGGTTCCGTGATTTCTTTTGATGTGAATGTTCCCCAGACAGGTTTTTACAACTTATACATGGAGTATCTTCTCGAAGAATCAAGAGGTGTTGCCGGTGAGCGTACGGTTTACATTAACGGCGAGGTTCCCTTTGAAGATGCGAGAAATATTGCCTTTTCCCGTATCTGGACCGATGGCGGACCGGTCAAGACCGATAACCAGGGTAATCAGATCAGACCTACCCAGGTAGAGGTTTTTGACTGGCAGAGCAGCTACTTCCGCGATGATATGGGATATGTTGTCGAACCGTATCGGTTTTATCTGGAGCAGGGTGTCAGCACGATATCCCTGCAGGCCGACAATGAACCCATGCTGATATCAGCGTTGAGTCTCAGAAACGAGACCGAACCTCTCGGCTACTCCGAGTACCTGAATAACGGATCGGGAGCTTCTTCGGATACTGCCAAAACATATGTTGAGACCATACAGGGAGAGGATTCCACTTATCGTTCCGAGTCTTCTCTGTATGCAAAATATGACAGATCTTCGCCTACTACGGTTCCGAACAGCGTTACCAATACTATACTGAATTATGTCGGCGGCGAAACCTGGCGCAGTAACGGTCAATGGATCGAATGGGAGTTTGAAGTACCCGAAGACGGATATTACAATATCACGATCAAGGGACGACAGAACTATTCAAGAGGAAGCGTTTCCGCACGCAAGGTTTATATTGACGGCACGGTACCGTTTGCGGAACTCACACCGATAGAATTTGAATACAAGAATGACTGGGAGTATATGGATCTGGCCGATGCGGACGGAGTTCCCTTTGATTTCTATCTGAAAAAGGGTACTCATACGATCAGGCTGGAAGCCACCCTGGGTGCAATGGGAGAGATCCTCTCAGAGCTTGAGGATTCCACCTACAGACTTAATCAGATTTATCGTAAGGTACTGGTCTACACAGGAGCCAATCCGGATCAGTACAGAGATTACCGTATAGATACCACATATCCGGAGATCATGGAGGCTATGGATCTGGAGTCTAAGCGACTGTATAAGATTGTGGATGATATGGTAGAGGTTACCGGGCAGAAAGCCGATAATATCGCAAGTGCCCAAACCGTAGCTCAGCAGCTTGAGAGGTTCTGCAGGAAGCCTCAGAAGATCACTACGGAATTTACTACGTTCAAGGACAACATTACCTCGCTCGGTACCGCATCCCTGAACCTGAGTGAGACCAAGCTTGATATAGACTATATTGTAGTTAAAGGAACGGATGCAAAGGTTGCGCAGAAGAAGGCAAATTTCTTCTCCAAGCTTGCCCATGAGGGTAAATCCTTCATCGCATCGTTCTTTGTTGATTACAATGCGGTCGGCGATGTATATGATGAGGCTTCTTCCGACGAGATCGTCAAGGTATGGGTTCTTACGGGACGTGACCAGGGTACGATCCTTAAGTCTATGGTCGACGATTCGTTTACTCCCGACAGCGGGGTCAAGGTCAATGTCGAGATCGTTGATCCTTCGGCGGTACTGAATGCGGTTATGGCCGGCAGAGGTCCCAATGTCGTTCTTTCGATAGGGGCAGACCAGCCTGTTAATTATGCGCTACGTAATGCGGCTGAGGACATCACGCAGTTTGAGGGTTGGGAGGATGTGATGTCGCATTATTCCGGAAGCTCATACGAACAGTACAGTCTTGACGGACATATATACGGTATACCGGAGACGCAGACCTTCAACGTTATGTTCTATCGTAAGGACGTTATGGAAGAGCTGGAGCTGGAGGTTCCCCAGACCTGGAAGGAACTGATAGAAGAGTTGCCCACCATACAGGGCAATAACCTTTCGGTAGGTATTCCTACGGCTGCGGGAAGCTCACAGACCGTGTCCAGCGCGACTAACATCATGTCCAACAGTCCTGATCTTTCCATGTATTTCTCTCTGTTATTCCAGTATGGAGGGGACATGTATAATGAAGCCGGGACCAAGACTACGGTTGATACGGAAGAGGGCATACGCGCATTTGACGATTATGTCAGATACTTCAATGATTACGGAATTCCTACGGTTTACGATTTCGTGAGCCGTTTCAGATCAGGTGAAATGCCTATAGGTATTGCGGCATATTCCACATACAATACACTGATGGTATCGGCTCCGGAGATAAGAGGTCTGTGGGACTTCACTCTGATCCCGGGTACCGAGAGAACCGACAGTGCAGGCAATACCTATATCGACAGATCCGACTTTATCACCGGCAATGCGACAATGATGATCACTACGGATGACGAACAGCTTAAGCAGTCCTCGTGGGAGTTTATGAAGTGGTGGGCACAGCCTGATACACAGATCAGGTTCGGCCGCGAGATCGAGGCTCTGCTCGGGTCCTCGGCCAGATACGCCACAGCCAACAGGGATGCTTTCTCAAATCTGAGTTGGAGTACGGACGATATAGCGGTTCTTAATGCACAGTGGGATGAGACCAGAGGCATCAGAGAGGTACCCGGCGGATACTTTACCGGACGCCATATCTCCAATGCGATCCGTAAGGTCATCAATGATAAGGATGACTCTCGTGAGACTATAATCGACTATTCGATCAAGATAGACGAGGAGATTACGAAGAAACGAATTGAATTCGGCATGGTCACTTATTAGAGGTAAGTTATGAGCAGTAATACGGCAGTTACCAAAGACAGCAGTTACATCAAAAAGTATTTTGCCTTGCGTAAGCATGAAGCAGGTATCACATGGAAGAAGATGAAGCTTTCGAAAACATGTTATCTGTTTTTGCTTCCGTATGCGATCCTTTTTACGATGTTCTACGTATTTCCCGTAGTTGCGTCAATTTATTACAGTTTTACATACTATAACATTCTTGAAAGTCCCAGATTTATCGGCCTTTCAAACTATATAAGTCTTATATTGGAGGACGACATCTTCCTTCTGGGCGTAAAGAATACACTGATGATCGCTATCGTTACGGGACCTTTGGGATATATCATGTCATTCCTGTTTGCATGGCTGATCAACGAGCTCCCGAGATGGGTAAGGTCCGTGGCGGTCATAGTTTTCTATGCCCCTTCGATAGCCGGCAACTGTTACGTTATCTTTTCGGTTTTCTTCAGAGGCGATGCGTACGGATATGTCAACGCATTGCTGATGAACATGGGTATCATCGATACGCCTAAGCTTTGGCTGATAGATCCCAAGTATATGCTTCCGATCTGTATGATCGTTATCCTGTGGATGAGTCTCGGTACCGGATTCCTGTCATTCGTTGCCGGTCTTCAGGGCGTTGACAAATCACAGTTTGAGGCCGGATATATGGATGGCATCAAGAACCGCTGGCAGGAACTGTGGTTCATAACCCTTCCGAATATGAAGCCCATGCTGATGTTTGGTGCCGTTATGTCCATAACCCAGGCGTTCGGTGTCTGCGATGTTACGATGGCTCTGTGCGGTTATCCAAGTACGGATTATGCAGCCAGAACGATAGTAACCCACCTTTTTGACTATGGTTTTTCGCGATTTGAAATGGGATACGCCTGTGCGATCGCTACGATACTGTTCTTGATGATGATACTTTGCAATAAAGCTATCCAGAGTCTGCTGAGGAGAGTAGGAACCTGATATGAGCAAGAAGAAAAAACAGGAATTGGCCGGAGAGAAGCCTTACAGAAAAAAGCTCATCAAAAGAAGAAAGCCCAACAGATCCATTGCCGGAGATATCGTTTTATATCTTTTCCTGGCGCTGGTTGCCTTTGTTATGGCCTTTCCGATCATTTATGCCGTGAGCAGCGCACTTAAACCACTGGACGAACTGTTTAAGTTTCCTCCGACGATATTTGCACAGCATCCGACCACGGATAATTTCTCGGATCTGTTTGTGACGATGGGTAAATCGTGGGTTACATTTTCGAGATATCTTTTCAATACCGTGTTCATTACCTTCGTTGGTACCTTCGGGCATCTGCTCGTGGCATCCATGGGCGCTTTTGTACTGGCCAAGTATGAATTTCCCGGAAACCAGGCTTTCTTTAAGCTTGTAACGGTTGCCATGATGTTTACGGGATATGTTACTCAGATCCCCAACTATCTGATCCTCAACAAACTCGGATGGATCGATACCTACTGGTCGATCATCATTCCGGCATTTGCCTCACCTATGGGTCTTTTCCTTATGAAGCAGTTTATGGAGGGGCTTCCGACTTCGCTGATCGAGGCTGCCAAAATAGACGGTGCCAGTGAATGGAAGGTATTTTACAGTATAGTAATGCCCAATGTTAAACCTGCTTGGATGACTCTGATCATCTTTCAGGTTCAGGCATTGTGGAACAATAAGGCGTCAACGTATATCTACTCCGAGGAACGCAAAACCCTTGTATATGCACTGCAGCAGATCCAGAGCGGCGGAATCGCCCGTACGGGACAGGGCGCGGCTGTTCTTGTGGTGGTTATGATCGTGCCGATCATGATATTCGTATTCTCGGAGAGCCAGATACTCGAAACAATGGCAAGCTCAGGTTTGAAGGATTAAGACATATGACTAAGATTAGATCATTCATTCCACGAATAATAACTTTTGCGGGCGCGGCGCTGTTTGCCGTTATGAGTCCGATCACTTCCTATGCGTCCACTCATGAGCATGGTTATACCTATAACTATGATTTCTGGGAGGATGTACAGGATTCTCCGGATTTCTATTCGCCGTCCAAGGTATTTACCTCGGTTGATCTCGGACTTGAGACACCCCTTTTTAATCCGCAGGGACTGACCGTGGTCGGAGATAAGATGTATATCACCGACAGCGGTAACAACCGCATTATCGAGCTTGAGATCGATGATGTGGAGAGTCTGACCGTTACAAGGATCATAGACGAGGTAAACGGAGCCGAACCATCCACATTTTCGAATCCTACGGATGTGGCTGTTTCGGAGGACGGTAATTTCTTTGTCGCGGATCAGGGCAACAATCGTGTCATCAAGTTTGATAACGATCAGAATTATCTTATGACGTTTGTAAAGCCGACCGACTCGGCGTTGGATGCACAGCTCACGTTCCAGCCCAAAAAGCTGGTCGTGGATACCGCGGAGCGCGTATACTGCATAGCTACCGGTATCAACAAGGGGCTGTGCAAATACGAGCCGGACGGTGTCTTTTCGGGATTCGTCGGTGCGACACCCGCATCGTATGATTTCATAGATTATATCTGGAAAAAATTTGCTTCACAGGAGCAGCGCGCCCAGATGGAGGCATTTGTTCCGACAGAGTATGACAATATAGTTATGGACTATGAGGGCTTCATCTACGCCGTTACATCGGCAGCCAGTGAGGAAGATCTTGACAACGGGACAGCTGACGCTGTACGCAAGATCAACCTTCTCGGCAACGATATTCTTGTACGTAACGGTAATTATCCCGTCTTCGGTGATCTTTACTGGGGTACGGGAGCGGGACACTCCGGACCTTCACTTTTCTCGGATGTCTGCGTTTTTGAAAACGATATTTATGTCTGCCTGGACAGAAACCGCGGCAGACTTTTCGGATATGACGATCAGGGACGTCTGGTTTTTGCATTCGGCGGTAACGGTAATATGGATGGTTATTTCCGCAATCCCATCGGAGTAGCCGCATGCGGACATAATATGTTTGTACTGGATTCCCTTGACTGTGCGATAACCGCCTTTAAGCCTACCGAATTCGGCAATCTGGTTTATCAGGCGATAGAACAGTTCGATGAAGGCAATTATGATCTGTCCGGGCAGACATGGCAAGAGGTTATGAATATGAACGGTAATTATGATCTGGCCTATATCGGTATCGGACGTTCTCTTCTTCGTCAGGAGAAGTATCACGAAGCCATGCAGTATTTTGAACTCAAATATGATGACGAAAACTATTCCAAGGCATTTAAGCAATACCGCAAGGAATGGGTGGAAGAGAACATCGTTATCATACTGGTGGTCATACTGGCAGCGTTTTTTATTCCGATGGGTATCGGGAGATATAAGAAGATCAAACATGACATCGATACCGCAGATATCTTTTAGATTAAGCACACGGGGTGACTTGGATGTTAAGTGCAATTAAGAATAATGCCACATGGGCAAAATATCTGGATTCGCTTAAGTTTGCGTTCTATTGTATGACGCATCCTCTCGACGGATACTGGGATCTGACACATGAGAGGCGTGGTACCTATGCCGCTGCGAATACCATTTTGATCGTTACGCTGATCGTGAGACTTATTAAGCTGAGATTTACAAGCTTTATATTTATCACGGTTTACTGGGAGGAGATCAACATTTTCCTGTATCTTGCGAGTATTTTGCTCCCTCTGTCACTGTGGGTTCTCGGCAATTGGGGACTTACCACACTGTTTGACGGCAAAGGCCGGCTCGGACAGGTATACATGGCTACGTGCTACGGGCTTTTGCCTTATCCCGTGATACAGCTGCCGCTTATGATCCTTTCTAATGTGGTTACGGTTGATGAAGGCGGATTTTATACCGTTCTGAGTGCGATCAGTCTGGTGTTTGCGGGAATACTGATCCTGGTTGCCATGGGACAGATACATGAGTTTTCCGGACGGAAAAACATATTATTTGCCGTTGCCACTCTTTTTGCAATGCTGGTAATGGTATTCATCATACTGATCTTTTTCAGTATGATCACTCAGGGTGTTTCTTATATTGTATCTCTGGTAAGAGAGATGCTTTTCAGATTGTAAGTTTGTTTGGAATGACACCGGATATGTATGCCCGGGAATATTAAAGGAATTGTTACAAAATGGCTGAAACAAAACAAAAAAAGGTTCTTACTGAAACTCAGAAGGAACGCAGAAAAGAATTGATCGATACCTTGAAGAGCATGATCTTTCCGACCGTGCTTCTGGCCATTATTGTGGTTTTGATATTTATTGTCGTGAATTATCAGAATAAGGAGCAGGAGCCTGAGATCATTCCGGTTCGTGCCTATTCCGGCGAAGAGACTCCGGTTGTGCTTGAAAACGATGCATTGAAGCTGACAATGGATCCGCTCACGACTGAGTTTGAGATCGAAAAAAAATCAACCGGCAAGATCTGGTATTCCAATCCGCAGGATGCCGATTCCGATCCGATCGCTCTCGGTGATGAAAAGAAGCGTATGAAGGCCACATTGCTTATGTCATATGCGGTTGTTAACGGTCTGGAAACCAACTTCAACAACTTTGCCCAGAGCGCCGAGAACGGCACATATGAGATAACCGCGGATGCCGATAAGATACGTGTTGATTACAGTATCGGTAATGTCGAGAAGGAATATGTCATTCCTCCCGTAATGACCGCGGAGGTTTATAAGCAGTGGATGTCCGAACTCAGCAGGGACGGGGCACAGCTGGTTGAGTCCTATTACAAAAAATACGATATCAATAAGCTTGGAAAGAAGGATGATCCGGACGAGCTGAGAGAGAAATATCCTATAATCGATCAGACTCCGATCTATATACTGCGTGACACAACACGTGAGAACACTAAAGGCCAGATGCAGACATATTTTGAGGAGGCCGGATATACATATGAGGATTACCTTGAAGATAAGGAACTCGTTGAGGCGGAATCTGCCTCGGATAAGCCGGTATTTAACATTTCCTTGATTTACAGGCTTGACGGAGATGACCTTGTGGTTGATGTTCCTATGGGCGATATAGAGTATCGTTCGGATACACCGCTCTATACACTTACGATCTTACCCTTCTTCGGAGCCGGCGGAGCTGAGGATGAAGGCTTTTTGCTCGTACCGGAGGGCGGCGGTGCGCTGATCAATTTCAATAACGGCAAGACCTCCCAGAGCAATTATTATGCCAATGTTTATGGCTGGGACATGGGATTATCAAGGGATGCCGTTATTCATAATACACGTGCTTTTTACGGCGCGTTCGGTGTTTCCTGCGGAGATGATTCGTTTGTCTGCATGCTGGAGGATGGCAGTGCGTATGCATCCGTTCAGGCCGATATCGCAGGCAAGACCAACAGCATCAACACCGTGAATGCCGTTTATTCAATGTGCTCCCGTGAACATTATGACGTTTCTACGGTATCTGTTGCCGATGTATACGAATATCTGTGGGAACTTCCCGACGAGACCATAACCCAGAGATACAGCTTTGTCGACACCGGTGAGTACACTGATATGGCTAAGGATTACGGCCGATATATGTCTGATAAATACGGTTCATATCTGAGTATGGGCACCGAAGCAAGCGTTCCCTCCGCTATAGAGATCGTCGGAGCTATCGATAAGGTTAAGCAGATAATGGGTGTACCCGTATCCAGACCTTTGAAGCTGACTTCATATAATGAGGCTGCGGAGATTGTTTCGGATCTGAACAGCAGCGGAATGAAGAATATGTCTGTTCAGTTATCCGGATGGATGAACGGAGGAGTGAACCAGAAGCTTCTCAAGAAGGTCAGGACCATTTCTTCTCTGGGGTCGCGTAACGATCTGAATAATTTTATCTCATCGAGCGAGAATCTCGGAGCACAGGTTTACCTGAACGGTATCACGATGTATGCGTTCGATTCCAATATCTTTAACGGATTCTTCTCATATCGTGATGCTGCACGTTTTATCAGCAAGGAGCGTGCCGAACTGTATCAGTACAGTCATGTAACGTATGCTGCCAGAGAATTTGCCGACAGTTACTGGCTGCTGCATACGGATCTTGCACAGAAGATGGCGGATAATCTTGAGTCCTATGCTGTAGCTTCGGGAGCGGGTGTTTCCTTTGAGGATATGGGTAAGGATCTTGCGGCGGATTATCACCGGAAGAAGTTTACTTCCCGGCAGGCATCACTTCGCAGACAGGAGGCCAATCTTAAGGAGCTTGACGATAACGGAACACCGGTCATGATCAATATGGGTAATGACTTTGCCGCACCCTATGCGGATATAGTAGTAAATACTGACTTGAGAGGAAGCGAATATACAATTCTGGACGAGTGTGTTCCCTTCTGGCAGCTAGCTGTTCACGGCAGGATCGATTACACAGGTGAATCACTTAATATCTGCGGCGATCCCGAAACGGAATTCCTTGAGAGCGTAGCTTACGGAGCAGGTCTTCATTTCACATTTATGAAAGCAAGTTCGTTTGTGACACAGAAGACTTTGTATTCCGAGTATTACGGCGCCAACTATGATTCCTGGCGTGACAGAGCTGTTGAAATGTATACCCGTTATAATAATGAACTCGGTTCCGTATTTGCACAGGAAATGACCGGATATGACAATCTGACAGACAGGGTATCCGTTACCGAATATGCGGATGGTACGAAGGTTTATGTGAATCGCGGGTATGATGCATATATGAGCGATGACGGGGAAGTGGCGGCAAGAGATTATCTGGTTGTAAAGTAAACTAAAAGGAGAGGTTGTATCTGCATGAGCGTCGCAGAAGGTAAGATCAAACGAAAAAAATACGTAGGACTGCAGAAGCGCAAGGCGGTTTCCGGTTATCTTTTTATAAGTCCATTTATAATCGGATTCCTGGCGTTTCAGGTCAAGCCCTTTATACAGTCACTTTGGATGAGCTTCAATGATGTCCAGGTCGGATCGGGCAATTTCACCCTTGTTTTTAACGGGCTGGCCAATTATCGTTTTGCCTTCAGAGTGGATCCCGAATATACCAGGATGCTTGTGGAGCAGTTTACGAGACTGGTGGTATATTCGCTTGGTATCATGGTATTTTCATTCTTCGTGGCTCTTATCCTTAATCAGAAATTTGCGGGCAGAGCCCTGGTCCGTGCGATCTTTTTCCTGCCGGTTATCATGGCCAGTGGTGTTATCCTCGGACTTGAGACTGATAATCAGCTGATGGCCAATATGCAGGCAATGGTGGAAGAGACCACCAGCAATGTCAGCATAACCGATACGATCCAGACGGTCCTGAGAACTGCCGGAGTCGGAGTTCGTGCCTTTGAATGGGTATTTGAACTTATAGACAACATATATGATGTGGCGATCGCTTCCGGTATTCAGATCATTATCTTTCTGTCCGGATTACAGACCATACCATCCAGTATGTATGAGGCTGCTGACATAGAGGGCTGTACAGCATGGGAGAGTCTGTGGAAGATCACATTTCCGATGGTCAGCAACATATTCCTTGTAAACTGGTTCTATACTATCATTGATTTCTCGATGCGTACCGATAATGAAGTCATTGAAAAGATCCAGGAGGTTATGATCATCCAGCTTAAATACGGACAGGCCTCTGCCATGGCATGGATCTATTTCCTGCTTGTACTTGTGTTTGTTGGTATTACTTCACTTTTGATCTCGAGGGGAGTTTATTATTATGACTAAAGCCGGATTAAAGGAAAACAGAATAAGCTTCCTCGAAAGAAACCGTAATTCGGGCGGCTATCTGTTGAGAAAGAAGATTACTTCGGTTGCTGTTTCGCTGGCGAGATTCATACTGCTTTTCGGTATGTGTTTCATGATCCTTCAGCCGATACTTAACAAGATTTCGGTCAGCTTTATGACCGAAGCCGATCTGTATAACCCTACCGTAGTATCGATCCCTTCCGTTTTCTCGACGGAAAACTATACCATAGCATGGGACGCCATGAAATACGGTAAGGGAATCGTAAACACGCTGATCTATTCGATAGCAATATCCGTGCTGCAGGTAGCAATGTGTACGATTGTCGGCTACGGTTTCGCCAGGTTCAATTTCCCGCTTAAGAAGTTCTGGTTTGGATGTGTTATGGTCATGATCCTGATCCCGCCTCAGACCATTTCCACTTCTCTGTATCTTCATTTCAGGTTTTTTGATGTACTCGGAATTATCAAACTGCTGACCGGAGATACCATAAACTTAAGAAACTCCACATTGCCTTATTTTCTGATGAGTGCGGGATGTACCGGCCTCAAAAACGGTTTATACATATTCCTGATCAGACAGTTCTTCCGCAATCTGCCCGGAGATCTTGAAGAGGCGGCATATGTAGACGGTCTTGGAACCTTCAGGACATTTGTTCAGATAATGCTTCCGGAGGCAAAGCCCATTATTACGAGTTGTTTCCTGTTTGCATTCGTATGGCAGTGGACCGACGGCTTCTACTCCAGAATGTTCCTTGGAGGCAAGATACTGCTGTCGACCTCATTGGCCGCATTGCCGGATTCTCTGACCAATTATCTGCTGAGACTCTGGGGACAGACTTCGGGTACGGTCGCTACCGGTTATATCAATATGCTTGTTTCAACCGGTACGCTGCTTGTAATACTTCCTCTGATCATACTGTATCTTTTTGCTCAGAGGGCATTTGTCGAGAGTATAAGCTCTACCGGTATTAAGATGTAGTAAACTTGCCATTTCACATTATGTGTAGTATATTAAATACCGTGAGTTATATATGTCGCTCTGCGATGTATATTTTAGCCGGAAACGGCAATATTTTTCACAAGGAGGATTATGATGAAAAAGATTGGTATGACCAAGAAGGTCGTAGCAGCTATGACTATGGCGGCTATGACCATGAGCAGTCTTGCCGGCTGTGGATCAAGTAATACAGCTGAGCCTGCTCAGACCGAAGAGCCTGCTGCAGATACAGCCGCTGACACAGCTGCTGAGACTCCCGCAGCCGACACTACCGAAGCCGCTGCCGATACTACTGAGGCAACTGCCGAGCCTGAGGAAGAGGAAGTAAGTGAGTACACTGTACTTACCGACGCCAATGGCAATGTATATGACCTTGGCGGTATGGAACTTATCATCCGTGACTGGTGGTCAGATGCAGAAGGCAACGCACCCGAGCCTGCAAATGCTTTTGAGGAAGCAAGACAGGAATGGCGTGAGTGGGCAGAGGAGACCTACAACTTCACCGTTAAGGAAGTCGGCATGTCAGGCTGGGATACTACTCCCGAGGATTATGCCAACTATGTAACCGGCGGCGGAGATGACAATGCATACGTATTCCGTCTTCGTGACGATGCAATGGGTGACGCTCTTGCAAACGGACTTATGTATGACCTGTCTACACTCGACTGCCTTGATTTTTCGGATCCCATGTTTACCAAGAATAAGTGTAACGTTCAGTACACTATAGGCGGCGGTACATATGCTATGTATCCCAACAATTCCGAGCCCCGTCTTGGTATTTTCTTTAATAAGAGACTGCTTACGGATGCCGGCATCGATCCCGATTCACTCTATGATATGGTAGCTGACGGCACATGGACTTGGGATAAGTTCACAGAGATACTTGATCAGGTACAGCGCGATACCGATAACGACGGACAGATCGATGTATGGGGTCTTGCCGCTAACGGTATGAACAATATCGCTCCTGTTGCCGTTGTAGGTAACGGCGGTGCATTTGTAGGTAAGGATGCAAGCGGCAACTTCACATACGAGCTTGAGAGCCAGGCAACTCTTGACGCACTTGAGTTTGTAAATACCCTTGGTGCAAAGTATTACTTCGTACACGAAGGTCCCGATGATGCATGGGATCACTACAAGGAAGAGTTCCAGAACGGAACATGCGTATTCCTTGCAGAGGATACATACTGCGGATATGAGGGCGGTATCGTAGAGACCATGGATGATGAGTGTGGTTTCGTTCCTTTCCCCAAGAGCCCCAACGGAGATTACATCAACGTTTGGTCCAACAACCCCGAGTGCATCCCTGCATGCTATGATGCCGAGAAAGCATGGAACATCGCTTTTGCATGGAAGCTTTACAATCAGCTTCCTCCCGGATACGAGGATTACAACAGCTATCAGAGCAACTGGGAGAAGGGTATGTATGATTCCAGAGCAATCAATGAAGTACTTCCTATGCTGCAGACTCCCGAGCATGGTACCGTTGTATATCAGGGTACTGTTCCTCAGCTTCAGCTTGGTTCAGACTTCACCTGGAACTTCAGTGCTACCAGCGTAGTTTCCGAGATGGTTGATGCTATCCGTGATACCTGGAAGGGTTATATTGATGATGCTAATGCGGCATTCAATAAATAAGCCTTAACCATACTGCATATAATAAATTTACGGGCGGGGTTTTCCCCGCCCGTTTCCCTAAGTCGGAGATTCACATGACAGAAACAAAAGCCCGTTTTCATCTTCCGGGCCTCAGATATAATTTTCCTTTAAATATGCTTTGGATCAGTCTGCTGAAGACTCATCCGGAGTTTTTCAGAGAGGGTGTGGAGATAGGCTCTGTGTTTGGCTGCTTCCCGTTAAGTCTGTGGAACGGAGGCCGTTCAACCGGCAACGATCAGTGTGATGCCGGTTTTGTGCGCAGTGTCATCAAAAACATCAATTCGGCGGGAATCCCCGTCCGGTTCACATTTAATAATCCGATAGTCGAAGAGGAGGATCTGGACGATCCTTTCTGTAACTTCTGTATGGATGAGGCGAACAACGGTATGAACGAGGTTATCATAGTATCGCCGCTCCTTGAAGAATATCTTCGTAAGAAATACCCTGATTTTGAATATAACAGTTCAACGTGCAAGGAGATAAAGGATATTGATACGTTGAATGCCGAAATAGACAGAAATTATAAGTATGTTGTGCTTGATTACAATCTTAACGGTAAATGGGAGTTCATCGACAGTGTCAACCATCCCGAAAAGCTCGAGATCCTTATCAATCCGGTATGTGATCCCGCGTGTCCGCGACGTGGAGAGCATTACAGGACAATAGCCGTCAATCAGAAGATCGTGCTTCATAACAGACACCTTCCCCCGGAGAAGCGCAAACCTGCCATACCATGGAAATGCGATGCCGGTAAGTTCAATTCGGTTTACGACATACAGAAGTATCCTACGGTTGTTAAACCCGATCAGATATGGGAGGAATATCTGCCAAGGGGGATCGTTAACTTCAAGATAGAAGGCCGTACCGCCAATATTCTTGGACTGATAGATGCATATTGCCTTTATATGCTGCGTCCCGAATGTATCGGACCTGCCAGACTGCTACTTATGAGGAATCTTGAGGAATCCCATGTTATTACCGTGAACAAACCCAAGCCCCAGCCGTTTATACTTCCGAACGGCAAACAGTATTGACAGGATGTGTAAAGTTGTTTCAAAAGCGGACAGATGCCGGGGAAGGCTTGAGTTTGCCGCCCGAACCCGGTTCTTATATCAGATGGATCATATATTCAGAAAACTACAAAAACATATCAGTCTGCTGGTCGTATCCTTGTCGGTTCTTCTGACCGGCTGCGGAGAACAGGAGAACAGAGACGAGGTGCTTCTCGACAATGAGGCCGTAAATATGGCATACGGCCTGACCTCTGTCTCAGTGGAGGATGTTGTTCTTACAAAGCAGCTTGTGGTCACCTATACCCAGGAGAAGGATCAGGAGGTATCCTTTAACGTCGGTGGAAGACGTGTGTCCAAGGTCTACGTGAATGCCGGAGATCAGGTTCGGAAGGGAGATCTGCTGGTGGAGCTTGCAACGGATGGTCTGCAGGAGCAGATAGACGAACTGGAGTATCGTGTTTCCAGAAATCAGAAGGAACTGGAATATCTGGATTCCGCACAGAAATTTGAGGAGCAGAGCACATATAACAGCTTTGTATATAATAATCCGGATATCAAAGAGGAAGATCTTAAAAAGCTTGAGGACAGTGAGGAGGCGGTCTCCAGGAATTACAGATATAAGAGAGAAGAAATCAGTGATGAGCTGGAATTTGACCGTGCCAGGCTTACAGCGCTGAAGAGTCAGATGTCATCCGCAAGGATAACCTCTACCATGGACGGAGTGGTGTATCGTGTTACAGATGAGCTTGAGGGTTCTACCTCGCGCAAGGACGAAGTCGTAATGACTATCGTAGATAATAAATCAGGCAGATTCGTGATGGAGGAACCCGATTTTGCCTCGTTTTTCCATGAGGGAGAGCTTTATAACCTGAAGATCGTATACAGTTCGGCTGTCGGAGATTATGAGGTTACGCCTCTGGACCTGGATTCATGGAATGAGGAACAGTATTTCGAGATAGTTTCCGGACCTGAAAATGACGGGATAGATGTCGGAACCACGGCTTCGATCATCATAGAGCTTGACAGACGTGATATGGTTATGGCACTTCCCCTCGGAGCTATTCATTATGCGGACGGAAAGCCCTATGTTTATGTACTTGATGAGAATGATTTCAGGCAGGTTCAGTGGATAGAAACCGGATTGACCGGAGATGACAGGGTTGAGATAGTGTACGGATTAAACGCCGGAGACAAGGTAGTATACTGATCAGGGCAGATATGAGTTTTTTTTCTGACAGGAAATCCATAAATATCATAATTACGCTGATCATCAGCTGCATGCTTGCAGGCTGCGGATCCCGGCTATCGGAAAACGGAGGAGCTGCGGTTGATGATGCGAAAGAGGATGTGGAGCTGATAGAACCCGTGGGCAATGTGATGCGTGTGGATAAAGCGAGGTTCAGGGAACTTGCTAAGGTTTCAACTCTACAGGGTGTAGTATGTCCGAATACGGTGGAATACACTTATGAGTCCGACCAGCCTTTCGGAAATTATGCCTTTCTTCCCGGGGACAGTGTGAATGCGGGAGATGTGCTCTTTTTTGGAGCAACCGATGAAATAGAGGAATCCATTGAGAACATCGAAGAGGAAAATGCCGTACTTTTATCCGATTTTAATGATTATGTAAGCGATTATTCTCTGGATGTTGCCAGAGCTAAAAAGAACGAGTTCGAGGCTGCTTCCGATTATCAGAATATGCTAAGCTACGCTCCAAAAGAGGATTCCGACGCATATCAGGGCTTTGCAAAGGGGCTGATGCCTTTGGAATCCAGGGCCAAAAACGCTAAGATGACCAGAGAAAAGCTGGATGAAGCATACAGGGAAAGATGTGAGCTGTTTGATCTTGAATATGCGTATAACGAAACACGTATAGCCAGGCTTACCGAGAACAGAAATAAGACCGGTGCGTCAGCCGTCAATTCCGGAACCGTGGTAGCCATGAATCAGTTTATGACTGGTGATCATATTCCCCAGGGTACGACATTGATGGCAGTGGGTGATCCCGGTGATAAGGAGATAGTCTGCGATTACATAAGCAAGTCATCAGTAAATAAGGCTCAGGACATACATGCCGTGATAGGCGGCGAGAGGATAGAAGTAGTCTATGAGGTAATGGAACCGGAGGAGTACAGGCGACTGAAGCAGACTGAGGAAGAGGTTTATACTACCTTCAAAATTTCGGATCCCGGAAACAGTATCAGAATGGGCGAATATGCTGTTATAGTTGTTGTGGAATCCAGCATCAAAGATGCACTGTGTGTTCCGAAGGGTGCCGTCAACAAGGATGACAGCGGTACATATGTATACCTTTATGATGGCAATGACAGCATTTATACCCCTGTAACCGTCGGAGAATCCGACGGATATTTTACACAGATCCTCGGCGGATTAATGGAGGGGGATGAGGTCGTATACGATGTTCCCTATACGCCCGGCAATAAGACACAGAACATCAGTAGGGGTGAGGTACATGTGGATTTTTCAGCAGACGGGTATCTGCTGTATCCGAGCTCTGAATGGATGACCAATCCCGCGGTTAACGGTACCTGCTATCTCAACGAGCTCTGTGTGGACAGGTTTGAACAGATCACCGAGGGGCAGACTCTGGCTAAGGTCGAGGTGGTCGCTGATAATATAGAGATCGAACGCGTGAAACGTAAGATCGAACGACAGAATGAACGTATAGCGGATCTGAACGAGAGCCGCCAAACAACCGCCGACGAGGAGGCTCTTGAGGTCATAGACCGTGCTGTCCGTGACAGAAACCGTACCATAGAGAGTCTGCAAAAGCAGCTGGATAAGCTGAGCAGATATTCGGGAGTCGTTGAGATCAAGGCTCCGTATAACGGAATAGTAACCGAGATCACAGGACTAAAGGACGGACAGATAATAGGCAAAAAGGAAAAGCTTGTGCAGATCGCAAGTGACGATTCCTGTTACATTCTTGTGGAGGACAAAAACGGGGTATTGTCATATGGGGACAGTGCCGTTGTGACAGGCAGTGACGGCGGCGGACAGACGGAAGCGGAGGGAACGGTTGTATCTCTCAATCCTTACGGCCTGTCAAAACAGCTTCGTCTCGGATACGCTCTGATCAGGGTTTCTCAGGAGGATATGAGCAGGATCACGGCAGGCGGAGGTTCGGATAATCACAACGGATATTGGGCAAGGGTGCGGCTTAATGTCAAATCCGTAGCCAGAAGCATGGAAAACGTGCTGCTGATCCCCAAAAACATGGTTTATCGCAATAACAATGATACCTATGTCATAGTGCTGAACAAAGACGGCGAATATGAACTCGTGAGGTTTATCGCAGGCGGTTCGGATAATTCCAATTACTGGGTTGTTTACGGAGATATAACGGAGGGCATGACGATATGCTCGGTATAATGCTGCAGAAGATGTGGCAGAAAAAGTGGATGAACCTAAGCCTCCTGCTTGGATGTGTTCTGCTCATAGCGACTGCAGTCAGCTTCCCACTGTATCAGAAGGCAGCTTATGACCGTATGCTTCAGGATGAATTCCGGGACTATATGTCGGAGGAGGGCAACTGGCCGCTGGTGATCAGGATGACCGCAAACTGCCAGAAGGATAAAAAGGACACCATTGGCAGGATGGAGGCCTATAACGCCGGGATATGCGATCAGCTGGAGGTCGATGAATATGAAGCAATCTACAGCTATACGATATTGAGGTCACCGGTACAATCCCAAATGAAGCGTGAAGATGTTGAAGATATGACTCTGTCGCTCTGTGCCATGAGCGATCTGGACAGGCACGCCGAAATTATCGCAGGTGAAACATATTCCGAATCCGGGATAGCCGACGACGGTGCCATAGAGGTTATCGTTTCCCAGAACACGCTGACAGAACGTGATCTGCTGGTTGGTGAAACTCTTGATTTTACCAAGCTGACCGATGCAAACGGTGACCCGCTATCGATCAGAGTGGTGGGAGTGTATACGGGAGACCGTCTGAATGATTTCTATTTTCAGGAAAATCCCGAAAAACTCTATGACAGCTGCATGATGAATCCGGAGCTTTTCAGAAAGATGTTTACCGGAGAAAATGCGTCTAAATACAACATATCAGTTACCTTTTACAGTCTGCCCGATTACCGCTTAATCACTGCTTCGCAGGTATCACATATCAGTGAGGTCACGGATTATCTTTGCGAGGAGAGTCCATTCAACAAGGTCATCAAGGATCCGGATTATATCGGACTGCTGCAGGAATATGAACTCAAAAGACATCGTATCACCGCAACGCTTATGATACTTCAGATTCCTGTCCTCATGCTTCTGGCAGCCTTTCTGCTGATGATCTCCGGTCAGATGTATGAGATGGAGAGAAATGAGATCTCGGTCATCAAGAGCAGGGGCAGCTCAAGATCGCAGATATTTCTGCTGTATATTTATCAGGGCATATTTCTGACATTGCTCGGAGGTATCATAGGAGTACCGGTGGGGGCAGCTTTTGCGGGACTGCTCGGATCGACACGGAATTTTCTGGAATTTGATCTCAGCGAGCAACTGAACGTGTCATATACCCGTGAGGCATTCATATATGCAGCGGTAGCAATGCTTCTGGCGCTTCTGAGTATATCCATACCTGCGATCAGACACAGCAGGGTATCCATAGTCAACCTTAAACAGCAAAAGGCTGTCAACAAGAAAAGGCTGTGGGAAAAGCTGTTTTTGGATTTCATCCTGACCGGAGTGGGACTGTACGGGTATTACAGCTTCAGCAGGGACGTGACCGGAATCTCGGGGGCAGTTCTGTCAGGTCAGAGCCTGGATCCGCTTTTGTACGTCAGCTCTTCACTGTTTATAATCGGAATGGGACTCATTTTCCTCCGCATACAGCCTTATGTGGTCAGACTCGTATTCCTTCTTGTACGTGGAGTCGTTGGACCTGCCGGATACGTTTCGTTCATGGATAACGTTAAAAACGGACGAAAGATGCAGCTGATACAGTTATTCCTGATAATGACGGTATCCCTGGGGATGTTCCATGCGGTGGTGGCCAGGACGATACTTGAGAATGCTGCCGATAACAGGGAATATGTGGATGGAGCCGACGTGATCATCCGTGAAAAATGGAATGAACTGCAGGATGAAAACGGTGCCCTTACCGGCATTTTCGTGGAACCTGACACTACCAAGTATGTATCCATGGATTTTGCGGAGAACTACACCAGGGTATACTTCGATGATCAGGCATACGTCAGCAAGGATAAGAATGACCGTACTCCAATGACGGTAATGGGAATACATACAAAGGAATTCGGGGAAGTGACCGGATTGCAAAGCGGTCTTAACGCCTCATCCTATCATGAACTCCTGAATGAACTGGCCGTTGTTCCCGAAGGCGTGCTTCTCTCAAGAAATTTTGAATCCATACAGGGAATGAAGAAGGGCGAGAAGATCACATACTATACCGGCAGGAACAAGGCGGTGACGGGAACCATAGTCGATTTTGTCGATTATTTCCCGGGCTATTCGCCCAGGGCTACGGTTATCGGAGCGGATGACAATGCTTATACCGAGGACAACTATCTGATAGTCGCACACTTTTCGTATATCAAAAAGAACCTGGGACTTCAGCCGTATGAGATATGGATGTCCCTGGCAGATGGCGCGGCATCCGCAGATGTGTATCAATTTGTGGAAGATCATAACCTTCATCTGACAAAGTACGTAAATAAGGCTGAGGATATGGAGGCCACGCTTACGGATCCGCTGCTTCAGGGAACGAACGGAGTGCTGACCCTGGGCTTTGTGGTCACGATACTGCTGTGCGCCGTCGGATACCTGATATATTGGATCATGTCCATACGTGACAGGGAGCTTATCTTTGGAATCCTGCGTGCCTGCGGATTCCATAAGAGCGAGATAGTCAGGATGATAGTGTTTGAACAGATGTTTTCGGGTGTGTTCTCGGTAGTGGCCGGAATAGGCATCGGCAAGCTCGCTTCGCGGATGTACGTGCCGATACTGCAGGCTTCATATGCGACATCCGATCAGATACTTCCGCTCAGGCTGATAACCAGGGCATCGGATATGTACAGGCTGTACGGCATCGTGGCAGGTGTGATGATCACGTGCATATTCGTGCTGATCTTCATGCTGTTCACGATGAACGTCACCGGCGCCCTTAAGCTCGGAGAAGAGTGATGACACCGGTTCCTGC
Organism: Lachnospiraceae bacterium; assembly: GCA_017460885.1. GTDB lineage: Bacteria > Bacillota > Clostridia > Lachnospirales > Lachnospiraceae > XBB2008. The sequence goes on from JAFUAB010000033.1 coordinate 33,890, forward strand.
ATCACATTATGTAAACTGAAATGGACAATATTTTAATTCAGACAAAAGGTATAAAGAGGGCATATGACACTCCGGCCGGAAAATTCTGGGCGCTGAAGGGCATTGACGCAGAGATTCCCTCAGGTGCATTCGTGATCCTAAAGGGCCGTTCGGGTTCGGGCAAGACCACTTACATGAACATCATAAGTTCATTGGATGAGCCGACCGAGGGAGATGTGTTCTTTGAAGGAAAGAATCTCAGGGACCTGTCAGAGCACGAGAAGGAGAATCTGAGGAGAACGAAGCTGGGATTCGTCTTTCAGTCGGTATCGCTCCTGCCAAGCCTCAACGCGTTTCAGAACGTGGAATTCTCGATGCGCATGGCCGGCATGAAGATCAATAAGGAAACGGACAAGAGGGTGGAGGAGTGTCTCAAGCTGGTCGGACTGGGCAACAGGATGACGCACATGAGTGCGGAAATGTCGGGCGGCGAGCAGCAGAGGGTAGCCATAGCCAGGGCCCTTGCGCACAGGCCGAACATGATCTTCGCGGATGAACCCACGGCGGAACTGGATTCTGCCATGGCAGCAAAGGTTACGGAGATTTTCAAGGAAATGACGCGCAGGGAAGGCATCACGATACTGATGACCACGCATGACGTCGGCCTGATGGGCGCGGCGGACATGATCATTGAACTCAATAGCGGTGAACGTGTTTATGTAGATCAGTAAGCATATATATTCCTCAAAGGCACGCTCTCGCTGCCACGATCTCGCAGCGGATGCTAAGCTCGTGAGAAACCTCGCTAAGCACCGGCGGATCGTGAAGCACCTTTTTCGGAACATATATGCTCACTGATCAGATATATTGTAAACGCATTGCGAATCCGGAGAAGGAAATGACCAAGACGCAAGCATTTTGTTCGTTTCCAAAATTTATCGTATGGATATAGAAAACAAAGAAACAAAAGATATAATGGTACAGGCCGACGGCCTCGTGAAGATCTATAAGACCAGGGATACCGAGGTCCTCGCGCTGCAGGGGCTGGATCTGACGGTTAACAGGGGTGAACTGACGGCTCTGATCGGCAACAGCGGATCCGGCAAGTCCACGTTTCTGAACATGATCGGTGGACTCGACCGTCCCAGCGCAGGCAAGCTCATCGTGGACGGCAAGAACCTTTTTACCATGACGGAAAAGGAACTCGTATTGTATAAGCGCGATACCGTTGGATTCGTATGGCAGAATAACGGACGAAATATGCTGCCTTATCTGACAGCTATGGAAAATATTATGCTTCCGATGAATCTGTCGCACGAGAAGCATAAACGTGATAAGGCGATGGAACTGATAGAGCTTGTCGGACTTGCGCACAAGAAACACAGCAAGATGAACATGATGTCGGGAGGTGAACAGCAGCGAATAGCGATTGCGATAGCACTTGCCAATTCGCCCAAGCTTCTCCTGGCCGACGAGCCGACCGGTTCCGTTGACTCAGGGACTGCCGATTACATCTTTGATATCTTTACCGAGCTTAATAAATCCGGACAGACTATACTGATAGTCACACATGATGTGACGCTTTCCAAAAAGGTCAGGAGAGTAGTGGCGATAAGAGACGGAAAGATCAGTTCGGAGAGGGTTCTGAAGGAAGAATTCGCAAGCAGGGTAAAGGAGAGCAATATCGACTGGAGAGAAGAAGAAACCCAGGACGAATACGCCGTTCTTGACCGTGCGCACAGGCTTCAGATACCGGCGGAATACATTAAGGAGATGGAGCTTGAGGACAACAAGGTCAGGGTTGAGATGCAGGATCAGAAAATAGTCATCAGCAAGCCATAAACGGGCATGTGACGATAATAATAAAGATCAGATCTAAAACGGATCTCAGATAAACGGGAAAAAACAGGCAGGTTAATGTCAGAGGAGGTAAATATGAGTCAGACAAGGATCTATTACGTAAATGTCAATTCGTCAAGGGACGGGGACGGCAGCCGCGAGATGCCGTTTAAGCACATAAACGACGCGGCCCGCATTGCAAAGCCTGGAGATGAGATAGTGGTCGCACCCGGTGTATACCGCGAATTCGTCTGTCCTGTATATGGCGGTACCGAGGATGCACGCATCACCTACAGATCTGAGCAATCCCTGGGAGCGGTGATCACGGGCAGCGAGGAAGTGAAGTCCTGGAAAAAGCATAAGGGCAGCGTATGGGTTGCCAGGATCGGAAACGGCATCTTCGGGTCATATAATCCATATAAAACGCAGGTGTACGGTGACTGGTATTTTGCGCCCGATATCCGTCATACCGGGTCGGTGTACTTAAATGATCTGGCCATGTATGAAACCGTAAGCCTTGAGGAGTGCATCAAGGGAGAACCCGACAAATTTGCGTGGAATTCAGATGAGTCAAAGTTCAAATGGTATGTCGAGCAGGATGAGAAGAATGATGAGACCGTGATCTATGCCAATTTCCAGGGCAAGGATCCGAATAAAGAGAACGTCGAGATAGCGGTTCGCAGGAACTGCTTTATGCCTGACAAAAACGGCATAAGCTATATCACCGTCAGCGGATTTGACATAAAGAACGCTGCTACGACCTGGGCACCTCCGGCCGCATATCAGGACGGAATGATCGGACCTCACTGGAGCAGGAGCTGGATAATCGAGGACTGCGAGATACACAACAGCCGCTGCTGCGGAATCTCACTCGGTAAATATCTGGATCCCGAGAATGACATGTATTTCACCAACCGCCGCGTCAAGAGTCCGACACAGATGGAGCGCGATGCGGTCTGCAGAGGTCAGTATCACGGCTGGACAAAGGAACGTATCGGACATCATATTATCCGCAGATGCAACGTGCATCACTGTGAACAGACGGGCATAGTCGGCAGAATGGGAGGCGTGTTCTCTACCATTGAAGACTGCCATATACATCATATCTGTAACTCTGCCCAGCTTGGCGGAGCGGAGACCGCCGGCATCAAGCTGCATGCCGGTATAGATGTTACGATCAGGCGCAATCACATACATGACTGCATCATCGGTATCTGGCTTGACTGGGAAGCACAAGGTGCGAGAGTGAGCCGGAACCTGATGCATGACAATCACCGCAGGGAAGGCCTTGAGCAGGCTCCGGGAGCAATGTTTAATTCCGACGTCTTTGTCGAAGTAGGACACGGTCCCACGCTGATAGACAATAACCTGCTTATGTCCAAACAGTCCATAACCATACCAAGCGAAGGCATTGCTGTTGTGCATAACCTGATCCTGGGAGGATTTGGGCTAATTAACTCAGGCGTGGACAGCATTGTTAACGGACAGCGCGAGCCCAGGTACACGCCATATCACATCAGACACAGGACAGAGGTTGCGGGCTTTATGACAATACTGCACGGAGACGACCGCATCTACAACAACATTTTCGTCAAGCAGTATGATTCAAAGGATAAGAAGATCACACCCCAGACTCCGGATTACTGCATCGCGGGTACGGCTGCCTTTGATATATTCCCGACCTATGAGGAATGGCACAAGCCTTTTGAAATGGGAGAGCATCCGGATATGGGAGGCCTGGGTGAAGCTCACTTCGGCCACCTGCCCGTATGGGTAAGCGGCAATGCGTATTTCAATGGTGCCAATGTCTACAAGAAGGAGAAGGACAAGCTTGTTGACAAGAAGAACAAGGTAAAGGTGGAACTGATAGAAAAGAAGGGAAAATACACACTTAAAACCGATCTTTACAAGTATCTTGGCGGTTTTAATGACAGGATGATCACAACAGATACCCTGGGGCTTGCCTTTGAGCCCGAGCAGAGGTTTGAGAATACCGACGGTACTTCGATCACCTTTAATACGGATTATTTCGGAAGTCACAGAGGAACTGATGTGCTGCCCGGTCCTTTCGCGGATTATGACGCGGGAGCAGAGCTGAACTGATAGATATAGTAAACGGCAAAAGTATTTATACTATTAGTCGGACAGAGGATCTCGGAGCACAGACCGGTGTTATTTGTTTTGTCTGTGTTCATCCTTCATCCTGTACATGGCCTTATCAGCCTGCTCGATGAGAGAAGTCATATACTGGGTTTCCGAATATACGGCGTGTCCGATGGAGGCACGCAGGTGAATGCTTGTTCCTTCGATGTTGCGTGGACTTTCCGCAGCGGCAAGCAGTCTTTTTTGGATTTTCCCGATCTCGGACTTGCTGCGGTATTGATGGAGTATCACGAATTCGTCCCCGCCGTACCTGAAAAGAACGCTGTCGGCGGCGGAGGCATCCGTCAGACTCCGTGATACTGACTTTAGCAGAGTGTTGCCGAATTCGTGACCGTATTCATCATTGATCGCCTTGAATTCATCGAGATCGATCATGAAGAGGACGAAGTCGGTATTGTCTTTTTGGAACTGGCTTTCGAACTTCTGAGCGATCTCGGCATAGGCGCGTCTGTTGAGAAGACCGGTAAGTTCGTCGGTGTTGGAGAGCTCCGTAAGTCGTTCGATCCTGGCAATCTCTTCCGTCAGATCCACGAAGTAGCCCACGAGACCAACGATACGTCCGTCCATGTACAGAGGCATCTTGGAAGCGCGGATGTCACGGACCTTGCCTTTGACAATGCATTGTCCCGGCACATTTTTGATGGTCTCTCCGCATTCGATAACCTGCAATTCCACCGATCTGTAAGGCTCCGGATCGATATGCCAGCCCATGTCCTCGTCAGTTTTGCCAATTATGTCATTGACGGAAGACAGGCCATAGTAATCAAGAAACATCTGATTGCAGCCAAGAAATCTGCGATCGGCATCTTTCCAAAAAATGCCCACGGGAACCAGCCCCGCAAGACATTTGAGAGCATCGGATTCTTTTATCCGGATGGGGGTTTTGTCAGACATATGTGTACCTCGTGTATAAAAATACAGGACTGTTTACTATAGTTTATAAATATTTTATAATTTCATATAGAACGGTGTCAAGCAAACTTTATATTTAAGCAGAGACCTAAGGAAATGGCTAAGGAAATGCTGTGTTCAGCGTTTCACTGAATTGATCAATGGGAGAAGACTATGCTGCGTGAAACAACTGTAAAAAACGGTAAAGTAAGAGGAATACCCGGAGCGGATCCCAGGGTGACGATATACAGGGGGATCCCGTTTGCGGCTCCTCCGGTCGGAAAGAACCGGTGGCGTGCGCCACAGCCATGTGCTGATTGGGAAGGTACAAAAGACTGCTATACCTTTGCTCCCATATCCGTACAGGATCAGCCCGGAACAGGCAAATGGGAGGAAGACATATATATGCGTGAGTTCCATGTGGACAGGGACATCCCTGTCAGCGAGGACTGCCTGTACTTAAATGTCTGGACTCCGGCTAACTCCGTGGATGAAAAGCTGCCGGTTCTTGTGTGGTATTTTGGCGGAGCTTTTCAGTGGGGTTATACGGCTGAAATGGAATTCGATGGTGAGAGGCTTGCGAGGCGCGGCGTCATCGTCGTGAGCGTCAATTACCGTCTCGGCGTTTTGGGTTTTATGGCTCATCCGGAGATCACGGCAGAGGCGCCGGAGGCTCCCGGTAATTTCGGACTGCTAGATCAGCAGGCAGGGCTCCGCTGGGTTCATGATAATATAGCAGCATTCGGCGGGGATCCCGAGCGCATCACGATAGCCGGACAGTCTGCCGGAGGAGCCAGTGTTCTCGCACAGATGACCAATGAGGACAATTATGACCTGATAAAGGGTGCCGTGATCTTCAGCGGCATGATCAGGATAGATAACCCGGATCAGGATATTTTTGCTCCGGTCGATCTGGGGACGGCAGAAGCAAAGGGCGTGGATTTCCTGAAATACATGGACGTTAAGACCCTGGATGAAGCGAGGGAGCTCGATGCCTTTGAGATCAGGGCCAAATATGCCGAATATGCTAAGGATCATCCGAGAATGTATCCTTTTGCGGACGGAAGGTTCATGAAGGAATATTCTCTGGATGCGTTTATGAAGGGAAGATCCGCGCATGTCCCGGTCATGAGCGGTTCCACGTCTGACGAGTTTATCATTAACGGCGTAAACGTCGTTGATAAGTCAGTCAGGGAAGCCTTTGACGCGGTGGGGGCAAGCGGCAACGACTCGCCCATGTATTTCTACAGCTTTGATCCCGATATCCCCGGATGGGATGATCCGGGATGCTTCCATTCATGTGACCTCTGGTTCTTTTTTGAATCCATCGGTAAGTGCTGGAGGCCGTATGTGGGACGTCATTACAATCTGGCGAGAGTGATGTGCAACTATTTCGCAAACTTCATAAAGACAGGTGATCCCAACGGCAGGGACGCTGACGGAACCGATATGCCCGAATGGAAGCCATATACCCCGGAGCATCACGAAGGAATCGCCTTCACCTCAGATGGCGCAAAACCCTTTTGACACCCGGGGACGGAGTCACAGTGTCATTTGCATAAAATGTGTCTTAGGGTAATATTTTCATGATTTTTTTAGCATGCTTTTGTATTTCGATCATATTTCTGCTTATAGTGATCGGTAACGGCAAAAAGGTTGGGATCAATTTCTTCCTGCTGATAGCCGTCATAGCCATAGGCAACGGCGGTCATTATGCGGTTGCGGTCTCGCAGAACCTGCAGGAGGCCATTCTGGCCAACAAGCTGGCATACGTGATAGGCTGTTTTGCGCCTATGATGGTCTTTTTCATCATATGCAATATATGCCGGGTCAGGATATCCGGGATCGCCGGCACGATAATATATTCCGTACAGATGATCGTGTACTTCAGCGTGCTTACGACCGGAGTTTCCGACATCTTTTACAAAAGCGTGGAGTATCACAGGGGAGAAACATTTGCATATCTCACCAAGACCTACGGATTCATGCACACGGTATACCTGATCACGATGATCGGATATACGCTGGCCGGTATCGTTGTGGGACTGGTCTCACTAAACAGAAAAAATGTGGTAAGCCGCACAAATGTGTGTATAGTACTTATGGCAAATGCACTTTCCGTCGGAGTTTACATGACAGAGAGATTTGTGAGGCTGGATATTGAGCTAATGCCGGTAGTTTTTGTAATAGCGCTGATCATTATTTCAATTCCGCTTTTCAGGATATATAATTATTCGATCACTACGGTCAGAAGTGATTTTGATGACAGATACCGGAGGACGGGATATATAATTTTTGATAATAAGCTCAGATATATGAGCGCAAATGAATTTGCACAGGAGCTGTTCCCGGAGCTTGAGGAATGGGAAATAGAGGTTAAGATTCCAGGTAACGGAGGGCGGTTCAACACTTTCTTGAGACAGCCGCTGATGGCATTTGTCAGGATGGAGGAGCATGATAAGCTGTACAACGGAATATTTGAATATAAGGACATGAAATACAGATATCAGATAGGCACGATCTTCTCATCGAATAAAAGACAATACGGTTATTGCATCCGTCTTGTTGCGGCAAAAGACATAGCACCGGAGTTTGTCAGGGATGATGAAATACAGCAATCCGAACATAATACTCACTAAAAAGGCATCGATGTTATTACGGATGAAGGACAATACAAAAACAAATAAAAAAGCAACCATAGGTATATTTGAAGACGCGGTCAGGATAAGCGTCGTGTTCGTGATCCTCATTTCCGTGGTGATCATGGCCATTGCCATGCTTGACAAAAATACAGGTGCTGAGGCACCGCTTGGAGAGTACGGAGCGTTTTCGTTCAACTACGGATGGGTGCTTGAATATGAAAACGGCGATACGGTTACAGTGAATCTTCCGTTTGAATATAATGTGAATGCATACGGAAGGAAGACGGTGATCGAAAATGTTCTTCCAAAGGATCTAAGTGACGGCATGAACCTGGTCATGCGTGCCGCCATGGAGGACGTGAGAATATACGTGAACGGTCAGCTGAGAGCCGAGTATTCAGCTGAGTCTTTCAATGGATTGGGATATTACATTCCCAGCGCCTACGTGGCAATTCCGCTGAATGCTGAAGATTCCTCCGGGAAGATCAGAATGGAGATCACAGCCAAGCGTTCGGGGATCATTAATGAGGTGTACTACGGTCATGGCGAAGACGCATGGAATGATGTCGTCATCAGCAGCATACCGGTGGCAGTGATCGCCGTTGTTATGCTCATTCTTGGACTTTTTTTGATCTTTTCCATCATCCTGTCCAGAACTACGTCAGTAACGGGCGCATCCATTTACCTGGGATTGTTGATGATAGATGTTGCCCTTTGGATGATCGCAGAGTCGAGGCTCAGACAGTTATTTTTCAGACGTCCCTCGCTGTCCGGTATTTTTTCTTATCTGACAGTGGAGTTAATATCCGTTCTGGCATGTCTGTTTTTTGATGAAGTGCAGCACAGACAATATCATCGTATCTACATAGCTGACGAATGCGTCGGTCTGCTGATCCTTTTTGTCAATGCTGTACTGAATTTTACGGGTGTATGTGATTTCTTCAAATCACTTCCGGCATCACATTTATGGTCGGCAGTCTGTGCCGTGGAGCTGATCATCTTTCTTGTACTGGATATAAAGGGGCACAGGATCGGGACATATATCCATACCGCGATCGGTATGCTGGGATTTATGGCTATGTCCATAGTGGAACTGGTGCTGTTTTATGTTTCACGTAATCATGTATTTGGCGCATTCATGTGCATAGGACTGATAATCCTGATGTTCATGACGGTCATTCAGACTATAAATGACGTTTCTCTGGATATAGACCGCAGGGAAAAGGCCCGGTCTCAGATGACGATCAAGACGATCGAGACTATAGCCGGAGCCATAGACGCGAGGGACGAGTACACCGGAGGCCATTCGGAGCGCGTGGGCTTCTATGCGGAGAGGCTTGCCAGGGAAATGGCTGCGGATTATGACCTGACCGAGGAAGACATCCTGAGGGTGCATTACGTCGGACTGGTACATGACATAGGCAAGATCGGAGTGGCTGACAGTGTACTGAACAAATCCGGCAGATTGAGTGATGAAGAGTTTGCGCTTATGAAGAAGCACTCCGAGATCGGCTATGAGATCATGAGCTCCATGGAGGATACCATAGACGGTATGCTCGACGGGATCAGACATCATCATGAGAGATTTGACGGAAAAGGATATCCTGACGGACTTTCCGATACCGATATTCCTCTGATAGCAAGGATACTTGCACTGGCAGACAGCTATGATGCCATGACTTCCAACCGTGTGTACAGGAAACGTCTGACGGACGAGGAGGTTAAGAATGAGCTTCTCAGATGCTCAGGCACCCAGTTTGATCCGGCACTGACAGGACTGTTCGTTAATCTCATTGAGCGGGGCGAATTGAGTGTACGCACGGCTGACGGCGTTTCCCTGAACGAGAACGGACAGGTTCTGGTTTCGGCATTGCTGGAGAGCAGGCTCCAGAAGGATCTGCTTGAGGGCAAAAGGATCAGAAATCCCGAACACATCAGGATGCTTTGCTATATGATCAAGCTTATGGAGAAAAAAGGAGAGGGATACAGCGTATACCTCATCCGTGACCGGGAGCTTGAAGAAAGCGGAAAGGGTATCGAACTGATCCGGGAATGCTGCTCACCGCATGATCTATGCATACGATATGGCGATGACAGTGTGGTGCTTGCTCTGTATAACATTTTCGGTGATGATGCAGACAGGATTCTGAGTTCTGTTTCCCAAAAGCTGATCTGTCCCAAGATCGATCACATAAAAGCTGATGAGAACGAACCTGATGGGGATAATGCCGCTGCATCAGATGATCAGACATAAAAAAGGGAAATGATGACTGGTCCGGCTTTTCAATAACATATAAAATCAGTAAGGATTATGAATTATCATGACAGTTAATGATGCAAACAATAAGATATACTGGCACCTGCCGGGATTCTGCGTGTATTTCTACCTGAATCAGGTGATCATACATCTGATGAAGGAGTTTCCGGACAGGTTTTATGACGGATATGAGATCGGCAGCGTGTACGGGACCTTTCCGGGTGCGATCTGGAATGGCGGCAGGGCTGTATTTGGGATCACGAGCAGCTCCGATATGAAAAAGATCATCGAGACGTACAATAAGCTGGGCGTGCCGGTCAGATTTACGTGGACCAATTCGGCACTGGAGGAAAAGCATGTCAGTGATACGTACTGCAATCTGATCATGGAGATCGCGGATAACGGCATGAATCAGGTACTGGTAAATAATCCCGTGCTGGAGGATTATCTGAGAAAGACTTATCCCGATTTCAAGTATATCTCATCAACTACCAAGAGGCTGACGAAGCTTGAGGACATAAGACGCGAGCTGGATATGGGAGGCTCCTCCGTCCATGGCAGGGGCGAGGACGGTAAAGGTCAGGAGTCTTCGAACGGATATTACCTGGTCGTGCTTGACTATGACCTGAACCATGACGAAAGTGTTTTGACCGAGCTTTCGCCCTACGCCGGACGCATAGAGATACTGGTTGACGAGATATGCTTTCCTGGATGCCCTAAGCGTAAGCAGCATTACCTGGAGGAATCGCTTGCGCAGCTGCATTTTGACAAGGGCACGCCCTTTGACTGTCCCAATAAGACGAAGAAGCCCGCGTTTAAGGAATGCATGGCGAGACCTGCATTCATTGACGCGCTTGAGGTTCGTGAGTATTACGACAAATGGGGCTATGCCAACTTCAAACTGGTCGGTCGGGGACTGCCCATGGAAATGGTAGTGGATTCCTACATGTATTATCTTGTAAAGGACGAATGCGAGCGGGAGATCAGGGACAAATTGAACAGACAGCTGACCAAGCTTGGCGTCAGCAGCTTTGAAAGGTTAAAATAATTCGCACTATTTCTGCCCATAAGTGCTGCGAAAAGGTAAAATATAAGAAAAACTTTTGCACCTGTGCGGGTGCATCGTTAAGGAGCGGGAGATGAGAATCCGCTTCTGATCAATGATCCGAGATTTGCTCCGGCCGGTGTTCTTGCACCGAAGAGTAAAGCGGATCTTGCGTTTATCATGCATTCCCTGTCCTGGCTGGCACCGAACGGAGTGGCGGCTATCGTATGTTTCCCGGGAATCATGTACCGTCGCTGCGCAGAACAGAAGATCAGGAAATATCAGGTTGGTAACAACTATGTGGACTGTGTGATCCAGCTTCCGAGCAACCTGTTCTTCGGTACATCCATTGCTACATGCATAATGGTAATGAAGAAGGGCAAGGCTGATAATAAGATCCTTTTCATAGATGCAAGCAATGAATGCGTAAAGGTGACCAATAATAACAAGCTGACTCCGGAGAATATCGACCATATTGTAGATGTTTTTGCCGGTAGGGAAGATATCGAGTATCTGTGCCATCTGGCATCCTATGATGAAGTAAAGGAGCAGGATTATAATCTGTCGGTCAGCGCTTATGTCGAAGCGGAGGACACCAGAGAAAAGATCGATATCGTGAAGCTGAATGCTGAGATCAAAGAGATTGTAGCAAGGGAACAGGTTTTGCGCGATGAGATAGATAAGATCATAGCAGAGATCGAAGGAGGAGACGCATGAGTAAAGAAGTAATGGAATTTGTTATATATATGATTCATGCCTGTGCAAGAAAATGGGGACAGTCTCCTGCGATGGTATACCATAGAATGTCACAGCATAATTGCATAGGAAATTATCTAGTGCCGCATTATGATGTCCTTCATACACAGGGAACAGATTTTGTAGTAGATGATATCGAGGAATTCATCGGCGTCAAAGGAGGTGCGGTATGATCGTTTATCATGGATCGGATCAGATCGTAGATAAGCCGGATGTGCTGCACTCATACAGACCTCTTGATTTTGGAAAAGGGTTCTATGTGACCACCAATCGCGAACAGGCAGAACGCTGGGCCAGGAGAAAGGCGGATCTGTATCATAAAGATAAGGCATATGTGAATGTATATGAGATGTCTGAGGATGAATCTGCATTTAAGATAAAAACATTCTCGGAAGATTTGCTTGAGTGGATTGATTTTGTATGTGATTGCAGGGATGGTAAGTCCGATTATCAATTATATGACATCATAAAAGGTAAAGTTGCCAACGACAAGGTATTCCGGGTTGTTGACCTGTATCATACCGGTATCTGGGATAAGGAAAGGGCAATTCGGGAGATCAAGGTATATCCGGGATATGATCAGATCGCATTTATCAGTCAGGCTTCGATTGATGCGCTGCTTAGGTATCAGTCGGTGAAAGAGGTATAGCGTATGGATGGAAAAGTCTTGGAAGATATATATCAGGAAAAGCTGGAAGAGCGTATCATCGGGTATCTTTCGGAAAAACATGGCGTTGATTACCAATCCGCAATGAATATGTATTATAACAGCAAACTTGCGGAGAAGATTCATGAGGGTAAATACGGAGTCCAGTATCTGGACTATAAAGTGCTGGGAGATATTCTCGAAGAGACAGAACCGGAGCTGATCCAAGCCGGAGGACAGAGTAAATGAGTAAATTGGATGAATTGATAAAAGAAAACTTTTTCGCAGGGAGGTACATATGGGAAGAAAGGAAGCTCGTTTGGTGGTGATGCCTGCCAATAGTAAAATCAAAAGTTATCCACAAAAACTCGGTGATTGGAATATTGGCATCAGGGGATGTTGATAACTTTCGAAAAATCAGTAAGAAATCCACAATACCTGATATTTGCTATAATGGTGGGCTTAAGAATCGGTTTACCTTTCGGAACTGTGGCGTCAGGCGGTGACTTTTCAGGTCACCGCTTTTGTGTTATCATTAACGATTGTGACAATGAGGCCCGGACGTTTCATCCGGTCGGATGAAATTGTGCAGCCGCATGTTGACACGGATGATAATGCGACCAGGTAAACGCCGGTTTAGGCGTAAAGAAAATTCGGAGGTAAGACATGCCTGACAATAAACCAAGAAGCAGGGAAAGAAACGTTACCGGACAGGGTACCGGCGGATTTAAGACCGGTTCCGGACTGGGCACCGGCCCGGTGGGAAGCACCGGCGGAACCAGCGGAGGAGGCGGTCATTCCGGAGGAAGCGGCGGTGGCGGCCATCGCGCGGCCAGGGCCGGCGGAGGCGGACTGGGACTTCTCGTCATCATAGCCATAGCATATTTCCTTTTTGGCAGGGGCGGGTCTTCGGAGATCACGTATTATGATGACGGTGCGTATGAGAATGCGGTCGTTCAGGACGGAGCGGGATCGCTCAGCGCCCTGTCCGGAAATGACGGATCAGGTTCGTCCGCGGCGTCATCCGGTGGCTCGGTTTCATCGCTGATATCAGCGCTTACCACGGGCTCGTATGGTGATTCTGACATCTATACCAGTTCAAGCTATGATTCAGCCGGATTTGAGTCCTCGCCTGCAGCCTTGGCTGCCGACAGCGGCAATTCGCTCATCAACATGGACGTGGCAACCGGCGCCAGGGCCAAGCGCACGGTCATAAACGGGGATGGTTCCGACGTCGTTACGATCATGGTCTACATGTGCGGCACTGACCTGGAGTCCAAGAGCGGCATGGCCAGCAATGACATGGCTGAGATGGCTCAGGCGTCGATCTCCGATAATGTCAATGTAATAGTATATACAGGCGGCTGCAAGGGTTGGAAGACTCAGGGCATCAGCAATAAGGTCAATCAGATATACCAGATCAAAAACGGCGGTTTAAAGCGTCTCGTGGAGGATGACGGAAACAAGGCCATGACCGATCCGGCAACACTTGCGGGATTCATTAAATATTGTTCGGCCAATTTCCCTGCCAACCGTAATGAGCTTATATTCTGGGATCACGGCGGCGGCTCTGTTTCCGGATACGGATATGACGAAAAGAATGCATACGGCGGATCCATGGATCTGGCCGGTATCGATAAGGCGCTTAAGGCAGGCGGTGTGACCTTCGACTTCATCGGCTTTGATGCCTGTCTGATGGCTACCGCCGAGACTGCGCTGATGCTTGACGATTATGCCGATTATATGATCGCATCCGAGGAAACCGAGCCCGGTATCGGATGGTATTATACCAACTGGATGACGGCACTTTCCGGGGATACCGGAATGTCCACCCTGAATATGGGCAAAAGCATAATCGATGATTTCAATCAGGCCTGTGCATATAAATGTCCGGGACAGAAGACAACACTTTCGATCGTGGATCTGGCGGAATTTGCGGATACCGTACCGGCAAATCTGTCTGCTTTTGCAAAATCCATCAGTTCGCTGATCTCCGATAAGTCCTTTAAGGAAGTATCGGATGCCAGATACAATACCAGGGAATTCGCACAGAACAGCCGGATCGATCAGGTGGATCTGATCGACCTTTGTCAGAATGTGGGCAACAGCGAGGGCAAGGCTCTCGCGGAGGCTGTCAGATCCAGTGTAAAATACAACAGAACCTCATCCAATATCAGCAGGGCAAACGGCGTATCGATATATTTTCCCTATCAGAAAAAGTCCATGGCCAATCAGGCTGTGTCGACCTTCAAACAGATCGGCATGAATGAGGACTATATCAGATGCGTGACAGATGCCGCATCGATGCAGACCGCAGGACAGGTGGCAGGAGGCGGCGGTTATGATCTGCTCTCGGCGCTGGGCGGAGCGGGATCGTCCGGCTACAGCTACAGCGGAGGCTCCGCTGATATGATCGGTACACTACTGGGTGCATTTCTGTCTGACAGAAGCATTCCCGGTTCCGATGATCTGGATCGCAGCAATACGGCTTTCTATGACGACAGGTCCTTTACCGATGAGGACGCTGCGGAGTTTATCTCCCTCAACAGCTTCGATGCAGGCAATCTCTTCTGGTCTGATGGAACCGAAGGAGAAAAGAGGCTTAAGCTTTCGAGTGAACAGTGGAAGCTTATCCATGATGTGGATCTCAACATGTTCATAGATGACGGAGCAGGGTATATAGACCTTGGCCTTGACAATGTGTTTACATTTGATGGTGATGAACTGATCGCCGATGATTCACATGCATGGATCGGTATCGGCACTCAGATAGCACCCTATTATCATACGGATACCATAGAGTCCGGTGACGAATACTCCATAAACGGTTATATCCCTGTGCTCTATAATAATGAAAGGGCAAAACTGATAGTGATATTCGACAATGAGAATCCCCACGGCTACATTGCCGGCGTAGATACCGATTACCGAAACAATGAAACCGAGACCGCGGCCAAGAGCACTGTGGGGCTTAATGTTGGCGATACCATACAGCTGATGTGTGACTATTATACATATGATTTTGAGTACAGCGATTCATATAAGTTCGGTAATCCGATAACCGTAACTGAGGATATGACCGTAACTGATGTGGATGTCAGTGATTATGATACGATCATTACGTACAGACTGACGGATATTTACAACAGGGCATACTGGACACCGGTCATTAAGTGATTTCACTCATGAGCATGGTATTATGGACATGTGGGCGGAGATCGTTATGATGGTAAACTGGATTTATGGTGATATCTGACAGGATCGACAAAAGAAGATTTGAAGAAGCCCGTATCAAGGTACTGACCGGCAATCATGATCCTCACGGGTTCGGAACACTTGCGGAAAAGACCGTTCATGCGGTCATGAAGCAGTATTACCTGCCAAACGAGGATTATCATGAGGTCCCGATAGGCAACTATATTGCCGATATATACACCGGTGAGGAGATCATAGAGATCCAGAACGCCAACTTCGGACATATGCGGGACAAGCTGGCAGCTTTTCTGCCGGAGTATCAGGTGTATCTCGTATATCCCTTTCCGCATAAGAGGTGGATCATCTGGCTGGATGCGGAAACCGGGGAGGTTAAAGAAAAGAACCTGGTCAGGATGACGGGGAGCATATATCATGCTTTACCTGAGTTTTTCAGGATAAAAGCATATCTGACGGATCCGAACCTGCATATACGTGTTCCTTTGATCGATATGGAGGAGTATCGTCTGCTCGACGGCAAGCGTAGCAAGCGAAGCAAAAAGATCGGTTCTCACAGATATGACAGGGTGCCTGTGGAGCTTGTCGATGAGGTCGTCATTGATGAGGTAAGGGATTATCTACAGCTTTTGCCATACGATCTGCCGGAGGAATTTACCACGGCAGATATGGCTAAGACGGCTCATATCAACAAATATCTGGCTCAGGAAACCCTCAAGCTGCTCTATGATATCGGAATAGTTGCCCGTGTAGGCAAACGCGGCAAGGCATACATTTACCGCGTCTATGAGGAATTATGAAAAATACGCTATGGCGGATCTCAATAGTATTATTGCTTCTGTTGACAGCCCTGATCGTACTTCTGGGGCTCTATCTTGGTTCGCCTTCATTTAAGGACAAGGTGGATGGGCTGCTTAATAAAGATTCCGAACAGCCTGTGTCCTCGGAAACCGGTGTTCTGTCGGATCCTGCCGCAGGCAGTCAGTCTTTTCCGCAGAACGGCTCCGGTATCATTGCAACGGTACCTGACGGACAGACCCCGGGAACCGATCCGTATGGGAGCAGCAATATGCCTTCTATTAACGGAAATTTCCCGACTCCGAATATCGATCCCGCATATCTCTCAAACGAACTGAATACCGGATATGATGCGCCCGATCCCTCAGCTATAAGTGTACCGGCTGAGGTCGCAGGAAGAACGGGCGGAGAGGGAGATCTGTCCGCTGACGTATCCACCCTGGATGATGCGACTGCAGACAGACTGGAAAAGGAGCTGAGTGAGGGAAACACCGGTGAAGGGCTTGAATTTGACCCGATGATGTATCCCTATTATCAGATGATAGACGATGCTTCCAAAGCTCTCTACAGACAGATATTTGCAAACGCACAGGATCTTTTTGATGATTTCAAGGCTGTCAGGAGCGACGTTACTCCCGGACAGCTGCGAAATGCCTTTACTGCGGTATTCAACGACCACCCGGAGCTTTTTTATCTTGATACCAAATACTCCGCGGGCTTGAGAAACAATGGTACCTGTCTGGAGATAAAGCTTTATTTCAACAATCTTGCCGATAACCTGAATGCCAATAAGTCTGTTTTTGAGGATGCGGCACAGTCTCTGGCAGGAAGCGGCGGTTCACCCTATGATCTTGAAAAGACCGTACATGCGGCTCTTTCCGACAGGAATGTGTATTCGCTGTCCGCTCCGTATAATCAGAGTGCTTACAGCGCCTTAAACAACGGATCGACGGTCTGTGCCGGTTATTCGCGGGCTTTTCAATATGTCTGCCAGCTGGCGGGCATTCCCTGCTATTATTGTTCCGGCTACGCCGGAGAAAACCATGCCTGGAACATAATCTGTCTCGACGGGGATTTCTACAATGTGGACGTTACCTGGGACGACACGGATTCAACTCCCTCATACAATTATGACTGGTTCAACAAGACCGACGATGACTATGGCACGACGCACGTCCGCAGGGACCTTTCCGTTTACCTGCCTCCCTGCAACGGAACAAGATACCGTGATCTTGAGAGCGATCCGGAGGGAACGCCGGATAACCTGGCGCCCGTGGGAGAACAGCAGTCTCCTGATCTGAGGAGCCTGGCAGATTACGGATTGTCCGAAGAGGATGTTATACGCGATATTCAGGCTTATTATGATAAGGCTCTGGATATGATCGGACAGCTTGGAATGGGTATGAACTCTGTGGATATCCCGGTTGACAATGAGGCACTGTCCGATCAGATAAGAAATGCTTTCGATACCAATACGGTGGAAAACAGTCTGCTTCAGCCGATCCTTAATGCTACGGGTGCAAGACAGGTTGATGTCAGCGTGACTCCGGAAGATCTGACAGACGGGCGAGTCCTTTTGCATCATTCCGTTACTCTGCGATAAGCGGCATTATGTCAACTACATATAGTAGATTTTCATAAAATAACAACTATATGTAGTTGCCCGATGCTTTTTTTTGCTGTATTATATCAAATGGATTATTACGAAGTGAGTTTTCGTATAGAAAAAGGGGGAGCAGATTATGCCAAAAAGAACAGATATCAATAAAGTGCTGATCATCGGATCGGGGCCCATAGTCATCGGTCAGGCCTGCGAGTTTGACTATTCGGGTACACAGGCCTGTAAAGCTTTGAAGAAGCTGGGATACGAGATAGTGCTGGTGAATTCCAATCCGGCGACGATAATGACGGATCCGGAGACAGCCGACGTAACATATATCGAGCCCCTTAACGTACACAGGCTTGAACAGATCATTGCCAAGGAAAGACCTGACGCCCTGCTGCCGAATCTCGGAGGACAGTCCGGTCTTAATCTTTGTGCGGAGCTGAACAAGGCCGGCGTGCTGGACAAATACAACGTACAGGTCATCGGAGTGCAGGTCGACGCGATAGAGAGAGGCGAGGACCGCATAGAGTTCAAGAATACCATGAACGAGCTCGGCATCGAGATGGCACGTTCACAGGTTGCGTATTCGGTGGATGAAGCGCTGGGCATAGCCGATAAGCTCGGATATCCGGTCGTGCTCAGACCCGCTTATACGATGGGCGGAGCCGGAGGCGGCCTCGTCTACAATAAAGAAGAGTTAAAGACCGTCTGCGAACGCGGACTGCAGGCTTCACTGGTAGGGCAGGTGCTAGTTGAGGAATCGGTCATCGGCTGGGAAGAGCTGGAGCTTGAGGTGGTCAGGGATGCAGAGGGCAACATGATCACGGTATGCTTCATCGAGAACATAGATCCGATGGGCGTGCATACCGGCGATTCCTTCTGCGCTGCTCCGATGCTCACCATTTCACAGGAGGTCATGGACAGGCTGCAGGAACAGGCTTACAAGATCGTTGACCGCGTGCAGGTCATCGGTGGAACCAACGTGCAGTTTGCTCACGATCCGGTATCTGACAGGATCGTGGTCATAGAGATCAACCCCCGTACTTCACGTTCCTCAGCGCTGGCCAGCAAGGCTACGGGCTTCCCGATAGCCCTCGTGTCAGCATATCTCGCGTGCGGTCTTACGCTTAAGGACATCCCCTGCGGCAAATACGGAACACTGGATAAATACAAGCCCGACGGCGATTACGTGGTGATCAAGTTCGCGAGATGGGCTTTTGAGAAATTCAAGGGCGTGGAAGACAAGCTCGGCACCCAGATGAGGGCCGTGGGCGAGGTCATGAGCATCGGCAAGAACTACAAGGAAGCCTTCCAGAAGGCCATCAGGTCACTGGAAACCGGCAGGTATGGTCTCGGCCACGTCAAGGACTTTGATACACTGCCAAAGGAGGAGCTGCTCCGCAGGCTGAACACTCCGTCCAGCGAGAGGCATTTCCTGATGTATGAGGCGCTGAGGGCAGGCGCCACCGTGGACGAGATCCACGACCGTACCCACGTCAAGAAGTACTTCATCGAGCAGATGAAGGAGCTGGTTGAAGAGGAAGAGGAACTGCTTAAGTCAAAGGGCAGCCTTCCGACCGACGAACAGCTGACCAGGGCCAAAAAGGACGGCTTCTCGGATAAGTACCTGAGTCAGATACTTGAGATCCCCGAGGACGACGTCCGTAAAAAGAGATATGAACTCGGCGTACGACAGACCTGGGAGGGAGTGCACGTAAGCGGCACCGAGAACAGCGCATATTATTATTCGACGTACAACGGAGTGGACAGGAATCCCATTTCGTCCAACAAAAAGATCATGATCCTTGGCGGCGGCCCCAACCGCATCGGACAGGGCATCGAGTTCGACTATTGCTGCGTGCATGCCGCTCTGGCCCTTAAGAAGCTTGGCTTTGAGACCATCATCGTCAACTGTAATCCCGAGACCGTATCAACCGATTACGATACCTCGGATAAGCTGTATTTCGAGCCTCTGACTCTTGAGGACGTGCTCAGCATTTATGAAGAGGAGAAACCTCTCGGCGTCATAGCCCAGTTCGGCGGACAGACTCCGCTTAACCTGGCCGGATCCCTGGAGGCAAACGGCGTGAAGATCCTGGGCACGCCTCCTTCGGTCATCGACATGGCTGAGGACAGGGACCTTTTCCGCGACATGATGGACAAGCTTGGCATACCGATGCCAGAGTCAGGCATGGCCACCACCGTGGAGGAGGCTCAGACCATAGCCAACCGCATCGGCTATCCCGTAATGGTGCGTCCTTCCTACGTGCTCGGCGGACGCGGCATGGAGGTCGTATACGACGACGAATCCATGGCAGATTACATGAGAGCCGCAGTGGGCGTTACGCCTGACAGGCCGATCCTCATAGACAGGTTCCTTAACCATGCCCTGGAGTGCGAGGCAGACGCCATCAGCGACGGCACGCACGCCTTCGTGCCCGCGGTAATGGAACATATAGAGCTGGCGGGAGTTCATTCCGGTGATTCCGCCTGCATCATTCCTTCGGTGCACATCACTCCCGAGAACGTGGAGACCATCAAGGAGTACACGCGCAAGATCGCGGAGGAGATGCACGTGGAGGGCCTGATGAACATGCAGTACGCCATCGAGAACGGCAAGGTCTTCGTGCTTGAGGCCAATCCCAGGGCATCACGTACCGTGCCGCTCGTATCCAAGGTATGCAATGTGCGTATGGTACCCATCGCAACCGACATCATCACCAGCGAGCTTACCGGCAGGAAATCGCCTGTGCCTGAGCTTGCGGAGCGGAACATCCCTTATTATGGAGTTAAGGAAGCCGCCTTCCCGTTCAACATGTTCCAGGAGGTGGACCCCGTGCTCGGACCCGAGATGAGATCCACCGGAGAAGTGCTGGGACTCAGTCCTTCCTACGGCGAGGCATACATAAAGGCACAGGAGGGAGTCGGCGCGCCGCTTCCGACCGAGGGCCGCGTGCTCATATCCGTCAACAGCAAGGACAAGGCCGAGGTCGTGGAGGTCGCCAGGGCATTCCACGATGACGGCTTCGATATAGTTGCGACTCACGGAACCGCAGACGTGATAAGCGAGGCCGGCATTCCCGTTACCCGCATCAACAAGCTCTACGAGGGCAGGCCCAACGTCCTGGATTCCATCACGAACGGAGAATATGACCTCATAGTTAATTCACCCGTAGGCAAGGAGAGTGTAAACGATGACAGTTATATCAGAAAAGCTGCTATCAAGGCTCGTATCCCGTACATTACGACTATTGCGGCAGCCCGCGCTACAGCGGAGGGTATCAAATACGTCAAGACGCACGAATCGGGAGAGATCACGTCACTTCAGGACTACCACAGCCTGATCGGATGAACCATGGGACGATTTGACCAAAAGTCACGACGCCGGACTGCACCTTATTAAGAAAACTGTGAGGAATTGCGTGAGAAAGATCAAATTAAGTATTCATATTGACGGGAGTATGCTCATGAATACATTGATTTAGGGGGAATGATGCTTGTTGATGAGTATGTTTTCAAGATGATAATTCAAGGATCATCTATTGACGAGGATGGGCTTAGGGATATATTTATAGATTCCGGGTATGATTCTGATTACATTCCTTGTGGAACGGTTATGTCCAAATCATTTAAACTATCAACATCTTGCGAAACTTTTTCTGTGTATAAGGAATATGATAGTTTTGATTATGGAATTAAAGAATTTATGACATTTGTCTTGAGATATTCAAATGATATAAAAAGGCTACGAACGGTTTATAAAATTAGATTTTTATGTTTTATAAATGCAGACAATGCCCAGATTGAGTATATAATTCCCAAAGATGCTATGCAGATTTTTGCAGAACTGGATATTGATATTTGTTTTTCTGTATTGTCGTGGGGATTAATTGAAGAATGATATTCCCAGCTGGCTATTGTCAAAATCAAAGTATAGTCCGGAAAAGTTAAAAAAATAGCAGATCAATCCACGTGAAATAGTGGCGTATCAAAAAATGGTAAAGGGTATCGCGCCTATACTTGAAATAGTTTGATTCGATATAATATGAATGGAACAAGATTGGAATAATCAGAGATTATTAGCAAAACGATTTTTAAATACTGTATCACAATCTGTTGAATAGATTAAGATTCTAACATTACGATCAACCTTACGGCACGTCAGGAGGGGCATGGTTTGACTGTGCCCAAGGATAAGCGGTCTGACCACCTCCACAAGCGCGTATTCCGACCTGAATTCCATTGCGGACGATTCGCAGATTACATATACTTATGATAAGCTCGGCAGACTTATCAAGGCAGAGGATGCCGGGAAGGGCCGCACGTGCGAATACGCGTATGACATCATGGGGAACGTCACGTCATGATTGTTTTCAATGATAGAGAGACCTTTAATGAAGAAAATCCAATTATACCCAATAAACGTGTATAAAGAATCATTTACTATTACGAATTTTTCACGATTTAATGAACTTCTAAATGATATATGTTTGCAAAATTATGATAGATCAGTCATTTGGAGTAAGGACTGTGAATATTTGTTTTACAGAAGAGTATCGACGGAATCTAAGTGTGAATTGGTTCCCATTCAGCAAAAGCA